>NZ_SGWF01000011.1:0-890278 GCF_013337105.1 Paenibacillus sp. JMULE4
GAGGAAATAAAGGAGATGGATCATTGTTTAACAGCAAACGTAGAGTATGTGTGGAAAATGGCTTACTTGCAAAATGCTTCATTAATGGCCTCAATGACTTCAGACGTCGATTGGCAACATGAGATTTGTCGGGAGATCGACGAGCTGCAGCTGGGCAAAACAAAAAAGCCGGGCCGCAAAAAGCGGAACACCGACTAAGAGAAAAAATACCACACCAATATAGTATGCCGTTTATAAGAGGGTGATTCCCGTGGCTTTTCTCATGCCCACGTAGCCCACAAATTGCCCACAATGGGGGAAATTTTCGCTTGTTTTCGAAAGTTTTAACACGGGCACAGAAGGGTAACTAAAAACGCTGAAACACCTTGATTTATAAGGGTTAGACGGGTTTAGAAGTAATAAGACGGGCAGTCTCAAACAACAGGAAGCACCTCTCTTACTTACCGTAGGAGGGTGCTTTTTTGCGTTTGAAAATCATGAAGTTCAGGAGGGGAGCCCATTGAATCTGATGTTTATGAACAGTATGGAAAAGGCGACGGAGGAGGGAAGAGTCCGGACGGCTCAGGTATCCATCGTTGAAAATCAAGGCGTATGGGCCGTGATGTGGAATGAAATCAAGGAGGACGGGCGGTCGGAGCAGGAGACCTGGTACGAGGGCTTGCATTGGGATGAGATGATGTCCTCCTTTCGGGAGGGGGTATTTATGAAACAGTGTGGAGGCTTTAAACCCCTGCTTGAGATGAGCGTAAGCGAGGTTGACGGACTGGATGGACGCGCCGCGTTTGTTCAGATGCTGCATTTTTACAGCGAGAAGCATTCGAATGAGGAGCTTTATGAGGCGCTGCGCCAATGGCGATGGAAGCAGGCGTCGCGCGAGAGCAAAGCGCAGTTCATCGTTGCTACGAACCGTTTGCTCAAACTGATCAGCACCTTCGTTCCCCAAACGGAAGAAGAACTGCTGCAGCTTCCCGGATTTGGACGAACCAAATTGTCCATGTACGGCGCAGAGATTCTTGCATTGACTGCAAAACTCCCGCAAAACGGCTTGTTTCCGTTAACGTGGGTGGAGGAAAAAGTCGACCCCATGGAATTCAATGCCTGGCTGTTGGAAGAGAAGGAACGTAAGCGGAAGGCGGAGGCGGACAAGCAGGAGATCAAACGGAAGCTGCTTGAGGCGATTTCCCGGGGCGAGCAGCTCGACAAGCTGATGGAGCAGACCAAGGTGCAGCGCAGGAATCTGCTCCTATGGATCGAGGAACTGGATCGCGACGGTTACGATTTAGGAAGCTATATCGAGCAGCTGCTCGAGCCGATTCCCGCAGCGGAACGGGAACGGGCTTGGCGGGCGTTCCAACAGCAGGGCGACCGTTATCTGAAGCCGATTCTGCAAGCCGTCTACAAGGAGGAAGAGCTCTCGGCCAAGGATGCGGACCGCATCTACGAATGGCTGCGCCTGCTGCGAATGAAATTTCGTCGTGCGAACGCGATGAAATCCGTTGAGGCAAGCTGATGCCGCAAAGAGCTCTGAAAACCACAAAAGACTGGCGATTAGAGCCAGTCTTTTTTGCGGAATAAAATGAACATGGATACACCGACAATGACCATAAATACAACGGTTGCGATTCCCCCATAATGCGAGTGAAGACCCGGGATATACTCGAAATTCATTCCGTAGATCCCCGTGATGAACGTCAGCGGCATGAAGATGGTCGTGAGCGCGGTGAATATGCGCATAATATCGTTCGCGCGGCTCGCCAGGCTGGATTGGTAAGCTTCCCGCAAGTTGCCCATCAAATCCCGGAGCGTATCGAATGTTTCAGAAATTTTGACGGCATTTTCGTAGATGTCGCCAAAATATTTTTTGAGCGGCTCGCTGATCAGCCTCAGTTCTTTTTTATGAAGCGTGAAAAGCACTTCCTTTTGCGGGACGAGCACTTTCCTGAGCCATAGAATCTCGCCTCGCAGCCCGATAATTTCATTCAGGTGAGACTTCTTCGTATGCATCAAAATATCTTCTTCGAGCTTTTCGATCTTCGCATCGATCCGGTCGCCGACAATCGTGTAATTGTCCACGATCAAATCCATGAGATGATACAAAAATTGGTCGGGGGAAGTGACCTTTTCTTCCCAGAGAACCGGCTTTACAGCACGGATTTCATTGATTTTCTGTCTTGTGATCGTGATGATGTAATGCTTGCCCAAAAAGATGTTCAAGGCGCGAAGGAAAATTTCTTCATCGTCAAAACGGATGCTGTTGACCACAATGAAATAATGCGTATCATAAAGCTCGATTTTCGGCCGCTGCTCTTCTTCCGTAAGCATGTCTTCCACGGCCAATTCATGAAGATGAAATAAAGGCTGTAAAATATCCAAATCCTCCGGCTCGGCATCAATCCAGTAAAAGCCGTGCTGAGGCGGATAAGCGGTCTGAGTAATGTCTTCAACAAGTGTAAAAATGCCATCCTGCACTAAACGTGCCTTCATAGGTTCCACCCCTTTTGCTTGTACCCGAGTGGAACGCACGGTCGGCGTCAGCCGTTCCGGGCAGCGAGGCGGTCATTTCCGGAATAGAACGTCAAGCCTGCCTTCTACCGTCTGGGGCAAGAATCCGACGAACGGCTGCGACCGGGTTCCAAACGAGTTATTCTGTTGTTTGAACGTAAGATGTTTACCCCTCGGGTCTCCGTCCATTCGAATACTGCACCCCTTTTTTGCATGAATTGTCGAATACTTGTCTAGTATAACTCCTCATATTCGAGAAGACAATCCATAATGTATAGAAAAAATGCACCTTACCACATACTATGAATGCGTGTATCTTTTGGTGCCGCGGAGTCCATCCGGAAAGCGTACAATTCGTTCGATGGCGTGAGGCATGCGCTTGACGATCGCCGAGTTTTCGTATACATTATTATTATCCAAATTCAACTGAATAGATTCGGTTTCACACTCTTATCAAGAGCAGGTGGAGGGACTAGCCCTATGATACCCGGCAACCGACAGTTCTTTGCATAACAAAGACTGCACGGTGCTAAATCTTGCGGAAGCTGTAGCGGCTTCTGAGAGATGAGAGAGGACGATGTTACAGACAAAGGCCTTTCTCGTGCGTGCGAAGAAGGCTTTTTTATTTTGCCTGCTGCGAGCGTGAGAGTGCAAGGAACATACGAATCCTACAATGAAAAGGAGTGATTTTCCGATGCCTATCAAGGTTCCAGATAATCTGCCTGCCAAAGAAATATTGATCAACGAGAATATTTTTGTCATGGACGAAAGTGTGGCATATCGTCAAGATATCCGGCCGCTTCGCATTGCCATTGTGAATTTGATGCCGACCAAAGAGACGACGGAAACGCAGCTGCTGCGGCTGATCGGAAACACTCCGCTGCAGGTCGAATTCACACTGCTGCACCCCAAAACACACAGGTCCAAAAATACATCACCCGAGCATTTGGAACAGTTTTACAAAACGTTCGAAGATGTAAAGCATGAACGGTTCGACGGCATGATCATCACCGGGGCTCCAGTGGAACAAATGGATTTTGAAGACGTCAACTACTGGGATGAGATCAAGCAAATCATGGAATGGAGCAAAACGCATGTCACCTCCACCATGCATATTTGCTGGGCGGCGCAAGCCGGGCTGTATCATCACTTCGGCGTCCCGAAATATCCGTTGGAGGAAAAGATGTTTGGCGTGTTCCCGCATACCATCACAAGGTCCAATGTCAAACTGCTTCGCGGCTTCGACGAGTTGTATCTGGTGCCCCAATCCCGCCATACGGAGGTGCGCCGGGAGGACATTTTGAAGGTGCCGGAGCTTGAAATTCTTTCCGAGTCGGAGGAGGCGGGCGTATATATCGTCGCTACCCATGACGGTAAGCAAATTTTTGTTACCGGACATTCGGAATATGATGCGTGTTCACTCAAAATGGAGTATGACCGCGATATCAATAGAGGGTTAAACATTGCCATCCCGAAAAATTATTACCCGAACGACGATCCCAGCAAGCCGCCGCTTAACACTTGGAGGGCGCATGCCAATCTGTTGTTCTCCAATTGGCTCAATTATTATGTGTACCAAGAGACACCGTTTGATCTGCACAAGGGGGAATTCGTAAGATGAGTAACAGCAAAGAGGAAAATCAGCGATGGAGAATCGAAAGCCGGCTGGCTCAAATCGGTTCTCAGGAGGAGCCGGTGACCGGAGCGGTCAGCTTTCCGATTTATCAATCCACGGCGTTTCGTCATCCGAAGCTTGGGCAAAGCACCGGATTCGATTATGCACGTACGAAGAGTCCGACGCGCAAGGTGCTTGAAGATGCAATCGCCGAGCTGGAATCCGGAGATGCGGGGTTTGCCTGCAGCTCCGGAATGGCGGCGCTGCAGACGATTTTCGCTTTGTTCAGTCAAGGGGATCATTTGATCGTTTCGCTTGATTTGTACGGCGGTACATACCGTCTCCTTGAACGTATCATGTCACGCTTCGGAGTGACGGCCACTTATGTGGATACGAACAATTTAGATGAGCTGGAAGCCAATATCAAGCCGAACACAAAAGCGATTCTGATCGAGACGCCGACGAATCCGCTCATGATGATTACGGATCTGGAGCTTGTGTGTTCCTGGGCCAAAAAGAAAGGCATTCTTTCGATCGTTGACAACACGCTGCTGACGCCTTTCTTCCAGCGGCCGATCGAGCTTGGCGCAGACATCGTCATTCACAGCGCGACCAAATATCTCGGAGGCCATAACGATGTCCTTGCCGGACTGATCGTGACTAAGGGCAAGGAGCTGTCGGAGCAGATGGCCTTCCTGCACAATTCCATCGGCGCGGTGCTGAATCCGCAGGACAGCTGGCTGTTAATGCGGGGAATGAAGACGCTGGCCATCCGTATGGAGCGCCATCAAGCCAACGCGCTGGCCGTGGCCTCGTTCCTGAAATCCCATCCGCAGGTGGAAGCGGTGTATTATCCGGCGCTTCCGGACCATCCGGGTCATGATATTCAGAACAAGCAGTCCTCGGGCAACAGCGGTATTTTTTCTTTCAAATTGAAAGATGCCCGCTACGTCGAGCCGATTCTGCGGCATATCAAGCTGATTGCGTTCGCGGAAAGCTTGGGCGGGGTCGAATCGTTAATGACGTATCCGGCCGTCCAAACGCATGCGGACATTCCCGAGGAAATCCGCCGCAGGATTGGCGTGGATGACAAGCTGCTGCGCTATTCCGTCGGGATAGAACACGTTGACGATTTGATTGCGGATTTGTCCCGGGCTATTGACTTGGCCCGTCAGGAGATCGAGGAAAATCAGCCGCTGACGTTAGGATAAACGATAAATGCAGCCGGTGGCCTTGGCAGGCGTCACCGGTTTTTCTTTGGATCATGTCTGAAGGACCATCCTATTCACTGAGAATAACTCCGGATAACCTGAACAATTTGTTGAATTTTTGACCGTTTGAAGGCCTATGGTCCGAAATGACGGTCTTTTTGTATAGCGGGTAGCGTGTGATTTATGATACGATGAATAGGGTAAAGGAGATGAATGCGATGAGTTCCATCGACCGGATATTGGAGCATGCGCTGGCCGGGAATCGGATTAGCCTGGAAGATTGCATCACGCTCTATGAATCGGATGAAATTGAAAAAATGGGCCATGCCGCTAACCAGATTATGCTGAAGCACCACCCGGAACCGATTACGACCTTTGTGATCGGGCGGAATGTGAACTATACCAATATTTGTGATGTGTACTGCCGGTTTTGCGCCTTCTACCGGGCCCCGGGCTCTAAAGAAGGGTACGTGCTTCCGGATGATGTCATTTTCCAAAAAATCCAGGAAACGATAGATGTCAACGGGACGGAAATCCTGATGCAGGGAGGAACGAATCCGGACCTTCCTTTCACGTACTATACGAATTTGCTGCGTGAGATTAAGAAGAGGTTCCCGCAAATTACGATGCATTCCTTCTCTCCTGCGGAGATCATGAAGATGAAGGAAGTATCGAACGGCCTTACGCTGGAAGAGGTCGTCCGCGCGCTTCACGAGGCGGGACTTGATTCGCTTCCGGGCGGCGGCGCGGAAATATTGGATGATCGGACGCGGCGCAAGATCAGCCGTCTGAAGGGCTCCTGGCGCGACTGGATGGATGTCATGCAGACAGCCCACCGGGTCGGGATGCATACGACGGGTACGATGGTGATCGGCTTCGGCGAGTCCATAGAAGAGAGAGCGCTGCATCTGCTCCGCATTCGCGACGCTCAAGATGAATGTATAGCCAACGGCTGGAATTCACCGGGCTTTCTGGCCTTTATCTCATGGACCTTCCAGCCGGAGAATACGAACATGAAGGCCGAGAAGCTGGGGGCGGAGGATTATCTCAAAAATGTGGCGATCAGCCGCATCATGCTGGATAACATTCCGAACTTCCAATCTTCATGGGTAACGATGGGACCGGAAGTAGGCAAGCTGTCCCTGCATTACGGCTGCAACGATTTCGGTTCGACGATGATCGAGGAGAATGTCGTATCCGCCGCAGGAACCACGCATAAGGTGAACATCAGCTCGACGCTGCAGATCATTCGTGAAGCGGGCAAGATTCCGGCTCAGCGCAATACGAAGTACGAAATTTTGCGCGTGTTTGACGATGCTTCGGTGTCTGTGGACAAGGACTTTGTTATGCAAAATTAATATGCAAAAAAGACGCTTGCCTCTGTGGAGCCAGGCGTCTTTTTTCATAGATGGGATCAGCCAAGCCAATGGAACTGGCGGCTTGGCGCCGTTTCGTCGGGAGGAGGAAAAAGGAAGGGATCGGGCAGCAGCAGCTCCGGCGTCAGGGTGGCGGTAAAGGCGGCATCCGCTGCTGCGCCGTTGGCGATCTCCACCTCGGTGCCTTTGGGAACCAGGGGATAGATGGCCGTAATATCGCTGTTGGTTAGCCGGATGCATCCCAGCGATTGATTTTGACCAATCGACTCTTTATCGAAGGTTCCATGGATGGCAAGCTGTCCCATACCGAGCGCTGCGGCCCCGTATACCCCGGGATGGATGCCTTGCGGGTCCAGAACCCTCTCGGAGATGAAGAAACGGCCTTCCGGAGTAAGGTTGTCCCTGCCCACTCCGACGGGGGCTTCCGCAAGGATAAGCGGGCCGGCCGCAAGCCGTAAAGCATGGGCGGACGGATCGACGGTCAGCTTCACAGGAACATAAGGGAAGGCTGTACCCTTTATGGTGTTGGGATAAAACATAGCGGACGGTTCCTCTGCCGTTGGATCGTACACCCAGCCGCCGCTGCGATCAAAAACGGTTCGGACATTCGCCGAACCGGATTCCGTTTCTATAGGGAGGAAGCTTAAATAATTATTAGGGTAATCTTTAAGCAGCAAACCGATGGAGGCGGGAGGGCTCCCGTGATCCTCCTGATAAGCAAGGAGAGCCGTCCGGACCAGGTTGGCGCCCGCGGCGGTATGAAGCTGCTGCAGTTCGGTATTCAGAAAACGGATTTTTACGGCCGTATCGATGGCCGGGTTATATTCCGCTACGACAAAGGCTTTGCTTTTAGTCGTCTCGTCGGTTAGCGGCATCGCTTTATTGTCGGCGACCGTCACGGGTGAAGCCATACCGTAAATGCGAATGCTGTGCGTCGGATAAGTTTCCGACAGCTGCAATGCTTTGGTGTGCAGCGCTTTTTCGACTTGCTCGCGAGGGAAACCGTATGGGAAATGCATGATAAACGGCGTCTCCACGCTTTCATAGGTGACTTCTTTGCCGATGGACCATGGGATGACTACGGATACCGCTTTGGATACGGATCCGGGCCCGTAAAGTGCCGCAAGCAGAAGGAAATTCAATAACAACAGCACGATGATAAGCGTTTTCAAAAACAAGGGAATGAAAGGTCGCGTCCTCGTGCCGGAAGAAGAAGCGATGTCTCCGGCATGGTGGGGAGTTGACGGATTCAATGGTTGAGTATCCAACCTGCGAATGGCTGTGTATGCAGGATAATAGTATGGGGAAGGGTGCGTCTTCATCGCTTCCTTGTAATGAAAAAGGGCTTTGCCGGTATCTCCTGCATGCTCGAATTGCTGTCCTAACCGATAATGTGCTTCAGGCGAATGAGGATCGAGGTAGCGGAGGACTTTTTCGTGATAGTTCGGGTCGCTGCGGTTCACGTAAACATTTTTGTGAAGGTGAACCAGATTGTCCGCTGCCGGGGGTTTATACCGATCGCGATTATGCCGCATATCTGCCCTCCTGTTCATCACAACGTTATGATACATATAGTATCATATTTATTCTGGATTTAATATAAGAACATATTTAATATACGCAACGTATCAATAAAAAATGATATTCCGGGCGATGGCGCCATGTTTTTTATGTATCGGCTTGAGAAATACACCATAATTGTGTGTAAATCTCATTTATTCCTATACTTAGGCCGGCGGATATTTGTATATATGCGAATGTCCTACCATATACTTAAAAAAGAAAGTAAGGCCTCAAAGGAGTGAGTGGGGATGAAGCTGTTTACAGTGACCTTGACCAAACGTACGGATGAGCAAGCAGATCGGCTGTATCGACTGCTTCAATCCTCCTGCGGGATCCTACATCATAAGGAGCACATCCATATCGCCCTGGACCGGCGGAAAGGCTTGTATCGAATAGAAGTCAGCGGAGTGCCGCCCGGATTTCGGTTGAAGGAAGACGGCATTCGAGTTTATAAAGCAGCGGCGGATGTCCTTGCGGATTATGTACTGGAGGAAGAGGAGCGGGAACTGCTGCTCAAGATCATTAAACAGGACTTTAACTATAAGCAGGATGACGAAGTGGAAGGCATCCTGGCCTTTTGCAGGCAGGTGCTGTACGGTGAAGGCGAATGGGGCGAAGGAGCCGGTCAAACGGAGGCTTATTTAAGAAGAAAACAAAAAATTATATCGGAGTTTTACGAATATCTCGAGGTGTATACGGAGTTCGACCTGAACGGATTTTTGCGGTTTCGGCTTCATGCCTACAAGGATGAGCTGCGGGATGTGGTGGAATACGCGATCGATGAATTTGTGATGGACCGGCAGTATCAGGAATTCATCTCCCTGCTGCAGTATTTTGTCTATATCCAGGAGGCGAAAATACCGTTCGTGCATCTGATTCATAAGGGGGGCAGTGATTTTTTGCTGCTTAACGAACAGATGGAAAGCATGGAAACCCCGGAAATGGATGCGGTCGTTACTGTAGAGATGCTTGAGAAGGAAATCAATTTTGAAGATATGATCATCAGTACTTTAATTACCGTTTCTCCCCAGCAAATCTATATTCACACCCGGGAACCGGAGCTGCAGGTGATCAAAACGATCAAGCAAATTTTTGAAAACCGGGTGGAATTGTGCGGGTACTGCAGGTTGTGTCATAATCTTGACCGGGGAGCGGCAGCTGAATATAATAAAGGTTAAGGCTATGATCAAAGACATGAACGATTGAAGTGCTGCCCAGAGAGAGGGGACTTGGCTGAAATCCCCTTCAGTGAACGACAATGGTTTACCCCTTTGTAGCCGTGATGTGGAACGACGACCGTATCGGCGGAGCGACCGTCAGCAGGCGTTCAGTATATGTCACCGGATCATTCACGTTATCGAATGTTTTGAGGATTCGCAAGCATGGCGTCCTGTCAGGAATCGGCTTTCGAATCGAATTAGGGTGGAACCACGAGCCAAGCGCACTCGTCCCTTACGGGATGAAGCGCTTTTTTATTTTGAAAAGGGACTTAGAATCGGAGGTACAGGAGTATGGCAGTAAAAGTAAGTTTTCCGGATGGCGCAGTAAGGGAGTTTGAACGGGGGACCACGGTAGAGGACGTTGCGGGCTCGATCAGCCCGGGCTTGAAAAAGAACGCTGTGGTGGGCAAAATCAATGGCAAGCTGGTGGATTTGAATACGCCGATTGAAGCGGATGCCGCGCTTCAAATCGTGACTCTGGACAGCGAGGAAGGACTGGAAGTATACCGTCACAGTACGGCGCACTTGATGGCGCAGGCGATCAAACGCCTGTACGGCGAGAAGAACGTCAAGCTCGGGATCGGCCCGGTCATCGAGGACGGCTTCTACTATGATATCGATATGGAGACCTCGCTGACGCCGGAGGATCTTGGGAAGATCGAAAAGGAAATGGAGCGGATCACTCAGGAGAATTTGCCGATTCGCCGCCGCGAAGTGAGCCGGGAAGAAGCGGTTCGCATCTTCACCGAGCTGGAGGATCCTTTGAAGCTCGAACTGATCCGTGATCTGCCGGAGGACTCCGTAATTACGATTTACGATCAGGGCGAGTTCTTCGATCTATGCCGCGGCCCTCATCTTCCTTCCACCGGACGGATCAAAGCGTTCAAGCTGCTGAGCGTAGCGGGCGCTTACTGGAGAGGAGACTCCAAAAACAAAATGCTGCAGCGCATTTACGGTACGGCTTTCCCGAAAAAAGCGGAGCTGGACGAGCATCTGCATCTGCTGGAGGAAGCCAAAAAACGCGATCACCGCAAGCTGGGCAAAGAGCTGAAAATGTTCACTTTCTCCAGCGAGGTCGGACAAGGACTGCCTCTGTGGCTTCCGCACGGAGCAAAATTGCGCCGCACGATGGAGCGCTACATCGTCGATTTGGAGGAACGGTTGGGGTATCAGCACGTCTACACACCAGTGCTCGCTAACGTCGAGCTTTACAAAACGAGCGGCCATTGGGAGCACTACAGTGAGGACATGTTCCCCAAGATGACGATGGATAACGAAGAACTGGTGCTGCGTCCCATGAACTGTCCGCACCATATGATGGTGTACAAAAGCGACATGCGCAGCTATCGCGACCTGCCTGTACGGATCGCCGAGTTGGGTACGATGCACCGTTATGAAATGTCCGGAGCGCTGACCGGTCTTCACCGTGTCCGGGCGATGACACTGAACGATGCACATATTTTCTGCCGTCCGGATCAGATTAAAGAGGAGTTTGCCCGTGTTGTGAACCTGATTCGTCAGGTATATGAGGATTTCGGGATTAAGGAATACCGGTTCCGCTTGTCTTACCGCGATCCTAAGGATACGGAGAAGTATTTCCAAAACGACGAGATGTGGGAGATGTCGCAACGCATGCTGCGTGAGGTTGTGGAGGAGCTGGGCCTTCCGTTCTTTGAAGCAGAGGGCGAAGCGGCCTTCTACGGTCCGAAGCTTGACGTGCAGATCAAAACCGCTCTTAAGAAGGAAGAGACGCTGTCTACTGCCCAGCTCGATTTCCTGCTGCCGGAGCGTTTCCAGCTGGAGTACGTCGGCGCCGATGGCCAGAAGCACCGTCCGGTTGTTATTCACCGCGGCATTATTTCGACGATGGAGCGCATGACGGCCTTCCTGCTCGAGAATTTTGCAGGCGCATTGCCGACCTGGCTGTGTCCGGTGCAGGCGAAAGTCCTTCCGGTATCCGGCAATTTCGAGGCTTATGCCAAGGAAGTGGAAGAGAAGCTGAAGCTCGCAGGTATTCGTGTGGAGGCCGATTTGCGGAACGAGAAGCTCGGCTACAAAATCCGTGAAGCCCAATTGGAAAAAATCCCCTACATGCTTGTAGTGGGCGAGAACGAGGTCCAATCGGGCAGCGTGTCGGTACGCAAGCGGGGACAAGGCGATTTGGGCGCTCAAAGCCTGGAGAGCGTCATTGCGATGATTGAAGAAGACATCCGTTCAAAGCAAGTATAAACAACTCTCCGTTCTTCTAACGCTTATTGAACTGGAAAATCTGCACTTGTAAATAGCGGGACCGTCAGGCGGACAAGCCTGGCGGTTTTTTGCGAAAAAGGGCAGTCTTGACATGAAAGGAAAAATTTATTAAATCAGATTGTTTATATGTTTTCCAATTATTCTTTTTTATCGACAAGATCGAATAAGCGGCTGTGTATAACTTTGTCCACATTACCCACCGCATAAATAACAGTTATTAGAAGGTTATTAACAAGATACACACAGGTTGTTCACATGATTTTGTGGATAACAGAACGCTTGTTCTAATGTTAACCGCATGCTAATATGATGGTAGATTACAGAATAAGGTGATAGTTATTATGAAACTTATCAGTGATGAGATGTTGGTCGAGTCCTATTTCAAAGCTATTGAGTTGCAGTTAGAGGATGAATTTGTTGCGTTGTTGTTGGATGAAATTAGACACAGGCAAATCAACCTAGATTACTACAGAGCGGGTGAAGCCCAGGTCAGCTGACCGGGCTTTTTTTTCTTTTTCAGGTGATTTAAGAGACGGGCTGCAATGGAGTATAAAAAACAGAAAATACCCAAAATAAAAACGGACCGTGGAGTCCGTTTTTTGTAGAGCCTAAATGTAAACCCGTGCTTAGAGCTTCATGTTCGAGCTGTGACCCGGGGAAAGCTTGGCTGAAGGATCGATATATACTTTGGCGTTGTTGATCGCCGTTGGCGCTTCGCCGAAACCGACGGCGATCAATTTCAGCTTGCCAGGGTAAGTGGTGATGTCGCCGGCAGCGAAAATGCCGGGAATGTTCGTTTCCATCCGGGAATCGACGACGATCGAGCCGTTGTCGATCTCAAGTCCCCATTCCGCGATCGGACCGAGAGTGGAGACGAAACCATAATTAATAATAACAGCATCCACATCTACAACGGTTTCTTCACCTGTTTTGATGTGCTTGAGCGTGACTTTTTCGATCTGGCTGTTTCCGTGCAGGGCGGTGATTTCCGTTGGAGTAACCACTTCGACCTTGGACTTCATCAGGTTTTCTACACTGTGCTCATGGGCGCGGAATTTATCGCGGCGGTGAACCAAGGTCACCTTCTCGGCGATAGGCTCCAGCATCAGCGCCCAGTCTACAGCGGAATCTCCGCCGCCGCTAATGAGCACCTTTTGTCCTTTAAACCGGTTAAGATCGCTTACGAAATAATGCAGGTTTTTCTTTTCGTATTGTGCCGCTTCCGGAAGTTCCAGTCTTCTCGGTTCAAACGCGCCGACGCCCCCGGTAATGATGACCGCTTTGGAATGATGGGTTCCTTTGTCCGTAGTCACTTCGAACAGCCGCTCGTCTTTTTTCTCCACCTTCAGCACTTTTTCTTCCAGGCATACTTCGATCGGAAAATGCTTCATTTGGGTATACAGATTGTTGACCAGCTCTTGTGCCGTCACTTTGGGAAATCCGGCCACATCATAAATATATTTCTCCGGATAGAGCGCGGCCAATTGTCCTCCAAGCTGCGGCATACTTTCAATCAATTTTACGGAAGCCTGCCGCATTCCTCCATAAAAAGCGGCGAACATACCTGCAGGGCCACCGCCGACAATAATCACGTCGCTGATTTGGTTACTCATGAAAAAATAACACCTCCGAAGTTCAATCCTTTTTATTATAAACGTACGTCCAGTAGTATGAAAATAAAAAATCCCCTTTTCAATGAGTGATTTAATTGATTAGCCCGATAAAGTTTTTGTATAGCTTTCGACATTTTTTGCGTGTCTTACTGGCGTATGCCCCATTATTCTGCTGATTTTCCTACTATTTTATCCAAAATAGGGCTTGCTATTTAAGTCATAAAATTATATTATTTTTGTGAATTGGTTAAAACTGTTGTACCACGTATGCTTTAAACGTTCATACTTTCATTTTCCGACGGAAAAAGTAAAGATGGAAGCTATTTTTGGTATAACTTGTGTATTTTTTCACAAGCGCTATGATAGACATATACAACGCAAATGCGGGATGGAAGGGATAAAGCCATGAGTCGAATTCCGAGAATAGTCATTTTAGGCGCAGGGTATGGAGGCATTGTAACAGCTATTCGCTTACAAAAAGAGTTGAATTATAATGAGGCGGATGTCACATTGGTAAACAAGCATGATTACCATTACATCACAACGCATCTGCACATGCCGGCCGCAGGGACGGACAATCCCGAGAATGCAAGAGTGAATATTTTGAAGCTCATCGACGAGTTTAAAATTGACTTTGTGAAATCCACGGTCGTTCAGATTCGTCCGCAGGAGAAGAAGGTCATTCTTGAAGAAGGAACGCTCTCGTACGACTATTTGGTCATCGGTCTAGGCGGCGAACCGGAAACGTTCGGGATTCCGGGTTTGAAGGAATATGCAATGAACATTCGCTCGATCAACAGCGTGCGCCTCATTCGCGAGCATATCGAATACCAGTTCGCCAAGTTCAAGCGTGAACCTTCCCGTACCGATTACTTGACTTTTGTCGTCGGCGGAGCAGGGTTTACGGGGATCGAATTTGTCGGCGAGCTGGCTGACCGCATACCTCAGCTGTGCAAGGAATTCGACGTGGATCCTTCCCTTGTTAAAATTTATAACGTTGAAGCGGCGCCGACCGCACTGCCGGGCTTTGATCCGGAGCTGGTCGAGTACGCGATGGAAGTTCTGCAGAAAAAAGGTGTGACGTTCAAAATCGCTACAGCGATCAAAGAGTGCACGCCGGAAGGCGTCGTGCTGGCAACGGGCGAGGAAATCAAGTCCTCCACGGTCATTTGGACCGGCGGTATCCGCGGTAATCACCTGCTGGATGAAGCTGGTTTCGAAACGATGCGCGGCCGCATTAAAGTGGATGAGACGCTGCGTGCGCCAGGCTACGACCATGTGTACGTCCTGGGCGATTGCTCCATTGTAATGAATCCGGAAGGCCGTCCGTATCCGCCAACGGCGCAAATTTCGATGCAACAGGCCGAAGTGTGCGCAAGCAATCTGGTTGCTCAAATCCGCGGCTCCGAGCTGAAGAAATTTGAATACAAACCTAAAGGTACAGTGGCGTCCCTCGGCCGCGGCGAAGCGATCGGGATTGTCGGTTCAAAGAAAATTAAAGGCGGAATCGCCGCCATCATGAAGAAAATCATCGATTTGCGTTACCTGTACATCATCGGCGGAATTCCGCTGGTCATTAGGAAAGGAAAGTTTTAAATCGTGAGACACTGCAGCGTTCAAGTTCGGGGACTTCTGACGCGGGATGAGCTTGACCGGTACAATGCGCTGATGGACGTCGGCCATTATTTGGAATCGCAAGAGCGCTACGATCTGGTTCATACGGTACAGAAGGAAATCGATATTTTGATTCTTCCCGCCATCGAGCGGCTGAAAGAGAAGTCGCGGCAGCGCGACCGGGATACGGAAGAATACCTTCGCCGTAAAGAGCTTGAAAAAGAACTGGCGCGTTTGACAGCGGACGATGATGAAGATTGACCAATATAACCTTATCGCAGCCCGGTATGAGTTAGGAACCGTGCGCGATAAGGTTTTTTGTCGGCTGTATTCAGGAATGCCGGGCCTATAGCTTCAGCATCGCTTCCATTTTGTCTTTATCCAGCAGATTTCCGACATAAAATTCGCCGAACTCGCCGAAGCGTGCGCTCGTTTCGTCAAAACGCATTTCATAGACGATCTTCTTGAATTGAAGCGCGTCATCCGCAAACAGGGTAACTCCCCATTCCCAATCGTCCAAACCGATGGAGCCGCAGATAATTTGCTTGATTTTGCCTGCATAATTACGGCCGATCATGCCATGGTTCCGCATAAAGTTACGGCGCTCTTCGGTAGACAGCATGTACCAGTTGTCATTGCCTTCACGGCGCTTGTTCATCGGGTAGAAGCAGATATGTTTTGCTTTTGGAAGGATCGGTTTCAAACGGGCGAGAATTTCGGGATCCTGCATCGGGTCCGATCCGGGTTTGGCCATGTAGCCGCCAAGTTCTACAATTGAAACATAGGAATAGGTCGGTATTGTAACTTGAGCGAATAACGTTTTGTTAAACGCGGTTTCAAGCTCGTTCAGCTCTTCGAGCGTTTCGCGCAGGTGCATGAACACAAAATCGGCTTTTTGTCCGACGATGGAGTAAAAAGCGGTGCTTCCCTGCTTTTGGTCTTCCGTATTCTGGTACTGGCGCAGCAAGGTGTACAGCTCATCCTCTGCGCGGGCTCTCTCCTGGTCCGTCAGGCTCTTCCAGGCATTCCAGTCGATGGCGCGGAAATCGTGCAGGCAGTACCAGCCTTCCAATGTAGAAACGGCTTCACTCATGATATACAACTCCTTTATATTGGAACATTTATGATATAATTTTGAGGTTGCTTGTTTCATTGTAACGAAATCGGTAATAAAGGGCAAATGACAGACCGTGACAAAACAGCGAACGATTTGTGTCCAAATTCTCTGTTCAGTCACCGTTCACTTTACCGGGCACTCCTGTTTATTATAAAATAGAATGGAAAAGCCTGCGTTGTGTGCGAAAAGAAAGGGGTTGTCCGGATTGCTTCAATTAATTATCGTTACGATGCTGTTGTTCGTGCTTTTCTTCGGACTCGGTTTTATACTAAACATGCTGATGAAAACGACATGGTTTCCCATTTACGGATATATCGTACTGGTCATCGGGTTGGTCATTTATTGGGAATGGGGTACCGGTTCGCTTGGCGCAAACCTTGCAGAGTACTCGATTGTCGATTATATACCTGCGATCGGCGGATTAGCCGGCGCCATCGTCAGCGGCTCCACGATCAAATCTCTTCGGCAAAAAGGCTACAAAATGTTTTAAACTCCTTGATATTTCTGATATTTTGTCGCTTTGATTTTCCTGCTTATCCCCCCTCAAGGCCCTGCCATTTTGGCGGGGCTTACGTTTTTTAAGGTGGTTTGGTGTGAAGCGGAGAGCCGTGTAACTGCCGGAGAGTTTACGTGCCGCCTTTGAAATCGGGTTCTAACCGCTACGTAAGTTAATAATAAGAAGAACCTGATTTCAAGAGCGGCCGGAGGCAGTTAACACGAGCTCGCAGCGGAACGCCGGCAGCCACCCTGGCACTTCAGCCACGCCAACCAGAGCAGAGCCTTCTTTTTCATCTACACATGTTGTCGATTCCTGTGGTAAAATGGAGAGTAAGACTCGCAACACGGATGGAGCTTTGAACGAATGCGAATAACGAATTTGCTGCATTTTTCCGAATACCACCGTTTCTATGTCGTACGGGATTTCGCGCTGAGCAGCCTGGATTACAAGATGCTGACCGCCGTCTACCAGCCTATGGTCGGGGCGTATGCCCTGAGCATATACCATACGCTGTTTCAGCAGCTGCCGGCCGACAAAACAGGCTGCTCCGAGGTGGAGCAGCAGCGCAAGCTGTTTTTGGCGCTGGAGCTGGAGGCGGGAGAGCGGGGCAGAAAGCTCTTTATTGAACAGACCTCGCGTCTCGAGGCGGTAGGGCTTCTGAAAACCTCCCGCCGGTTTGCGGCGGCTTCGGAGGACTATGTATATGAATATACGCTGTATGCGCCCCATACGCCGGCGGAATTTTTCCGCAACCAGCATTTGACGCTGCTGCTGCGGGATAAGGTTGGCAAGTATGCGGTCTTTGCGCTTCGGGACGAGCTGGTGCGGCCGGAGCCTGACGAACTGAAGAATGCCAATACGGAGAATTTATCCGTGCCCTTCTACGAGCTGTTCCGGCTCAACACACAGGTGGTCGATTATGAGCTGGAGCAGGCTTTCTTCGAATCCGCCGCGTCTGAACCTGCGGAAGGGAAGCCGGAAGTCACGTACAAGGGCTATCAATATGCCGACATCATCATGCATTTCCCGCGCGAATCCATAAACCGGGAGTACGTGGAGAGGCTCAAATACGAAACAGAGCAAATGGCAACCATTAATTTTGTGGCCAAAAAGTATAATTTACACCTGACGGACGTCTGCCGCTTACTGGATGAGGATGGCGTGTTTGATGAAGAGGGCCGGGTGGTGCTGGAACTGCTTCAGCATAAGGCGAATCAGATCTTCCGGGCGGATAAGAAACGAAGCGACGACCGTACCCGTTTGCTGGCCAAATTGACCGACAGGCAGGGTGAATTGAACCGCGGCGGCGAAGGCCCGGAATCGGGGGACAACATCGTCGAAATGGAATATTATCTGGACGTGCCCGATATTTTTCAAGGCGAATGCAACCAGCATCAGTATAATTACATTTTGCGTAATGAGCCCTACACGTTCCTGCTGGAGAAAATTTTTTCGAAGGGTTCGGTACCGGACGGTTTGCTCGATACGCTGGCAAAGGTCGATTTGAATTACGGCTTGCGTGAAGAAGTCATCAATGTGCTCATTCATTATATCTATGTAAATAAACGATCCTGGTCAAGGGCATCCATTGAATTCAGCGTGACGGATATGCTGGGGAAACAGGTGAACTCGTTCGAACAAGCGGTGCAATACATACGCGAGCAGATGAAATATACGGACAAGAAAGCGTCTCGCGATGCGCAAAGCCCAAGAGGCAGGGGCGCTGCAGCGGCAAGGGGAAGCCGGGCAGGAGGGCGCCAGAAGCCGGTCATCCCGATCGTCAAGGATGCGCCTAACGTCAAACGGTTAACGGAAGCTGAACGGGAGACGCTCCGCAGAAAAGCTCAGCAGCTGGACGGACAGCGGTAGGCTTTAGTCCGGTCAATGAATCGGAAACCATGGGGAGGTGAAGCCGGTGGAATCGTTAGGAGAGTTGCTGCGCGGGATGCAGGGACGACAGTTGTTAAAACAGGCGGATGAAAAGTTACAGCAGGTGGCAAAGGACCCGCTCATCGTGAAGCTGAGACAAAAATATCCGGAGCTTGATCTTCAGACGATGAAGCTGAATTTAAATAAGCTGCACCAATATGTGACGGAATATAACAACTGTTCCAATTGTCCGGGCCTGGACCGCTGTCCGAACGATTTTGAAGGTCATTACTCGATACTGACGGTGGAGGCGGCGGAAGATCGGATCCGCATCCACGATCAGAAGGTGGCCTGCAAAAAGTTTATCGCAAGGTCAACGCAAGAGGCGGTACGCAGCCGCATTCGCAGCTTCTATGTAGATGAGCGGGCGCTGTCGGAAGGTTATTCGTCATTGGAGATTTTGGGCAAGGACCCCGATCGTGAAGAAGCTGTCGGGCAGGTGATGGATTATATTTTCCAGGTGCGGGAAAACGGGCTGCAACCGAAGGGGCTTTACCTGGCAGGGGCGTTCGGAACAGGAAAAACCTTCTTAATGTGTTACCTGCTTTATGAGCTGGCCAAAGACGGATATACGGGAGCCATTGTGTACATGCCGGATTTTGCCGAGGATTTGAAGTCGATGTTCCAGGAACCGCTGAAGCTGAAGGAAACGATTGATGTGCTCAAGGAAACGGATCTGCTGGTATTTGACGACATCGGCGCGGAGAACCTGAATCCGTGGCTGCGCGACCATGTGATGGGAGCGATTCTCAATTACCGGATGAACCGCAAGCCGACGTTCTTTACCTCTAATCTGGATTTAACCTCGTTGGAGAAGCATTTCAGCTTCACCAGTAAGGATGGAGACGAGGAGTACAAAGGGCAGAGAATCATGGATCGCATCCGGCATTTTGTCGATGTGGTCATGGTGAATGGAACGAATAAACGGGGCTTGCAATAAGCGGCCGCTTATAAAAAAGGTAAAAAAGCCCTTCTCGCGTCATGCAGACGTCGAGAAGGGCTTTTGGCTTTGGGAAAACTAACTTGTCTAATGAGAAATTACTTCACCAAAACGGAGACAACGGTAGCCACTACCGCGATTCCGATAAGAACGATAAAGAATACGCCAAAGCCCATGGCCGTATCCATCAAATCGTCGCGTCCTTCTTCGTATACGTGCAGCTCCGGATGTTTCGGATCGTTCATGTCCCTTTCCTCCTTCGGCAATTAGCCGGGGTGCATATATAAAGACAGTATACCCAACTTTCGAAGGAATTGTAAAGAACGTGAAAGTGACAATTATGCAAACTTTAGCGCGGTTGAAAAAGGGCCGTGATGTGGTATACTTTACATGTTGGCATACCAAACCGAAAGGAGAATATATAAAATATGGCAATCGTAAATGTTACTGACCAATCCTTTACTAATGAAGTAGAAGGATCCGGTACGGTTCTAGTAGACTTCTGGGCTCCTTGGTGCGGTCCTTGCAAAATGATCGCTCCTGTACTTGAGGAGCTGGATAAAGAAATCGGCGACAGTGTAAAAATCGCCAAGGTGAACGTGGATGACAATCCGGAGTCCGCTTCCCGTTTTGGCGTTATGAGTATTCCTACGCTGATTGTGTTCAAGGACGGACAGCCGGTGGACAAGGTTGTCGGCTTCCAATCCAAGGATGCCCTGAAAAACGTACTGAGCCGCTATCAATAAATTGGCAGCAGGCGAGTAAGGTGACGAAAAAGCTCTTTTTCTGCTATGCTGGAAAAAGAGCTTTTTGTTATGGAAAGGAGGAGCGCAGATGACCGAGCACGAAGGGGGAGCCCATCACCTACAGGAACGGAAGAAGACGCTGGAAGCCATCAAAAACAAGCTGTCGCTCGTACCGGAGCAGCCCGGCTGTTATTTGATGAAAAACCGGGAGGGCACCGTCATCTATGTCGGCAAAGCGAAAGTGCTGCGCAACCGGCTGCGATCCTATTTTACCGGCAGTCATACCGTGAAGACGCAGTTGATGGTCAATGAGGTCGTCGACTTCGAATACATTGTTACGGCCAGCAATGTGGAGGCGCTCATTCTTGAGGCCAACCTGATTAAAACGTATTTTCCGCGATATAACGTTCTGCTTAAGGACGACAAATCGTTTCCATATATTAAAATTACGAATGAAAAGCATCCGCGGCTTGAGGTGACCCGCCGGGTGCTGAAGGATAAAGCCAAATATTTCGGACCCTACCCGAACGCCTTTGCGGCACAGGAGACGAAGAAGCTGCTGGACCGGTTGTACCCGCTGCGCAAATGCAAGACGCTTCCGGACCGGGTATGCTTGTATTACCATCTTGGCCAATGTATCGCCCCCTGCGAATATGAGGTGGAGCAGGATACGTATGACAAGATGGTCCAAGAGATCAGCCGTTTCTTAAACGGCGGACATCATGCCATCAAGGCGGAGCTGACTCGTAAAATGAACGAAGCGGCAGAGGAGCTGAACTTCGAGCGGGCAAAGGAACTCCGTGATCATATTCTGCAAATCGATGCCGTGATGGAAAAGCAGAAAATTACGACAACGGATACCGTGGACCGGGACATATTCGGCTTTGCCGTAGACAAAGGCTGGATGTGTGTGCAAATCCTGTACATGCGCCAAGGCAAGCTGATCGAACGCCACGCCTCTCTCTTTCCATATTATGGCGAGGCGGATGAAGACTTCCTCACTTTCGTGACGCAATACTACAGCGAGAATCCGGCGCTGCCGAAGGAAGTCTTCCTGCCGGCGTGGGGAGCGGGGCAGAAGCAGGAAGAAGCAGGCGATCCTGCCGGGAAAGCGGAGCATAAGGCCGGCTTCTCCGATGCTGAATCGGAAGAACATGAAGTGGCGGCCAAAGTCGAAATCAAGGAGGCGCTTGAAAGCTGGCTGAAGGTAAAGGTGCATATTCCGCGCCGGGGCCTGAAGAAGAATATGGTGGATATGGCTTGCGAGAATGCCCGGGTTGCGCTTGAAGAAAAATTCCGTTTGATTGAACGGGATGAGGAGCGTACGGTCAAGGCAGTGGAGAACCTAGGCCGCTATTTGGGCACGGGCGTCGTACGGCGCATCGAGGCGTTCGATAACTCCAACATTCAAGGCTCGGACCCCGTATCGGCGATGGTTGTATTTACGGACGGCAAGCCGGACCGTAAGGAATACCGCAAGTACAAAATACGCACGGTAAAGGGACCGGACGACTATGAAACGATGCGCGAGGTAGTAAGGCGCCGCTATGAACGGGTGCTTAAGGAAGGTCTGCCGCTGCCGGATCTCGTTGTCATTGACGGCGGAAAGGGGCATATCGCTGCTGCGGTGGACGTGCTTGAGAACGAGCTCGGACTCTTTATACCCGTTTGCGGTTTGGTAAAAGACGCCAAGCACAAAACCGCGCAGCTGCTTATGGGCGATCCGGCCGAGGTTGTGCCCCTGCCGCGCGACAGCCAGGAATTTTATTTGCTTCAGCGCATCCAGGACGAAGTGCACCGGTTCGCGATCACCTTCCACAGGGAAACGAGGGCCAAGTCGATGGTCGTCTCCCAGCTGGATGCCGTACCCGGCGTTGGGGAGAAACGGCGGAAAGCGCTGCTGAGGCATTTCGGTTCCCTGAAAAAAATAAAAGAGGCCAAGCCTGAAGACTTTAAGCCTCTTGGTATCGGTCCAAAGCTGGCGGAGCAAATCATAACGGCGTTAAATGGCCGGAGCCAGGGTGCGGATTCGGATCCGGCGAAGGATTCAGCGGGGGAAACGACGGGGGCCGTCGATTGAATCCGGCGTGCAGCAGAGACAGCACCCGGCCGATAGCCAATGGCGCCGCCAAATAAGCCGCGCCGATAGCGACCTGTTCGGGCTCTCCGACGAACATGATCGAGAGCCCCATCAGGATGCTGTTCATGGACGCATGGGTGAACAGAGCGGTAAGCAAGCCATATTTCAAGAATACATAACCGAATATCAATCCGATGACCGTCACCTCGACCAATCGGGTGTACACCGGGTAAATAGGGTATTGGGTATGGCTCATCGCCCAGATGACGCTCGGCAGCAGTACGGCCAGGAAACGGCTGCGTGTCAGCTTCAGCATGAGGGCGATGCCCAACAGCCGGTACACCGCCTCTTCGGAGATGGAGGCCACCCAGGCCATCAACGGAAATATACCGGGATAGGTCATGTTGTATACGGAGTCGGCCGGGTCGCTGACCGTCCATACGCCGAACACTTCGGTACCGATAAAAAACATGGTTTGCTGCAGGCCCAAAATGAACAAGCAAATGAAATAACCTCGTACCGCCGCTTTCCATACCTCGCCTCCGAATACAGAGTCCCGCCAAACCGGCCAGGGATTCCATCCGCGGTCGAGCCAGAGCCGCCGCCCCGCACTCAAGGCCAAATACGTCGAAAGGGCCATCAGTCCGACAACAATATTGGTGAACCATAAGTAAAACAGGGCTACTGGCCAGGAAGGTCCGCTTCCGTGCATCGTTCGGAAAGCAGGGATCATATTAAAATTGTTGACGATATAAATCGCCACGAAGAAAAACGTGAGCAGCGCACCGCGCGCATAGCGGATGTCACGCCGCCGCCGCACAACAAGGATCAGCGCCGCGAGTGTCATCACAAGCGAGATTCCGATACTGATCCGCGTCATTAAAGCGGAACGGCGATCCTGCGCTTCCTGCCAGGCCATGAACGCATCCGGAACCGTAAATACCGGCTCAAACGCAGTGACCCGGCTGCCGGACACTTTCAGGTGAAGCTCCAGCGGGGCTTCGCCTATTCGCTCCGTCTTGCTACGGAAGATGAGACTTCCGTTCCCGGCCCGCCCGGATTCGCCCGTCAATGCAAATTCCGCGGGGTCATAGCCCATCTCCCGAATGGCGGTATTCGCCGTCTTCAGGAGGCCGGCATCCGGAGAGCTTACGGATTCGCTTCTGGCGGTTGCGGTCCGGCTCATCGAGAATCCGAATATGGCCAAGGTTTTATAATTCACCGCCACATAGTACGTTGCGCCCTTTTCGATGTCGTTAATCTCCACCTCAAAATATTCGAGGGGAAATCGTCCTTCATATTTTTCTTGTATTGATCGTATAGCTGCTCCTTTAGCAAATAGCCGTTTCTTACCGGGTAAGATTGGTACAAGGTATGGGCTTGTGCGCCTGGTCCTATCGCAAAGCGGTTGCGGACAAAGCTCATCGCAGCATTCGCCGCTTGCTGCTTTGTAACGACGGGAAGGTCTTCGGCATCGTCTTTAGGGAGGCGAGTCTTGTCCAAATAGGCGGAGGCAAACGTAACGCCCAGGTACAGCATCAGGCCAAGGACGGCCAGAAGCAGCAGTGGAGGTTCGAATCGTCGTTTCGGCATGAAATGCTCCTTAGCAGATATGGGATAATAACAGTCTATTCTTTTAAGGTAGCATACATTCCATAAGCAAATCCAATGATAACAAGAGCTACGCGAGGCAATATTCAGCAAAGCGAAGCGCCACACCTATAAAAACGCTTACATATGTCGTAATTTTGCGAAATCCGGTGCATTCAGGTGAAACAAGGCTTTGTACTTCAATGAAAAGAGGATTATAATTCATATCAATTGAACAGCGAGCCGAATTTCTAAAGGAAAACGGGGGAACCATGAGTTTAGGGGTGAATTCAGCGGATACAATCCGCTGATAGGGTGCCTGTACATCCGAATCCGACAGCTAACCTCGTAGGCTTGAATTACAGGAACCTTAAATTGACATTGGGTTTCCAGTGTCTTTTTTGTTGCCTGAAACGTCAAATAGGGGTGCATTCATGAAAACCATTGCCAGGAAAGTCGAGCTCACGCCTCCGCAAATTTTGGTCATCGGTTTTGCTGTTATGATCTTGATCGGCTCCATGCTGTTGTCGCTTCCCGCGGCCTCGGCCAGCGGTGTACCGATGCGTTTCCTGGATGCTTTATTCACGGCGACATCGGCAGCCTGTGTAACCGGACTTGTCGTTGTGGATACGGGCACTTATTTTACCCTGTTCGGCCAGATGGTTATCATGCTATTGATCCAGGTCGGCGGGCTCGGGTTTATGACCATGGCTACCTTATTCGCATTTGCCCTGAAAAAGCGCATCTCACTTAAAGAAAAGCTTATTTTGCAAGAAGCACTGAACCAGAACAGTCTTGAAGGCATTGTGCGGTTAATCCGTAAGGTGATGATTTATTCGCTCACGATTGAGTTTACGGCTGCCGTTATTTTCGCTGTTCGATGGTCGGTTGATTTGGGTCCCGGTAAAGCGGCTTATTATGGTATTTTTCATGCCGTCTCCTTCTTCAACAATGCCGGTTTCGATATTTTCGGGCCGGTAACGGGAAAATTCAGCAGCTTGACGGCTTATGCAGCTGATCCGGTGATCAACGCGGTTTCGATGGGACTCATCATTTTGGGTGGAATCGGTTTCGTCGTTCTGTCGGACCTCATGGATTATAGAAGGAACCAAAAGCTGACGCTTCATACCAAAGTGGTGCTAAGCGCTACCGGTTTTTTGATCGGAATCGGGGCGTTGATTATATTTATCTTCGAATTTACGAATTCCAGAACGCTTGGACCGCTCGACTGGTCCGGCAAAATACTTGCCTCACTGTTTCAATCCGTTACACCGCGGACAGCTGGAGCCAATACGCTTGATATTGCCGGGCTTAGGCAGGCGACGCAGTTTTTTATCATCATTCTGATGTTCATCGGTGCTTCTCCCGGCTCTACAGGCGGAGGGATCAAAACGACGACCTTTACCACGCTGGTCGGCGCGATGATCGCGATGGTCCGCGGGAAGGAAGACATTGTACTCTTCCGTCACCGGTTAGGCAAAGAAAGGATTCTGAAGGCCGTTACGATTACGATGGTCGCTTTGGCGCTGGTCGTCACGATCACGATGATTCTTTCTACAACGGAGGATCATGCGTTCCTGATGATTTTGTTTGAAGTGACATCGGCCTTTGGCACGGTTGGCTTGTCGATGGGGTTAACACCGGATTTGTCGGATCTCGGCAAGATCCTTATCGCGTTTACTATGTTTACCGGACGTCTGGGTCCGCTGACATTGGCTTATGCACTGGGTCCGAAGGCGGAGAAGGAATTGTACAGATATCCGGAAGGCAAAATTACGATTGGTTAGGGGAAACGAATGGATGAAAAACACTCAATACGCAGTCATTGGATTAGGACGATTCGGTTCAAGTCTTGCCGAGGAGCTTCTGAAACTGGGCTATGAGGTGCTTGGCATCGATGTGGACGAAGAAGCGGTGGAGGAGATGAGCGACAAGCTGACGCACGTGGTGGTAGCGGACTCGACGGAAGAAGAGGTGATCCGATCGCTGGGCATCCGGAATTTCGATTGCGTGGTGGTGGCGATCGGCAACGATATTCAAGCGAGCATTCTTACTGCGATTCTATTAAAGGACATTGGGGTCAAAACGGTCGTAGCCAAAGCGCTGTCCGAGCTTCACGGCAAAGTGCTGAACAAAATCGGGGTTGACCGGGTCATTTATCCCGAACGGGATATGGGGATACGCGTAGCGCATCAACTCGTTTCTCCCAATTTGCTTGATTATATTGAACTGTCCAATGACTACACCA
Organism: Paenibacillus sp. JMULE4; assembly: GCF_013337105.1. Taxonomy (NCBI): domain Bacteria; kingdom Bacillati; phylum Bacillota; class Bacilli; order Caryophanales; family Paenibacillaceae; genus Paenibacillus; species Paenibacillus sp. JMULE4. The sequence continues at coordinate 26,114 of NZ_SGWF01000011.1, forward strand.
TTGCGGAGCTGGCCGTACCCAAAAGGCTTGCCGGGCGGACGCTGAAGGAGCTTGATCCCAGGGCGCGTTACGGATGCAGTGTCGTGGCGATCAATAGAAAGAACGGTGTCATCATTGCGCCTACAGCGGAAGATACTTTCGAAGAGCGCGACGTTATGGTCGTGATTGGAACAAACGAACAGATCGAAACATTCGAGAATGAAGTCATCCGCTAGCAGGCGGACGGAGCAGATTTGATGCTCCCGGGAGACGGAAAGGACGTGCCAAGGCTTGAAACCTGGATTGATTATGAGGCTGTCACCGCCGCAAATTTTGGTATATGGCTTCACTTTGATTATTATGATTGGCGCAGTCTTGCTTTCACTGCCGATTGCAACGGTCAGCGGGGAGTCCATGCCCTTCCTGGACGCTTTATTTACAGCTACTTCAGCGACATGCGTAACGGGACTCGTGCTGGTGGATACAGGCACGTATTTTTCCGCGTTCGGGCAGCTTGTCCTTATCCTGCTGATTCAGATTGGCGGACTCGGCTTCATGACGATGGCCGCTTTGATCGCTCTTGTGTTCAAGCGGAAGATTTCGCTCAAAGAACGTCTGGTGCTGCAGACGGCAATGAATCAGGGCAGCATGGAAGGGATCGTCCGGTTAATACGCAAGGTTCTTTTATATTCTTTAACGATTGAGTTTGCAGCGGCGGTGATTTTTTCGGTCCGTTGGTCGTTCGAGATGGAACCCGGCCAGGCGATTTATTACGGCATTTTCCATGCCATTTCATTCTTTAATAATGCAGGTTTCGATTTATTCGGCGCGATCCATAAGCCATTCGGCAGCATGTCTCATCTGGCTTACGATTGGATTGTCAATTTGGTGGCGATCATTCTGATCGTGCTTGGCGGAATCGGCTTTATTGTCATTGCGGATCTGCTGGAATATCATAAAACCCGAAAGCTCTCGCTTCACTCAAAAGTCGTACTGAGCACTACAGGGGCACTCACCGTTATCGGCTTTGTGATTCTGCTGATCTTTGAATTTACGAATCACAAAACGTTCGGAGCATTAAACGGTTCCGGTAAACTGCTGGCTTCGCTGCTGCATTCCGTGACCCCCCGTTCCGCAGGGGTTACCACGGTGGACGTCTCCCAGATGAGACAAGCTTCGCAATTTTTTCTCATTATTCTTATGTTTATCGGCGCTTCTCCAGGTTCGGCGGGCGGCGGAATCAAAACGACGACCTTCGCCATCCTGGTCGGGGCGCTGGTTGCGATGGTTCGGGGAAAGGAAGACATTGTCATGTTTCGCTACCGGCTCGGAAAGGACCGGATTCTCAAAGCGATCACACTGACCATGTTCGCGATCTTTATGGTCGTTTTCATAACGATGCTGCTCTCTACGACGGAGGATCACGCCTTTTTGGTTATCCTGTTCGAAGTGACCTCCGCTTTCGGCACCGTGGGATTAAGCATGGGCCTAACCCCCCAGCTCACCGAATTCGGTAAAGTCGTTATCGCTCTGACGATGTTCACCGGGCGGCTTGGACCGATGACTTTGGCCTACGCGCTTGGAAAGAAAACGGATAAGGAGCTGTACCGTTACCCTGAAGGTAAAATCACCATCGGCTGAGGCGCTTGGCTCAAGGGGCAAGTGAACCCCAAAAGGCTAAACGCCCACCGTCCTGGCCTGTTGATAATGACGCACCGCCTGATCAATGAAAAGACCGATGGAAGTCTGGAGAACGGCATCATCTGTATACAGCAGAGAGGTCGTTCTTTTGGTTTGCTTCAGCTCCGGTATATAACGTACGGTCAATTGGTTGTCTTCCATTAAATTACGGCGGAGATAGGATTCGGGAAGCAAGGTGCCCGCATTACAGGTGGAAACCAGACGCGTGATGGCTTCGAACGAATCGATTTCCATCTTGACGTCGGGATGGACGGCATAGCGTTGGAAGATCTCGTCCATCAGGACACGGTACCAGGTGCCTCGCGAGAACAGGATCATCGGCAGCCCGTGAAGATCGTGAATCTTGAGCTCCGTCTTGCCGGTATAAGAATGACCGTCCGGCAAAACAAGGCACAGGTGGTCGTCGAACAAGGGAACACAGGTGAGGGACGGATCATCGATTTTGGAAGCGACGAGTCCGATGTCCACTTTTCTGTCTTTAACCAGCGGCACGATTTCATGGGTTTTGCCGGTGATCGCTTTAATATCGGTGTTCGGGTATTCCCTCATATACATCGTAATCAGGTCCGGAAGCGTAGACTGCAGCGTAGTCAAGCTTGCTCCAATGATCATGCTGGCAGGCTGCACACCCGTTTTGAAGGTTTGCAGCGTTTCATGCAGCTTGCGTTCCAGCCGCTGCTGATCGAGAGCATATTCATAGGTAATCTCACCGGCCCGGGTCAGCTCAAGACGCTTGCCTATGCGCTTGAACAGCTGGACACCGAGCTCCTCCTCCAGCCGCATGATTTTGCGCGATAAGGCAGGCTGTGAAATATTCAGCAGTTGAGAGGCTTTATTCAAGCTTTGCTGCTCGACGACGGCAGCGAAAACATCAATGAGTTCCATAATAAGAACCGTCTCCTTTTTACATATGCAGTATTGTTATAACGATATATAAAAAATCCGCACTTCCATTATAAGCGATTCAAGAGTAGTATGGTATATGTCACTTCCCGTTCACATTTTTCGGCGTATTCTGCATAAAAGCATGTCGATTCATGGAAAATAGTTGTAGCGTTTTCTGTTGACGCTCTAAGTATGCGGGAGTACAATGAAAGATGGTTTTGACGAAATAGTGACAAGCCTTGACCTTAAGGGGGGAACGAATTACTAATGTTTAAGAACTCGTATTATTCTCGAAAGCTTCATTCATTGCTGGGTGTCATCCCGGTCGGTTTCTTCCTGATCGAGCACCTGCTGACGAACTACAAAGCGTTCAGCGGTGGACACACGGGCTTTATGGAGCAAGTGCATTGGCTGCATTCGCTGCCGCTGGTCCTGTTCCTGGAGATTTTCGGGATCTGGATTCCGCTGGCATACCATGCCATCTACGGTCTGTATGTAGCTTATACAGCACGCAACAACGTGTCTAACTACGGGTATTTCCGCAACCAGATGTTTTTTCTGCAGCGTGTGACCGGCGTAATCACGTTTATTTTCGTGGCATGGCACTTTTTCCAAACTCGCTTTCAGATTGCTATCGGAACGGTTGACCAAGGTGAGATCGGCGTCCACATGCACGGTATTGTAGTCAATCCCGTCTACTTCGTGCTCTACGTGATCGGTGTGATTGCAGCCGTATTCCACTTCAGCAACGGAATGTGGTCTTTCCTTGTCAGCTGGGGTATTACCATAGGTCCGCGCGCACAGCGAGTATCTACTTATGTATGGATGGGCGTTTTTGTTATCATGTCCATCATGTTTATCTTGTCGTTGACGGCATTTATGGACCCATCATTCCAGCAAGTGCCTCAAATGGCAAAAGGTTAAGGAGGGCGGACGATCATGGCGAATTCAAAAATCATTGTAGTCGGTGGAGGTCTGGCGGGCTTGATGGCCACCATCAAAGCGGCCGAGGCTGGAGTTCACGTAGACTTGTTCTCCCTTGTTCCTGTCAAGCGCTCCCACTCCGTATGCGCCCAGGGTGGTATCAACGGAGCGGTTAATACAAAAGGAGAAGGCGACTCTCCGTGGGAACATTTTGACGATACGGTATACGGCGGAGACTTCCTCGCGAACCAGCCGCCTGTTAAAGCGATGTGTGAAGCGGCGCCCGGCATCATCCATTTGATGGACCGGATGGGGGTGATGTTCAACCGTACACCTGAGGGTCTGCTCGATTTCCGGCGTTTCGGGGGAACAAAGCACCATCGTACGGCATTTGCTGGAGCGACAACGGGTCAACAGCTGCTGTATGCGCTGGATGAGCAAGTGCGCCGTTGGGAAACTGCCGGTCTGGTTCAGAAATACGAGCATTGGGAGTTCCTTGGTGCGGTGCTTGACGATGACGGCGTATGCCGCGGTATTGTCGGCCAGGACCTGCGCAGCATGGAAGTGAAAACATTCCGTTCGGATGCGGTTATTTTGGCGACAGGCGGTCCCGGGATCATCTTCGGTAAATCGACCAACTCCGTTATCAATACGGGTACGGCGGCGAGCGCGGTGTACCAGCAGGGCGTTTATTACGCTAACGGCGAATTCATCCAGATCCACCCGACAGCCATTCCGGGCGACGACAAGCTTCGTCTGATGTCCGAATCGGCACGCGGTGAAGGCGGACGGGTATGGACATATAAAGACGGCAAGCCTTGGTACTTCCTTGAGGAGAAATATCCTGCTTACGGCAACCTGGTGCCCCGTGATATCGCTACGCGGGAAATTTTCAGCGTGTGCGTGGACATGAAGCTGGGCATCAACGGCGAGAACATGGTTTATCTTGACCTATCCCACAAGGATCCGAAAGAGCTGGATGTCAAGCTTGGCGGGATCATCGAGATCTATGAGAAGTTTATGGGCGATGACCCGCGCAAAATTCCGATGAAAATTTTCCCGGCCGTTCACTATTCGATGGGCGGTATGTGGGTAGATTATAACCAAATGACAAACATTCCGGGCTTGTTCGCCGCAGGCGAATGCGAGTACCAGTATCACGGCGCGAACCGTTTGGGCGCGAACTCACTGCTGTCCGCTATCTACGGCGGTATGATTGCCGGTCCGAAAGCGATCGAATATATCAAAGGCCTGGATAAGCATGCGGAAGATATTTCTTCCTCGGTATTCGACCGTTATACGAAGCTTCATACCGATAAATACGAAAGCATCCTGAAGATGGACGGCACCGAAAATGCTTACGTGATTGGGAAAGAGCTCGGCGAATGGATGACCAATAACATGACGGTGGTTCGCTACAACAAGCAGCTGCAGGAAACGATCGACAAGATCAACGAGCTGAAGCAGCGCTACCGCAACATCAACATCAACGACTCCGCCCGCTTCAACAACCCGGGTGTGGCTTATACCCGTCAGCTTTGGAACATGCTGGAACTGGCGCATGCCATGACGCTCGGCGCTTTGCTGCGTGACGAGAGCCGCGGTGCACACTACAAGCCGGAGTTCCCGGAGCGTAATGACGAGAAATTTTTGAAAACAACGAAGGCGAAATGGACGCCGGATGGTCCGCAAATCGAGTATGAGGACGTCGACGTATCACTCATTCCGCCCCGTAAACGTGACTATACGACCGACAAGAAGAAGGGAGGTCATTAATCATGGCCGAAGCAACCGCGACTGCAAGCAAAACGATCAAGTTCATCATAACCCGTCAAGATTCACCGGAAAGTGCGCCATACACGGAGGAGTTTGAAATTCCTTATCGCCCGAACATGAACGTGATCAGCGCTTTGATGGAGGTACAGCGTAATCCGGTGAATGCCAAAGGCGAAAAAACGACACCGGTCTGCTGGGAATCGAACTGTTTGGAGGAAGTGTGCGGAGCCTGCTCCATGGTTATCAACGGCAAACCGCGTCAGGCTTGTACAGCGCTGGTAGACAAGCTGGAACAGCCGATCCGCATCGCACCGATGACGACATTCCCGGTTGTTCGTGACCTGGTGATCAATCGCGAGCGTATGTTCTCCGCTTTGAAGAGAGTGAAAGCCTGGATTCCGATCGACGGCACATACGATTTGGGTCCCGGTCCGCGTATGGCCGAAGCCAAGCGTCAATGGGCTTATGAGCTGTCCAAATGCATGACTTGCGGTGTATGTCTGGAATCCTGTCCGAACGTGAACGACAAAACGGACTTTATCGGCCCGGCGGCCATCTCGCAGGTGCGTTTGTTTAACGCGCATCCGACTGGCGAGATGAATGCTCACGAGCGTCTGGAAGCACTCATGTCCGACGGCGGCATCGAAGGCTGCGGAAACTCGCAGAACTGCGTGCGCTCTTGTCCGAAAGGCATCCCGCTCACGACTTCGATCGCAGCGATCAACCTCGATACGACGAAGCATTTGTTCAAAAAATGGCTCAGCATGTAATTTTGTAAATGAAGTCCGGAATATATCCGGGCTAATGCATATCACCGCCTTTGTCGGCTTTGGCCGGCAGGGGCGGTTTTTATATCGTTTTGTAGTTTTGAATGACATTGACGGGGACTGATCTTCAAGAGAAGGGAGGCGTTCCAGGGTCGCTCGTCATATACTGATTACGGGAGCGAAAGCGGATAAAGCATAAAACCCTCTTGCCATCGCTTGGATGAAAGAGGGTTTTGCTTTATTTCCCGGATCAGGTTGGCAGCGCCGTCCCGCCGACCTCGTCCTTGTGCCGTAAAAATTCCTTGCCGTACTCTCCATGGGGATGAATGACCGCATGCTCCATTTGAATAGTGGAATGCTCAATGCCGTATTTCTCCTTCAGCGTCTCGTTAATGGCGAGAATGATGCAAAACGGTTGGGTCTTATTGTCAATAAACACATGCGCGGTCAGCGAATAATGGTCGGTGGAAATAGCCCACAAATGCATTTCGTGCACATCCTCCACACCTTCTACCTGAGCAATCGATTCCCGTATCTCATCCAGCTGAAAGCGGTCAGGCACCGACTCCATTAGAATATAGTAGGCTTCTTTCAGGATTTTGGCACCGCCTGTAAAGATGATGCCCCCGATCACCATACTGATCAGCGGATCGAACCATAGGAAGCCCGTAAAATAAATGAGGATCGCGGAAACGATAACCCCGACCGAGCTGAGCAAATCGCCGATAAAGTGCCATAATGCGCTTTGGATGTTTAAATTGTCTTCTTCCTTCACGCTGCGGCTTAATACGTAGGTCAGTATTATATTTACAACAAGTCCGATGGAGGCAATGGTCAGCATCAGCTTCAGGTTGATCTCTTCCGGATGGATAAAGCGCCGGATGCCTTCGATAAAGATCCAGACCGCGATGGCGCAAAGCGTAAGTCCGTTGATCGAAGAGGCGATAATCTCAAAGCGCAGGTACCCGAACGTAAACTTTGCATTCGGGGGCCGAGTAGCCAAATGAATCGCAAACATGCTGAGCCCGAGTGCGAATACGTCGGATATCATGTGAGCCGAATCGGAAAGCAGAGCAAGAGAATTGGAGAGGAGACCTCCGATAATTTCCACCAGGGTAAAAAATCCAGTTAAAAACAGCGTGATCCACAGGGTTCTCTTGGATCGGGACTGCTCCTTGACATGATGTAAATGATGATAGTCGTACATTCTTCTCACCTCGCCTTTCATGTACCCCTGTGCTCCGAATTATACGTCAAGTGTTGAATTTTGGCAAATACTTTAATTGATACCGATTATTAGCCTATTTTGGTGGATTATCTCCCGATTGAGAAGTTTTATCAATGATTTTGATAGTTATTCTCAATTTAGATATAGCGCTTTCAAACTTGTTACATAAATGAAATATTTCTGTTACTTGTTTAACATATTGACGATGTATGATTAGTGACAAGACCCCCTTTTTTAATATATACACTTTAAGACCCGGCCCCGTTGGCGGGTCTCTTTTTTGTCTTGAAGGCTTAGAACAATAAAGATATGTCCAGATCCGATAAAGTTAAAATGAAATAGGATATATTATGCAGAAGGACGATAACTCGCCAACTTTTCGCGGCCATATGAGAATCAATTAGAAGCTTGCCGATAGGATCGAAGAAAAACAAACCCGCCAGGTTAGGCGAGTTTGCTTTATTGCAGGGTAACCCCGTTATGTTTCGAAACGGACTATTAGCTGCAGGTGCAATTCAGTACGGGCTTTCGGGCTGCCTGGGTTTCGTTCAGCCTTCTTACGGCCGTAGTGTGCGGGGCGTTCAGCAGCAGCTCCGGATGATGCTCGGCTTCGTGAGCGATCTGGATCATCGCATCGATAAAAGCATCGAGTGTTTCTTTGCTCTCGGTTTCGGTAGGCTCGATCATGATGCATTCTTCGACATTCAGCGGAAAATAAATGGTCGGGGGATGATAACCGAAATCAAGTAGTCTTTTGGCTACATCTAACGTATGCACGCCGAATTTTTTCAGCTTTCTGCCGGACATGACAAATTCGTGCTTGCACAGGCGCTCATACGGAACCTCGTAATAAGGCGCCAGCCTGCGCATCATGTAGTTGGCGTTCAGCACGGCGCATTCGGACACGGCGCGAAGCCCCTCCGGACCGTAGCTGCGGATATAGGTGTAGGCCCGTACAAGAATCCCGAAATTGCCGTAGAAGGCTTTGACCCGGCCGATCGATTCTGGCTTGTCATAGTCGAAGTAGTACGTCCCGTCTTCCTTGCGTTCTACGGTCGGTGCAGGCAGGAATGGGACCAGCTTTTGCTTCACGCCCACCGGGCCTGCGCCCGGGCCTCCGCCGCCGTGCGGGGTGCTCATGGTTTTATGAAGATTTAAATGAACAACATCAAAGCCCATATCTCCGGGGCGCGTAATGCCCATAATCGCGTTGGAATTGGCTCCATCGTAATACAACAGGCCTCCGGCTTCGTGTACGATTTCCGCAATTTCCACGATCCGCTCCTCGAACAAGCCGAGCGTATTAGGGTTGGTCAGCATGAGCGCGGCCGTATCCGAACCTACCGCTGCGCGCAGCGCTTCCAGATCGACCAGCCCCTTGGCGTCGGATTTGACGATGATGGTCTCAAGCCCCGCGACGGTTGCGCTTGCAGGGTTGGTGCCGTGGGAGGAGTCCGGAATAATGACCTTCGTCCGATGCTCTCCACGGCTCTCGTGATAGGCGCGAATCATCATGAGTCCGGTCCATTCGCCGTGTGCCCCGGCTGCGGGCTGCAGCGTCACCCGGTCCATGCCGGTGATGGCGGTCAAATCATTCTGCAGCGTATACAACAGCTCCAATGCGCCTTGGATGGAGGATTCGGGCTGGTACGGATGAATTTTGGAAAAACCGGGAAAACGGGCGACATCTTCGTTGATTTTCGGATTATATTTCATGGTGCAGGAGCCTAAGGGATAAAATCCGTTGTCGATGCCGAAATTGCGGCGCGATAAAGCGGTGTAATGGCGAATGACGTCGACCTCGCTGACCTCGGGAAGCTGAGCGGGCTTTGTTCGCAGCAGACGGGAAGGAATTAGTTCATCGATGCTGGTCTGAGGCACATCGCATTCGGGTAGGGAGTACCCGATCCGTCCGGGCCTGCTCATCTCGAAAATCAAGGCTTGATCGTGCTTTACGCTGCTTGTTTCCTCTACGATACGTTCAGTGGATTTTTCACTGCTCACAGGGATGCCTCCATTCGGTCGATAAATTCCTCGATCTCTTCCCGGGTTCTTCGTTCCGTAACGGCGATGAGCAGGTGATTTTTTAATTCCGGGTATGCCGATCCCAGATCATAGCCTCCGATAAATCCAAAGGACAGCAGCGCTTCATTAAGCCTTCCGATGTCGGCCTGTTCGGGCAGCTTAAGTACGAACTCGTTGAAAAAAGGGCTGTTGAAAGCAAGGGTGACGTCCTTGATCCGCCGGAAGCTTTCGACTGCATAGTGTGCTTTCCGCACGTTCGTGCCTGCCGCCTCCTGTAAGCCGGCTTTACCCATGACCGACAAGTAAACGGAAGCGCATAGAGCCAGGAGAGCCTGGTTGGAGCAAATGTTGGAGGTTGCTTTTTCACGGCGGATATGCTGTTCCCTTGCCTGCAGCGTGAGCACAAAACCGCGTTTGCCGTCCCGGTCTACCGTTTGGCCGACGATTCGGCCGGGCATCCTGCGGAGCCACGGTGAGCCGACGGCGAAGAAGCCGCAGGTAGGTCCGCCAAGAGCCGCAGGAATGCCCAGCGGCTGCGCATCGCCTATCACGATGTCCGCGCCGAGAGCGCCTGGCGGCTCCAGCAAACCGAGTGAGAGCGGATTGGTATACACTACGAGCAAGCCGTTGACGGCATGAATGAGCGGCTCCATAGCTCGTAAATCCTCGATACAGCCGAAAAAATTGGGCGATTGTACGATTATGGCTGCGGTTTGACCGGAGATTTGGGAGGCGAGCAGCTTCTGATCCGTTACACCATCCGCATAGTCGATTTCAATGATATCCAGATCTAACCCCCGTGCCGCCGTGCGCAAGGTTTGCCGGGCTTCGGGGTGTACCGCCCGCGAGACGACCAGCTGCTTTCGTTTGGTGGCTTCGCAGGCCAGCTTTCCGGCCTCCGCCAGAGCGGTAGCGCCGTCGTACATGCTTGCATTGGCCGCGGCCATCGCCGTCAATTCGCAAATATACGACTGAAATTCAAAGATCGCCTGAAGCTCGCCTTGGCTGATTTCCGGTTGATAGGGGGTATAGGCGGTGTAAAACTCGGAACGGGATATCACGTGTTGAATGACGGCGGGGATGTGGTGATCATAGATGCCGGCACCCAAGAAGCTGGTGTACCGATCGGTATCCGCATTTTTCTCCACTAATCGGCGTGTGTGCTTGAGCAATTCAGGCTCACTAAGTGCGGAAGAGACATTCAAGATTCCTTGAAACCGGACTGGGGCAGGGATGTCGGCAAACAGCTCCTCCACCGACTTGATGCCGATTTCGGCCATCATGTCCTGCCGATCCTGCTCCGTCATTGGTAAGTATCGATGCTTCACCTTATTCAGCTCCTTTATGATGGGGGAAAGCCGATTACCTTATTTGCTGGCCCGTTTATAAAACGGACTGGGAACTACCTCCGCCCGTAATCGTTTGCCGCGAATATCCACTTCGATTTTCGTGCCGATGTCTGCATAACGGGTATCCAGCAAGGCCAAGCCCAAGCTCCTTTTCAGGGTGGGGGATTGGGTGCCCGATGTAACTTCTCCTATGCATGCACCGTCTGCATATACCCTGTAGTGGGGGCGGGGAATGCCACGGTCAATCATCCCGATGCCTACAAGCCTGCGGCGTACTCCTTCCCGCTTTTGCTTTAACAGCGCTTCCCTGCCGATAAATCCTTCTTTACTTAGCTTCACGGCAAATCCAACTCCGGCTTCCAAAGGGGATACCCCGGCGCTGAGCTCTTGCCCGTACAAAGGCAGCCTAGCTTCAAAGCGAAGCGTATCTCTGGCTCCAAGTCCGGCGGGGATTAAGCCGTGATCCCGGCCGTGCTCAAGCAGCGTCCGCCATACATGAGGAGCGTCGGCGCCGGGAAGATAGAGTTCAAACCCGTCCTCGCCGGTATATCCTGTGCGGGAGACAAGAGCCTGAACGCCGCAGACCTGAACATTCGAAATAAACGAAAATGAGGTTAAATCGGAAAGAGAGGCGTCTGTAACCCGAGAGAGTATGGTTTCCGCCAACGGGCCTTGAAGCGCAAGCAGAGCGGTTTGCTCAGAGGCGTTTCGGATGACGACGTCGCCGATCAGGTGGCGGTCCATCCATTCGAGATCCTTGTCGATATTCGAGGCGTTGATAACCAGCATGAACTGGTCTGCGCTGAGCCGATAAACCAGCAAATCGTCAACGACGCCGCCGTCAGGATAGCACATCAAACTGTACTGTGCCTGACCGTCCCTTAATTTTGAGACATCGTTCGTCGTCAAGTGCTGCAGGTAAGCCTCGGCAAAGGTGCCCGTAACCAGAACCTCGCCCATATGGGAAACATCGAATAATCCGGCGTGCCTGCGAACGGCATCGTGCTCTTTTTGAATGCCGATGAATTGGACGGGCAGCTCCCAACCGCCGAAATCGATGCAGCGGGCTCCCGGTTCATCCGCATAGAGCGGGAATAGCGGTGTTCTTTTTAAGGGGGACATCTCTTTCACCTCTTTCGATGATTTGGCCTCTCAAGCGCATAGAAAAAACAAACAGAGCAAAAGAAGCGGGCTTGCCGGGCTTGCCGGCGTTACCTCGTTCCTTGCTCTGTCCTTCTACCTGAGAGTTACCTTATGCCGCAGCACAAGTTTCCCCTTGGGTGACCTGTTTTGCAGGTTCTCTCCAGAGATGTGTCCGGCAAAAGTCCTTTTGCCTGAGAGATTCACCTTGCGGCTTACCCCTTCGGCGTTACTTTAATGTCAAGTAATCTCTCCTTTTGTCATCATCCACGGATATTTAGTTGTCTTATTCTCATTATTTCCCGGTTGAAACGGATTGTCAATGTGCTTTTCCGATAAAATAAATTGATATGTAAGTTATATTGACGTAAACTTGTCCATTGTTTTATTCTACCAGTATACGTGCGAAGATGAAGGATCACAAGGGTGGAAGGCCTGTGCCTCCGGGGAGAACGAATCGCAGCCGGCAGGTGCAGAACACCGCACAGACGGGGAGCTGTATGGATATGAGCGAGGTTAAAGCGAACGTTTTCTACAGCAAAGAGCATGAATGGGCGGACATCGGGGAATCCGGGACAGTCAGGGTCGGCATAAGCGATTTTGCGCAATGCGAGCTGGGGGATATTGTATTTGTCGAGCTCCCCGAGATAGGGTCGAGTGTTCGCGCCGGAGACCCTATAGGTACGATCGAATCGGTGAAGACCGTTTCGGATTTGTTTGCTCCCGTTTCGGGCATCATCACGAGTATAAATGCCCTTCTGCTCGATCAGCCTGAGCTTGTCAATGAGCAGCCGTATGAGGGCGGATGGATCGTAGAGATCGAATGGTCTCCCGATGCCGGAGAAGAGCTGAACGAGCTTTTCAATGCCGAGCAGTACAAGGCTTATCTCGACGAACAGCATGAAGGCGGATGATGGGCAGCGTCTTGTCCGCGTATCTGGAGAAAGCGGCACCCCAAAGACCGGGTCTCCCGGCTGACTTCAGGAGGCGCGGTCCTTATTCGGGCTGCGGTCTATGATCCTTATGATTGACGGTTCAGACCTGTTGAAAAATAGTCATTGCGGCATGACCTCATCCGGAATATGAAGAGCCAGGTAATCGTTTTGGAAGAAATGGAATCGTTCCGCTATTTCGCAAAGCTGCCTTCTCCGGCCTTAATATGAATTATGCCGATCAGGGACAAGCCGCAGGGCTTCGCGTATACGTCCTCTGGCTGCGCCGCATTGTTCGGCAAGCAGCCGTTCGTTCGTAAGCTTTTCTCCTGCCGCCGGCTCACCGGAAAGATGGAATTACGTCCCGATGCCCAAGTCCCAAAGGCGACATAAGGAAGCCCTGTATTCGCGAAAAGGCGCTACGGAATACAAGGCTGTAGTGTTAGTGAGAAACAACGGATTAACTTCTATTCGAAGCCGCCTCACAAAACCGCTCCAGCGCATCCGTCAACAGCGATCTCGGGCAGGCCAGGTTAATGCGCAGCCAGCCTTGTCCCTCCGTGCCGAAGGCAGAGCCTTCGCTGAAGGCCACACGCGCTTTTTCGAACATCAGCGACTTAAGCCCCTTAATATCGAGGCCCAGGCCCCGGCAGTCCACCCACAGCAAATAAGTGCCGTCCGGACGCATCGGCTTTACCTCGGGAAGATGCTCAGCCAAATAAGCTATGGCATAGTCGACATTGCCTGCTACGTATTCGATCAGTTCGTCGAGCCAAGCTTCCCCTTCATTATATGCGGCCATCACGGCTTCATGAGTAAAGAAGTTCGTCATGTGCAGGCTGAGCGCTTTGACCCGGTAATCGAATTTCCGTTTCATCGCCGCATTAGCGGTGACAATGAACGAGGATTGGAGGCCGGGGAGATTAAACGTCTTTGTCGGCGCGAGTGCGGTCAAGGTAATTTGCGAGAGCTCCTCCGACAAAGAGGCGAACGGAATGTGGCGATGTCCCGGCAGTGCCAAATCACAGTGAATTTCGTCCGAGATGACCGTGACCCCGTGCTTCAGACACAGCTCGCCCAGACGGAGCAGCTCCTCGCGTTCCCAGACGCGCCCGCCCGGATTATGCGGACTGCACAGCAGCATCAGCTTGGCTCCGCCCGCCATCAGTTCCTCCAAATGGTCATAATCCATTTCGTATCTGCCGTTACGGATGACCAGAGGGTTCTTAGCCACCTCGCGGCCATTCATCCGAATCACATCGTAAAAAGGATAGTAAACCGGGGATTGAAGAATGACGGAGCCGCCGGGCTCGCTGAATACATCTACCGCGATGCTGAGCGATGTGACGACGCTGGGCACGTCGCTCAGCCATTCCCGCTCGATGGTCCAGCCGTGCCGCCGTTGATACCAGTGGATAATGGCGTCCACATAAGCTTCGTTTTTGATCGAATAGCCGTAAACTCCCAGCGCAGCACGGGCTTCCAGAGCTTTCCTTACGGCAGGAGGACTTTCAAAATCCATATCGGCCACCCAAAGGGGGAGGATGTCCTGATCCCCGAACAGCTTTAGGGATTGATCCCATTTGTAGGAATGCGTATGGCGTCGATTGATGATACGGTCAAAATCGGTTTTCAAAAGCTTCACCTCATCACAACGGTTAGTATTACTCTATTCTATCATAAAGACGATTGAACAGGAAAAAGAGCCTTAATCGGCTCTCCTGCATTATGGTTTTACGGGCTCCTCCTTCGGTACCAGCGAGAAGATTTCCCCGCTCTCGAAGGTATCGATCAAACGGCCCAGCCACATGTAATAGCGGACGGCTTCCTCCAGCTTATTGATATCCGTGTTAACGACCTTCTGCAGCTGTTCATTGTCTTGGTACGCTTCCTTCAACCGCTTCAGCTCGCTGAGTGACTTGCGCACCGCCTGAAGATTCATCTCCGTTTGCTTCCTCCACTTGATAGCGAAGTAATCCGCAAACGTCTGGTACCAGTCCGGCTCCACTTCGTACAGATCCTTGCGCGACCCCGGTTCCCATACCTTATGAACCATCTTCAGATCCGTGAGCGTGCGCACGCCTGTGCTCATGCTGGTCTTGCTCATCCCCATGCCTTCGCCCATTTCGTCGAGCGTCATGGGTTTGTCCTGAAAAAACATCATACCGTATAAATGTCCGGACGATAATGTAACTCCGTATAAGTCCATGTTTTTACCGATTGATTCAATCACGCGTTTGCGGGCTTTTTGAATGATGCCGACTTGTTCCTCCGACATGCCAACCCAGTTGTTCATCGTTCTGCCTCCTCCGGACGAAGCCGGTTGCCTGTTCAGATGTTATTCGTATGTTGTTCATAACTGCGGACCGGCAGCCGCCGGCACGCTCTTACTAGAATAGTTACATTGTATTGAAGTTGGTTTTGAAAGTAAAGAAGTTACATGGACAGGAATTTGGAGGAATAAGGAGCATTCTGTATAATACGTTTATAAAGTTTTTTCTGTACGTACGAAACAAACTTATTTGGGTTTTGACCATTTTACACCAAAACCTGTAAACTTAAGCACATCAAAGAATGGGGTGATACAGGTTGATTGAGGTGAAAAACCTGACTAAAATATTCGGGCAGTCGCCGGAAAAAGCCTTTAGCCTCCTGGAGCAAGGCTGGAGCAAGAAACGCATTTTTGCCGAGACAAAGCTGACCGTGGGCGTGAACCGCGCCAACTTTACAGTAAAAGAAGGGGAAATTTTCGTTATCATGGGGTTGTCGGGCAGCGGTAAATCGACGTTGATCCGTCTTATAAACCGCCTGATCGAACCGACGTTCGGAAGCATTACGTTTCAAGGTGAAAATATCGTCGAGATGTCGGAGGGAAGACTCAGAGAGTTCAGAAGAACGGCGATGAGTATGGTGTTCCAAAAATTCGCTTTATTCCCGCATCGCACGGTGGCGCAGAATGTAGAGTTCGGTCTTGAGATACAGAAGATTCCTGCCAAAATCCGCCGAGAGAAAGCGCGGGAAGCATTGGCTTTGGTCGGCCTTGAGGAATGGGAGAACAGTTACCCAGACCAGCTTAGCGGGGGAATGCAGCAGCGCGTCGGACTGGCCAGGGCGCTGGCCAACTCGCCGCAGGTGCTGCTGATGGACGAAGCGTTCAGCGCGTTGGATCCGCTCATCCGCAAAGACATGCAGGAGGAGCTGAGGGAGCTTCAGGAGAAGCTGAAGAAAACCATCATATTCATTACGCACGACTTGAATGAGGCGCTTCGGATCGGAGACCGCATTGCTCTGATGAAGGACGGCTCGATCGTACAGATCGGCACGCCGGAGGAAATCATGATTTCGCCTGCCAACGAATATGTGGAACGGTTTATCGAGGACGTGGATTTGTCCCGGGTACTGACGGCATCGCACGTCATGCGCAGACCGGAGACGATGGTCTACGACCGCGGAGGCCCGAGAGTAGCGCTTGAGCTGATGCGGGAGAACGGCATCTCCAATCTGTTTGTCGTCGACAATTCAAAACGTCTTATCGGCGTATTGACGGCGGAGGATACGGCTCAGGCCATTAAAGAGAATAAAGGGCTTGACGAAATTATCGTCAAAGATGTGCCGACGGTGTCGGAGAATACGCTGCTGAACGACTTGTTCGAGCTTGTCAGTGTCAGTCGTGTGCCCGTAGCCGTAACCTCGGAAAGCGGGAGACTGCTTGGTGTAATTATCCGCGGCGCCGTGCTTGGGGCTTTGGCAGGAAATCAAGACCGGGTGCGAAAGGCGGTGAGCGAAGATGCCTAAGCTGCCGATTGCTCCTGGAATAGAGCGTTTTGTTGATTGGGTCGGCTCGACCTTTGATTTCATATTTGATTTCATCTCCACCATCATCGGTGGCACGGTGGATGTTTTCTCGTGGCTGTTTCATTGGCCGCCGGCTTTCGTTTTTATTCTGTTGGTAACTTTCTGGTCCTACCGCTCAGCGGGCTGGGTGCTGGGGCTGTTTTCTCTGGTCGGCTTGCTGTTGATTAATAATCTCGGATTTTGGGACCACACGATGGACACGCTGGCTTTGGTGATGACGAGCGCGCTGGTTTCGGTCATTATAGGGCTGCCGCTTGGCATATGGTGCGCGAGGAATAACTCGGTCCAGAATGCGGTGACGCCGCTTCTGGACTTTATGCAGACCATGCCCGCATTCGTTTACTTGATTCCCGCCGTTTTCTTTTTTGGTTTAGGCGTGGTGCCCGGCGTTATCGCTTCAGTCATTTTTGCCGTGCCGCCTACGATCCGGTTGACGAACCTGGGTATCCGCCAGATTCCGTTCGATTTGATTGAGGCTGCGGATTCGTTCGGTTCGACTCCAGGCCAGAAGCTGTGGAAGGTTCAGCTCCCGCTGGCCCTGCCTACACTGATGGCAGGAATCAACCAGACAATTATGCTGTCCTTATCCATGGTCGTTATTGCATCCATGATCGGAGCCCAGGGAATCGGTGCGGACGTTTATCGCGCGGTGACCCAGCTCAAGATAGGCGAAGGCTTTGAAGCAGGCATTGCCGTTGTGATTTTGGCGATCCTTCTGGACCGCTTAACTCAAAATATAGTCAAAAAGAAAAAAAGGAGAGGGTAGGCATTGAAAAAAAGAACTCGTAACCTGATGATGATGGCGGCATGTGTATTGGGAATAACGGTACTGGCCGCCGGCTGCGGACAGAAGGATTCCGGCTCTGACTCCGGTTCCGCTTCTGTCGGGGAACAGGTCAATTATCAAATTATCGGGATTGATCCCGGTGCAGGTTTGATGCAGGCCACGAGCAAAGCGTTAGAGGAGTACGGACTCACGGACTGGAAGCTGGTGGAGGGCTCCGGGGCCGCCATGACGGCTGCGCTGGATAAAGCCTATAAAGACCAAAAACCCATTATTGTGACGGGATGGACCCCGCATTGGAAGTTCGCCAAATATGACCTTAAATATCTGGAAGATCCGAAAAACGTGTATGGCGGGGATGAGCAAATTCATACGATCGTCAGAAAAGGACTGAAAGAGGAACATCCGGCCGCTTACGCTATGCTGGACCGGTTTGAATGGACACCGGACGATATGGCGAAGGTGATGGTGGAGGTGCAGGAAGGCAAGAAGCCTGAAGAAGCCGCGGCTGCATGGCTCGGCGACAATGCCGACAAGGCGGACGAATGGGTGAAGGATCTGCCCAAACAAGAAGGCAAGACCCTGAAGCTTGCTTACGTGGCCTGGGATTCCGAAATCGCCAGCACCCATGTCGTAAAGCAGGTGCTGGAAACGAGACTTGGATATAAAGTCGACCTGCTGCAGGTCGAAGCCGGACCGATGTGGGCCGGAGTGGCCGAAGGCGATGCGGACGGCATCGTAGCCGCATGGTTGCCGACTACGCACAAAGACTACTTTGATAAGTTCAAGGACAAAATTGAAGACCTTGGTCCGAACTTGAACGGTACCAAGATCGGCCTGGTTGTGCCGAAGTATATGGAAATCAATTCGATAGAAGATTTGAAAAAAACCGAATAAAACTGGTGCAGGAAAGAAGCTGGACTACTCATCATTCCGTGACGCAAGTGTCGGATAAATGAGGCCGGCTTCTTTTTTTGCTTTATCGGATAGTTTTCGTTGAGACAGTCAGGCACAGGTATCCGCCCATTTTACCGCAAGCATTCCACTTACCCAAGCCATACGGAGCGCATTCACATAATCTGGATTAAGTAGACAAGTCAGAGTATGCCAACACGTGAAGAGGGAAGGGAACGAGCATGAAGAAGACAAAGCAATCGCAAGTCCGTAAATCCGTCCCGCGTGCGGCGCAAGGCTCTAAACCCGAACGTCGCCGCTCTGACGGTACAAGTCGTCCTCACATGCATACAGCCAATGTAAAAGGATTGTTCAGTCCTTTCGGCGGTGGAGGAGCGACCAGCATTCCGGATGGCGCGGGGGGAACAGGCGCGGGTGACGCAGCCAGAGCGGTCGGATCGGGCGGAGGTTTTCTCTCTATGTACGATCGAATCGGCGGATTGGACGGTATTGTGTCCACTATGGGAAAATTCCAGAAGCTGTTTACGATCATGAAACAGATGGGGCCGATATTTAAGCTGATGGGCAGCTTTGGCGGATTTGGAACCGGGATCGGCGGTTTGGGAACGGCCAACGTCAAGGCGGTCCCTCTGCAAGGCAAACATGCTGCAAAACCCAAGAAAGCCGTTGTACGCCAAAAACAGAGATAATGGAAGAAAGGGGTGAAGATCGTGCTCACCTATGCTGCACTTGGAGATTCGATAACCGTCGGAACAGGCGCATGTCCCGGCGGCGGGTTGGTGCCGCAGTATCGGTCTATGACAGAGAAGCGGCTGGGACAATGTGTGTACAGCATCAATTTGGGAATATCCGGGGCGACGACAGGTGACTTGCTTCGGGTGGTGCACGGAAGCCCCGAAATTCGTCATATTCTGGCCCGTGCGGATATCATTACGATTACGGCGGGAGGCAACGATTTAATTCGCGCTGCTCAGCGTTACGCGATGCAAACCAATCCCGAGGTGCTTCAGCAAGCGCTGGTGCAGTGCCGGGAGAACTATGGAAAGATCGTGGATTCCATCCGGAAGCTGAAAGCGAATCGTTCAAGGCCTTATATCATCCGTGCCGTCGATTTGTACAATCCTCTTCCGCAAGTTCCCGCGGCGGCCGGATGGGTACAGCGCCTGGGCCAGCACATTGAGAGCCTGGAGTGCGCCAATTTTCAGGTGGCACGGATTTACAGCCTGTTTGCAGGAAGGGAAAAAGAACTGCTGTCTTCCGACAAGATTCATCCGAATGCGGCGGGATATCGTGTCATGGCGCAGCAAATGAGTCAGCTTGGCTACAGGCCGCTTGGTTAAATCCGGTCTGCCCCCGGCTCCGAACAGCGGGTTGACCGGATTGGCTGGTATAAAAAGCGGATGCCGGGGAGACCCCGACATCCGCTGCAAACAGGTTATAAAGGTACCTTATGCATTTGCTTTTCTTTGAAATACACCCATTCGCGAAACCCGATCTCCTTGAGCCGCACGGCTACTTCCTCCCAATCGTCACCGACCCGCCCGGGCACATGGGCATCCGAGCCGAAAGTAACGTTCACCCCGTAATGCAGCGCCCGCTCCAGAATCGGATCGATCGGGTACCAGCCGCCGCAATCCTTCGTTTTGCCGGAAGTATTGATCTCGATGGCGATGCCGATTTCGCCGATCGTTTTTAACGTCCGGTCCACCGCATCTGTTTGGATGTCTGAAAAGGCAGGGTAGAAGCCCCGCATCGCGTCGATGTGACCGAGAATTTGAAACATTCCGCTGCGCGCGGATTGCTCGATCAGATCGTAATACAGCTCTTTTTGCTCGACCTTCTGACGGTCGGTCAGTCCGTTCCAGCGTTTTTTGTTGAAAATGCTGACCCCGCCGGACAAATGGACAGAGCCGATGATATAATCGAACGGATATTGTTCATATACCTTACGGTATACGTCCGCATGCTCCGGGAAAAAGTCGGATTCCACACCGAGCAGCACCTCAATGCGTCCCCGGTATTCTTCTTTCAGCTTGAGAACTTCATCTACATAGCGTTTAAATTCGCTCTTCGCCATGGCAATACCCGGCTGTTCCCGGTCGGACTCGCTTGCGAAGTAAGGCGAATGGTCGGAAATCCCGATGACCTGAAGGCCGCGGGCAATACCTGCTTCAATGTAATCGCGGATCGTACCTACGGCATGCCCGCAGCGCTCGTGATGGGTATGCAAATCGAATTTCATATTTTTCATCACTCCGAACCGATAAATTGAATTTCTTCCATGCCTTTGAGATCCATTAAGAATTGATGCAGCGCCGAGCTCAAATAACGTCCGGATTTGTATACCACGCCGACCGGATGGCTGATTTCCAACTCGTTGACGTTAATCATTTTCAACGTGCCAAGACGAAGCTCACTTTGAATCGACAGCTTGGAGATGATTGCCGCTCCCAAATTCAGCTCCACCATCCGCTTCACTTCCTCGCTGCTGGACAGCTCCATGACCACTTGCGGAACGATATGAAGCTGCTTGAAAATTTGATCGACGAACCGGCGTCCGGCCGTTTCGGGAGACAGCATAATGAGAGGCAGCTCATGCAGCCGTTCGATGGGGATATGGCTGTATTGAGCCAGCGGGTGGTCAGGGGACACGACAAGCTCGAACGTGTCGTAATACAGTACGGAGCTTTCCAGCGCCGGGTGCTTGTCGAACAAATACGTAATGCCGATGTCGATCGTTCCGTTCTCGACGTTTTGCATAATCTGCGAAGTCGTCATGGAATGAATCGTTGTTTTGATTAGCGGAAATTGGTTTTGGAAATACGACAAAACTCTTGGCAAAATTTGAATGGCGATGGACGTCGTCGTTCCGAGGTGAATGTGTCCCTGGGGCGTTTGGTTCAAATCAGCAAGCCGCTGTTTCAAATCCTCTACCGTCTGCAGAATTTTTTCGGCATGATCCAAAAATACCTTGCCGCTGTCAGTCAACGTCACGGGCTGATTCCGGTCAATAAGTACCGTTTTGAACTCGTCCTCCAGGCTCTTGATTTGCGCCGACACGGCAGGCTGGGTTAAATTGAGAAGCTCGCCGGCTTTACGGAAGCTCATCGTTTTGGATATCGTGATAAGCGTTTCCAGTTGGTTGAGGTTCACGGTATCCCTCCTCTCCCAAGCGTGAACCTGCGCAACTCTACTGTGCGCAGAATAATTAATTTTTATCAAATGAGTAAAATACATAAATCCGGTTTCTCGACTAATACCATTATATGATACTTGCGGCATTAGGGCAAACTAAGCAGCCAACCAATATTTAAATGTTGATGACCGGTTCGGATGCGAAAGGGAGCCCCCCGTTGAAAGAACAATGGTAACCGCGCTTAAAAGATGTTTCCTTTTCTAAAGGGACTTATAAGGATTACTCCATGGCCCCTTTCGAGGCCGTGGCTTCTTCTTTGCCGCTGCGGCTTTCCAATTTGATTTTACCGAGAGTCAGCGTTAAGAGGGCACCGAGGAGCACGAAAACCAGTCCGAACCAGAAGACGGAATGCAGCGATTCGATCAATGCGTTCTTAACGATCGGAACGATTTGATCCGCCAGCGTTTTGGGAAATTGGGCCAGCGTCTCCGGATTCAAAAGCGTTGAATACAAGCCCTGCGGATTCGTATGGATCGTTTCGGCAAGTTGATCGGCTATGCCGGCAGCTTGATCCGGCAGCTGCTTCAGCTTGGGCACCAATTGCGACGAGAGCAGCTCATCCGACTTGCTGTTCATGACCACGCCGAGAATGGTCATGCCGAAGGTACCGCCGATTTGGCGGAAAAACTGGCTGGAGGACGTGACCACCCCAAGCTCCGATTTGGGAAACGTTTCCTGCAGCGTAAGCGTCAGCAGAGGCATCACCAGACCCATGCCGAGGCCGAGTACCACCATGATCCCGCTGGCGGTCAGTTTGGTCGTATCGATATTCATTGTCGTAAGCAGAAGGAAGCCTGCGGCCATGACGATCATACCGATAACCATTTGTATTTTTACACCGATTTTGTGCACCAGCTGCCCGCCGATCATGCTTGCCGCAATCATCGTGATCATAAGCGGAGTCATGACGGTGCCGGAGGCTGAAGCGCTGATCCCCACAATCCCCTGCATAAACAGAGGTACGAACATAATGGCTCCGAACATGCCCACGCTCATCAAAAACCCGATGGAATTAACCACGGTGAAAGTCCTGTTTTTAAACAGACGCACAGGCAATATGGGCTCGCTGGTTCTGGCCTCGATCAGTACGAAGGCCAGCAGCGAAACGGCAGAAACCGCGAACATCCCGATGATCTGCCAAGATCCCCAAGCGTATTCTTTGCCGCCGAACGTCAGGGCCAGCAGCAGCGTGACGATACCGATAATCATCGTAATCATGCCAGCCATATCGAATTTGACCGGTCCTTGTGCCCGCTGGCCCCTTAAACCCATCGCGATAAAAATCGTTGCCAGAATGCCGACTGGCAAATTGATAAAAAAGATCCAGTGCCAGTTCATCGAATCGACGATCCAACCGCCGACCTGCGGACCGATAACGGAGGAAAGGCCGAAAATTCCTCCGAATACTCCCTGCCATTTGGCCCGCTGCTTTCCGGTAAACATATCCCCGATAATAATCATGGCCATCGGCATCATGATCCCGCCCCGATACCCTGCAGCGCACGAAACCAAATCAGCTGTTCCATCGTCTGGGCAAGCCCGCAGAGCATGGAACTCAGAATAAAAATCAATAAACCTGCCAAGTATACCGTTCTGCGGCCCAACAGGTCAGCGAGTTTGCCGGCAATCGGGACGACGGTGGTAGATGTAAGCATATAAGCCGTCGTCAACCACGTCATTAAACTGAAACCTCCGAGGTCTCCGACAATACGCGGCATGGCCGTTCCGACGATGGTGTTGTCTAAAGCGGAGAACAGCATGGCTATGATCAAACCGGTGATCAGCAGACCGCGGCCGGCAATTTGGTTATTTTCCGATGAATTGAGTTCTAAGGTTTGCGACACCATTATTCCTCCCGTTTATCTTTATTATTGTTTAATGTGAGCGGCGATTTTCTCGAACGAATGCAGGAATAAATCCAGCTCGTCCGGCTCAAGGTAAGCTAAATACTGCTTGATCTGGGCTGTGCGCACCTCTCTTATTTTCTCTAG
Source organism: Paenibacillus sp. JMULE4 (assembly GCF_013337105.1). Taxonomy (NCBI): domain Bacteria; kingdom Bacillati; phylum Bacillota; class Bacilli; order Caryophanales; family Paenibacillaceae; genus Paenibacillus; species Paenibacillus sp. JMULE4. The sequence continues at coordinate 49,561 of NZ_SGWF01000011.1, forward strand.
CGCTTCGCGTCCTTGCCCGGTAATTTCAAGAAGCACAACCCGCCGGTCCTTTGGGTCGTACTTCCGAACGACAAAACCGTTGTTCACCAGCCGGTCAATCATCACGGAAATGGCGCCGGGAGTAACCTCCATTTTTTGCGCCAGCTGTCCGACAGGGCAGCGCCCGCTGCTGGAAATGGTAAACAGTATCATCATTTGAGGTCCTGTTAACGACAGGTCGGCCGGTATGCCGAGCTCAGGTCCCAGCTTGCGAAACAGCGTGAAGAAGGCGGCCTCAAAGCGACGGACAGCAGGATCCAAGGGGATTTTCATAAGCAACCATCCTAATCTGAAAATAATATTTAATAATAAAATAGTTTAATAGTAAATAATTTAATAATCAAAAATCATAGCACCAGCCAACATAATTGTCAAATGGAAATAAAAGAACCCTCTCCTTTGGAGGGGTTCATAGAATTATCGTAAGCTTCTTTACCCGATCCGCCCGGCGAGCTCCATGAGATGGAGGCAAACGAGCTCCGGCCGGACGCCGGCTCTTGCGATTTGCTCCTCTACATTGGATTCGTTCGCCAGCCCTGTAAGCACCAGGGCCGTGCGGCACTTTGCCTCTGCTCCACCGCGGATATCGGTGTTTATATTGTCGCCGACCGCCCAAATTTCCTCTGGGGCAAGCCCGAGCCTGGCGGTGGCATAGCGCATAATGATCGGAGAGGGTTTGCCGATGATGACAGGCGCCGTCTCGCTTGCGCGTTCGATGGAGGCGGAAATGGAGCCTGCCCCCGGCGAAAGCTCGCCGTTCCACGGAAGCAGGTGATCGGGGTTCGTCAGGACATATTTCGCACCGGCTCTGATATAGCGTACGGCCTTAAACATCTTCTCGTAGCTGAAGGTCCGGTCAATTCCCTGGACTACGACCGTCACCCCGCGTTGCTCCGCTTCCTCTCCAACCAGCTCCAATCCCATCTCTTGCAGCGCCTGCTGCAGCCCGGTCTCGCCAATGCACATGACCGGACCGCTATCAAGTCCCGCATCCTTCAAATACATTGCCGCCGCTTGGGCTGAAGTCAGCACTTCGTGCGCGGACGCCTCTATGCCCGTGGCTGTGAGGTGTAAAGCCACTTGCTCCGGCGTCCGGGACGAATTGTTGGTTAAGTAAAGAAACGGGTAGCCCCGTTCCCGAAGCCAGCCGATAAACTCCGCGGCATAGGGAATAGGGCGGTCGCCGTTGTACAGCGTTCCATCCAAATCGAGTAAAAATCCAGGCATTCTGAACCTCCTGAGCATCGTGTAGCCGGTTTTTCTTAAGTTTCCAGCTTTAGTTTGACATAAAAATGAATGCTGCCGCCGGACGATTCGGCCCAGATCGTTCCGTCATGCGATTCGACGATGCTCCTGGCGATCGCAAGGCCTAAACCGGAGCCTCCAGTATCGGAGGTCCGGGCCTTGTCGACGCGGTAGAAGCGGTCGAACAGCTGCTCCAGCTCCTCACGGGTAAGGGCGTCCGCTTTGTTGCTGATTCGAATCAGCACATGATCCCGCTCCCTCGCCATTCCGACCGTAATGGTCCCCGGCTTGGGACTGTACTTGATGGCGTTGCCGAGCAGATTCTCGAACACGCGGATCATCTTGTCCACGTCGATCCGCACGGAGAGTCTTTCCTGCGGAATGCTGCGGATGAGGGTCAACTGCTGTTCCTCACTGAGGGTTACATACTCCTCCAGCAGCTGCTCCAGCACCTCATTGATGGCGACTTCCCGCTTATGCATGGGAACGTCCTGGTGGGTAAGCTTGGTATACTCGAATAAGTCCTCGATCAGTCCTTGCAGCTTCTCCGCTTTGCTGTAAGCAATGGCGACATAACCTGCAGCTTGCTCGGGCGTTTCGTAATTCTTGTCATGCAGAAGCCGCAGGTAACCGATGATCAAGGTCAGCGGTGTGCGCAAATCGTGGGATACATTCGTCACCAGCTCGTTTTTCAACCGCTCGGCCCGCCGTTCCTCTTCTATTGTATGCTGCAGATCGGCTACCATCAAGTTCATGTCTTTGGCGAGCGAGCCGAGTTCATCGCGCGTACGCTCGATCACCCGGTGATCCAGGTTGCCCGTCGCGATAATTCGCAGCCCGGTGGCCAGCTCCTCGATGTATCTCATTTTTTTTCGTGTCAAATAGTAAAAAAGAAAGATGAATACGGCGATGGCGCTCAACAGCGAAAGCGGGCTCTGTCCTTTGATGTAGCTGATCGACGGCTGCGGAATGCCGGAGACGATCAAGTAGGATTTTTGATTATCATAGGTAACCGGATAAAAGCTGGATACTTCCGAACGTCTGTGAGAGACTTCGTTGCGGGTTTCCATGGCATTGCGAATCACTTTGTGAACGTCGATATACGTTTCAGGAGCGTTCTCGCTGCGGAATATAACCTTTCCTTCCAGATCGGTAATGACGATTTTGTAATTTTCATAGGTAGTTAGATGCTGGACATCTTCCATAAACTTGCGTTTGCGCCGTTCCTCCTGCTGCTTTTTCTGCTGCTGCTTCTCGTTATCGGTGTCAGAAACAGGTTGTGCAGATTCCTGATCGGTCATTTCCACATCAGCGTTCGAGCGACTCGGCAAGCTGCTCATTTCGATCTGTTCATCATCCGACAAGGACGGCTCCAGCAGGCGAACCAGCGAGCGGGCTGCGCTATCGATTTGTCTGATGCCTTGGGAGTAGTCGATGACAGTGCCTTTGTTGATTTGTCCGAACAAGGCGGAGCTGATGCCATAGAAAAGGGTGCTTACGCCAAGACAAATCGCAAAGGTCAGTACGAGCTGAAGCCGTATGCTGCGTTCGACATGCTCTCGGCTCATCCGGAACAAATCCAGGATGAACAAAATCAGACCGCGCAGCAGCGTAAACGGAAACCAGGTGAATGGAAAGCGCTCCAGGATCGGCTTGCGGGACCGCTTCATTTTATCTGCGTTACTCAACTTTATATCCCACTCCCCACACGGTTTTTATGAATTTGGGCTTTCTCGGGTTGGCCTCGATCTTTTCGCGGATTTTGCGGATATGGACCATGACGGTGTTGTCCGAATCGAGATAGGCTTCCTTCCAAACGGATTCATAGATTTTTTCGATGCTCCATACGGTGCCCCGATGACGGGCAAGCAGCTCAAGTATGGCGAATTCACGCGGCGTCAGCCGAACCTCTCTTCCGTCCACCTTCACTTCATGGGTCAACGTATTGATCGTCAGCTCGTCCACCTCAATTTCATGGTCTTTGTTGGGCAGCGCCACGTTCAGCCGCGTATACCGGCGAAGCTGGGATTTGATTCGGGCGATCAGCTCCAGCGGGTTAAAGGGCTTCGATACATAATCGTCGGCCCCTGTGCTGAGGCCGAGAATTTTGTCCATATCCTGACTCTTGGCGGAGAGCATGATGATAGGCATGTTTTTTTGCTCGCGTATTTTGAGGCAGGCCTCGATTCCGTCCATCTTCGGCATCATAATGTCAAGCACGACAAGGTCGACCTCTTCCTTCTGCAGGATGCTCAAAGCCTCTAATCCGTTCGCAGCCCGGAGAAGACGGAAGCCTTCATTTTTCAAGTAAATTTCCAGCAGATCTATAATTTCTTTTTCATCATCGACCAGAAGAATCGTATGTTGAGCCATGGTTAAGCGGCCTCCTTTATATCCAAAGTTTTGTCAGGCGTGATTCCGAGATCATCATAACATGTTTCATTCTACCCGATAAATCTTAACGGTCCTTTGGTTAAAATCTTAAATCATTCTTAATCCAAAGCGGAGTTAAAGCAGGATGTACCGCTTGTTCCAACGGTTGACAGACCTGATTTCATCTTGGTACCATCCTTTTAGAGTTGATGATGAAATTGAAAGTGAAAGTGGACGGAACTCAGGGAGGACGACATTAGATATGAAGAAAACCATTCCATTGCAAAAACGGGGCATTCCCGCCAGCCGTCTGGTGCTGGGATGTATGGGATTTGGCGGAGGCTGGAACCGCAATCCGGTTACCGCGGACGATTTGAAGCAGGCACACGCTGCGGTGGAAACGGCTCTTGCCGCCGGCATCACCATGTTCGATCATGCCGATATTTACGCCTATGGTAAAGCGGAGCAGGTATTCGGCCAGGTGCTTCGGGAACGTCCCGGGCTTCGGGAGCAGATGGTGCTGCAATCCAAATGCGGCATCCGGTTCGACGAAGGCACCGGCCGCCCGGCAAGATACGATTTCTCTGCGGAGCACATCCTCTCCAGCGTGGACGGGATCTTAAGCAGGCTTGGCGTCGAGTCGCTCGACATTCTGCTGCTGCACCGGCCGGACCCTTTAATGGAACCGGAAGAAGTGGCCGACGCTTTCAGCAAGCTGAAGCAGGCCGGGAAGGTGAAAGGCTTTGGCGTATCGAACATGAGCCCGGCGCAAATCCGGTTTCTCCAGTCGCATCTGGATGCGCCGCTGCTTGTGAACCAATTGGAATTGAACCTGGGCAAGCTGGATTGGCTTGAAGCCGGTGTGCTGGTGAACCAGCAGGAGGGCGCCGAAGTATCGTTTCCTGAAGGGACGATCGAGTTTTGCTGGATGGAGCAAATTCAAATTCAAGCCTGGAGTCCGTTGGCCAAGGGGGTATTCACCGGCCGGGAGCCGGAGAATCAACCGGAATCGGTTCGTCTGACCGCCGCCCTTGTCCGGGAAATGGCTGAACGGAAAGGGACTGCTCCGGAAGCCATCGTATTGGCATGGCTGATGCGCCATCCGGCAGGCATCCAGCCTGTACTGGGTACGATCCGGCCCGAGCGCATTCAGGCCAGCGCCGAAGCCTTACAGGTAAGCCTGTCCCGGGAAGAATGGTATTCTCTGTATGTGAGCTCCAGAGGACGAAAAATGCCGTAATCGGCTTGAAGAGTAAAGACCTCGCGCTTGCAACGCCGTCAGGCGGAGCGGTACGGGGTCTTTATGGTCTGTACCGCTTCGTATAAACCCGGCGTTATTCATACAGATTAATCCTATTGGAAACCCGCAAAACATGGTTTTCCGGTTTAGGGCTGTTTTTGATATGATGAAGTGTAAGCAATACACATAGAGAGAAGTGGATTTCATGAAGCTTAGCGTGTTGGATCTTGTTCCCGTCTTTCCGGGTGCCGACTCTGTACAAGCTTTGGAACAGGCGGCGCTGCTTGCTCGTACGGCGGAAAGGCTGGGCTACTGCCGTTATTGGGCAGCCGAGCATCATGATATGGAGGGGCTCGCGTGCACTGCGCCGGAGGTGCTGTTAGCCCATATCGGCGCCCGCACACAGCGGATCCGGTTAGGCTCGGGAGCGCTGCTGCTTCCTCATTACAAGCCGATCAAAGTGGCGGAACTTTTTCATATGCTGGCTGTCCTGTATCCCGGACGAATGGATTTGGGCATCGGGCGGGCTCCCGGCGGCTCAGCGCACGTCAGTATCGCATTGAGCGGCAATTTTTTGGAAAATGTCAGCGTTCTTCCGGAAACAATTCAGGCTTTGTCGGAATTGCTGGCCGGCCATTATCAGCTTGAAGGCCATTCTGTTAAGGCACGGCCAACTCCGCCCCTCCCGCCGGAAGTCTGGATGCTCGGCACGAACCGCAAAAGCGCCTCGTATGCGGCCGAATTCGGTACAGGCTATGTTTTCGGACAGTTCATGAGCGACCAGGATGGAGTGGAGGTGCTGTCGGCTTACAGACGGGAGTTCAAGCCTTCGCATCTTTCCCAGAAACCCCGGATCATCGTGGCCGTGGGCGTCATTTGCGCCGACACGGAAGAGGAGGCCCAAAGCCTAGCGGTCAAGGCGAATGCATGGTTTAGACCGGAAGGCCCTGCAGAAGAGGAGAGTGCACACTTCGAACGAAAGCTGCTCGCGGGAACTCCCGGGCAAGTGAAAGCGAAGCTGGAACAATTCAGCAGTATGTACGACGCGGATGAGTTTCTCATCGTCACCATGGTACCCGATTATCGCAAGCGGCTGCGTTCCTACGAGCTGCTTGCCGATGTGGTATTCACACCATAAAAGTGTGAGGAATGCCCAATACGGCCTACTTATATCGTTCAACCTTGTTCAACCGAATCCCAAACAGTCCCAAGAGTTGTAAATAATATCCATTTGGGGTACTATTGTCATAAAACCACATTGTGCAAAGGAGCAATCATTTATGGCTGTGTTATCAACTCCTTTTACCGTAAAGAGCTTGGAATTAAAAAACAGAATCGTCATGCCGCCGATGTGTCAATACTCCGTTACCGCAAAAGACGGTGCCCCGAACGACTGGCACTTTGTCCACTACGTTTCCAGAGCCGTTGGAGGAGCGGGGCTTCTCATCATGGAGATGACCGATGTGGAGCCGGATGGCCGCATTACAGACTATGACCTCGGATTATGGTCCGACGACCAGATTCCTGCGTTCAGAAGAATTATTGACGAAGTACATAAATATAACGCCAAAATAGGAATTCAAATCGCCCATGCCGGGCGCAAAGCGGAGGATGCGGAGGTACCGGTAGGACCTTCCGACATTCCGGTGAGTCCCCGATTTAAGAAGCCGAGGGCTCTGTCAACCGGGGAAGTCAAGGAGATGGTCGTGAAATTCCGGGAAGCCGCCAGACGGGCCGTTGAAGCCGGGGTGGACACGATCGAAATCCATGGTGCCCACGGGTATTTGATCCATCAGTTTCATTCTCCGGCCATCAACAACCGCAGTGATGAGTACGGCCGTGATTTGGCGAAGTTCGGTGTGGAAGTCGTTCAAGCGATCAGAAGCGTCATTCCGGAGCATATGCCGCTTATTATGAGAATCTCGGCAATCGAATACATTGATGGAGGCTACGATCTGGATCACAGCCTTGAGATCGGCCAAAGGTACAAAGAAGCCGGAGTGGATGTGTTCCATATTACGAGCGGCGGGGAAGGGCCTGCAGGCCAAAGAAAGCCGGGAAATTATCCGGGCTATCAAGTTCCGATGGCGCGCGCCTTCAAGCAAGCGCTTGGCCTTCCGGTCATCGCGGTCGGTCTGTTGGAAGATCCGAAGCTGGCGGAAGCGACCGTCGCTAACGGCGATGCCGATTTGATCGCGGTAGCCCGCGGCATGCTGCGCGATCCTTATTGGGCAATTCATGCGATTCAGGCCGTATCCGGCCAGCCGGAGCTGCCAAAGCAGTACGAAAGAGCGTATTAAAAACTGAAAATAGCTGCCATGCGGGTGTTAGCCCACGGGCAGCTATTTTTCATTTCACGCTAAAATAGGCGGGGAAAGCCAATCGCAGAAACCGGAAGCCATATCCCGACGGCAAGAAGCATCCACCGAAATACCGTTTCGCTGGTCGAGCCCGTATCAACTGCCAAAAATTTTGGAAGCAGGCGGACCCTCGCTTTGAGCGGCCAAAATAAATGAACTCCCTGTTCATTGAACAAGTCGATGAGCGGGTGCGATAAATAGGCGGCGATGAAAACGGCATGATATAATGGTGATAAAGGAAGAGAAAGCACCATTAATGTCAAAATAAAGACAATGGAATGCGTCATTGTCCGATGGCGCACGTTGAGAAGCCGCAGCAGAGCGGACACGGGGAAAAGCAGCTTGGCCATCGTCGATCCCTGCTTGTCGACATCAGCCAAAGGGCCGGCCAAACAGCCCAGCAGTAGAGCTCCTGCGGCTTCCCAGGACCAAAAGGAACCCTCATGATAAACGATCACAAGCTCAGCGGCTACAAGTCCGGCCGCGCTATGTGTTTTTTGCAGCATACCAATCCTCCCGTTCAAGCATGACATGAAGTGAATTTTGGGGAACCTTATAGCATTCGGACGATGGAATGAAATAGGGGCGGTAGGGTTCAAACGATTTGGGCTGGACGACCAAGCGAGGTCATCATACACTGTAGAACGCGGAAGGATTGGATCAAGCGATTCGAGATAAAAATGGATGTTCGGCAGGTCCTGTTCGGTAATGGCAATGAACATCGGTGTGGAGGCAGCTTATGAGCAAACCATGGTTTCAAGTCAACAGTGCAGTATATATGTTATTCATACGGAATGGGAAAATTCTGATGCTGAGACGGTCCAATACAGGGTATGAGGACGGAAAACTCAGTCTGGTTGCCGGGAAGCTGGACGGAAACGAGGAAGTCAAGCGTGCGGCGGTGCGGGAAGCGGAGGAAGAAAGCGGCATAAAACTAAGCCCGGAGGATTTGGAGGTAGCCTGCGTCATGCATCGGCTGTCGGATAAGGGAGAGTGGATCGATTTCTTTCTTAAGGTGAACCGGTGGGAAGGGGAACCGGTGAACAAGGAGCCGGATAAATGCTCCGAAATGGGATGGTTTCCATTGGATCGGCTGCCGGATGACACGATCCCTCATGTGCGTAAGGCGATCCGCAATGTGCTTGATGGTGTCTTCTATGACAGCTACGGATGGGATGAAATCGTGGAATGAAACTAAATTCCTGAGTCTAATCGTCTATAAACTGTGAATTTTCACACGAAACAGGACATTATTCTATACTTATCGTACTGCTTTGGGTATAATGAAGTAACGAAAAAAGTCCTATGATTTCGAAGAAAATTGCCGAAAAAAGGAGACCATTAATGTTATGAAGGCAGAGCTCATCAATCCGTTCTTGGAATCGGCTAGAATCGTTATTGAGCAAGTCGCCAATATCCGGCCGTCCACCGGTCAGCTCGGCATCAAGGAAGTGAAACTTGTTGAAAACTACATCTGGATTCAAATCGGGATGACCGGGCAGATGGAAGGAGACATCGTATTCGGGCTTCACGAAGAAGTGGCGTTGAAAGTCGTTTCCGCAATGATGGGAGGCTTTCTCATTACCGAGATGGATGATATGAGCAAAAGTGCCATATCGGAGCTCGGCAATATGATCAGCGGCAATGCCAGTACGATGTTATACAATCAAGGGGTACGCGTAGACATTACGCCGCCAAAGCTGATGCAATCCGCGAACGCGGCAGGCTTTGATGCAAAGAGAGCGCTCACCATTCCGCTTATTATGGATGGGATCGGGGAATTGGACATTCAAGTGCTGATTGCTTAATGATCATGCAGTTGAAATGATAGCTAAATTACGTGTAAGCTGATAGCGAAGGCTTCATTCCGGACCGTACGGGCCGTGAAGAGCTTTCGCTTTTTTCTTTCTTTCAATGTCAAGCAGGTGTGCTAAGGGGGCATACATACAATGGACTTTCAAGGCAAAATCGTGGTGATTACCGGCGCTTCGAGCGGTATAGGGGCTATGATGGCGCAGAGGCTGGCCGCTCTGGGCGCAATTCCGGTTCTGATGGCGCGTTCGGAGAAAAAGCTGGTGGAAATCGCCTCTCACATCAACGGTTCGCACAGCGTTTATGTGCTTGACGTGACTTCCTGGGAACAGGTGGCCGGGACGATGGAACGGGTGATCGCCGAGCACGGACGTATCGACATTCTGATCAATAATGCCGGATACGGCGTGTTCGAAGCCTTTATTCATGCGGATTTGTCCGAGATCGAGAGCATGATGGACGTCAACTACATGGGGGTCGTCCGCTGTACGAAGGCCGTGCTGCCGCACATGCTGAAGCAGGGCAGCGGACATATCGTGAATATTGCTTCTATGGCCGGTAAGATCGGATCGGCCAAATCCAGCGGATATTCGGCCTCAAAGCATGCGGTGCTGGGCTTCACTAACTGTCTGCGGCAGGAGCTTGTCGGTACCGGCGTTCATCTGACCGCGATCAATCCGGGACCGGTTGACACACCGTTCTTCGACCGGGCCGACCCTACCGGACATTACGTGAATAACGTCAGATGGTTTATGCTAAAGCCGGAGCAGGTGGTTCAGAGAGTGCTCACGGCGATCAAACGCCGGACGCCGGAAGTGAACATACCGTTTATGGCGGCCTTCGGAGTGAAGCTGTACCAGCTGTTCCCGCGTTTGTTCGATAAGATCGCCTATCGGCTGTTGAATAAAAAATAGGAGGAAGAGGCCGTCTATTCCAGCGAGGCCTAAGCCCGTCTATTCCTGTTTCTGATTCTCGTCTTTCAGCTTGAGATGGAGGCTGCGCACTTCCTCGAACAGCTTGCGTATCTCGGCTTTGCCTTCGGGATGCAGCTGATTCCAGTGGCTGGTCAGAGCAGGCATGGTTTTATGTATGTGGTTGTAAATCGACCATACTTTTATTTTCTCTACCATTTCGGGAGAGGCATCGCCTGTGACAAGCTCGGAGAACTTCTCCACGAGCCCGTCGAACTCTTCCGTAAATCGTGAATTCATTGAAAACCCACCTTTCCGGTCATACTACATCATAGTTTATCCTGAAGTTACCATAGTGTCAAAAACGGAGTGAAGAAGCATGCAAACGAAAACGCAAGGGAGTACGGAATGCGGAGAGGACAAGCCTGCCGGGCGGAAAACGGCGCTGCCTGCGGAAGGCGCATGTGCCGGCGTCCCGGAGGATGGCATGCTGGTGGAGCGTGAACCCCTGAGAAGCCTGGTCAAAGGGATCAAGCTGTATCTGCTGACCTATATCAGTCAGGGCTTGAAGGTCAAGGGCTATTTGGCCGTTCCGGAAGAAGGGGTTCCGGGACCGGGACTAATTTACTGCCGCGGCGGAATCCGCAAGGTCGGAATGGTGCGCAAACGGCGTATTTTCGATTTGGCCAGACGGGGGTATGTGGTGTTCGCCCCCTTTTATCGCGGCAATGAAGGCGGGGAAGGCCGGGAGGACTTCGGCGGAGAGGACCGGTTCGACGTATACCATGCGGTGAAGCTCATGCAGTCTCTGCCGGAAACGGTGCCCGGTCCGGTTCCGCTGATCGGCTTCTCCAGAGGAGCGATCATGGCGATGCAGGCGGCCAAGGAATGTCCGGACGTCGGTCCGGTTGTCGTCTGGGGCGGCGTGAGCGACTTGTTCGACACCTACGAAGAGCGTGTGGATCTCAGGCGGATGCTCAAAAGAGTCGTGGGGCACCCGAGGAAACAGGCGGAAGCGTATGAGCGGCGTTCGCCGGTATATTGGACCGAGCAGGTGAAGGTGCCTGTGATGATCGTCCACGGGACAAACGACACGCAGGTCAGCGTATCCCATGCGCGCAAGCTCGCCGCGGCGCTGGAGCGGGCGGGCAAGGACTACGCAATGGAGCTGTACGAAGGCTTGGAGCACCGGTTTCCGAAAGAGGACGATAAGCGTGCGCTGGATGCCGTATTCGCCTGGATTAAACGAAAACAGGAGGAGATGAACCGTTTCAGGGCATAGGGAGTCAAGATGACATACATCACCTGCACTGCTTCGGTGATCGGTGCAGGTGTTTTTTTATGGGCTCCAGGGCTTGCGACCGCTGATTTTCTCAGGAGCCGCCGCTTTTGCCCTCGAGTCTTGCACGAAACGTCTCCTTCCAGCTGGCCGACAGCTCTTCCACCTGAAGCAGCTCCTCCATGGCCTTCCAATTCGTTTTCTCCTGATGCATGATACGGTTGGCGTATGCGATGGTGATTGGCTTGGAAAGCCGGCCGACGGGAATAAGCCCGTTTTCTTTACTCACCCGGCCCTCTTTCAGAACGCGGAAGTAATACCCCGTATATCCGGTGTTCTGAACCTGCAGAGGCATATCGGGTCTGCCCAGTTTGACCGAAAGTTTAAAGCACGGCTGACGCGGCTGGCTGACTTGAACGACCGCCTCGCCTAAACGGAACGTATCCCCGATACAAACCTGCTCCTCCGTCAACCCGCGGATCGTCAAATTTTCTCCGAAGGCTGCCGGCGGCAAAGGCTGGCCCATGACGGACTCCCAGTAAGCATAATGTTCATGCGGATATACGCAAACGGCCTTGTCCGCTCCTCCATGATGGACAAGGTCCGCTTGTCCGTCTCCCTCAAAATGCAATCGGGTCAAAAAAACCGGTCCTGAGACAGGATATTTATAGATCCCCGTAAGAAGATCTTTCTGATGATAGGAAACGGTCTTTGGCAGTCCTGTGTTAATGGACACGATATCGATGCTCATAGATACCTTCCTTCCTTTGATTAGGGGTATTATATCGCGCTTGTCCGGTATGGATCAATTCATTTTTCCCGGCCGGAAGATACACAAGAGAAATTAAAGCTGCAATTTGGTATACTAGGAAAACGAGAGATGCAGAAGGGATGATGGAATGAATACGGGCTTTGCTTCTTTACCTATTGCTCCGGCGTATGTCAAACGGCTGCAGGAGCTGGACATCACCGAGCCTTCGCCGATTCAGGCGGAGGCGATACCGATCGCCCTGCAAGGAAGGGATATTGTTGCCCAGTCGCAGACGGGAACGGGAAAGACGCTTGCCTATTCCCTGCCGCTGCTGCACAAAGTGGAGGAGTCGGTGCGGGAGGTACAGGCGCTGGTGCTGGTACCGACCCGGGAGCTTGGCATGCAGATCGTCGCAACGCTGGGGGATTTAACGAAGGACAGCGGGATTCGGGTACAGCAGCTGATCGGCGGAGCTTCCATCGAACGGCAAATCGACAAGCTCAAGCTGAAGCCCCAGATCGTGGTCGGTACCCCCGGCCGCGTATATGAGCTCGTCAAGCTGAAAAAATTGAAGCTTCACGGGATTCGCACGGTGGTTGTCGACGAAGTGGACCAGGTGTTTGAGCTTGGTTCGATGCAGGAGGTCGAGGCGCTGTTCAAAGGCATGCTCCGCGACCGGCAGCTTATGTTCTTCTCGGCGACGCTCCCGGCCCCGCTTCAGAACGTGATCGACCGCTGGATGAATGATCCGGCCTATGTGCGCGTCAATCCGGCGCAGCGTACGTCGGAGATGCTGGAGCATCTGTATTTCGTCTGTGAGGAGCGGGATAAGATTGACACGCTGCGCAGGCTTGTCCGGTTGTATAACCCGAAGGCCGCGATCGTGTTTATCAACGAAACGGACAATATCGGTGAGGCGGTGGCCAAGCTGCAGTATGTCGGCTTGTCCGTGGAAGGTCTGTACGGCGAAGCGTCCAAACAGGACCGGGCCAATGTCATGCAGGCGTTTCGGGCGGGCAAATTCCAGCTGCTGCTGGCTACCGACGTCGCCGCACGCGGTCTGGATCTGCCGCAGGTAACGCATGTCATCAACCTGGACCCGCCGGTGGATGCGGACCATTATGTGCATCGCGTGGGCCGCACGGGCCGGATGGGGCGGAAGGGACTGGCTTTGTCGATCGTTACGCCGCGGGAGCAGTTTATCATGGACAAATTTGCCCGGGCGCTCGGTATTGAAATTAAACAGAAAGCGATGTATCAAGGCAAAGTAATCGATCCAAGGCCGGAGAGAGGACCGCACCGGGGGGGAAAGAAGCCCGCAGAGCGCAAAGGGCCGGGCGGCGAAGCTGCGCCGGCGGGTCCGGGTCAGGGCAAGTCTGCCAGGGTGAGCGCCAAGGGCGCGCCGGCCGGGCGGAAGGCGCCTGATAAACGGAAGCCGGAGAGGGAGCGCGACCGCAAAAACAAGGGCGCTCCGAGGTGGCTGAAGGAGAAGCAGCAGGAGAACCGGAAGCCGTAACGAAAGACCGGGGTGGGATGTTCAAGTGATCGTGTTCATCAAACGGCTCGCGGCCTTGGCCGTCATACTTGCGCTTCTAGCAGCGGGTGCGGCATGGTACGTTCGTCCGGCCAAGCCGCTCGACCTGTCTTACGTACAGCCGGATTTACGGGGTAAGCTGACGGCGATGCTGTCGACCCGAAGGCCGGAGATGGTCCTGACCGGGCGTGAGGTAAACGATCTGCTGAAGCAGGCGCTCTCGGCAAGACCTGAGCTGCATCCGGGTGTACTGGTGACGGGAGCTGCGTTTGCGCTGCAAGACGAGCGGTTATCCGCTGACGTGAATCTGCTTGTGAGGCAGCGGCTTGAGGCGGGAGCCAGGTTGTGGTTTAAGCTGAGCTGGACGGAGCCCTATTTGACGGCGGTCCATACCGGCACCGAGATTCGCGGAATATCCGTTCCGCTTGAATGGTTTCGGCTCGATCCGCTGCAGCTGGACTTGAACGCCGATTTGCCGAAGCAGTTGAGGATTCGTGAGGTAGCTTTTGAGGGTTCTACGGTCAGGTTAGGTTTTAATATACGTTAGCGCAAAATATAACAACCCACGCCAGATGAATAAAAAACGGACCCGTCAAGGTCCGTTTTTTATGCTGCAGCCATTTATGGCTGCTTTCGCTTTTTTACATACTGGGCGTAGACGATTTCGCCCGTATCCAGCTTGGCGATTTCATCCGCCGTCCAACCGGCGATCTTGTTGTTGCCGGTCACACCGGCCAGCTTGATCGCATATTTGCTTGCAAGATAGTCATGAAGCGCTGACATGTCGGCTTCATTCACTTCGCGCAGCTTCTTTTTGCCTTGAATTTGGCCTAGGATGACGCCGATCGATTCCGCCGCGAGACTGGTGTTCGGCTGAATACGCGCGCTGCCGAAAGCGATGGCGGAGGCTCCGACATTTTTGCCGGCCATGATCACGTTATCGTAATCCTTGAGCAGAAAGCTGCGCAGCGGCATTCCGTATTTGTCGGGACGGCCCATCTCGATGCCCCATTTATTCGCACTGGTGCCCTGCAGATCAAGCGGATAGCCTCCGATGCTGACATTATCCCAGAACATGTTGGCCCCCAGCATGTCCGAAGGCTTGAGCACATAATCGGTTTCGTAGTGATTATACTCACGAATATACAAGTAGTTCGGGAAGCCGTTCAGCTCCGCATGTTCCCAGCCCACGATGTTTTTGCGGAAATGGTCCAGAATCAGCGGAATTTCCCTTTTGCCGAGCTCCATCGCTTCGGCGACCGACTTGTCGTCGGAGGGGTCGACGGTATAAATCAGGAACGCATTAATGATCACTTCGCCATCCCGCTGATGAACCGCATTCAGTCCGCGAAGAAAGACGCGATCGTTGGTCGGCTTGTATCTGTTGGTCATCCCCGTGAGTCCGATCGCATAGCTGTGATCGACTTGACCGTAACCGTACTTTTGGCTGCGTTCCTGCGGGGTCAAACGGTTAAAATGCTGCTGGAATTTCGTCCAGTCGACGTTTTTAAACTTCATCATCATGCCGGAGCTCATATATTCGATCCGGCTTTGTCCGTAGAACTGTTCCAGTCCCGGCAGACGGGTCACCTCAAGCCTGCTCGCCATCGCGGCGTAATCGGTATTCTCCACCCAATAAGAAGACTCAATCCGTTTCTTTTGGCCTTCCCTGTCGGTGTATTGAAGCGCTCCCACCCTATGGGTGCCGAACTGTCCCTGAAGCTGTTCGATGCTGTCGATACGGATGCCCTGCTCTACAGGAATGCCTTGAATAAGCTTATCAAAATATTGCTGGAATTCATTGAGCTTGCGGATTTTTCCGTTACGAAAGCCGTCGAACAGCTCCTTGGCTCGTCCCTGAACCAGCAGACGGCGCGCGTCGTCGCGGGTCTCGTCCAAAAAGAGCATTTCTCCCTGCAGCACTTGTCCGCCGAAGGCGTCGCGGGTATCGAGAACTTTTACTTTAAGCCCTTCGTCCGCGGCGGCACGGGCCAAATAGAGGCCCTCCAACTCACTGCCGATAATGACGACGTCCGCCTGTTCACTTGTGAGGGAGGAATTCGGGTCCGGTTCCGAAGGGGGTGGTATCGGCCCGTTAACAGGGGTCACGCTCTCAGGTAATGTTGACGCCATATTCGGCGGGCCCGTGCCGCCGCCCATGGCCAAAGCATAAACCGCCGCAAGGATGGCCAGTGCCAGAACCGCCAGCAGGGCGGTCATGTTTCTTTCTTTGGCATTCCTCCTCAAACACATTCGCTCCTTTAATCGATGGGGTTCAAGCTCCATATTTCTATCGTTTCTGCTCTGTTAAGTTTATCATTTTTGGCAAGGTTGGGCAAAAGCACCCCCACAAACATTTTTGAGGCGGCGAAATGATTTGGTGAAGCAAGGAACTCTTCGCGAAGGTTCTGAGATCATCCTCTACACAAGACTACATGACATGCGTGCACCCGCTTTACGAAGTGGCGTCCGGACAAGCGTTATCCAGCGTTACGGGATGCCGCCGTTCGCCGGTCTTTTGTCTGGACGGTGCGGCTTGCGCCTGTCGACAAAACAAAACCTTCAAAGGAGAATGACGATGAACACAACATTTAAAAAGACGGTTATTTCCGCATTGACTCTGGCTATGGTGCTGGGTGGTTCTACCGCCGCGTTTGCCGACGGTAAAGGTAAAGAACGCGATAAGGCCAAGAACGACGATTGGAAAGATCGTTATGAGTTCCGTTATGATAATAAGAAAAATGATGATAAAAAATATGCCGGTAAAGACATCAATGTCAATATTAAACTGAGCTTTGACGACTTGAAAGGAAAAGACGTCGAGTGGGCGGCACGATACATAGCAAGTTTGGCATCCAAGCGCGTATTTGAAGGATATGAGGACGGCACCTTCCAGCCGCGCAAAACGATTTCCCGCATTGAAGCGATTACAGCAGCAGTCCGTTTGATGGGTCTCAGAGATCAAGCCGAATCCGATGCGGCGAAGCAAGCCAACCTGAACTTCAAAGATGCCGACAAAATTAAAAAAGACTACCCTTGGGCGACTGGCTATGTTTCGGTAGCGCTGCAAAACGACCTGTTCCTGGAGACGGACGACAAGGTGCAGCCGGAGAAAGAAGCGGATCGTCTCTGGGCAACGATGCTGCTTGTCAAAGCGCTGAAGCTCCAGGATGAAGCCAAGGCGAAAATGAACGCGCAGCTGCCTTTCAAGGACGCTAAGCAAATCCCTGCCGGAGCGGTCGGTTACGTAGCGGTTGCATTGGAGAGAAATCTCATTGACGGCTATGAAGACAATACGTTCCGTCCTTACAAGCCCGTAACCCGCGCCGAGCTCGCAGCGCTGCTTGACCGTACGGGAACCCAACTGCCGGATCGTACTTCCGTAAAAGGAACGGTCAATGCGGCGGTAAGCAACAACCTGCTCCCGGTCAAATTGCAAAACAACACAACGGTGAATGTTGAACTCGACGCAAACGCCTTTATTTTCCGCAATGGCGCCAAAGTAGCGGCGACGGAACTGCGCGCGGGAGATCAAGTGCTGATCCGCACCTATAACGGGAAAGCCATTTATGTTGAGGTTTTGAACCAAACGAATGACTCCGAGCAGCGCGTGGACTTCACGGTAACCGGCACGCTGAACAACTACACGCTGAATTCCAAAGGACAGCTTGCCACCATTTCCATTAATCAGTCGGTAAACGGCGGAGTTCAGTCTGCGGTATACGGCGTATCTCCCGAGCTGTACATTTCCGGTGACCTCAGCTTGCTGACTGCAGGCCGCTCGCTCGAGCTGAGAGGCAAAAACCAAATCGTACACACCATCATTATTCGATAGATGACAGATCAGATCAGAAAAAAGGTTAGAATTACATGAAACTGCAGTCCTTCATTCAGCGCCCGGCGCTTGGTGAAGGGCTCTTCTTTTTTTGCCGGTAAAGACGCGAGGGTGGACACGATCTTCTTTAGGTGTATAATTAGTAGGAAAATATGGTGATAAACGTTGGAGGAAGCGCCCAAATGACTGCACAACACATCAAGCTCGAGGACATTATCGTTGCCAGCCACGTGCTGAAGGATGTTGTCCAACACACCCCACTGCAAAAAAATTTCATCCTGTCCGAGAAATACGGCTGTAACGTTTATTTGAAACGGGAGGATCTTCAGGTCGTCCGTTCGTTCAAAATACGCGGTGCCTATAATATGATCCGCAGTCTTCCCGAAGAGAAGCTGCAAAAAGGCGTGGTGTGCGCCAGCGCCGGCAATCATGCGCAGGGTGTCGCCTATTCCTGCAAGGCGCTGCAAATACCGGGGAAAATTTTCATGCCGACAACGACACCGCGGCAGAAGATTTCACAAGTGAAGCTGTTCGGAGGCCCGTTCGTAGAAGTTCTGCTGATCGGCGATACGTTTGACGATTCGCTGAGGGAGGCTTTGGCCTACTGCGACCGGGAAGATATGTCCTTTATTCACCCGTTCGACGACCCTAAGGTAGTGGCGGGACAGGGAACTATAGGTCTGGAGCTGATGAACGACATGCGGGAGCAGGCCGATTACGTGTTTGCCGGCATTGGCGGCGGCGGTCTGATTGCAGGATTGGGCTTGTATATCAAAAGCATCAGCCCTGCAACGCAGGTCATCGGTGTCGAAGCCACCGGTGCGCCCTCGATGCGGCAGTCGATCGATACGGGGGAGATCGTGACGTTGGGCGAGATCGACAAGTTCGTAGACGGCACAGCCGTCAAGCGGGTCGGCGAGATCAACTTCGACATCGCCCGCGAGGTCGTCGACGATATTGTCGTAGTGCCGGAAGGCAAAGTCTGCACGACGATTCTCGAGCTGTATAACGAGAACGCGATCATAGCGGAGCCTGCGGGTGCGCTCCCGGTTGCGGCGCTGGAGTTCTACCGCGAACAGATTGCGGGCAAGAACGTGGTGTGCGTCATCAGCGGTGGCAACAACGACATCGACCGGATGCAGGAAATTAAGGAGCGGTCGCTTATCTATGAGGGCTTGAAGCATTACTTCATCGTCAACTTTCCGCAGCGCGCCGGTGCCCTGCGGGAGTTTCTGGAGTATGTGCTGGGGCCAAACGACGATATTACCCGATTTGAGTATACAAAGAAAACGAGCAAAGAAAACGGACCGGCTCTGGTCGGTATCGAGCTGAAGCATAAGGAGGATTACGGTCCTCTGATCGAGAGGATGAAGCAAAGAGGCCTCGGTTTCAGCGAAATCAACAAAGATCCGAATTTGTTCAGCTTGCTGATCTGACCCGCGCCCCGCATAAAAAAGCCAAGTCCTCCGGCTCATACGGAGCGGGGGACTTGGCTTTTTCTCATGAATTTTATTTGGAGGAGCGCTTCTCAATATCCAGCACACCTTGGTAGATCGTTTCGAACAGCTCTTCGATATTCTCTTCCTCGATGCAGGAGAAAGCAACCCGCAGGTCCGTTTCGCCAAGAGCGATGGTGCCAATGCCGTACTGCTCCAAGAGATGGACGCGCAGCGTTTCGGCATCGACCGTCTTCAGCTTCAGGCACATGAAATAGCCGGAATTGAACGGGTAGTATTCCCAGGCGTCGTCGAATTTGCCGCTGTCGAGCAGCGCTTTGGTGCGGTTGGCACGGCCCTTCATGATCTCGAATTTCTCCCGCTTCTGCGCATCGAAATCCGGAGATTGCAGCGCGCGCAGCACGAACGTTTGGGACGGATGCGGACCGCTGGAGATCGTCGCGCGGATGATGCCCATCGTTTTCTGCTCAAGCGCGGCCAGCATGGCGTCGCTTTGGCCGGCATAGGTGATGAAGCCGACCCGGAAGCCCCATACGTATTCTTCTTTGGTGGCGCCGTCGATTTTGATCGACAGGACGCGAGGATGCAGATCCGCCAAGTCTCCAGCCAGCGATTGATGCAAGGAATCCTCGAAGAATAGTCCGAAGTAGGCGTCATCGGTCACGGCAACCACGTTGATACCGGCTTCCGCGGCGTCCTTGATGGCCGCTACGATGGTACGCCCTTCTTCCGGTCCCGGCGTGTAGCCCGTCGGATTGTTCGGGAAGTTCAGCAGGACGATCGCCTTGCCTTTGTCCTTCTGCGCCAGCAGGGCGTCACGGAGTCCGTCCGCGTTAAATTTGCGCTCGCTGTTGTACAGCGGATAGTATACGAGCTCGGCTCCGCGGCGAATGCCGAAGGTCAGCTCGTAGTTTTCCCAATTCTTGTCGGGGATGACTACAGCGTCTCCCGGTCCGGCGAACAAATCGGCCACGATGCTCAGCCCGTGCGTCAGCGCATTGGTTGCAATCGGATTGCCCAGGCTTTTGCCCTGAAGAGACGGGTTTTCTTCGAGCATTTTGCTGCGCCAAGCGGCACGCAGCTCCGGTTTGCCGGCAGGCGGCGCATATTCGTAAATGTCCTTGGGATTATATGCGGACAGCGTATCTTGAATCACCTTCAGATGCATCGGCTGGCCTTTCTCCAGCGCCGTACCGATGGTAGCGTTGAATTTCTTGGCTTTTGCCTTAGCTTCTGCGGATTGGCTGAGAATGCCTACCTTGGGGAAATAGATTTGCTTGCCAAGATCGGAAAGCATGTCGTATACATGCTGGTTTTCTTTCGCGATCGTTTCGTTCAGCTGGCGTGCAAGTGGGTTCATTCTAATTCTTCCTTCCATGTTCTTCTTTGGCATTAGCCCATATTATATCATTTTAGCCCGGGAGCGTCACGATGCTTTTTACAAGCGCGGATGCCGGAGCGTACGTTTCGTTTTTTTTCAAGCGGAGACATCTTGGTTTTGCCGGGAAAGCTGTGTTACGATGGGTGAAACGATATTTGCAGGAGCGGAGGCATCCGATGTCAGCCATCAAACGTTACGAAAGCATAATGGAGCAGCTGATAGCCAAAGGAGAAGTGACCGTTGCCGATCTGGCCGCCCGGCTTGGGGTAACGGGTAAAACGATTCGTCAGGATCTGGAGAAGCTGGAGGCCAAGGGACTGCTGCTGCGAACCCATGGCGGTGCGATCCTGGCAAACGAGGGATATTCCGGTTTGTTCCCGGACAAGACGCCGAACGGCAAACAGACGAATGAAAAATACGAGGCCGCCATGTGCGCATTATCCTTCATAGAGCCTAACGATATTATCGCCCTGGACAGCGGCAGCACCACGCTGCAAATCGCCCGTCTTTTGGACAATGAACCGCTCACGGTCATCACGAACGATCTTTACATCATTAGCGAGCTGATCAGGAAGGATCAGATCCGGCTTGTCGTTCCCGGAGGCTTCCGGAGCCGGAATCTGCTGGTCAGCGAGGATGCGGGATGTTTTTTGCAGAAGCTGAACGTGCAGAAGGCTTTCCTGTCGACCACCGGGATCCATCCCGAGTACGGCTTTACGATCTTTACGTATATGCATATGGAGCAGAAGCAGGCGTTGATCCGTTCAGCCAAGCAGGTGTTTTGCGTTGCCGACAACAGCAAATTCGATAAGTGCGCGCTTATTACGTTCGCCAAGCTTTCAGACATTCCGGTCATCATTACGGACAGCGGTTTGCCTGAAGCAACGGCGATTAAATATGAGGAGGCAGGCGTTCGCATTGAACAGGGAGGTTCCCGGGGTACGAAGGGATAATAAAAATATGTTCAAATGAGTTCATTTTAGTTCAAAAATAATTTATATGTACTGAAATGAACGTTCGTATTATAATAGCAAGTGAATACGTTATCGGGAGGAATTCATATCATGATGGAAAACCGTTATGCCACCCATCCGACAGATACGAAATCGTACGATACGGAACGCTTGCGCAAACAATTTTTGATGGAGGGTTTGTTTGTTCCCGGACAGCTGAACATGGTCTATAGTCATGTAGACCGCTTGATTACGGGCGGCGTAATCCCGCTAAAAGAGCCGGTCAAGCTGGAGGCCGACAAGCATGATATCGGAGCGGATTATTTTCTGGAGCGCCGCGAGATCGGGATCGTCAATATCGGTGCCAAGGGAAGCGTAATCGTGGACGGAACCGGGTACGAGCTGGACAACAAGGACGGCTTGTATGTTGGTCTCGGCAACAGGGAAGTATGGTTCAAAAGCGCCGACGCATTGAATCCGGCACGCTTCTACCTGAGCTCCGCACCTGCGCACCAACATTACCCGACCGAAAAAGTAGCGATCGGCCGGGCGGAACCGGCGCATTTGGGATCCCTCGCCCAATCCAACGAGCGCACGATCTATAAATACATCCATCCGAACGGCGTGCAAAGCTGCCAGCTCGTGATGGGCATGACGCTGCTGAAGCCGGGCAGCATGTGGAATACCATGCCCAGCCATACGCATAGCCGCCGTTCGGAAACGTATCTCTATTTCGATATGCCGGAGGACGGCGTTGTGTTCCATATGATGGGGGAGCCAAGCGAAACGCGTCATCTCGTAGTGCGCAATGAGCAGGCGGTCATCAGTCCGAGCTGGTCGATCCACAGCGGCGTCGGCACATGCCATTATACGTTTATTTGGGCAATGGCCGGAGAAAATCAGGAATTCGCCGATATGGATATGATCGCGATGCAGGACCTGAGATAAGCCGTCATGAACCAACAAAACACAAGCCTCAACCGCTTTGGCGGACGAGTCTTGTGTTTTGTTTGCTTCCGGCGGCTTAAAACATGCTCCAATCGAAATGCACCGAAAGCGACTGCAGCAGATGTACGCCGGCGATGCTGTTGCCTTTGTCGTTGAGCGCCGGACCGATGACGCCGATGCCGTAACGGCCGGGAACCAGCGTCATAATGCCCCCCGAAACGCCGCTCTTGGCCGGCAGGCCGACACGGATGGCGAATTCCCCGGAAGCATTGTACATGCCGCAGGAAACCATGAAGGTTTTGGCGATCTGCACGTAACGCCGGGGGATCAATGTGCGTCCGGTCAGCGGGTCCGTGCCGTTCATCGCCAGCACCAGAGCCATTCGGGCCACGTGACGGCAGGTAACCTCGATCGAGCAGTGCTTAAAGTAAACGTCGAGGATTTCCTCTACCTCGTCGGCCTCGGTAAGCACCTGGTTATCCTTAAGGAAATAGGCCAGCGACCGGTTGCGGTGGGCGGTAGACGACTCTGAACGATACACGGCTTCGTTGTATGTGAGCGACGCGTCGTCGGCAAGCTCCCGGAAAAAAGCGAGTATGCGTTCCGTTTTTTCCGCCGGTGTGACTCCGTGGATCAAAGAGGAAACGGCAATAGCCCCGGCATTGATCAAGGGATTGAACGGTTTGCCCGGCTCCACCAGTTCCAGCTTGAGCATGGAGTTGAAATCGTCGCCCGTCGGCTCCATCCCGACCTTCTGGAATACGCCTTCCTCGCCCCGATCCATTAGTGCAAGGATTAGTGTGAACACTTTGGAAATACTCTGCATGGTAAAGCGCAAGCCGCAGTCGCCCGAGGTCACCACCCGGCCGCTGCCGTCCATCACTGTAATCCCGAGCGCATCGGCAGGAGCGTGACCCAGCTCGGGAATATAGGAAGCCGGCCGGCCTTGAGACGTTACGCTCCGGCTCGCTTCCAACCATTCGGGCAGCTTCTGTGCAAGCTGGTTTAATTCGGATTCGTTGCTCAAACCAAAAACCTCCTTTATCAATAGAATAGCTTTTTTGCACATGAAAGAAAAGCTTCCATGGGAGCAGCGGCGCAGGCTGGTTGTGGATTAAAAGTTGTTAATATACAGGATTTGGGATCCATTCTTCATCAATTCTGATAATCATTTGATTTATGAAGCGGATGTACTAGTGCTTGGCGGTGGTCCTGCAGGTACGTGGGCTGCCTATACGGCTGCATCACTAGGCGTAAAAGTTGTACTCGTAGATAAAGGTTATTGTGGCAGCAGCGGAGCAACCGCCCCCTCTGGAACAAGTCTTTGGAATGTCCGATCAGACCTAAAAAAAAGAGAAGAAGATATAGAGAAATTTATCGCAAGAGGGAATTCTCTCGCGAAGCGTAATTGGCTTGAAACATTATATGATCAGACAAAAACAGGAACTCAAAAGTTAGTCCAATTCGGCTATCCATTCCCAACTGATGAACTTGGAATTCCAATTTGCAGAAATTTGCAAGGGCCAGAGTATATGCGTCTTATGAGAAGAACCATCCAAAAAGCAGGGGTTAAAATATTTGATCGTTCTCCGGCTTTGGAACTGCTAGCAGATTTTTCTGGAGTTGGCGGGGCAATCGGCGTGAATTTGGATACTGGAGAAGATTGGATAGTAAAAGCAAAATCAGTTGTCATAGCCACCGGGGGATGCGCATTTTTACGGTTCTATCATAGAGAAAAGAGATAAACGATCGCAGGCGAAAATTTTGCAGGTAAATCCGATTTATGCCAAATTGGACAAAGCGACAGAAGATATTAAGGTTGCGATGAGACATGCACAGCCAAACTTTTTTTTAGCCTTTGATCGGTTGGGTATTGATCCGTTTCAAGAGCGATTTCCGATTACACTCCGCTTTGAAGGGACTGTACGAGGTACTGGTGGCATTAATCTCATAGACGAGAGTTGTGCAACCAAAGTACCGGGGCTCTATTGTTTATCGCAAAATAAAAGTGCCGAGAATTGCAGCGTAAAAATGCCGAGAAAATTGCCGACTTGATCGGCAACAAAAAAAGGCACTTGTCAGCACTCCAAAATCCTCCTATCGTTAAGTTTGCTTAAGACTGACGAAGGAGAGACTCGAAAGGATGCTGAAAATGCCTCAACAACAATATATCAGATTTTTGCGAGAAGCAGAAGGTTGCTCCATTCAAGAGATCGCCGATCGGGTTGGTGTCCACTGGCGAACCGCTAAAAAATATGCGGATCAGGACAACTGGAACCTCCGGATGACCAATAGAAAAAGCCGTTCCCCTGTCATGGGACCCTATATGGAAATCGTTGATGCCTGGTTGGAAGAAGATCGATTGCTTCCCCGGAAACAGCGGCATACCGCTGCTCGTATCTTCCAACGGTTGCGCGACGAGTACCAGTTTCCCGGTAGCGAACGCACCGTTTCCACCTATGTGAAACGGCGCAGGACCGAGATGGAACTGGAACGGGCCAAAACGTACGAACGGCTCGAGCATCCGCCGGGTGAAGCACAAGCAGACTTCACGACCATGGAAGTGTGCCAAAACCAGAAGCTGGTTTCCTATAAATTGTTCGTCCTCTCGTTCCCGTATAGCAATGCGGCCTTTGTGTACCCGGTGCCGTCCGAAAACCAGGAATGCTTCCTCGAAGCAATGAAACAGGTCTTCGACCAGACCGGCGGGGTTCCGCAGCGCATCTGGTTCGACAATCTTTCTGCTGCCGTCGTGCACATCGAAAAACAAGGTGAACGGCAGCTGACAGACATGTTCCGCAGATTCTGCGCCCATTACCGATTTGAAGCGGTGTTTTGCAACCCGTACAGCGGCCATGAAAAAGGACATGTGGAAACCAAGTGCGGATACTCGAAGCGAAACTGGGCGGTGCCGATTCCGCTGTTCACAAGCCAAGAGCAGCTTACCGCTCACTTCACGGATCAGGCCGAGCAGGATCGCAAACGCCACCATTATGTCAAAGAGAGACAGATCGAGGAATTATGGCAGGAAGAAGAAAGACGGCATCTGCTGCAGTTGCCGGAGGAACCGTTCGAAGCATTCCGGCTGCAAACCGCGGTGGTGAACAAATACGGCGAAATCCAGGTGGATGATGCGGTCATTCCATTGCTGGGACAAGCTTCTCCCGGTACAGAAGTGATGGCGCAGCTGTTTTGGGATCGTATTGTGGTGCTCGACCACCGGCATGAACCGATGCGGACGGTACCAAGGCCGTACACCGGAAAGACAGCGGACATTCCTTGGTCGCAGGTGTTTGCGGGCTGGCTGCGAAAACCGCGCAGCGTGACCCACTCCCAGTTTTTACGGATAAGCGGCGGCAAAATATGCCGTCTCTCTCAGAACATTTGGAGATAAGAAAATATATAGAAGTAAAAAGTCTAGCTCTACTCCTACGCTTATTAAGCCACTTAATGTAAGGGAAATTATAAAGGCTGTACAAGACGAGGTAATTCCTTTTGAAAAAAATTTATTCAGATCAGAAGCAACGCTGCAAGCATCTATGAGCAAGTTAAACCAACTATGGAGGGTAATTCGAGGTGGACATTACGATCATGCTGATCCCAGAGTTAGAGTTAAACTTAGAGAAACTGCTTCGATGATAGCTACTGCGCGATGGATGTATGCTAGCGCATTGGAACGAAAAGAGTCACTCGGTATGCATCAACGTGATGACTATCCCTCCGAAAACTTGCATACTCCTTATCGACTCTTACTAAATGGAGTTGACGAAATACAAATAGCGCCGGTAGCCCCGTAAACGATAGAAGTGGAGATGTAAGAAATGATTAAGTTTGTAAGCGAAGATCGATGCATAAAATGCAATCTATGCGTTAGGGTATGTCCTACAGACGTGTTTGATAAAGTATCAGACAGCATTCCGATTATTGCCAGACAAGAAGATTGCCAGACATGTTTTATCTGCGAATTATATTGTCCAGTTGATGCGCTCTATGTTTCCCCCTTATTGAATAATACTCACGAACCTCAGGAGATCTCTTCCCAAGAAAAAGTATTGAATGATTGGATTAATAGCGAGCTTGAAGCATTAGGGAAAGAGCAGTTTTTGCATAAACTTTATGACGAATACCTGAAAAAAGAATTTGGTCCTGAAATCAATCCGGATGAAATTGTTGTTGAAGGCGGAAAACTATAAATAGGGCTTGCTGAACAAGATTCGTTCCATTTACACCCAACGTAAGTCTCTAAACCCAAGCAGTCTGAAAAAATGCAAAAAGAGAACACGCAGTCGCCGCTCCAGATTCATGACCAGAAACTGAAGGGCGATGACGGTCAAACTGGTTTCGGCGCCACGCGCCCGAATGCGACCTAGGCCCAATTTGCGCTTGCCTTCTCCAAATTTTCCTTCGATCGCATTACGCTGTACAGCGTCCTGGCGCTCTTGCCGACGATCGGCGACTTCACTTTGCTCTTTCGAGGGTCTGCCGAGCTTCGGGCCACTAAGGCGAATCCCTAGCGTTTTGCAATAGTTCAGGTTGTCTCGATTGCGGTAGATTTTATCGGCTAGAATGACGGCGGGATAATACCCGAATCGCTGTTTGTACGCTTCCACCGATGCTTGCAGCGTGGTTGCCTCGTTGAAGCTGTCCCATTGTGCCGTTTCGATCCAAGCGTAACCGTCCACCAGACTGGCGGCGATTTTGGCGCCGAACTCCACGTTCGCTCCAGCTTTGCCTCGAACCATCGGACGTACATGCGGCTGTTCGATACTCACGATGCGATCGGCGACGATATGTGTCTTCTTCTCCATCATTTCGCGCTGCTGACGGTAGAGCTCCGAGATGATCAGAAGCTGGCGATAGTGTCTTTTGCTCAGTTCCGTGAGAGGCGTATACTTCACGAGGGCTTCAATAATCCGCAGATTCCGTCCCACGTAGCCAAGTTGCTTTTTGATCGCTTTGCGGATCACCTTGCCCGATGCCTTGCGTTGCTTGGAAACACTCAGGTACGATTTTCTGGCTTTCTCGCGGTACGTGCGCGGCTTCTCCATCGCTCCGACATGGGGACGGTGCAGTACGTCGATGATGTCTTCCAGGATTTCACGGGCGTGATTCAGCAGCCCCAAGTCAGTCGGATACTTGATGTCCGCAGGCGCGCATGTCGCATCCAGCATGAGGGTGCCCTTGTTCATGACTTCCGCTGTCGGTGCGGCTGTAGATGGCAGGACGTGTAGCTTTTTCGCCATGTTGCGGGGTTTCTTCGCCACAACAGGGGGCTCCTCGGGAATAGAGAAAGCGTCCCCTACCTCCATGGTGAGCTGCGAGCCGCCCGCGTCGTTGTCGTCGTCATCGCGATCTCGCTTGGACGATTTCGGTTTCGCCTCGACCTCTCGCTCTGCTTGCAGCGCGGCTTGGGCGATCCAGTCGTTGACTTCAGCTAGGATTTCCAAGCCGAGCCGTTCCCGAAAATGCGTGAGCAGGGAGTGATGAAACGGCACTTCATCGACATACGCAGTGTAGCCCAAGAAGAACTGCAAATATGGATTTTCCTGGATTTGTAAGGTGGTCTCGCGGTCACTTAAACCAAGGCGCTCCTTGATGATGAGCGAGCCGAGGGCGATACGTGCCGAGTACGCCTTTTGGCCGATGGCTGGGGACTTGAACGAGCTCACATATTTCTCTTCTACTTTGTCCCAAGGGATGATCGCCGCAAGCTGCACCCACCGATTGGTTGGAT
The DNA here is from genome assembly GCF_013337105.1 of Paenibacillus sp. JMULE4. Lineage (NCBI taxonomy): Bacteria > Bacillati > Bacillota > Bacilli > Caryophanales > Paenibacillaceae > Paenibacillus > Paenibacillus sp. JMULE4. Next base: position 77,413 of record NZ_SGWF01000011.1, read on the forward strand.
TTAATTTTCCGCCAAAGGGCAAATAGAAGTTTTCCAACAAGTCTGCCATATCTCGATTCAGCACGAACACTTTCGCTCACTCCATCTGCAAGGTTTTTTACCGATTTTCCGTGTTTTCTTTGCAGATGAATTCGACAAAAGTGCCTCTAAACCCTTGTGAGATAAGGATTTTTTGATTTTTCAGCAAGCCCTAAATATTTACCTAACAAAGAAAAAAGAAGTGCATCCGTTTTCTTCATGAATCGGATGTACTTCCCATTTTTGGTATTTACTTGATCTTCTTTGATTATCCGTTCACTAAGAGATCTTTAAGCAGCTTAATTTGCTTTCTTTCTCCAGCTATAACAAGCGTCATATCCGCCGACAGCCGGTCATCCGGGCCGGGATTGATTTTCTGTCGATGCTTCTCCACAATGGCAAGGATCGTGGCTCCGGTCCTTTGACGAACTTGCAATTCAGCGATAGATTGATTAATGCATTTAAAGTGCGACTCGACTTTGCACCATTCAATAACCAATTCGTCTAGGGATACCTCAATCGTTTCCAACGCTTGGGGTTTATAGTTCATTCCGCCGATGATAGCCGCGATCTGTCTGGCTTCATCGTCATCCAGGGTGACCTGGGAGATGGTCTTGTCCGGGTCGTCATCTTCGAAATGGTATAGTTCCCTTCTGCCGTCGTCATGAATGACAATCACCATTTTATCCCCCGATCTCGCTTCCAACTGGAATTTTTTTCCGATCCCCGGCAGATCGCATTCTCTTATCGTACTCATTATCAATATCCTCCGTTCGGATTACCCCATATTTTTAAGCTTTTCTTGTGACTTGCTCCATTTGAATATTTTATTTATGCCATTATAAATGTGTTTCGACTCTTTTGCCAACAGGGGTCCAACAATTGCCAATACCAAGACATAAAGAGCGGAAAATGGTTTAAGCAGCGGCATTAGCCCTCCGGCTACGCCTAAGTTAGCTACAATGATGGTAAATTCCCCACGCGCCATAACGGTAAGCCCGATATTCATAGAAGCCTTATGGGACAGACCTGCCTTGCGACCGGCTATCATTCCGGAAATCATATTTCCCAGGATGGTCAGCAGCACGGCTCCAATAGCTAACCATGCAGCATTGCCAAGGGTTAGAGGATCAATACTTAAACCAAAGCTAAAGAAGAACACGGCACCGAAGAAATCCCGGAATGGAATAACCAGATGCTCAATTCTCTTGCTATGCTCCGTTTCGGATAAAGCCAAGCCAAACAACAATGCGCCGATCGCTTCGGCTACATGTAAGGTTTCTGAGAATCCGGCAATGAAAAATAACGTAGAAAATACGACAATAATAAAGATTTCATTTGAGGTGATATTTAACAATTTGTTTAATACAGGAGTTCCTTTTCTGGCGATCAGGAAAAACAAAAGCATATACCCGATGGAGATCCCTACAGAAAGAAGGATTCCTCCGATGGATGTCGCGCCTCCCAGAAGCAGGCCTGACATGACCGACAGGAATACGGCAAGAAAAAGGTCATCGAACAAAATCATACCCAGGATTAACTCGGTTTCGGAGTTCCCGGTACGTCTGAGGTCAACCAGAACTTTAGCCACGATCGCCGTAGAGGATACGGACAGCATGCCAGCGATGATTAAAGTTTCATACAATGGGAAATTGACCAAAAAACCATAAGCTAACCCAATCGAGAAGTTCAATAGAACGTATACTGTTCCTCCAAAAACAATGTTACGGCCGGATTTGATCAATTTGGAAACAGAGAACTCCAGTCCTATGTAAAATAGAAGAAAGAGAACCCCGATTCGCCCGAGGAATGAAATCACTTCCTGGCTTTCTATAAATGTAAAGTCAAATATACCGAGTGTCGGCGCATGCGGGCCGACGACCATGCCGAGAATAATTAAAAAGGGTATGATGGAGAACTTTAGTTTGCCGGCAATGACGGAAGCAATTGCAATTAACATTAATGCGGTTCCAACCTCAAAAATCATATGATCCAATGTTTATCCCCCCTGTTGTTTCTTACTTGGTAACCTGAAAGAAAGTCTTCACCCCTTCTGCATAAAATATTCTGTCCCGGTATAGACACAGCCTTAGTATGACCCGTCAGTAGTTGTAATATCAGTAAAAATATCCATTTCGCGCTTCATCGCAACGCCTAGGGTTCAAAAAAGGCAGCACCCCCGTTTCCGCTGATGGCACACACGAAAGCTTGATTCGAAAACGCTATTTTTCTCATGACTAATCCCTCCATACGATAAAATAACCCCTATTCGGGGCTTACCAACATCATAACAAATTCCCTGCTTTTGTCCAGTTCAATTCCATATCGCACGTCCTTCCAATCTCTTATACAAGCCTTATTGAAAGAGGTTTTCAAAGCGACAACGTTTAAAGAAAGCCACAAGATGGTTCTATCATGTTCAAACCGGCGAAATGTGTCAGATGTTGTGAAATTTTCTCTTGAAACGATGGAGAAGAGTGTGTACTATATACAAGGTAAAACCTCATACAACAACTCGTATAATTTTGGGAATATGGCCCATAAGTTTCTACCGGCCGACCACTATAATCGGCCGACTATGAGTGAAAGCGCATCTAGGGTTCCGTTTCTTTTTTTGATTTTACAAAGAAAGAAAGGCTGGACCAAGCGATGCGGACACTTTTGTGTTACACCAAAAGGGATAAAAACCCAGAAGGACAGGCTTCACTTGAGAGGAACTGCTCAAGGAGCCTGTCCTTTTTCAGTTGGAAAAGGAGCGATAAACGCAGAATGGAATTATTGATGGAACGTATTCGTCAAGAGGGATTGATTCTGTCCGACACGGTGCTGAAGGTGGATTCGTTTTTGAATCATCAGGTGGATACGCAGCTCGCATTGGAGATTGGACGGGAGTTTGCGCGGTTGTTCGGCGATAAGTCCGTAACCAAGGTGCTGACCATCGAGGCCAGCGGCATTCAGTTTGCGATGGCGACGGGAATTGCGCTGAATGTCCCCTTTATTTATGCAAAAAAGAAGAAGGCCGTCACGCTTTCCGAGAAGGTGTATTCGGCACCCGTATATTCGTTTACCCGGCAAGAAATGTACCAGGTTAGCGTTTCGCAGAAATACCTGAGCCCGGGCGATAAAGTGCTGATTATAGATGATTTCCTGGCTACAGGCGCGGCGCTGGCGGGGCTGGTCGATATCGTAAGAGAATCGGGAGCCGAGCTGGTAGGGGTAGGCTGCGTGATCGAAAAAAGCTTTCAGGAAGGCCGCAGTCTGCTGGAAAAAAAGGGTGTCCTTGTACATTCCTTGGCCCGGATTGCTTCGATGTCGCCGGGTGAGATTCATTTTGTGCAAGACCATCGTTTATGCCATCAAGGTCAAGGGAGAATGTAGCATGTTAAGCAAACAAAAAGTCATTACCCTGGGTTTTCAGCATGTGCTGGCCATGTATGCCGGGGCTGTTATCGTACCGCTGATTGTCGGGGGAGCGCTCAATCTGACCAGCTCGCAAATCGCATATCTGATCGCGGCCGATTTATTTACATGCGGCATCGCCACGATCCTGCAGGTGATGGGAACAAAATATTTTGGCAGCGGGCTGCCCGTTATTTTGGGATGTACCTTTACGGCAGTCGGTCCGATCATTGCCATCGCCTCTACGTCGAATTTGGCGACAGCGTACGGAGCCATTATCCTGTCCGGTTTATTCGTTATTTTAGCCGCCCCGCTGTATGGAAAGATGCTTAAATTTTTCCCTACCGTTGTGACCGGTTCGGTCGTGACGATTATCGGGCTTTCCCTGATTCCGGTAGCGATGAACAACGCCGCCGGCGGTCAAGGGAGCCCCGATTTTGGCCAGCCGGGCCATTTGCTGCTCGCGCTGTTCACGCTGCTGGTTATTCTTGTAGTGAACCGGTTGGCTACCGGATTTTTACGGGCCATTTCCGTGCTTGTCGGGTTGATTGCCGGAACGGCCGCAGGCTATGCCATGGGTATCGTCAGCTTCTCGTCCGTTTCGTCAGCGTCATGGATTAGCGTTGCCCAGCCTTTTTACTTCGGCATTCCTGAAATCAGCATCACCGCGATTATTACCATGATCATCGTAAATATCGTCAGCATGGTGGAGTCCACAGGCGTTTATTTTGCCGTCGGCAAAGCCACCGATCAAAAAGTCGAGAACAAGCAGATCGTCAACGGGCTGCGTTCCGAAGGTCTTGCCATTATGCTGGGCGGGATTTTCAATGCGTTTCCTTATACCGCTTTCTCTCAAAATGTCGGCTTGATTACGCTCACTCGCGTGAAATCACGGGATGTCATTTTTGCTGCGGGAGGCATCATGGTTGTTCTGGGCTTGCTGCCTAAGCTGGCGGCCTTAACGACCGTCATTCCCAATGCGGTGCTTGGGGGTGCGATGATCGTCATGTTCGGATCGGTCGCTGCCGCGGGGATATCGATTTTGTCGGGTGTTGACCTGCGCCAGGGAGACAATCTGCTGATTGCCGCCTGCAGCATCGCTGTCGGTCTGGGCTCGGCCACCCTTCCCCAGATGTTCGACCAGCTTCCGGGCTTCGCCAAAATGTTAATGCAAAACGGCATCGTGTCCGGTTCCTTGACCGCCATTCTTTTGAATCTGTTCCTGTCCAAGCGAAATGCCGCCGCCGCGGAGGTTGTTCAGGAAGCTTAATACGTCGTTGCCAATCGCTCCCGTACCTGGTTTTGGGGGCGATTTTTTTATGAAGCCGGGAAAGTAACAAAAAAGGAAAAATTTTAAAATTTATCATTGAAATGAAAGCGCTATCGTTTTATAATGAGTTCAATGAAACGTTTTACTGACAAACGGACCCATTTTATTCATTTTTTAATAACGTTTCATTAAGGAGTGGATCATGACGCCGACTATAAAAGATGTAGCCGCCGCCGCGGGAGTTTCCATCGGTACGGTTTCGAAGGTGATTAACAAATCGGGCTTTGTCAGCGAGAAGATCAGAGAAAGAGTCCTGCTTGCAATTACTCTATTAAATTATAAACCGAATGCGGTGGCCAGGAGCTTGAAACAATCCAAGACGCATTTGATCGGCATCATTGTCGATGATATTTCCAACCTGTACATGATGAAAATCATAAAATCAGTCGAGAATCTGGCGACGGAAATGGAGTACAATCTCATTTCCTGCTCTCACAATAACCGGCCGGAGGAAGAAAGGAAGGCGCTCCAGCGGCTGATGGAAAAGCGCGTGGACGGTATTATCATGGTGCCTACAGGAAGCAACTTGGATGAACTCAATATGCCGAATAACATTCCCGTGATCTTGGTTGACAGAAAGGTTGAAAATGCCCGCTTCGATACGGTAGTCCATGAGAACATCAATACTTCGATCACGCTGGTTCAGCATTTGTATTTGCATGGCCGCCGCAAATTTCTTTTTATCCATGGGGCCCTCCGTCATTCGGTCGAGATCGAAAGAGTTAACGGTATCAAAAAAGCGATTCATCTTCTGGGGCTCGATATGAGCGCACAAGTGTTTCTAGAAGTCGGAGTGGCGCTCGGACACATTTCGGCAGAAGTGCGAAAATATCTGGAGCATTCGGGATTGCCGGAGGGCATATATGCGACGAATCACTTGGCTTTAGCCGGAACGGTTAGAGCTTTATGGGATATGGGCGTTCAGGTGCCGGAAGAAGTATCGGTGGCGGGCTTCGGTGATATTGATACCTATGGCCTGTTGCGTCCAAGCTTCACTTTAGCGAAGGAAGACCCCTGCGAAGTAGGGAAAATCGCTTCCGAGCTCCTTTTTGAAAGGATCGAATTCGATAAGCAAGTTGACCAGCCTAAAGAGTTTCTTGTAACGCCTAAAATAACGATCGGGACTTCTTGCGGTACTCACGTCAGACCATAAAGTACCACAAGAAGTTTTATTTAAGGCATGCAGTAAAACGTTTCACTCTAATTGAAAGCGATTACATCAAGGTTGGGAGTGATGCAGGGTATAAAAATCAAAATACTGGTCGCTGCATTCGGTTGGATTCAGGCATGGTAAAAAGGCGGTTCTCATTACAACATTATGGAGGGTGATGTCGATGAAAAAAATGTTTAGTTTGCTTTTTGCAGTAACCATGGTGGTTTTGCTGGCTGCTTGCGGATCGAACAGTAGTAATGAAACGGGTAATTCTTCCGCTAAAAATACTCCGGAGCCCGGCACTAATGCGGAAAACAAGCCGGATCATGGAAAGCTGACCATCGGGATGTCGAACTCCATTTTAAGCATAGATTTTTTCGTTGCGCTCAAGCAGGGTGTTGAGCAGGGGGCCGCTAAAAACGGGTACCAAGTCATTAATACTAATGCCAACGGTGATGCAGCCAAGCAAGTTGCCGACATTGAGGATATGATTCAAAAAGGCGTGGACGCGATTATCGTAAACCCGCAGGATGTCGATGCTATTGTTCCTGCGATTGAAAAAGCGAATCAGGCGAAAATCCCCGTGATCGCCTTGGACCGGGGTGCCTCGGCCGGTGAATTGCTGTCCTTCCTTGAAACGGATAACGTGGAAATGGGACGTAAAGCAGCAGATTATATTGCGGAAAAATTGAAAGAAAAGAATGGGGATTACATAGGAAATGTGGTGGAATTGCAAGGGCTGTTAGGAACGACTGCAGCCCGCGACCGAGGCAAGGGATTTAATGATCAGATGCAGCAGAAATACCCGGACATCAAAATCGTTGCACGCCAAGCGGCGGACTTTAACCAGGAGAAGGCGCTGAATGTGACGACGAATATTCTCCAGGCCAACGCCCAAATCGATGCGATCTTTGGACATAATGACGACAATACGGTAGGCGCTGCCAATGCGATTGATCAAGCCGGACGATTTAAGCCGATCGGAGATAAGGAGCATATCGTCATTATTGGGATTGACGGCACCCGCCAAGCGATCCAGGCCATTAAAGACGGACGAATCGATGCCACGATTTCTCAAGTTCCCATCGAGATGGGGGAAATGGCGGTAGAATATGCGAAGCAGGCTCTGGTGGATCAAAAAACGGTAGAAAAGCATACCTTTACCCGTAACTTCCTTGTCACCAAGGAGAATGTAGATAAAGAAAAATTGTGGGCAACGGAACTGAAGAACTGAGCCATTCGCGAAATTGAAATTTAAAGGGGTACAGCTTCGCCATTCGTACTCTTCTAAACCAAGATAAGGGGGGCCAATGGTGGCTGAGTCAGCAACCTTATTGAAGATGACGGGGATCTCCAAATCCTTTGCCGGGGTCAAAGCCTTGGATCAAGTTCATTTAGAATTGAACAAAGGTGAAGTCATCGGTCTTCTCGGGGAAAACGGAGCCGGAAAATCGACATTAATGAAAATATTAAGCGGCATCTACACACCGGATACCGGCGAGATCTGGTTAGAAAATCAGAAATTATCTCTGCGGGGTCCCAGGCACTCCCAAAGCGCAGGAATCAGCATCATTCATCAGGAGCTTAATTTATTGCCTCATTTGACCGTAGCGGAAAATATTTTTATTCAATCCTTGCCGCAAAAAGGAATCGCATTGGATAAGAAAAAGCTGTTCCAGGATGCCCAGCAGCTTCTTGATGAGCTTGGATTCCATATTCATCCGAAGACCCTTGTCGGTGAGCTCACCGTGGGCGCCCAACAGATGGTAGAGATTGCGAAAGCCTTATCCTTTCAATCGAAAGTGATCATTATGGATGAGCCCACATCAGCGATTACGGAACAAGAAACGGCAAAGCTGTTTGAAATCATACGTTCTTTAAAGGCAAAAGGAATTGCGACGATCTACATCTCCCACCGCATGGAGGAAATTTACGAAATCTGCGATCGGATTGTCGTTCTTCGCGATGGCTGCAATGCCGGAGAAGGGTTATCTGCCGACCTGAAGCCGGAGCAGATTGTGAGGATGCTGGTCGGAAGGGAAATGACGCAAATCTTTCCCCAACGAAAGGGACGGCCTGGCGGGGAAGTGGTGATGGAAGTAAAGGACTTCACTCGAAAGGGCGTATTTGAGAATATCTCTTTTCGGCTGCATAAAGGGGAAATTCTCGGCTTCTCCGGATTAATGGGCTCCGGCCGAACCGAGTTAATGGAATCTGTTTTTGGAATGGAGCCGGTTACCGGTGGGGAATTCATGGTTCACGGGAGCCGGGTCAACATCCGATCGACTCAGGATGCGATCGCAAAGGGGTTCGCCCTGGTTCCGGAAGATCGCCGAAAGCATGGCTTGATCGGTCATTTTACCGTGATTCAAAACGTAACGATCGCGACCCTGAAAAATATATCCGGATTTCTTCAAAAAATCAATTTTAAGAAAGAAAGGGAAATTGCCGATCGGTATATTGCCCAACTCCGCATCAAGACCCCCAGCGGGGAAACCGTGATTTCCAACCTGAGCGGAGGCAATCAACAGAAGGTCATCATCGCGAAATGGCTGGAGTCCCAACCAAGGATTCTGATTCTGGATGAACCTACGCGAGGCATTGATATCGGGGCTAAAGCCGAAATTTATCACATCATCCATGAGCTTGCCGCCCAAGGTACGGCTATTATTCTTATTTCTTCTGAATTGCCGGAGGTGATTGGCCTGAGCGATCGGATTCTGGTGATGGCCGGCGGAAGAATCACCGGCGAATTCCATCGGGAGGAAGCCACGCCTGAAAAAATTATGCTTTGCGCTACAAGAGGGGGGTACACATGAACGAAGAAAACTTGGCAGCCAATCAGTCCTCCACAGACAAAATAGGTATTGCCGGCAAGAAGGCACTATACGCGAACCAACAGAATCAGATGCTTGCCTGGTTATCGAAAAATAAAGTGCTTATCGCGTTATTGCTGCTTTGCGTATTTTTTTCCATATCTACAGAACAATTTTTAAGGATGGATAACATTCAAAATATCTTTTTGCAAAGCGCCATCATGGGAATTGTTTCCATCGGCATGACTTATGTCATTATTACAGCCGGCATCGATCTGGGGGTCGGTTCGATTGTTGCAGTCACCGGAATGGTCATTGCAGGTATGATTAATTCCGGCGTACCGATCATCGCAGCCATCCTGGCGGGGCTGTTGATCGGGATGATAAGCGGCATCATCAACGGATTCTTCATTACCAGATTTCATATGGCGCCGTTCATTGTCACTTTGGGAATGATGGCTGCGGCCCGTTCGGTTACCCTTGTATATTCCGATGCCCAAACGATCTCGGTATATAAGGACCCGTTCCTGCAATATCTCCGAATGGGCAAAATCGCGGGTATTCCGGTGATGATCCTGATTACCGCGGTATTGTTCCTGATCGCCGGCTATGTGCTGTCTAACACGGTATTCGGCCGTCATGTATATGCGATAGGAAGCAACAAAAAGGCGGCTGAAGTTTCCGGTATTCCTGTAAAACGGATCGAAATGATGGTATATGTGATTGCCGGCACATTGGCTGCGGTCGGCGGACTCATGATGACCGCGAGGCTGGGGTCCGGGACGCCTCTCGCCGGAGTAAACCTGGAGTTAATGGCCATCGCCGCTGTGGTGATTGGCGGAACGAGTCTTTCCGGCGGAAGGGGAACTATTTTCGGCACGCTGATCGGGGTTCTGCTCATTAACGTATTAAATACAGGCATGAACCTCATGAATATATCTTCCCACTACCAGGGATTAATCATGGGTGCGGTTATCCTCTTAGCTGCGCTGATTGATTCTGTAAGCAATAAAAAATCCAAATAAATGGATGGCCTGCATTTCTATAACATTTAATTATTGGAGGAAGATCAATCATGGAGCAAAAAACCAATGGGATGAAAAAATTTATTAACGATCCTGAAACCGTAGTGGATGATATGCTGGAAGGCTTGCTTATTGCCCATTCCGATCAATTGAAGAGCGTCCGAAGCGATAACCGCGCCCTGGTTAGAGCTGATTCCCCTATCCAGGGGAAAGTGGCTATCGCTACCGGCGGGGGCTCCGGGCATCTTCCTTTATTTCTTGGTTATGTCGGCAAAGGAATGCTTGACGGCGTAGCGGTAGGAGACATTTTTGCTTCTCCAAGCTCGCAGCAAATGCTGGATGTCACCCGTTCGATCCATGGCGGAGAAGGCGTCTTATATATTTACGGGAATTATGGCGGAGATGTCATGAATTTTGATATGGCCGCTGAATTAGCCGATTTGGACGGTATTCGTGTGGAGACGGTCGTGGCCACCGATGATGCGGCCTCGATGCCGAAGGGATATGAACACCAACGCCGAGGTGTAGCGGGGATGTTCTACCTGTACAAATTAGCCGCTGCCAAAGCGGAGCAGTTTGCCAGCCTCGATGAGGTGAAACGAATCGCCGAGAAAGCAAATTCAAACGTGCGTACCATGGGGGTTGCCCTTACCCCTTGCATTCTGCCTGCCGTCGGCCGCCCTACGTTCGAAATCGGAGAGGGAGAAATGGAAATCGGGATGGGAATTCATGGGGAGCCGGGCATTCAACGCGGAAAACTTCAAACCGCCGATGAAGTGGCGCAAACCCTGGTCACCGCCATTCTTCAGGATATGCCGATCGATAAGGGCAGCGATGTGTCTGTTCTGATTAATGGACTGGGCGCTACGCCGTTAGAAGAGCTATATATTTTTTACCGGTCTGTTCATAAGCTGTTAGAGGAGAAAGGGATCCATATCTATAACCGTTATATCGGCGAGTATGCCACATCCTTGGAGATGGCGGGTCTCTCCATATCCATCCTGCGTCTTGACGATGAATTGCGCGAACTGCTGGATGCCCCATTTGCCACTCCGTTTCGAATTCAGAATTAAATCACTTCCTGCAAAGATACAAAGGCTGGCGACAAGGAGAGATCATATGAAAGAAACACTGAATGTCCAAGACATCAAAAACATTTTACAAGAGATCAGCAGAATTATGGATGAAAACAAAGATTACCTGTGTAAGCTGGATGGCGCTTTAGGAGACGGCGATATCGGATTGACGATGTCGAAAGGATTTCGGGCCGTGGTTGAAAACCTGCCGAATACCTCCAACGAGAATATCGGTGTCGTATTGATGAATAGCGCTGTGGTGATGGGGGAAACGGTAGCTTCAACGATGGGAACCTTAATGGCTTCCGCCATCATCCGTGGCGGGAAAGTGACTCAGGGCAAATCGGAATTGACTGCCGAGGATTTGCTGACAATGACCAGAGCGATGGTTCACGCTTTAGTGGAGCGCGGTAAAGCGAAGGCTGGCGAAAAAACGGTTTTGGATTCGATTATTCCGGCGATGGAGGCATTAGAGGCGGCTGCGAAAGAAGGCAAGTCTTTGAAGGAGACGATTAACGAGGCTTATGCTGCGGCAGACAAGGGTGCCAGGCACACCATTGAAATGCAGGCCAGACACGGCAGGGCCGGGAGGTATCTCGAACGTTCCATCGGGCTTCAGGATCCGGGAGCTACGGTCGGCGCACTCTTCTTTAAAGGATTTTCAAACTATGTCAATGCCGGGACGTTTACTTCAGCATAGAGGTGCGGGTTCACACTGCTGCTCATGCACACCCGTAAAATGAAGGTGAATTTCACTGCCGTTATCGTTTCGGCACCGAAAGGCGCTCTCCTGAATGAAAAACCGGTTTGGAGGTGAATGTCCCGAATGAATCCGGATGAGGCCAAAGCCATGATTCTTGATATTGGACAACGAATGTACCGCAAAGAGTGGGTGGCGTCCAACGACGGGAACATCAGCGTAAAATTGGACGCCGACCGGGTATTGGTTACCCCTACCCGGCAAAGCAAGGGCTATATGACCGCTGGGATGCTATCCATTGTCGATCGGCAGGGGCATGTCCTCGAGGGTACCTATCAGCCCACTTCAGAGTTAAAGATGCATCTTAAAATTTACGAAATGCGTCCGGATGTCAATGCCGTCGTGCATGCCCATCCTCCATTCGCCACCTCATTTGCCGTTGCAGGCATACCCTTAGACCGATATATTCTGGCCGAAGCGGTATTTGAGCTGGGGAAGGTTCCGATTGCTCCCTATGCTACGCCTTCCACGGATGAATTAACGGACTCTTTCGTCGATTTGCTTTCAGAGCATGATTGCTTTCTATTGAAAAATCATGGAGCGACAACGATGGGGATCGATCTGATGACGGCTTATTATAAGATGGAATCGTTAGAACATTTGGCAAAAATCATGAACTATGCATCGAGCCTGGGGAAGATGGATGAAATCCCGCTGGACAAGGTCCGGGTGCTTGAAGGGATGAGACAGAAGTACGGCATTCATGGCAGACAGCCCAAGTCAACCGTATAATTCGGAAATCAAACCGGGAACAGCGAAAAGCATCTTCCTTCAGCTTGACGAGGGAAGATGCTTATTGCTGTCAATGCCGCCTCAGTCACGAACCGCAGCCAAGCCGGAGATTTCCCGCAAAATTTCATCCTTGATCTGATCTATCCGGCGGAAATCCGTGGACTGGGCATAGATTTGCTCCAGTTCATCCTGAAGCGATTTGGCCTGCGCCAGGTGCTGTATGGATGCTTTCATTTGTGCGGCGTACCGCGCTTTGATGCCGCTTAACGCATCCGCATGGGCTTCGTCCGTACCCGGTTGGATGCAGCGCTTATACATATCCACGATCTCGTCGGAAGCGCGGTCGGGATCATACTCATGCGGCGCCGTGCTGTCAAAAATGGCGAAGCCCAACTCCCGCACGATGACCATATCCAGACTGTTCGGGTCGAAGCCGCAGTGGTAGATTTCCACATCGAAGCCGCGTTCCATCCCTGCGGCCGCGAGCTTTTTCAGCAGGGTGGACTTACCTGAACCGGCCCGGCCTTTAATGAAGTACCTTTTCAGATTTTCGGTCAGATTCGGAACAAAATCGACCGCGCCTTTCGGAGTGGCCGCTCCCAAAAAACGGTGGTCGACCCGGCTCCGCTTCTCCAATCTCCGATCGCCGTAGAGGAGCTGTATATACTCATTCGTCAGTTCATCGGCTGCTTGAAAATTCATGTTGGCGATATAAACCTTTTCCCATTCATCATGAATGCGCAGCGCTTCCGCAAACCCGGCATATGCGCGTTCATGGGCCTGCTGAATGGTCTCATGCAGGAGTTCGATCTCCGTTTGCCGGGCGGTAAGCCGTGCCGCATCCACGGTCTCTTCCAAGTTCACGTATCGCACAACCGTCCCCGGCTCCAGGGGCTCTATTTCACGCAGGGCCGTCCCATCGATGACTCCCGCCTTTAGAGCGGGGATAATCAAACCGTCCAGCGCGTCATTGTCCGAAGGGCTATGAATCAGCCAGATATCATAGCCCTCCTCAGCCAAGCGGCTTCCTATCGTCCGAATCAAACTCGATTTTCCTGTCACCGGCCCCCCTTTTAAAATAAAAAGCCGCTCCAGACCTTGTATGGATGAATCGAACAGATTGGCAAAGCCGCGAGCGGTATTTCCGCTCGCATAGAAGTTTTCGACGATTCCACTCATCACCGTCACACCTTTCCGGGCTAATGTCATGGCGCATAGTTTATCGTATGACAACCCTGTCAAAAGGGTGCAGGAGAACTCAGCGTTATCCATGGAGCCTGAGTATCCTTTTTCAACCGGGGGAGATATAATGATGATAGAGTGATAGATTTCCAATACTACATAATACAGGAGTGGTCTAGCGTATGTATAGCGGTTTTTTGAGAGGCTTTATGCACCGGCACGAATCTCCGGTTCAATATATATTGCGGCTGGATGAAAACGAGGTTCAACTGAATGACTGGATTGGAGAGCAGCTTGAAATCCGGTTTTTACATGAAATCCGATGCATTCATTGCAGCAGAAAAATAAAAAAACATATAATTCCGGCTACTGCTATCCATGCTTTATCGCTTTAGCCGAAAATGACCTGTGCATCGTAAAACCGCATGAATGCCACTTTGATCAAGGAACATGCAGGGATGAAGCTTTCGCCCAAACCCACTGCATGGTTCCGCATTATGTTTATCTGGCGGTAAGCAGCGGTCTCAAGGTGGGTCTGACCCGAAAGGGCAACCAAATGAAGCGCTGGACGGATCAAGGAGCCGTACAGGCGATTCCGATTGCCGAGCTGCCGACAAGAAAGCTTGCGGGAGAGCTGGAATTTGAGCTCAGCAAGCATGTGATGGACAAAACGGACTGGCGCAAAATGCTGAAGGGCGAAGTCAGCGAGATTGAACTGCTTCAAAGCAGAGATGAAATTCTCGCTCACGTTCCGGAAGCCTTTAAGCCGTATCTGCTCGACGACACGAAGGTATTTGAATTCCTCTATCCGCAATTGGAGCCGGTTCAGAAAATCAAGACGTATGACCTGGACAAATCACCGGTCATTACGGATCGTCTGATCGGCATCAAGGGCAGCTACCTCATGTTCGGGCAGGCGGTCATGAATGTAAAAAAGTTCAGCGGATACAGAGTATCCATATCGCGCGGCGTTGAGCAGGCGGCGCAGTAATGTTCCGGATACTCCCGAAAGCCAAAAGCACGATACACCTGAACCTGGTTGTATCGTGCTTTTCATTATCCTTCCTGCGCCCATTCCTTGAGGATGCGGTCACGCGGAAGGAAGAAGGTCAGCAGGCCGATCAGCGGAAGGCAGCTGACCATCTGCATGACCGCGGGAAGGTGCAGGATGTCGATCAGTCCGCCGAGCGCCACGGCTCCCAGTGCCCCGAGACCGAAGGCCAAACCCGTGATGAGTCCGGATACGGTGCCAATCTTGCCCGGGATCAGTTCCTGAGCGTAAACGACTGTGACGGAGAAGCTCGACAAGAGGATAAACCCATTGATGAGCAGAATGACGTACGCCCAGAATGCATTGGCATAAGGCAAAAGCACAGCCAGCGGCGCGGAGCCTACCATGGAGAAGAAGATCAGGTTGCGCCGTCCGAATCTATCGGACAGCGGACCGCCCATGAAGGTGCCGAGCGCGCCCGCCGCGGCGAACAGGAAGATGTAGATTTGGGCCTTTTCCAAAGGAATGCCGAACTTTTCCATCAAGTAAAACGGATAATAAATGGTCACGCCCGCATGATACCAAGACCGGGCGAACACGAGAAAAATCAATGTCACGACGGCGAAAGTGATTTGTTTTTTGCGCAGAGGACTCATCACCCGTACGCCGTTCTTCTTTGCGGCGGGCCGATGAGCCGCGATATACCCGCTGTACCAGCGGGAAATGAAGAGCTGGACAAGAATGGCCATTCCGGCTACGGCTGTGAACCAGATCGCTCCGAATTGTCCGAGCGGTACGAAGATAAGGGCAGTCATGATCGGAGCCAAGGATTGGCCCGAGTTGCCGCCGACCTGAAAGATCGATTGCGCTAGTCCGCGCCTAGAGCCCCCGGCCATGTATGCCACGCGCGAGCCTTCCGGGTGGAAAACGGCGGAGCCGAGTCCGACGAACAGCACGGACAGCAGAACCATCCAATACGTCGGCGCCAGAGCCAATCCCAATACCCCGATGAAGGTGAACCCCATTCCCAGGGGCAGCATGTAGGGAGAAGGGCGGCGATCCGAATAAAGGCCGATGACCGGCTGCATGACCGAAGCGGTCATGTTTAACGCAAACACAATAAGACCAGACTGCATGTAGGTCAAATTCATGGAATCCTTCAAAATAGGCAGAATCGCCGGTATAATCGATTGAATCGAATCGTTGAACAAATGAACTAAACTGATGGCAAGCAGTATGCGGAATACGGTTGGTTTCACGTTGGACTCCGGGGCCTTCTGAAAGACCGGTCCTGAAGCCGCTGCTCCGGTTTGTACCTGCATGGCAGGAAGCTCCTTTCCCGATTAGGTGCTAACGGCCTAATCCTTCCGTTTCGTTGTTCCGAGCGCTTCTCCCATGGCAACCCTGCTGCCGACCTTCAAATCCTGGCGCGGGTTAAAGGTGCCCGATTCGGTCAGCAGCACGACGGTGGATCCAAATTCGAAGTAGGCTAACTCGTCGCCGCGGTTTAGCTCTGCCGGAAGCGGGGTAACGTATTGGATGCTGCTCACATTCAGCGCCCCTACCTTCACGACGGCGACTTCCCCGGTTTCATGCTGAATATACGTAATCAACCGCTCATTGCGGCTGAGAACCCGGCGCATATGCTTGAGTCCGAAATCGTTCACCGGATATACCTTGCCTGCGACATGCTCCTTCTCCAGAATCGTCCCTGTTACGGGCGAATGGATCCGGTGATAGTCGGTAGGACTCAAATACAAGACAAAATAGAATCCGTGTTTGTAATTGATCGTGCGGGGACTTTGATTAAGCAGCTCATCAATCGTATAGTCCTGGCCTTTGACATTGACGATCAACCCCTCCTGAACGCCGCCCATTCCTGTAATCAGGGCATCGACGGGACTGACCACCGTATCCGGCGTTTCATCGATCGGACGCAATCCGCTTTTTAACCTGCGGGTAAAAAAATCATTTAAAGAAGCATACTCATGAACCGCTTTTTCCGCATCCTGTTCGCGAATGCCATAAGTACGAATAAAGCGTGGAATCAATGCTTTGCTGGCTCTGGATTTGGCGAATGCCCCTGTCAGCTTTGATACGGTCTTGCGCGAAGAAAGCTCGGTCAGAAGCCGGAATAGCGAAATCTTCATAATCGAAAGGTTCACCTGTTTTCTCTTCATAATGTTAAGTAAGCGAATCTAACGCTTATCTTGACACAGAACGAAGCACAAAGCAAACATAAATCGACCCTTAAAAAGGAAGAAAAGCTCCTAAAGGAGCTCCCTTGTCAACTTATAACTACAGATTAAGCCTAATAGGCGTTTTTTTGTATTCTCCGCAGGTGAGGCAAGCGGCCAGGTTCACCTGAATCGGTTGGCATGAACCGGAGTATTTGGTGCAGTACACGGGTGTTTTGTACAGAGGGTCGGGAGAAACCATGGTGCAGTAAGAGCAGTCGGATACCATCTCTGCAGTGATCAAGCTTTCTGCTTCCCGTTCCATTGAAATCATTCCATCCATTCCTTCTCACCCTTCCGTAAAGATAGCGCTTCCAATAAAAGGCGTCTCCGAATAAAAATTTAAAACGCTAGGCAAGGATTATTGTAGCAGAAGAGGTAAGTATTGGCTATAGAGTTTTTGCGATATCTCGGTATTGACAAATATTTCAATCGTGATAATATGATGTATATCACTAGGGGAGCCGAATAGGCTGAGATTGGATCAATAGATCCTAGACCCTCTGAACCTGATCTGGGTTATACCAGCGTAGGAAAGTGGAGATCATTGGCGCACACGCCTTTATTTGTGCCTATATGGCCGCTTCCTTCATTGGGGAGCGGCCTTTTTGGCGTCATTCTCCCCAAGGCTCCCGTGAAATAATAGAAAAGGAGAGGGGATACCATGTCCAAACAATTGAAACTGACGGATATTTTGGTCACGGTCGTCATTGCGGTTGTGTTCAGCATCATTTATCGGGTATGGACCGACATCTACAATCTGGCCAAGCTTCCGGGTATTCAGCTTGATCAATTGATGTACGGTATGTGGTTTATGGCGGCGACCGTTGCGTTCCTGATCATCCGCAAGCCCGGGGTGGCATTTCTGGCGGAAGTGGCCGCAGCCTCTGGCGAGCTGATCACCGGTTCGCCATACGGAGTCGAACTGCTTACCTACGGAGTGCTGCAGGGGATTGGCGCCGAGCTGGTTTTCGCTGCATTCCTGTATCAACGATACTCCGCGGCCGCAGCCGGTCTGGCCGGGGTTGCGGCTGGCGCAGGCGCGCTGGCGCTCGATTTTTTCAAAGGCTATCTCATCGAATTGCAAACCTGGAATCTTATTCTTTACATCGTCATGCGGTTTATCGGCGGCTATCTCTTCTGCGGGCCTCTGGCCTACCTGCTGGTGAAGGCATTGGAGAAAACCGGAGTCACCCAGCTTGTGCGCCCGGCAACCGCCGAAGATTATCAGGCTCTGGACAGGAAGAACGTGCATTGAACGGGGCGGACTGCGCTGTCGCCTGGGTTTCGCGGCTTAGGCTGAAATTTCCCGGCAGTTCGTCGCTTTTGTTCGACGATTTGACGGCGGGCGTGCCCGCAGGGCAAAAGGTGCTGCTGCTTGGCCCAAGCGGCTGCGGCAAATCCACGCTTCTGCAGGTTTGGAGCGGGCTGATCCCGGATGCGCTGGAGGTGCCGCTCAAATATGAAGACATCGGTATTCCGCATTCGTGGGGATATTTGTTCCAGGACCCCGACGCCCAGTTCTGCATGCCCTATGCAGATGAAGAGATTGCATTTGTGCTTGAGAATATCGGGGTGCCTCACGAACGGATGCCGGAGACAATCAGGCGATGCCTGGAGCAGGTCGGGCTGGTGCTGGATGATCCGCATGTGCCGATTGCTTCGCTTTCCGGGGGAATGAAGCAGCGGCTGGCTATCGCTTCGCTGCTGGCGCTCGAGCCGGACGTCTGGTTTCTCGACGAGCCAACGTCGCTGCTCGACCCGGAAGGGACGGCGGAGGTATGGCAAGCCGTGAAACAAGTCGCTCATGATAAGACGGTCATTATCGTAGAGCACAAAATTGACGAGATTGTAGATTTCGTCGACCGGGTGATCCTCTTTGACGCTCACGGGCGCATTGCGGCAGACGGAAGGCCGGAGCAGGTTTTCCGGGATTTTAAGCCGAAGCTCAAGGAATACGGAATTTGGTATCCTGGCGTGTGGGAAGACGAAGAGGACCGGTTCCCAAAAGATAACGACCGATTCATAAGCGGTACACCCGGGGAGATGGAGCCGTTGGTCCGGCTCCGCGGATTTACCGGTTACCACGGGAAGGCGCCGAAAATCGAAGCCGCCTCGGCAGCCCTGTATCCCGGGGATTGGGTTGCCGTGGTGGGGGAGAACGGCGCGGGCAAAAGCACACTGCTTCAGTCCCTAATGCAGTTGATTCCAACGCGCGGCGACTATGTGCTTGCAGGAGGGCCGGTTCGAGGCTTCGACGACGTCTCCGACATGGCGGCTTATGTTTTTCAAAACCCGGAGATGCAGTTTGTGACCCACAGCGTTTATGATGAGTTGGCCTTTAATTTCAGGCGTGACAGGGATTCCGAAGAAACGATCCGGGTGAAAACGGAGGAGCTTCTGCAGCGGTTCGGCCTCGATCAGCACCGCAATCTGCATCCGTATCAGCTGTCGCTCGGGCAGAAGCGCCGACTCAGTGTAGCGGCGGCGACGGTGAAAGCCCAGCGGCTTGTCCTGCTTGACGAGCCCACCTTCGGCCAGGATGCCGCAAATACGTTCGCGCTGCTGGAGATGCTGGAATCATGGCGCCGGGAAGGGATCGCCATCGTCATGGTCACGCATGATCTGGAAATTGTAAGAAGGCTTGCCACCCGGGTATGGGAGGTACGGCAGGGTCGTCTTGCCGCCGAGCTCAGTCCCAAAGAATATGCAAGCCGATTCGCTGCGGCATGCCCGCCGCTCACCGCAGAACTAAGGAGTTGAGGGGCTTTGTCATGGTCTTACAGGGAAACGTGGCTGCACCGCGTCAACCCCGCCTTTAAGCTGATCGTCTCCATCGGCATGTTTATGGTCGTACTGCTGACACATCATTTGAATGTTCTGATCCATGTGACCTGGATGCTTGCGCTTTTGTTCTTTGCAGCAGCCGGCCACCCGGTGCGCCGGCTGCTGCTTTTGACGCTGCCCTTTGCACTGATGTTCGTCTCCTCCGCGACGTCCATGGTATTTTTTGGCAAAGGGGAAACAACCTGGTTGCGCTGGGGTCTCATCCATATTACGGAGGAAAGCTTTTATCGCGGCATGCACATCGGGCTGAAATCGGTTAATATGGCGCTGATCGGCCTGTTGTTCGGACTGACGACAAGCCCCGTCCGGTTGTTTTATTCCCTTATGCAGCAGGTGCGGCTGCCGGCCAAGTATGCTTACAGCTTTATGGCCGCAATGCGGCTTTTGCCGATGGTGGCCAGCGAGTACCGGACGCTTCAGATGGCGCTCAAGGTCCGCGGTGTGAAGAGAGCCAAAGGGATCCGGGGCTGGATGGAATCACTGAACAGGTATGCCATACCGCTGTTGGCTCAAAGCATTCGCCGGGCCCAGAGAATCGCGGTGGCTATGGAGGCCAAGCGTTTCTCCTCGGCCAAGCGGCGGTCCTATTATTACCTGATCGGATGGTCGGCGCGGGACGGGCTTCTGGCCGGTGTAATGCTGCTGATCTGCCTCGCGGCGTTCTGGCTCGGACGGGATTTCCCGTATTTCAACATAGGGGATGTTAGAACGGGATAGGTAAGGCGATTAACGAATCTTACGGGAAGAAATGGAGAGGATTACTTATGAAATTTTCCGAACACCTTCGCCAGGCGGCAGATGCCAGCTGGCAGGCCAGCTTCGAGCATCCGTTCATTCGCGGAATCGGCGACGGTACGCTGCCGTTGGACTGCTTTCGTCATTATGTTCTGAACGACGCCTATTATTTGTCCCAGTTTGCAAGGATTCAGGCCTTAGGGGCTGCCAAGGCAAACGATTTATACACGGTGAACCGCATGGCTGTACATGCACAGGGTACATATAGTGCAGAGCTGGCGCTGCATGAAAAGTTTGCGAAGCTTCTCGGAATCACCGAAGAGGAACAAAAAGCGTTCGAGCCGGCGCCGACGTCTTATGCGTATACGTCGCATATGCTCCGGGCGGCGTACACCGGACAGCTGGGCGATATTATTGCCGCCATTCTGCCGTGCTACTGGCTCTATTACGAGATTGGAGAGAGACTTGCAGGCTGCACGCCGGAGGAGCCGATTTACCGGGAATGGATCGCCGCGTACGGCGGTGAATGGTTCCGCGAGCTGGTGGAGGAGCAAATCGCAAGAATCGATGACATCGCGGAGCAGGTGACGCCGCAGGATCGGGAGCGGATGTGCAACCATTTTGTGATCAGCAGCCGGTATGAATATATGTTCTGGGATATGGCTTACCGTAAAGAAGCCTGGCCGGTATAATACGAAACCGCAGCGGTTAGCGCTGCGGTTTTTTTATCGTTTTGTCTAAACGCCCGGCTGCTGTCCGCCATCGATAACGATTTCCGTACCCGTTATCGACGGGACGCGATCGGACACCAGCAGCAGCGCCATTGCCGCGATTTCTGCGGGATTTACGACATGGCCCAGCGGAATGTTGGCGTTCTGCTCCGCGATTTGAGCATCTACCGTGATTCCCTTGGCCTTCGCATGCTGCTCCGCCATCCTGTGCATGCGTTCCGTAGCCGTGATGCCGGGCGAAATCGCGTTAATTCTGACATTGGATCGGGCCAGTTCCTTGGAGATCCCTCTTGTAAAGTTCAGCAGAGCCGCGTTGGCGGTACTGCCGGCAAGAAACGTAGGGCCCGGTGTACGTCCCGCTGCTCCGACAATGTTGACGATGCGCCCGTCACCTTGACGGATCATGTGCGGGGCGGTTTCTTTGACCATGCGGATGTAGCCGAGCAGCTTCAAATTCCACGCTTCCAGGAAGGCTTCCTCAGGCATCTCAAAAAACGATCCGGCCTTAGCCGATCCGGCATTGTTGATCAAAATATCGATGCGGCCAAAACGCTCCATCGCGGCGGACACCGTTTGCTTCACGGTCTCCGGCTCGCGTAAATCTCCCTTCACTGTGACGATGCGCGAAGCGTCCTTCTCCGGATCACCTTCAAGAATTGCGGCAGCGGCTTGCTCCATGCGCTCCGGGTCCCTCGCGACCATGACAATGGAAGCGCCCTCATCAAACAACGCTTTAGAGCAGGCCCATCCGATTCCGGCGCTTGCTCCCGTAACAATGGCTATTTTCCCGCCAAGTCCTAATTCCATCCCATTCTCCTCCTTTATTGGCTGGGGCTTCTTGCTTCCTTCTATTTTACAACATATGCCTGCTTCCGGCAGTTGAAAATTTGAAAGTATGATACATCCAAAGGGCGGGGCCAGTTCTTCGCCTTATTAATCGTTCACGAATGCTTAACATCTAATGTGACTTAAATCATAGTTGGGGATGAAAAGCAAATTTTACAATGTATACATCAAATACTTCCGGGAAGAAGGAGGAAAAGACGATGACAAAGCCGCAAAACGTGACGAAGCATGAACATTACCAAATGACGCCATCTCAAGGGAAGCATAGTGAAGAATCGTTAAAAGGCACCTTTGTATCCGTGATGCTGCTCGGATTGTTCTTGGTGCTGTCTTGGGTCGGTGTGTTTCTGTTGTTCATGGCAAGACACTAGAGGAGAAGGAGTCGAACTTACATGCACATTCATCGATTGGAAAAAATTTGGCTGATATTCGGCATATCCATGCTTGGCCTGTTTTTGACCGTTGTGGGGGTTGGCGCTTTCGCGCTGGGGATGGAGCCTCCCGGCGATCATCGTCATACCGTAGATCCGGAGAAGCTCAGCACGACCGCACCGTTCGACAAGCCGGGTTTAAAGCAAATCGGGGATCAGGAGTACGAAGCCAATCTCGTGGCGTTTGCCTTCGGATACTCGCCTGATCAAATGGAAATACCGCTCGGGGCGAAGGTTCATTTTCAAATCACCAGCCAGGACGTCGTACACGGATTTCAAGTCAATGGAACGAACATCAACATGATGGTGGTGCCCGGGGAAGTGAACCGGCTAACCTACACGTTCACCAAGCCCGGGGAATATTTGGTGCTTTGCAATGAATACTGCGGGGCGGCGCATGAAGTGATGATGATGAAAATCGTTGTTAAATAAGACAGCCGGCCGACATGAAGTCCAGCGGTAATATGTCAAGTCCCTGATTCGTGGAAATTGGAAATTATTTTGGCCCAAAACGCGATGACTCAGGGAAAAAGGCAACACCAAACTAAACCCAGTCGAAAATCGAGTTAATTACCAGATTTTAACTGGGAATCCGTGAAGGACTTTGGCAAAGGAGGCGTTAATCCTTCGCAGTTGTCACCTTCCTTCCAGGCGTGTAGAGTTGGCCGTTGCGTAGCAGCACATCGACCAGACGCACAAGTTTTCTTGCCGTTAAGACGAGGGCGCGTTTGTGTTGATGCTTAGGCACTTCAACGTACTTCTTCCGGTAATACTCGCCGAATTCCGGTTCGCGGTTTTTCACCGAGTTGGCAGCTTCAACAAGGTAATAACGAAGGAATCGGTTGCCGGAACGAATGCGTTTGGTATCTTCGGCCTCAAAGCCCCCGGACTGATGTTTACGCCATGTCAGGCCTGCATATTTAGCTACGGCGGCCTGATCGCTAAAGCGTTCGATGTCGCCGATCTCCGCCAGAATGCCGGCGGCGTACACCCGGTCGATGCCCGGAATGGAGCGCAGGCACTGAGCGCCGGGGATGCCAGCCAGAATGCGTTCGATCGCCTTGTCCAGCTCTTTCAGTTGGCTCTGAATACTCCGGATGGCCTGTATGGAAGTGCCGAGAACCAGATCAATGGAATCCTCTACGACCTTTGAAAGGCGGTAGGACGCTCGTGCAGCCTTCTGGATGCAGCGGGCGACATGCTCCGGGTCAGGGAAACGGTTCTTTCCCTTCTCCTTGAGATAGTCGGCCAAGTCGGCGACTTCCATGTCGGCAATCTCATCGAGGCTGAACTTTTCCGAGAGCATCTCCATGATGGCGTGGCCGAAAACGGAGCTGTCGACTTCGGAACGAAACGCATTGCATTTGTAGAACAGATTCTGCAGGAAGTACTGCTTCTCGCGTGTCAGGTTGTGAACCAGATGGTACCGCATGCGCGTCAGGCGCTGAAGCGCGATGTACTGCTCCTGCATGACGATGGTCGTCGTGAGACGGCCGAAGCGCAGGCGTTCGGCGATGATCCAGGCATCGATCCGATCGGTCTTGTCCATATCCGCGTAGGCTTCCCGGAACTTGTTGATAAGCTTCGGGTTGATCGTGAACACCTTGGTTTTCCGCTCTTGAAGCGAGGCATCCTCATGCAGGTACATAGCCGGATGCCAGCTATAGACCGAGGTTGCTTCAAGGCCGATATGGATTTCGGAAGCCGGCAGCTTGTCCGCAGCAGCCACGATGCGGTCGCGCAGATGCGAGGCACCGTGCAGATTGTTTTCTACCTTGAGCGTTTCAAGCGTATCGCCTTCCGGATTCATGAAACACGCTTCCAGTTCTTCTGAACTGACGTCAATACCGACAAATAATTTCAAGGGTGATCCCTCCCTTCTGGATTCGGGATTTAGGGAATTGGACTCTTCGGGATGCCCCCAGCGCGCTCGCCGATCAGTCACCCTCGCATATGAGAACTTCCTTCGGTCCATGAGCTGCCTCGAAGCTGCTATCTTCGAGCATGGGTTGCCGAAGGGGACAGCCAGCGGGTAAGAAGTTCAAACGAGTGCTGGGGAAACAGACTTTAGATGTAGTCGAACTACAGGAGTGAGACGAATTTCCCCAAATGACCCTAAGCTCATTGTCTGGGAACATCACGAAAAGTCCAAGACCCTAATTGTATTTTTTAAAGTTGTCAAAGAGCGGTTTTCTCTCTGGACCCCGACTTCCGCTCCTTGCCCTTCGGGCTGCGGTGCGGGTCGGCTACGTCCACCATAGTTTCACTGCAGATTAACTGGAAATTCTTCAAAAAGAAGATTCTAAACATACTATACGAGGAGTGTATACGATGATTAACGATATCAAGCGTTTTGACAGCCGGGATTCCGCGCTGGTGCTTGCTCATATTTTGTTCGCCTTTTTCGCCCTGTTTCTGGGCGGTGTAGCGGGCGTGCTTCAAGGACTGGTGCGCGGGGGAATGATCCATCTTCCGATGGAGATCGGCTACTATCAACTGCTCACGGCGCATGGTCTTCTGATGGCGTTAGTGTTCACCACCTATTTCATTATCGGCTTTATGCTTGCAGGGATTGCACGGACGCTGGGAGGGCACCTGCTGCCGATTGCCCGTAAGCTGGGCTGGCTGGGCTACGGACTGATGACGTTCGGCACGATCCTGGCCACCATTCTGATTTTGTTGAATAAGGCGACCGTGCTTTACACCTTTTACGCCCCGATGAAAGCATCGCCCTGGTTCTACATCGCGCTGGTTTTCGTTGTGGTCGGCAGCTGGATGAGCGGCCTCGGCATTTTTATCAACTACCGCTATTGGAAAAAGACGCATCGCGGCCAAACGACGCCGCTGTTCGCTTATATGGCCGTCATCACGATGCTCTTGTGGATTATCGCTACGCTGGGGGTTGCCGTTGAGGTGCTGTTCCAGCTCATTCCGTGGTCGTTCGGATGGGTGGACACCGTCAATGTGGTGCTCAGCCGTACATTGTTCTGGTATTTCGGCCACCCGCTTGTTTACTTCTGGCTGCTGCCGGCATATATGTGCTGGTATTGCGTCATCCCCAAGGTCATCGGCGGCAAAATATTCAGCGATGCCTTGGCCAGACTATCCTTCATTATGTTTTTGATATTCTCTATTCCGGTCGGGTTCCACCATCAGCTGATGGAACCGGGGGTTTCTAACATCTGGAAGTTTGTGCAGGTGATTCTGACGTTTATGGTGGTTATTCCTTCCTTGATGACGGCGTTCTCGCTGTTTGCCACCTTCGAATTGCACGGACGCTCCGTCGGCGCCAAAGGGCTGTTCGGCTGGTTTAAGAAGCTGCCATGGAAGGACGTGCGCTTTTTCGCCCCGTTCATGGGCATGCTGATCTTTATTCCGGCGGGGGCCGGCGGCTTGATTAACGCAAGCCATCAGCTGAATGCGGTCATCCACAACACGCTCTGGGTTACAGGACACTTTCATCTGACGGTAGCTTCCAGCGTCGCATTGACCTTCTTCGGCATTACTTATTGGTTGATACCGGCGATTCTTGGCCGCCAGATGACACCGCTCATGCATCGTCTCGGCATCATTCAAACCGTGATTTGGGCAGTAGGCATGTTCTTCATGTCAGGCTCGATGCACTCCGTCGGTTTGCTCGGATCGCCCCGGCGTACGGCATTCACTACCTATCAGGATCATCCGGATGCCATCATGTGGATTCCTTATCATGTGGTGATGGCGATTGGTGGAACGATTTTGTTCGTCGGCGTCGTGTTGATGATCATCAACATCGTCATGCTGCTCAGCGCGCCGAAGGGGGAGACCGAATTTCCGATTGCCGAGGTCAGCGAGCAGGCGGAAAAAACACCGGCCGTCTTCGAACGCTGGGGCGTGTGGATCGGCGTGCTGGTCGTCTTGATTCTCGTGGCTTACGCGATTCCGGTAACAGAGATGATCACCAATCCCGGAGTCGGCGCCAAAGGCTTCGTCACCTGGTGATGTTCGGTATACCGAATAGCATTACTTCTAAAGCTTTCGCCCATGGCTTTTGCCCCGGCGGAGGCTTTTTTTTCTGTTGAGCGGAATTAATAAAATCTTTATATCGCTTTTACACTCCGCTAATCCAATTCGATTATGATAATGATGTCTAGACACCCGCCGACCACAGCTGACGCTTCCAAGCGTTGGCTATATTAGGGGAGGATGGGATTGGTATGGGAAAGAAAAGGATCCGAAGCCGGCTGTTGGCCTTCGTCATCACGCTGGGAGTGGCGGGAAGCGCATGGCCTCCGGCCGTACAGGCGGCTTCCGCCGCCGAGCTCGCTGCACATTGGGCGCCGGAGTTTTATCAGGATGTAAACGCAACCTACGGCTATCTCCCGGCTTGGGCCGCCTTGACCGAAGCTTTGCTTGCATGCCGCGATAAGATCGGCGCGGCCGGGGCAGGTTGGCTGGAACGTTTTCATCAACTGTCCAACCACGACAGCTCCGTCTATCTCTTGACGCGTGATGAAGCGTCCGGGGACGGCGGCGTTCTCTTCGGCGGGGATTTGCTGGAAGAAGGCTGGAAAAGGCTGGCACAGCGGCTGCAGCTCCGCTGCAGGGTATGGAAGGCTCCACACCACGGTGTAAACGATGCCTTCAACGCCGCAACGCTTCGCTTGACCCGTCCGGAGGTCGCCATTATTCCGATTTGTTCCGAACGCGCCCAGGCGCTTCAAGCCCAATGGACCAGCTTGGCATCGGAGGAACTGGGTCAGGGTGTGCAGCTGCGGATCACGGGAGATGTACCTCCGGGGACGTCGAAGCTCATCACGGATGGGGATATTCTTGTATATATAGGTTAAGCCCATCAGGGAACCTTCCTAACGGGTGGCCCTCCCATATCACAGCCCCCTTGCTGCCTCGTCCGGATGACGGAGACTGCAAGGGGGCTTATGTGCCGGCAAATATCCTATGGATCGTCCTGCGGCTTCCTCACCGTTCGTTTGTCACTCAGGGCTGCCCGTTTGAAACGGTTTTACCCCGTCGTCGTCCTGGCTCTGCTGATCGGCGTCATGCTTGCGCCGCTTCGCTTCCTGCAGCCATCGCAAGCGGTAGCAGTTCATGCCTACTTGCCCGAGCTCATCCAGCAGACCATAGTTGGCCCATGCTCCTACGAAAGCGCCGATACCGGGAACCAGCTGAAGCATTTTGCGAAAGTCGAGCGTATCCCGGTACTCCTGCTGCAGCTGCCGCCAATTAATGTACTGGGCGTAGGAAGCTTCGGGGGGCAGTGATTTCACGGTCTCCGGCCATTCCAGAATCGTTCGGAAGAGGGCCGGTTTTTTATTTTGGCTGGAAAAAGCGATCTGAAACACATAAAGGATAAAGAGCCGCTCCCGGTAATCCAGCGTCGAATGTCCGTAGATGTGAGCGAGCTCGAACAGAAATTTCATCTTGATGCCGATGAGGATAGGAAAATCGGCGATTCCCAGCAGGATACCGCCTGCACCGGCGCCGGCGCCTTCTGCGGCCGCCAGCTTTTTGTAAAAGGAAATCTTCTCTTCGGCCTGGTGGTCGCGCATGGCCAGAGACATGAACGACAGCGGTTCATTCTTCGGAATGTAATCCATACTGAAGAGAGCGGTTTGGACAATGCCCTTCACCGCAGTAGTGAGCGTTGTATGGACTTTTTCCGGAATGACCTGATTTACGCGCGATTGGACCGCCCTGGACGTCTTTTCCAGCATCCCCGGAGGCTTGAGCAGTTCCTTTTCCCAACGGATCAGCTGTTTTTCCATCTGTTGTTCGTAAACCGTCAACTCATGTTTCATGGCAATCCCCCGCTTGAGGTTAGGAATATAGCAATACCCGTCATTAATTATACGCTATAATAGAGAAAAAAAGGAGTTGGTCATCGGATGGTTTGCCGCTGCCGCTGGGTCAATGAAGATCCGCTTTATATCCAATACCATGATGAAGAATGGGGAGTGCCTGTTCACGACGACCGGAAGCTGTTTGAAATGCTGATATTGGAAGGGATGCAGGCGGGGTTAAGCTGGTATACGGTGCTGAAAAAAAGAGAACGGTACCGCGAAGCGTTCGACGGCTTCGACCCGGCCATTGTAGCCCGCTATGATGAAGCGAAGCTGGACGAGCTGCTTGCCGACCCCGGTTTGATTCGCAACCGCCTCAAGATGCGGGCCGCCGTTACCAATGCGCAGGCGTTCCTCAAGGTGCAGGAGGAATTCGGCAGCTTCGACCGTTATATTTGGAGCTTTGTCGGCGGAAAGACGATACGCAACGCTTGGCGTTCGCTTCAGGAGGTGCCCGCCAGCACGCCCGAATCCGATGCGATGAGCAAGGATTTGAAGAAGCGGGGCTTTACTTTTGTAGGGTCGACGATTTGTTATGCGTTCATGCAGGCTGTCGGCATGGTGATGGATCATACGACGGACTGCTTCCGTTATGAAGAGGGAGAGCGGGGCGTGTAGCTTGGTTTCTTGCAGCCCCGGGCTTCTTCGGCAAGAAAAGCCCAGGGCTTTCTCTCCGTCGGTCAGACAGTGCTCGTCTGCGCGCATTTCCTGTATAGTTGCCTATTTTTAACAGTTTGTATGACGTCCTTCTAGGTGAATGCATATGTTAGCAATGACTAATTGCGAAGGTTTCATCGTAGCATGAAAGGTCATTACGGAATATAGGAGGACACATATGAAAAAAGTGAGCCGCCGGAGTTCCGGCAAAGTCAGGCCGACACAAGGAAAACGGGTTGATGCGCTTACGAATGAATTGAGCTGGTTGGATTCGGGAGAAACGGCACGGAAGGAAGAAGCCGGCTTGAGCTCTTCTGCACCCGGACGCGTCAGGGAATCGGAGTCCGCTCAACCGAAAACGTTGCCGCCCGTCTCGAGGCGCCCTTCCTTGAAGCTTTCATCCCCGCTATCATCAGGCGCTATCATTTATACGGACGATCTGGCCGACGAGTCGGTAACATCGGAAAAAATAGCCCGCTATGCCGTGGACGGATCCAAAATTAAACGCGGCAGCATTGCAAAGGACCATATTTCAGATTATGCGGTAGACGGTACGAAATTGTCTAATGGCAGTGTAACCCAACAAAAGCTGGCCCCCGGAGCGGTAACAGAAGAGCATCTGGCGGCCGGCGCGGTTACCTCGGATAAGATTCAGGACCGTGCGATCAGCGGTTCGAAGCTTCAAAATAACAGCATCACGTCAGACAAATTGGCGGATAAAACGATCGATGCCATGAAGATCGCCGAGCATTCGATACACACCAAGCACTTGGCGGACGAAGTCATAACGGAAGAGCTGATTCAGAATCAATCCATCACGTCCGATAAAATCAAAAGCGGCGCGATTCAAACGATTCATATGGCCAACGGGGCCATCAATGTATCCAAATTGGCTGATGAGGCGGTGACCACAGAAAAGCTGAGGGACCAGTCCGTGACGTCCGCCAAGCTGGTGGACGGGGAAATCACCTCCAGCAAGCTGGCGGAGGGGGCGGTGACGGAGGAAAAATTAGCGCCATGGAGCGTTTCGTCCGAGCATTTGAAGATGCACTCGATTGTTAACGAGCATTTGACGGCAGGGCTTGTTCGAAGCGAACACATTGCCGATAAGCAGATTCAACCCAATCACATTTCGGACGGAGCGGTGCAAAGCGTCCATCTCAAGGACGGTGGGGTGACTTCCGCGAAGCTGTCCAAAGGGACTGTACAAGGAATTCATCTGCAGGAGGCGGTCATTGAGGCTAAGCATATCCAGCAAGGGGTGATTGAGAACAGGCATTTGTCTCCGCGTGTGGTCACCGGTGATAAATTGGCAGCCTCCAGTGTCGGTGTATCCCAACTGATCGACGGGGCCGTGACTGCCGAGAAGCTTGCCGAGCAATCGGTCAACTCCCGTAAACTGGCGAAGGCTTCGGTAAAAGGCGAGCATTTGACGCCCGGGACGGTAGGATCGGCGCATATTGCCGATAAAGCGGTAATTTCGGGGCATCTGGCGGAAAAAACCGTCGCAGCGGAACACCTTCAGGACCGTGCTGTGACAACGGAGAAGCTGCACGACCGCTCCATCACTTCCGAGAAGCTGAGCAACGGTGCGGTGCAGCAGCAGCATTTGCAAGAGGGAGCCGTTCATACCGGACATCTCTCGAATCATAGCGTAACAACCTCCAAAATATCCAGCGAATCGGTATCCACGGATAAGCTTACGAATCTGGCAGTCACAACGGCAAAGCTGGCGCATGCCAGTGTGACTTCGGAAAAGCTTGCCAAGGAAGCGGTGCAGGCGGATCATCTGTCCCCCGGATCGGTTCAGCATGTGCACCTTGGGACAGGATCCGTGAAGGCGCAGCACTTGGAGGATGGCGCGGTGAGGACGGAGAAGCTGGCCGAAGGCGCCGTGACGGGACTTCAAATCGCAGATGGCGCCGTGAGCGCCTCACATCTGGCCGAAGGCGCCGTCGACGGCCGGAGAATCGCTGCAGGCGCTGTGACATCGGAACATCTGGCTGAACGCTCCGTAGGACCGGAACATCTCACTGCCGAAGCCGTAGGTGAAGAGCATTTGATGTCCAATGCGGTAACGACGGAAAAGCTGGCTTACGGCGCAGTAAACGGCAGTCGTCTGGCTTGGGGAGCTGTTGCAAGGGAGCACCTGACCCCGGGGGCTGTCGGCCCAACACAGCTCGAGCCTGAGTCGGTAGGTGAAGATCAGCTGAGTCCGCAGGCGGTGACCAGGGAGAAGCTGGCGCCGGGAGCGGTGGACGGGAGCCGTCTGGCCGCGGGTGCCGTCGTATCGGAGCATCTGGCTTCCGGTGCCGTCGGATCGGTCCAGCTTGCCGCCGGAGCGGTAGGCGAAGCGCAGTTGGAGGCGGAAGCGGTGACGACGGAGAAGCTGGCGCCGGGAGCGGTGGACGGAAGCCGTCTGGCTGCGGGCGCCGTTTCCTCGGAGCATCTGGCCCCCGGTGCCGTCGGATCGCTTCAGCTCGCCGAAGGGTCGGTAGGCGAAGAACAGCTGCAACTGCAAGCGGTGACGACGGGGAAGCTGGCGCCGGGAGCGGTGGACGGAAGCCGTCTGGCCGCGGGCGCCGTTTCCTCGGAGCATCTGACCTCGTATTCCGTCGGCTCGGAACACCTTACTTTCTATGCTGTCGGTGAGGTGCATTTGATGCCGGAGGCCGTGACCTTGGAGAAGCTGGCGCCCGGCGCGGTGGACGGGAGCCGTCTGGCCGAGGGTTCGGTCGGCTCTCAACACCTGACACCCGGAAGCGTCGGTCCCCTGCACCTCGCTTCGGAGTCGGTAGGAGAAGAGCAGCTTCAGCCGCAGGCCGTAACGGCGGAGAAGCTGGCGCCGGGAGCGGTGGTCGGCAGTCGTCTTGCCGCGGGCTCGGTAACATCCGAGCATCTGACCCCGGGCGCCGTTGCTTTGAAGCATCTCGCCGTCGATGCGGTTGGCGAAGCGCAGATAAGGCCGTATGCCGTGACCACGGAGAAGCTGGCGCATGGCGCGGTGGTCGGCAGCCGGTTGGCCGAAGGCTCGATCACGGCGAAGCATCTGACCCTGGGCTCTGTCGGTCCGGAGCACCTGGCCGAAGAAGCGGTCGGTGCAGCCCAGCTGGGTGCGGAGGCGGTGACGACGGAGAAGCTGGCGCCCGGCGCGGTGGACGGCAGCCGGTTGGCTGAAGGCTCCGTTGGTCCGGAGCATTTGGCCTTGGGCTCTGTCGGTCCGGAGCACCTGGCTCCTGAAGCGGTCGGCGAAGCACAAATCGGACCACAGGCCGTCACCGCAGAGAAGCTGGCGCCCGGGTCGGTCGTCGGCAGCCGGTTGGCTGCGGGCTCTGTCGGTTCGGAGCACCTGGCTCCTGAAGCGGTCGGCGAAGCACAAATCGGACCGCAGGCCGTCACCTTGGAGAAGCTGGCGCCTGGCGCGGTGGACGGCAGCCGGCTGGCTGAAGGCTCCGTCAGTTTCAAGCATTTGACGTCGGGCTCTGTCGGCTCGGAGCACCTGACCGAAGAAGCGGTCGGTGCAGCCCAGCTGGGTGCGGAGGCGGTGACGACGGAGAAGCTGGCACCCGGCGCGGTAGACGGCAGCCGGTTGGCTGAAGGCTCCGTTGGTCCGGAGCATTTGACCTTGGAGTGCGTCAGATTGGAGCACCTGGCTGCAGGAGCGGTCGGTGCAGCCCAACTGGGTGCGGAGGCGGTGACGACGGAGAAGCTGGCGCCGGGAGCGGTGAACGGCAGCCGGCTGGCTGAGGGCTCTGTTGGCTCGGAGCATCTGACGTCCGGTTCCGTTAAATCGAAGCATCTGACGTCCGGTTCGGTTAAATCGAAGCATCTGGCAGTCGATGCCGTGGGTGAAGCCAATTTGAGGCCGTATGCGGTGACGATGGAGAAGATCGCGCTGGGCGCGGTGGACAGCAGCCGGCTGGCCGACGGGGCCGTCACGTCGAAGCATTTGGGTGATGAAACGGTGGATGGATTCCATATTAAGCAGGAAACTATATCCGGATATCATCTGATCCCGGGAACGATCTCTCTGCTTCATTTGGAACCTAAGCTTCAAACGCTGCTGAACGGACTTTCCGTTAGAGAAGGAAAGCGGGAGACGAAGGGGCTTGCGGATAAGAAGCCTGCTGCTGAAATTCGTCCGGAGGAGGAACGTTTGGCCCCGAATCCGGCCGAGAACAAAGCGGAGGCTCCGGCAAAGGAATCAAACGAAAAGTCCGAAAAGGCGCATACCAAAGAGCCTGCGGCAGAAGGAACAGAAAAGCCGAAGAGCGACAAAATATATTTGCATGCGATCGATATAGAGACGGAGAACGATAAGGAAAATACGATCCTGGACGATAAGAACGAACGGCAGCATCCGTTGTTTTTCCCCGCACCGGAAAGAAAGCTGCTGACCACTTCGCAGCAGTTCGGTCTGAGCAGCTTCTCTTTCTCCAGTGAAACGGAAAGTGCGGCCATTCCCGTCATTTTTGATCGGCCGTACGCTGACGATAACTATGTTCTTGTCGGAACAACGAGCCACCCCGGCTGCTACGCCGTGATCCAGAGCAAACAGGATAGCGGTGCGGTTATCGAAGTCGTACGATGCAATGTTTCCGGCGAGTTCCAAGGGGTTGTCAACTGGATTGCCATCGGAAGCGTGTATGAATAAATCAATACAGGCTTGTTCCCGGCAGGAGCAAGCCTTTTATACGTCTCGTGCCTCCCGGCCTCTGGGTGGAATTCCGCTTGTTCCGGCATTTCGCTAAACTCAGTCAACGATCCGCTTTGCCGGCGTGAGGGCGATCGACTTCCTTGCCGGAGGTAAGAAGATGTTTGGCGAAAGCCATCGGATTCTCGTAGGAGGCTTTCCACTCTTTCAGCATACCGGCGTTAAGGAAGCTGTATCGCTGGTCCTTCCCGTTGCATTCAATGAACATAGGGACACCGTCTGTGGTCAAACCGATATCCAGTCCCAGGTCGGCCATGCAGGGGAGGCTTTGTCCCAGCTGATCAGCCACGCTTAGGGCCAAATGATGGATACTCCGTATCACTTCTTCGTGTGTCAGGTGGGGATATTCCTGCTGCAAAATCTCCTCCAACCGGTGAATCGTGCTGCCCTGGGATACATTGGTCAAAAATATCCGGTCTGAAGCCACTTTGGCGACGATTCCTGTAATTTTCCATTCGCCCGCAGCTCCTCGCTGGACGGCAACCCTGAGGTCGAACGGACGTTTCTTATAGGTTGCCAGGGCGACACACTGCTGAACGATATATTTTCCGTTTTGCAATCTGCGGCGCAGGACGGGGGGCAGTTTGAGGCCGTTGAATACAATCGAATGCCATTTGGTATTGCGCACATGAAGTGTGGACGGATAAAGCAATTTCCACTTTTTTTGCGTGCGGGATAATTTCATGACTCCGCGTCCCTTGCTGCTTCGGTCAGGTTTAATAATGATGGAATCAAATTGTTTCATCATCGATTTTACATTGGCGGGGGTGGCTTTGCGGGTCCGCGGCAAGTAGGGCTGCAAACCGGGGTTTTTCATCAGCACATTGTGAATGAAGAGCTTGCCGTAACGGTTCCAAGAGTTAAAGAGCACCCTTCCTTCATCGGACCAGCTTCGAAGTGTGCGGAATTCCTTTATACCGTTATAAATGGCGCGATTATGAATGACTTGAGGCATAGGGACGACAGCCAATTCAAATTTGTCGTCGTCCGTTTGTACATAAGCTTTAATCCAAGCCTTTCCTGCCTTATAATCACGGATTCGAAAAAAGCATGGCGTAATCCCGAATTTCTTGCCCGCCTCTAGGTAATAATCGATCCTCTCGTATTTGGTTTTTCCTAAAGGTATTCCAGCGTACATCACATCGTTGACGAGGATGCCTACGTAGGGAGGCAGCATGGCTATCACTCCTCGTATAGTATGTTTAGAATCTTCTTTTTGAAGAATTTCCAGTTAATCTGCAGTGAAACTATGGTGGACGTAGCCGACCCGCACCGCAGCCCGAAGGGCAAGGAGCGGAAGTCGGGGTCCAGAGAGAAAACCGCTCTTTGACAACTTTAAAAAATACAATTAGGGTCTTGGACTTTTCGTGATGTTCCCAGACAATGAGCTTAGGGTCATTTGGGGAAATTCGTCTCACTCCTGTAGTTCGACTACATCTAAAGTCTGTTTCCCCAGCACTCGTTTGAACTTCTTACCCGCTGGCTGTCCCCTTCGGCAACCCATGCTCGAAGATAGCAGCTTCGAGGCAGCTCATGGACCGAAGGAAGTTCTCATATGCGAGGGTGACTGATCGGCGAGCGCGCTGGGGGCATCCCGAAGAGTCCAATTCCCTAAATCCCGAATCCAGAAGGGAGGGATCACCCTTGAAATTATTTGTCGGTATTGACGTCAGTTCAGAAGAACTGGAAGCGTGTTTCATGAATCCGGAAGGCGATACGCTTGAAACGCTCAAGGTAGAAAACAATCTGCACGGTGCCTCGCATCTGCGCGACCGCATCGTGGCTGCTGCGGACAAGCTGCCGGCTTCCGAAATCCATATCGGCCTTGAAGCAACCTCGGTCTATAGCTGGCATCCGGCTATGTACCTGCATGAGGATGCCTCGCTTCAAGAGCGGAAAACCAAGGTGTTCACGATCAACCCGAAGCTTATCAACAAGTTCCGGGAAGCCTACGCGGATATGGACAAGACCGATCGGATCGATGCCTGGATCATCGCCGAACGCCTGCGCTTCGGCCGTCTCACGACGACCATCGTCATGCAGGAGCAGTACATCGCGCTTCAGCGCCTGACGCGCATGCGGTACCATCTGGTTCACAACCTGACACGCGAGAAGCAGTACTTCCTGCAGAATCTGTTCTACAAATGCAATGCGTTTCGTTCCGAAGTCGACAGCTCCGTTTTCGGCCACGCCATCATGGAGATGCTCTCGGAAAAGTTCAGCCTCGATGAGATTGCCGACATGGAAGTCGCCGACTTGGCCGACTATCTCAAGGAGAAGGGAAAGAACCGTTTCCCTGACCCGGAGCATGTCGCCCGCTGCATCCAGAAGGCTGCACGAGCGTCCTACCGCCTTTCAAAGGTCGTAGAGGATTCCATTGATCTGGTTCTCGGCACTTCCATACAGGCCATCCGGAGTATTCAGAGCCAACTGAAAGAGCTGGACAAGGCGATCGAACGCATTCTGGCTGGCATCCCCGGCGCTCAGTGCCTGCGCTCCATTCCGGGCATCGACCGGGTGTACGCCGCCGGCATTCTGGCGGAGATCGGCGACATCGAACGCTTTAGCGATCAGGCCGCCGTAGCTAAATATGCAGGCCTGACATGGCGTAAACATCAGTCCGGGGGCTTTGAGGCCGAAGATACCAAACGCATTCGTTCCGGCAACCGATTCCTTCGTTATTACCTTGTTGAAGCTGCCAACTCGGTGAAAAACCGCGAACCGGAATTCGGCGAGTATTACCGGAAGAAGTACGTTGAAGTGCCTAAGCATCAACACAAACGCGCCCTCGTCTTAACGGCAAGAAAACTTGTGCGTCTGGTCGATGTGCTGCTACGCAACGGCCAACTCTACACGCCTGGAAGGAAGGTGACAACTGCGAAGGATTAACGCCTCCTTTGCCAAAGTCCTTCACGGATTCCCAGTTAAAATCTGGTAATTAACTCGATTTTCGACTGGGTTTAGTTTGGTGTTGCCTTTTTCCCTGAGTCATCGCGTTTTGGGCCAAAATAATTTCCAATTTCCACGAATCAGGGACTTGACATATTACCGCTGGACTTTGTCCCCGGATTCGGAGTAATACTTGACCATACAGCATATGTGACCGGGGGAAAGGGGGTTTGGACAGGTATCGTAGGCATTTAATGGGATCGTACATTGAGCATGCGGATTGACGTGAAGTAAAGTACAGAGAGGCAATAAAAAAACTATTCCTTCGCAGAAATAGTTTGAGGACGGTAATGAACCAGCGTTTGGTTGATCCACGGTTTTTGAGGGATTCCGCTGGTTTTTTTTCGTATTTTGATTCCAATCATTTTGACTGCAATCTGCCTTTGGTACTTGCTGAGCGCTTCCATTTGCTCAACAAGCCTCTCACCGGCCGGCTCCGTTTTTTCCGCAACGTCCGCTACGCTTTCCAAAATTCTGGACAGCGCACGCTGACTTCGGGCAAGCGAAATTAGAATATGAAGCTTTGTTCGCGCTTCTTCCTCATGCCAGTTCACTTTGAATTTCCTCCGAACGATATTGGATTGATCAACCTGTGATCCCCGGATCATTGGCGCCGCCGCCCTCTTGGTCCCCTAAAAGAGCCTGAAGGTTCTTCGAAAGCGCCAGCTCCATTTTGGTCAAACCGTCAATGACTTCCAGCAGATGATCGTGGATTTCCACGGTTTTTGCAACCTGTTCACCTTGATTTTCAAATTGCATGGAGGATATGTGATGGCAAAGCCATTGGCTTGAACGGGAGGCATCGATAGCTTTTGCTTCAAGAATTAGCGATATATTGAACTGTAATCGGGAAACGGATTGCAAGATTCTGTAATAAGAGTCCTCTCTGCTCATGGTTACCCTCTTTCCATTATCAACATACGTTATTCTTCCCCGTCGGAGCTTCGCTGTTCTTTCATGATCAAATTCAAATTATCCCCAATGGCGTCGGACAGATCGGCAAGGCTGTTCAGATAGGCCGCAACGTTTTTGGTGACAAGCAGAGAACCTTCCATCAATGCCGGAATATCATCAAAAGTCGGGTTATACTCGGGAATTTCATGAACGAGCTCGGCCATCCGTACGGCGACATGCCTCTCCGACTCCAGAATTTTCGACATTTCCCAATGCGAGGAGGCCATATGTTCGATAATGCTGGTTGCTTGCTGATGCATCATTCATCCTCCCTTATAAACAAAATTATGCCATAATATATGCTGCTCCGGTAAACGGGAACATTGGCATTGGCCCAGCGGAATCGCAGCTTTCGTCCATTTTGTAAAGGAGAATGTTCCAAATGAAGGTCCCTTCGCGGGGAAGGGACGCTATTTGTATAACATATGCCAGTGTTTATCTTTTGCTCAACGGTTCCTTCCATTTCAGGAGCAAACCTCCATGTACAAAACCTCCTCCGAAGCCGTACATAAGCACCTTGTCGCCTTCTTTCAGCAAGCCCTGCTTGATCCCCTGATGTAAAGCGAGAGGGATGGTCGCGGCCGAGGTGTTGCCAAAATACTCGATGGTATGCAGAGTTTTTTCCAACGGAATCCCCGTTCTCTCGCATACGGACTCGATGATCCGGAGATTGGCGCTGTGAGGGATAAACCAATCCACACTGCCGCTGGACAGACCGGCTTGTTTAAGCAGTTCGGCTACACCTTTGGGCACAGTCTGTACGGCGAACTTATATACCTCCCGGCCGTTCTGCACCAGCTTGCCGCCGGCGTTTACGGGTACCCCGTTCAAGGAGGAGGCGATGCCGGTCCGGTACAGGTGCACGCCCCCGGTGCCGTCGGAGCCGAAGGTAGACGCGAGCCAACTCGCTTCCGCCCCTTCGGCATCCCGTTCCAGCAGCACGGCTCCTGCTCCGTCGCCGAACAAAATGCATGTCGTGCGGTCCGTGTAATCCGTTATTTTGGATAAGGCGTCGGCGCCGATCACGAGCGCCTTGCGGTGCAGCCCTGACGCGAGCATGCTTCTTGCCGTATGCAGGCTGTAGATGAACCCGGCGCACGCGGCGCTGAGATCGAACGCGAGTGTCTGCGGAATGCCGAAGTGGGCTTGGACCAGGCTGGCGGTCGAAGGGAAAGTGAAGTCCGGGGTGCTGGTCGAAACGATGAGCAGATCCACGTCATCCAATGCGGCTCCGTACCGGTTCACGAGATCCTTGACCGCTTCAATGCACAAGTGGCTGGTATACTCTTCGGGCGCCGATATGCGTCTTTCGCGGATGCCCGTTCGCTGAACGATCCATTCGTCGTCGGTTTCCACCATACGCTCCAGATCCGCATTCGTCAGCCGGCGTTCGGGCGTGTAGCTGCCAACCGCCGTTATTCTTGGAACGAATTGATTCATGATCACATCACCTCAGTTTATTATATTCACGCTCAAAAAAATTATAACCTGATATTAGTACTTGGTACCAAAAATGATACATGGGCTTTTGCATTCTGTCAATGCGTTTAATACGATAAGGAGTTACAGCTTGTTTTATTATGTTAGAATAGGGGTATCATTCGTTCGTCGATATCATACCGGCAAAATTCAGAGGGCCATACGGCTGTGTCTTAGAGAAGGGACGCCCGATTTCTATGCAGGTTCGTATATCCGTATAGAATGGAATCCAATCCATGCGCGAGCTGTGAGGTGAAGCAGATGAATATGTCCATGAGAAGCTATAAAATATTGACGATTTTACTGCCGCCGCTTATCATTGGAGGCTTTGAGTACATCCGGCATGATTTTTTGTTAGATGTGCTTTCTATGGAAGCAGGCAACTTCTATATGACCCTGCTCACGCTTTTGCTTTCTTATTTGTTCGGAACATGGATGTTCGGACGCATTCAAAGCATGAACGTGAAGCTGGCGGAAGAACAGGCCAAACGGGCGGTATATGAGGAGCGGGAAAGGCTGGCGCAGGAGCTGCACGACAACATTGCGCAGATTCTGTTTTTTATGAACGTGCAGTTAAAAAAAGGGCAGCTGGATGAGGCCCGCTCCGCCATATCGGAGATCGATCATCATTTGCGGCAAGCGATCTTTAATTTGAGAACGGCGCCGGAAGAAGGGGCGAGCTTTACTGCCAGACTGCAGACATGGCTGGAGGAGTGGAGCGGCATGAGCGGCATTGCCGTCGATCAGCATATCAGCGTGCCTGAGGATCGCATTCCGCCGTCTGCGGAGGTGCCTCTGTTCTCGATCATCCGCGAGGCGTTTACGAACATCCGCAAGCATTCCCGGGCAGACCATGCTTACATTGAGTTTGTCCTGCAGGAGGACGGGGCAAACTGGAGCTTGAGGATTGGAGATAACGGTAAAGGAACGGATCGTGAAGCGCCGGAGCAGCCTCAACGTTACGGGATTTCCATCATGCGAAAGCGGGCGAAGGAACTGGGGGCAAAGCTGGAAATCAGAACAGCGCCGGGTCAAGGAATGGAACTGCTGGTTACCGGGCCGCTGCGTGAGGAACTGGGAGGGAGAACGTCATGAATTACCGCGTACTGATCGCGGACGACCATCCGCTTGCGCGGAAGGCCGTCCGTACCCTGATCGAGGGCGAGAGCGGCTTCGAGTGGATCGGTGAAGCGCGCAACGGGCAGGAAGCCGTCGAGCTTTGCGGCGAGCTGCTGCCGGATCTCGTACTGATGGATATTCAAATGCCGGTGATGGGGGGGCTGGAAGCAACCAAACGGATTAAACAGCTCTATCCCCATATCCGCGTGGTCATGCTTACGGTATCCGATGACGTGGCGGATTTGTTCACCGCCATCCGCTATGGCGCACAAGGATATCTGCTCAAAAATATGGATCCGGACGATTGGATCGCCTACCTGCACGGGCTGCTTGATGATGACAGCGAAATCTCCCGCGGTATGGCGGATCGGCTGTTCCATTCGTTTCGTTCAGCGGACGCGAATGTGAGCGATGTACAGCCCGGTGTGCTGTCTCAGCGGGAGTGTGAAATTTTAAGCTGCGTGGCCAGCGGCCAAAGCAACCGGCAAATTGCAGAAACGCTCGTCATCACGGAAAATACGGTGAAAAATCATATCAAGAACATTTTGGCCAAGCTGTCCCTTGACAACCGGGTGCAGCTGACAGCGTATGCCGTACGGCACGGTTTGACACAGATCGGACAAAAAAACGGGCGAAAATAGCCCAATCGAGTCATTCTTTCAAGCGGCGGTTTGTTATACATTACACATGGATATACTGATCGCTAAGAAAGAAGGGATTCCATATGATGAAAAAATGGCATATTACGCTGGTATTGAGCCTGTTCTTATCGCTTATGACCGGAGGACTGGCCAGCGCGCACGTCACCGTGCTGCCAAAAGAAACGACGCAAGGATCTTACGAGAAATTTGCCGTCCGGGTCCCGACGGAGAAAGATGTGCCGACAGTGAAGGTGGAAGTGAAATTTCCGCTGGATGCCGTCTCCATCTCCCGTTTCGAGCCGAAGCCGGGTTGGAGCTATGAACTGACCAAAGACGACAACGGAAAAATTACCGGTGTGATTTGGACCGCAACGGGAGAAGGTCTCGGTCCTACAGAGTTCGGAGAATTTTATATGCAGGGTAAAGTAGCCGACAACGCTACAGCGATCCAATGGAAGGCTTATCAAACCTACAAGGACGGCAGTGTCGTCGAGTGGGTAGGCGCGGAAGGCTCGGACAAGCCGGCTTCCGTAACCAAGGTCAATGCCAAACCGGCAGGGGCAGCCACAGACA
This sequence comes from Paenibacillus sp. JMULE4, assembly GCF_013337105.1. Classification (NCBI taxonomy): domain Bacteria; kingdom Bacillati; phylum Bacillota; class Bacilli; order Caryophanales; family Paenibacillaceae; genus Paenibacillus; species Paenibacillus sp. JMULE4. The sequence continues at coordinate 118,648 of NZ_SGWF01000011.1, forward strand.
GCCACGGCCATACCGCTCCTGCCGCAGATGCCGGCAAAGCCGATTCTGCCGCAGCGCCTTCAGCGTCCGGGGAACCGGCGGCCGGAGCACCGGCAGCCTCCGGAGCGCCGCTGTACTTATCCATTGCCGCCCTCATTCTTGGTGCGTTATCTTTCGTCGTGTCCTTGTCGCGAAGAAAACGCTGATATCGTATGAACCGGTCCGTTTCCAGCATGGGAAACGGGCTTTTTTGTGTTGTAGCGCAGGTCTTTTACATATAGAGGAATTCTTATCTGCAAACCAAATCATAAAAATGCGGCCGGAAGGGGATGCTGGTTGTAGACTTGATTATTTAACCAGTTCAGGGGGGATTTGCGAAGATGCTGCAGCGTTGGCGCAACAAGAAAAACGCTTTGATATGGCTCGTCTGCCTGTTCATGAGCCTGACCATCGCAGGCAAGGTTCTTGCGTTCGGCGAAGGTGCACAAGGTCCGGACGTTTATGCGGTTCAAGGGATGTTAAAATCGCTTGGCTATTTTCAGGGTCAGATCAACGGTTATTACGGACCCGATACAGCCAACGGCGTCAGGGTGTTTCAGAAGGCTAACGGACTTCCCCCTACAGGGGCGGTGGATGACCAAACCTTGCAAGCAATCCTCTGGGCATACGGAAACCTGAAAATTCCGAAGAAACCCGCTCCCGCCCCGGGTCCGATGCCGCCCAAGCCGGGTCCGCCGCCTCAGGAGAAGCCGCCCGGGCTTATGCCTGAGGAGCAGCAGATGATCGACCTGATCAACAAGGCCCGGTCCGAAGCCGGGTTGTCTCCGCTTGCCGTCGATTTGGAGCTGTCCAAAGTGGCACGGCTGAAAAGTCAGGATATGACGGACAAAGATTATTTTTCCCACGATTCTCCTACGTATGGCTCGCCTTTCGACATGATGAAACGATTCGGAATCCGGTACCGGACGGCGGGGGAGAATATTGCCTGCAATCAAAATGCGGAGTCAGCCCATCAAGCGCTGATGAATTCCGAAGGACACCGTGCCAATATACTAAGCAGGGACTTCACTCATATCGGCATCGGTATCGTGGAGGGAGGCCCTTGCGGCAAGATGTTTACTCAGCAGTTTACAGCCAAATAACGCCGGCAAGCCCAACCGTCCTGAAGCGTGCAATGCTTCAGGACGGTTTTGTTAGACTGACACAAGCCGCATCATTCGGTTCGAATTATTCTGTAATGCAAGAGGTGATGAATTTTGCATGGAGGCATTTCCATAAAGAGGTTGATTAGTGTAAAATAGGATGATAAACCGAATTTGGAGAAGAGAGGTTGTTCTGTTTTGGCATCAAGGCTGCTGAAGGAATTCAAGGAATTCGCCATCAAAGGAAATATGATCGAGCTGGCCATCGGGGTCATTATCGGCGCGGCTTTTGGCAAGGTCGTCACATCGATCGTCAATGACGTGATCATGCCTCCGATCGGATTGCTGCTTGGCCGGGTCAATTTTTCAGATTTATTCATCAGTCTGGACAGAGTGTCGTATACATCGCTCAAGCAGGCTCAAGAAGCAGGCGCGCCTACGCTGAATTACGGACTATTTATCAACAATCTGCTTGACTTTTTGATTGTTGCTTTTGTGATCTTTATAGCCGTGAAGCAGCTCAATCGTTTGCGCAGAAAGGAAGAGAGCAAGCCGGAACCTGAAGCAAACACCAAGGAATGTCCGGAATGCCTCTCCGACATTCCCTTGAAAGCAGTTCGCTGCAAATATTGTACTGCAATCCTTGAAGGGGAAAATGAATTGAAACCGTCCAACTAAGAATGGCAGTCTAAGGATTTCCATGAGGTGGGGGCAAGGAGTAATTTGCATCTTAAGAAATTATTCAGAAAATCCTTCACATGTTCTAAAGGTGTTTTCGTTAGCCTAGTGTTATCTGTGCAGGGAGGGTTTCGTGCAAATGAATCTCGGTTCGATCGTTCTGGAAAAATTCTTATTTCTAAACAAGTTTATTCAATCTCCCAAAGAGGTAGGGAGCGTGACCCCGAGCTCCGGGTTTCTGGCTAAGGCGATGACCAGGCCGGTGGCTTGGGACAAAATCGAAAGCGTGGCGGAACTGGGGGCGGGGACGGGAGCGCTGACCAAATATATTGAGCAGGCTGCCTCAGGCCGGGTCAAAGTGCTGCTGTTCGAGAAAGAGCCGGTGCTGCGCTATAAGCTGGCGCAAAAATACCCTGCGTTCGCTTGCTATGCGGATGCCTGCGGCATTCAAAAGGCGGTGCGCCGCGAAAAACTGGACGGTTTGGACGTTGTCATCAGCGGGCTGCCGTTCTTTAATTTCCCGCGAGAAGTACGCGATCGATTGATCAAACAAATTATCTCGTCCTTGAAACCGGGCGGAAGCTTCATTGCTTTTCAATATTCACTGCAAATGAAGCCGCAATTAAGGCGCTATTTTGATATCGAAACCATCCGGTTCGTACCTTTCAACCTTCCGCCTGCATTCGTATATGTGTGCCGAAAGAAAGCGGATCCGACTTCATGACATACGATACATTGCTTGATTTGATCGGACAATACGGATATGCAGCCTTATTCTTTGCCTTATGGCTGGGAATTGTGGGAATGCCGATTCCCGATGAGGTCATTGTGATGACCGGCGGTGCGGTAACGGCGGGAGGCCTGCTGCACACCATTCCAGCCTTCGTCCTGACTTATCTCGGAGTCGTTTCCGGTCTTACCTTGGGCTATGTTCTGGGGCGCTATATCGGGACACCCGTACTGGATAAACTCAGACGAAAGAAAAACATGAATCAATATATCGAAATGTCTCAACGGTGGAGCAGCAAGTATGGTAGTCTGGCGCTTGTGATCAGCTATTTTTTTCCTGTCATCCGGCACGTGATGCCTTACATTGTAGGACTGAACAAAATGCCGTTTAGCAGGTATGCTCTGTTTTCTTATACGACAGGGCTTTTGTGGACCTTGATTTTTTTCACGGCGGGACGTTTAACGGTCGACCATGCCGCTGAAGTGGGAATGACGATTTACCGGTACGGATTGAATCTGTTGTGGGTGCCTTTTGCGGCCTGTTTTATCTATGTCGTCTTCCGGCTGTTCCTTCGCAAAAAACGAGAGAGTGGCAGCACGATGGTAGAGAAAGAATAAAAAATGGAAACGCACGGAGAACCCATCCCTTTTTATGGATAGACCAAACTGTCCATGAAAAGGGATTTTTTTGTTTTGATTATAAAAAATGGATTAAAAGTCGTGTTGAAACATGTCGAATAAATACGATATTTCTCCAATTGGTACGATGAAAGTGCTAAGAAAGTTCTATGAAAGTGCATTCAACACCATCAGGATGCGAGAGGTTTCATGTAAACGCTATATGAAAGCGTTGCATGTAAGCGATACCTTATCAAGGAGGGATGACATGGGGAAGTAAACCATGGGAAACGACCTGATCACTTCTGAATCATTAAGGGGAGGGTAAACCAGATGCCTAAAATAAAGTATGCCTATAACGTACTGGTCTATGCAGGAGAAGAAATCGAACAGAGCATAAAAAGAATCGCGGGTTTTGGGTATGACGCGGTTGAGTTCGTCGGAGAGCCGGAAAATGTAAACGGTTCAGAGATTAAAAGCTTGCTTGAGAAGTACAATGTCGAGGCTTCCTCTATTTGCGCCATTTATACACCGGAGAGAGATTTGGTTTCAAGCAACGAATCAATCAGGAAAAACGCGGTGAATTATGTAAAAGAGTGTGTTGACTATGCCAAATTGATCGGGGCTAAAGGTATTTCTGTTACCCCGACGGCCAATATGAAAATCCACGCTGAAGCGGATATCGAAACCGAGCTGAAATGGGCGGCTGAAAGCATCAGAGAAGCGGGACTGTATGCCGGCGAGCATGGAATTCGTCTGACGGTCGAGCCTTGGAACCGTTATGAAACTTATCTGATTAACCGTTTGGAGCAATCCCTGGCTTTGGTGAACGAAGTGAACCTGCCTAACGTAGGCTGCATGGGCGATACGTATCACATGAACATCGAGGAAGTGAATATCGCTGATGCCTTCCGTCAAGTTGGCGATAAATTATTCTATGTTCATTTTGCCGACAGCAACAGGGCGGCCCCGGGCAGAGGACACATCGATTTCAAGCCGATTGCGCAAGCTCTGGTAGACATCGGATATGAAGGCTACATTTCGATGGAGCTGCTTCCGCCTTTTGCCGATCCGTTCAGCGGCATCCGCTGCGAGGAATTTTACGATCAATATACCAAAGAATCGATTGATTATTTGAAAAAACTGTTTAGCTCGATTGATTAAAGGAGGACTAGAACATGAAAAAGACAATGCAGGCTGCTGTGCTCCATCAGCCGCAAGACATGAGAATTGAAGAAGTGCCTGTACCTGAGATTGCAGACCACGAAGTATTGATTGCGACAAAGCGCTGCGGGATTTGTGGTACGGACCCTCATATTTTCCGTGGTCACTTCCCGGTGCCGACCCCGCTGATCCAGGGACATGAATTTTCGGGTGAAGTAGTACAAGTAGGCTCCGCCGTAAAAAACGTCAAGGTTGGCGATCGCGTGACAGCGGATATTAACATCAGCTGCGGAACCTGCTTTTTCTGCAGGGCCGGCCAAAAACTATTTTGCAATGAAATTGTGCAGCTTGGCGTGCATACCAACGGTGCTTTCGCCGAATATGTGAAGGCGCCTGCATCCAACGTCTATCTCATTCCTGACAGCATGACCTGGGAAGAAGCCGCATACATCGAGCCGTTGGCGTGCGCCATCCGGGGCCAGGAACAGGCGAAAATTACAATGGGCAGCACGGTGGCGATTATCGGTGCGGGGCCGATGGGATTGGTACACTCGCAGCTGGCCAAATTGAACGGAGCAACGAAGGTCATCATCAGTGAAATGAACCCGACCCGGATCGAAAAAGCGAAGCAGCTGGGTGCCGATCATGTCATCGACGCTTCCAAGCAGGACCCGGTTCAAGCGGTGTTTGATTTGACGGAAGGCCGGGGAGCGGATTTTGTTATTGAAGCCGTAGGTGCTATTCCGACCTATCAGCAAGCGTTTCAAATGGTTCGCCGTGGCGGCGTACTGGTTGTGTACGGTGCAGCTCCTGCACATGCGACGATGGAAATTAAACCGTTTGAAATTTACAGCAAGGAGCTTACGATTGTAGCATCCTATGCGGGAACATACAACACATGGACCAAAGCGATCAACATGATCTCCAGCAAACGCTTCAACCCGAACGATATTATTTCCAAAACGATTCCTCTGGAGCAAGTCGTCGACGGCATCCAGGAAGCGGCAAACAATAAAGACACCATTAAAATTATCGTCGAAATCTCGAAATAATATTCCATATCATAGACAGGAGAATGAGGATATGAAATTGAAGTCTAAGCCACTGGCGCTTGCGATGCTTTCCGGTGCTCTGCTGCTTTCCGCATGCTCTTCCAATTCCGGCGATCAAGCCGGACAGGCTTCCGGCAGCAATGGCAGTGACGGCAAGCAAGTCACATTAAATACGGTATTTCTCGGCTCTTCCTGGGGACAAGCCACTCAAGAATTGGCTAAAGAATACGAAAAAGAAACGGGTGTTAAAGTCAACGTCGAATTGGTAGGCCGGGATGTCATTTATCAGAAGCTGGCGCTGTCCATCGCCGGTCAAGCCAATTATGATTTGTTTAACGTCGATTATAACTGGATTCCGGAATTTGCTTCGACAGGAAGCCTGCTGCCTTTGGATGACTATCTGAAAAAGAATAACGTGGACACTTCGAAATACCTGCCGAGAGCTTTGGCTTTATCGCAGTGGAATGACAAAAACGGATCCTTTGGCGAAGGAGGAACGATCTATGGACTGCCGCAATCGATCCATCCTCAATTGCTGTGGTATCGTTCCGATTTATTCAATGACCCGCAAATAAAAGAGGAATTTAAAGCGAAATACGGTTACGACCTGGTACCTCCAAAGGATATGAAGCAGTTCAGGGATGCGGCTGAATTCTTTAACGGTAAAGAATATAACGGGCAAAAATTGTACGGATGGGCCGCCCAGGCAAGTAAAGGATTCGGGAATGTGCATACCTGGCTGACCTTTATGTACTCGAACGGTGCGGACGTGATTGATTGGAATACGATGACTTCGTCCTTATCCACTCCTCAGGCGATTGAAGCAACCAAAACGTGGGTAGATTTACTGCAGTACTCGCCTCCGGGAATTAACGACTATACCTTTGCCGAAGTAGCGACGGATGCGGCTCAAGGGAAATTGGCTATGGCGATTCACTGGTCCTGGAGCGCTTTTGAAGTAGACAATCCCCAAACGTCCAAAACGGTCGGCAAATGGGATTTCGTGCAAGTGCCGGCTATGAAAAGCTCTACGCCGCATATCGGCGGATGGTCGATCGTAGCTCCGAAATCAACGAAAAATCCGGATGAAGCGGTTAAATTTATGATTTGGCTCGAGAATAAGCAGAATGATGTGCGTCAGGCGACCATGGGTGGAGGAGACCCGGTTCGAGAAGAATCTTATTCCGACCCGGCGTTAACCAACGAACTGATCGAAGGTACCGATGTGAAGAAGTACCGCCGTTATGAAGCGCTTCAAGAAGCGATGAAAACGGCCAAGGCCCGTCCGTTCTTCCCGCAGGAAGAAAAGTGGGAGAGTTTTGTTTCCGAATATTTGAGCGCCGCACAATTGAAAACCATGTCTGTAGAAGATGCATTGAAAAAGGCTGATGAAGCCGTTAACAAAATGCTGAAAAAATAGTCGCTTGATCTAGATGAAGGAGGGGGACTCTCCCCCTCAATTATGCAATCGGGAGAGTTGGAGATGAACAAATTTAAGTTAAGCCGGAGCGGTCCTTATTTGGTCATGGCCCCCGGAATGATACTCCTGCTGTTATTTGCTATATATCCTACAATTTTCCTGTTTAAGATCAGTTTTCAGGAATATAGTCCGATCAGTATAGAGAAACCATTCGTCGGGCTGAGTAATTATATCCAAGTGTTTCAGGATCAAAGTTTCTGGAATTCTCTGAAAATTACAATTATTTTTGTTCTTAGTACGGTTTCACTGGAGTTTTTTATTGGTTTGTTTTTGTCCATCGTTTTGCACCAGCTTGGCAAAGGGCAGAAGATATTTCAATCGCTGATCTTGCTTCCCATCGCTATGGCGCCTACGATTGTAGGGCTCATGTTCCGTTTTATGATGAACGATCAGTATGGCGTATTTAATTATTTTGCTGAAAGTCTTGGTTTTTCAAGGATATCCTGGCTTTCCGATCCCCAGCTGGCTTTACCGGCTTTGATCTTGACGGATGTCTGGCAGTGGACGCCATTTATGATGATTATCCTGCTTGCCGGACTTAAAGGTATACCGAGTGATCCTTATGAAGCGGCTAAAATAGACGGGGCAACGGCATCGCAAACCTTCTTCTATGTCACCATTCCGCTGTTGTCCAAGATTATATATATAGCACTGTTGTTAAGAACGATTGATGCATTCCGGATTTACGATACCATTTATATGATGACCAAAGGCGGACCGATCAATGTAACTTCAACCTTAAGCTGGATTGTGTACGACAAGGGCTTTAAATTCCTCGATTTTGGTTATGGCGCGGCACTATCCGTGGTCATGCTGATCCTGGTCGTGACCCTGCTGATGTTGTTCTTGCGGAAGGTTGATTTGTTTAATGTGGAGGGCAAGTCATGAGCGAATCCAAAAGTAAATCGTTTACGTTACTGCTATATCTCATAGTCATTATTGCTACGATTGTTTTTATATTTCCTATCGCTTGGATGTTTCTCACTTCTTTAAAAAGCCAAAACGATGCATTTACGGCGATTCCGAAATGGATTTTTACCGTTACTTATGATAATTACCAAACTGTTTTATTTGAAAGGGATTTTCAAAAGTACCTTTGGAACAGTTTGTATGTTTCGGTTTTCTCCACCGTGTTGGCGGTCATCCTGGGAAGCGGCATTGCCTACCCGTTCGCAAGGTATAACATCAAGGGAGCCAAAGACATCTTAACGTGGATTTTGACTTTAAGAATCGTTCCCCCGATTGTATCGGTACTGCCTATCTATTTGTTGTTTTCCAACATGAATATGCTAGATACGTATACGGCATTGATCTTAATGTATACATTTATGAATCTTCCGCTCGTGACTTGGCTGCTGTACGGCTTTTTCAAGGACGTGCCGGGAGAAATCGAAGAATCTGCGCTGGTGGATGGCTGTAACCGATTTACTGCATTTTTCAGAGTCATTTTCCCTATTATCGGCCCTGGGCTTGTATCAGCTGGATTGTTGTCGTTTATCTTTGCCTGGAACGAGTTTTTGTTCGCCAATATTTTGTCAGGCCCGAATGTTCGTACGGCCCCTGTAGGACTCAATGAATATGCAACGCCGGTAAGTGTATTATGGGGACAAATTGCGGCAGCGGGAACGATGATTATTGTCCCTATCGCCATCATCACGTTAGTCTTGCAGCGTAAAATGGTCAGCGGACTTACTATGGGAGCTGTAAAAGGGTAATGGTTACGACAATAAGCAGATAGATATTAAGCGCGTTTTGGAGGGTAAGATGGAGAGAATAAAAGTAGGAATCATAGGGACGGGCTTTTCTGCGATGGCTCATATCGAAGCATTAAGAAGAATTCCTTTTGTGGAGGTTATCGCCATATCTTCCAGTTCAAAGGAAAAAAGTATAGAGTTCTCCAAAAAAATGTGCATACCCAAGGCATATGGAGATGCGGACGAGTTGATTCGGGATCCGGAGGTACAAGCCGTTCATAATTGCACCCCCAATTCCTTGCATTTTGAAATCAATAAAAAGGTGCTCCTTGCCGGCAAACATCTCTTATCGGAAAAGCCGCTGGCCGTAAACAGCGAACAATCTGGAGAATTGCTGAGGCTTGCCGGGGAAAGCGGAGTGGTTAGCGGGGTTTCGTTCAATTACAGACATTATCCTATGGTTTCTCAAGTCAAAGAGATGCTGGAATCCGGAAGCAACGGAAAACCGAATCTCGTTTACGGCGGCTATATTCAAGATTGGTTAAGCAACGATACGGATTACAGCTGGAGGCTTGAGGAAGATAAAAACGGTCCTTCCCGTGCGATCGCGGATATCGGTTCCCATTGGTGCGACACCGTTCAATATGTATTAAACAAAAAAATTACCGAAGTCTTTGCCGACCTGAAGATCGTGCATCCGATCCGGAAAAAACCGAAAGGGAAAGTTAATACATTCGAATCGTCCAATGATGTGGAAAGAGAAGAAGTGAAAATCACGACAGAGGATTACGGAAGCGTGCTGGTTCACTTTGAAGATGGCGTTCAGGGCGTATTTACGGTATCCCAGGTGACGGCAGGAAGAAAAAACCGATTGTATTTTGAAATTTCCGCGGAACGGTCTTCGTTTGCATGGGATCAGGAGAACCCCAACCGGCTGTGGGTAGGAAAACGCGACCATTCCAACGAAGAATGGCTCAGGGATCCGGATTTATTATCACCCAAATCCGTATCATTAGCCCATTATCCGGGAGGCCATCAAGAAGGCTGGCCCGACGGTTTGAAAAATCTGTGCATCGATTTTTATCAAAAAGTGCGAAACCGGGATCATGAAAGTTCATTTGCCACCTTCTCCGATGGACACCGGATCATGAGATTAATCGATGCCATATTGAAAAGTCATAGAGAAAAAAGATGGGTAAGTTTGGCGGAATAGTCAAAAAGATTGAAGTCATGCCTTCTCATCGTCCCGGGGGTGTTATATTATGGACTAGATAAGGTTATTTATTTTAGAGAAAGTGGTGTAATCCATGAAATTGCTCTCGATGACCGCCCATGTACTGCAAATCATAAGAAGAGCTAAGCAGCCTTTGTCCAAAACGGATATTGCGGCGGCTACCGGTTTATCCGTTTCCGCAGTATCTGAACATGTCGAACGGTTGATGAATGAAAAATTAATTCAAATTTCCAATATTGGCAATTCCAGCGGCGGCAGAAAGCCCAAGCTGTACTCTATCAATCAACATGCCGGATATATCATATCCATTGAACTAGGCACAAGTGCCGTACGTGTGGGGATTACTGATTTTGACTGCAATATTCTCGTCTCTCATGGCGCCCCGGTAGATATCGGCGAGGGTCCGGAGAAAGTTCTATCCTATATTCACAGCATCGTCAGCGAGATTCTGGACAAGGCTCAAATCGGAAAAAGCGAAATCAAAGGCATCGGCATCGGAATACCGGGACCGGTCGAGTTTGCCTCCGGTCTTCCTGTCTCTCCGCCGATTATGCCGGGATGGGATCGATACCCGATCAGAGATTTCTGGTCCCGGCATTTTGATTGCCCTTGCTATGTTGACAATGATGTGAACATCATGGCCGTTGGGGAATATGCCAAAGGCTTGCAGTTTGAAGTAGACAATTTGATTTACATTAAAATAGGGACAGGGATCGGCGCCGGAATCATTTATGACGGCAAGCTTTATCGTGGTGTAAGCGGCAGTGCGGGCGATATCGGCCATATCGATGTCGGCAAAGATGTCGTCTGCTGGTGCGGCAACCGCGGCTGTCTGGAGGCCCTGGCGGGCGGTAAAGCCATTGCCGCCAAAGCCAAGGATATGGCTTTGGCCGGCAAAAGCGAGTTTTTGTTGGAAAGATTGAAATCCAATGGCGAGATCACCATCAAGGATGTACGCATGGGAATTCACAGCTTTGACTCCGCGTCTGTTGAATTGATTCGCGAGAGCGGCGCCCTGATAGGCCAAGTGATCTCTTCACTGGTTAACTTTGCGAACCCTTCCCTGATTTCGATTGGCGGGGGAGTTGCGGAGATCGGCGATATTTTGCTGGCCGCGATCAGACAAGGAGTTTATCAGCGATCCCTGCCTCTGTCTACGCGCAATTTGTTAATTAACAAGTCTAATTTGGGAAAGGCCGCAGGACTCGTAGGCGGCGCATTTATGACGATCGATCAGCTGATCATCAACAGCATTGAAAAATCGGATACCCTTCTTGATTTGAGGATGAAAAGCTGGTAGTGACTACTAAATTTATGCTGTTCGGGAGGAAAGCGTATGTTTCGTTATAGCGCTACGCAATGGATTTTTGGAGATGAAGGAATAGAAGCCAGCCTGAAAAGGCTGCAAAAATACGGATACGATGGTGTAGAACTTGCCGGAGAACCTTATTCCATCGATATCGAGCATACCAAACGGCTGCTGAAGCAGTACGGTCTGATCTGTACTTCCATTTGCGGCATTTATACGGCGGAGCGCGACCTTTCGTCTTCCAGACCGGAAGTCCGCCAAAAAGCGGTTCAATATGTGAAGGATTGCGTAGACATGGCCAGCAGCCTGGGAGCTGCCCATGTCATCGTCGTACCGTCCCCGGTAGGCAAGAGCCGTCCGGAGACGACGAGCAGCGAGGAATGGGCCAATGCGGTAAACAGCCTGAAAGAAGCGGGCGAGTATGCTGCCTCCAAACAAATCAATCTGGCGATTGAAGCATTGAACCGGTTTGAAACCTATCTTGTGAATAACCTGGAAACAGCGTTAGCCTTAGCCAAGGAAGTTAACGTGGACAGCGTGAAGATCATGGCCGATTTGTTCCATATGAATATTGAGGAACGCAGCCATGTTCAAGCCTTGAAGACCATCGCTCCGTACCTCGTTCATGTTCATATCGCCGATAATACCCGTGAAGCCGCAGGCATGGGACAGACCGATTTCGAGCCTGTGATAAGAACATTGATTGAGCTGAACTACCAAGGACCGATTACAATGGAATTTTTGCCGCCGGTCGCTAATCCGTATTTAGCGGCATCGAAGACCGGTTCCAGCGAAGTGTTCGATTTGTATACCGAACGTTCCATTCAAGAGATGAAACGTATAGTCCAAAAAATTACGGGAACGGCGTCTGCATAATCGGCCGTATCGGATCATCAGCCCCAAAATCCATGGATCGCCGCCATGGATTTTTTTTGCCTCGGCGCAGCGAAAGCCGTTAAGAGCCCATTTTTCCCCAGCCAATCACCACGCTATGCTGTCCTACATAAACTGAATTTGACTGTATCCCTAGACCTTGTAATGATACCAAAACCCGGGCAAGGAGGGGTGACATTGAAGGGCAACGACAATAATAAAAGTAAATTTTTGCTAACCAATCGCGAACGAGAAGTGTTTGAACTACTGGTGCAGGATAAAACGACGAAAGATATCGCGCAGCAACTGTTTATCAGTGAGAAGACCGTGCGCAACCATATCTCGAATGTGATGTGGTTTGAAATTCATACAAAGCCGCTTTCTGGAGGGGGACGGCGGCGAGGGTTCAAGCCCCTCCGACCGCATGCTGGGACAACCGTGCATAGCCGGGATCGGATCACCGGGAGCTTCTCAGGCATGTAATATTGTATTCTTCAATTTTTCTGTACAAGGTCGTTCTTCCTATTTTCAAAAGGGCCGCAGCCTTGCTTAAATTCCAGCCCGTTGCATGCAGCGCCTTTTTGATGGCCTCGATTTCCGCCTCTTGAAGCGACGGGACGGCATCATCGGCAGCCTGAGCCTCCGGTCCGCTTTGACAATCGTCTGCAATCTGCAGATGTTCGGGAAGTATGGGCCCTCCCTCGGCCAGAAAAGCGGCTTGCATAAGGGCGCTGTTTAATTCGCGGATGTTTCCGGGCCAGGCATGCCGCAGGAGCAAGTTTTCCGCTGCTTCCGACAAATAAGCGTTCGGATAGTTATGGCTTTGCAGCAAATGTTTGGCAAGCTCGACGATATCGCTTCTTTCACGAAGGGAAGGCAATGTAATTTGAATGCCTTTCAAGCGGTAATAAAGATCGGCGCGAAACCGTCCTTCCTTGATTTCATTTTGTAAGTTTCGATGGGTTGCCGCGATGATTCTTATATCGATGGACTTGCTTCTGGCGCTTCCGACGGGGGTGATGGTCCGTTCCTGCAAAACCCTGAGCAGAGCCGCCTGTGCGCGCAGAGACATGTCGCCGATTTCATCCAAAAAAATCGTTCCCTTATGAGCCGCCTCGAATTTCCCCGTATTTCCTTCCCGATTGGCCCCCGTAAAAGCGCCCCGCTCATAACCGAACAATTCGCTTTCCACCAGGTTGTCGGGTATTGCGCTGCAATTCACGGCTATGAAGGGTTGATTCGAACGTAAGCTGGCCGTATGAATGGATTGCGCAAACAATTCTTTCCCAGTGCCGCTTTCTCCCAGCAGCAGAACCGGAAAGTCGGTGAGAGCCGCTTTGTAGGCCAGTTCTTTTTTCTGTATGATGCTGGGGCACGATCCGGCGATATCGGAGAATGTATACAAGCGAGTTACACCGATCACTTTTTTTGAATCGCTATGGAACGCCAAACCTTTTGATGATGATCGTGGATTGTTTCGATGGAAAAGCCCTCGATGCCCGAGAATTCCTTGCCGATGGCATCCTTGCCTATAATCTGGAGAGCGGCTTGGTTGGCACGAATAATTCTGTTGTCGTTATCCAGCGACAGAAGCGGAAGCGGATTATTTTTCATCGAGAATTCCAGTTCCTTTAAAGTGATGAGATGCTCCTTCTTGGAATCTTCGATGAGAAGCCGGTTCTGCAGCGAATCCGCGGCCATCGTGGCGAGAGCCAGGCTGTGGGCATTGTAATTTTCCTGTTTGCTGCTGAAATTGATGACGCCCAACAATTCCCCGGTCGGACTGAACACAGGCGACGATGCGCAGGTGAGGAAATGATTCAACTGATAGTAATGCTCATCGGCATGGATACGGACAGGGAGCCGTTCCGTAATGGCTACCCCGATGGCATTGGTTCCCTTTCTGTTTTCCGCCCAATTGGCCCCTACCTGGAGTTGAACCGCTGCCGCGCGTTTGGAGAAATCGGGGTCGCCGACCGAATAAATGATATTGCCTTGAGCATCGATTAGAAGGGCCGCCTGTTTCGCTTGTTTGATGAAGAGCTCCATTTTCCCGAATATATGCGAGACGTGCTTGAGCAGAACTTCATTCTGATGAAGGATTTCATGAATTTGCCTGCCTGTCATCAACTGGTCGTCCACAAGATCCGTCCGTTTCAATCCATATTGCTGACAGCGCTTCCAAGATGTTGCTACAACTTCAGAATGTTTCCTTGCTTTCAGAGACGGCAACGTAAACACCTCCACAAACCACTTGTGAGATATTGATTGTAGTATAACATACTTGAAATTCAGATGTGCTCTTTTGAACAAGAATGTTTCAAAATGTTACAGCTTAACGCAAAAGAGATATAATTGAATCCGTCGTCGGAAAAAAACACCATTACGCATTGGATCCGAGCGGAATGGTGATTCCGCTAAAGCCAATAACGTAACGGTGTTTGTGTGGCTCTGGCACCATGGACTCGTCGGCAAGCGCTTACATTATTTGAATGTCAAGACGATCCGTCCATTAATGTTTCCTTTTTCCATACGTTCAAAAATTTCATTGATCTTTTCCAGAGGCTGTGTTTCGATGATCGCTTTCACTTTGCCGCGGGCGGCGAAATCCAAAGCTTCCTGCATGTCTTTTCTTGTGCCGACAATCGAACCTTTTACTGTAACGCCATTGAGAACCGTATCGAAAATCGGGATCGGCAGCTCGCCGCTCGGAAGACCGACGACCACCAGTGTACCGCCGCGTCTTACGGAACGGTATGCTTGCTCAAACGCTTTTGGAGTGACGGCCACGCTCACGGCGGCATGAGCGCCTCCGACTTTGTTCTCGATTTCTTCTACAGGATTTACAGACTTGCCGTTAATGGTAAGATCGGCTCCCAACTGCTTGGCAAGTTCCAATTTATCGTCGCTGATATCGACGGCAATGACGTTAAATCCCATCGCCTTCGCATATTGGAGCGCAATATGTCCGAGACCTCCAATGCCATAGATCGCCACCCATTCTCCCGGTTTTGCATCGGTAACCTTCAGGGCTTTATATGTGGTTACGCCTGCGCATAGGATCGGGGCAATTTCTTCATCCGATACGCCGTCCGGGATTCTCGCGACATAGGCGGCGGGTGCGACGCAATATTCCGCGTATCCTCCATCGGCCGAATAGCCGCCGTTTAACTGGCTTTTGCATAGCGTTTCCCAACCGGTCAAGCAGTACTCACATTCGCCGCAGGCGGAGAACAGCCACGGAATTCCAACCCTGTCCCCGATGTTGAGGGAGCTTACTCCCGGACCGACTTTTTCCACATAGCCAACGCCTTCATGACCGGGGATCAAAGGCAGCTTAGGTTTCACGGGCCAATCCCCATGAGCGGCATGCAGGTCGGTATGGCAAACTCCGCAAGCCGTGATTCTTACCAGTACTTCCCCTTGTCCGACCTCCGGTGTCGGCACTTCCTTGATTTCCAGCTTTTGATGAAATTGATTTACAATAGCAGCTTTCATTTGTATCCTCCTTTAAGATGAACGTTATAGGGTTGCATGCAACACTTTCATACAAACGCAAAACCCGTGCCAATCCTAAAAAACGCAGAAACGTTATGTTTTTTTGCATTGAAATGACGAAAATTCGGCCGTCAAGCCGAAAAAACGGCTATCCTATCAATTTTTCGGCTTTTTATAAAATGTTTACCAAAAAGTAAATTACACAGTACAATAGCAATGAAGGAGGAATAGCCATGGGTATTTTCAAATTCATGACACCGGAAATTATTTTCGGTACGAATGCTCTGAGTCAAATCGGGGAAAGCCTACTTCGACTGGGAGCGAAAAAGGTTTTTGTTGTCTCCGATAAAGGCGTTCTGAATTCCGGTTGGGTGGAACTTGCCGTCCGCTATTTGAAAGATTGCAAACTGGACTACTGCTTATGGACGGAACTCACCTCCAACCCCAAGGATTATGAAGTGGAAAAAGGTGTTCGAACCTATGTTGAGAGCGGTTGCAATTCGGTTGTCGGGATCGGGGGAGGAAGTGCAATTGACGCTGCCAAATCCGTTGCCTTACTTGCAACCAACAGCGGAACGATCCAACAATATGAAGGAGTCGATCTGGTAACCAGGCCGCTTCCGCCAATGGTCATGGTGCCGACGACGGCAGGGTCGGGATCGGAAGTTTCCCAGTTCTCCATTATCCGCAATTCCAAACATAAGGTGAAAATGACCATTATTTCCAAATCGCTGATTCCCGATATTGCTATCATTGACCCGCAGACCCTGATGACGAAAGATGCGCGATTAACGGCACATACGGGTATGGACGTTTTATCGCATGCCATTGAATCTTATATCTCTCTGGCGGCTACCCCGATGACGGAAGGGTATTCATTGCAAGCGATTCGCTTGGTTGCCAATTACCTTCGGCCTTCCGTGGCAAGCCAGCACAATCGCGAAGCGAAAGAAGCGATGGCCATGGCCAGCCTTCAGGCAGGGATCGCTTTTTCCAACTCGATTTTGGGAGCGGTTCATGCCATGTCACATCAATTAGGCGGTTTGCTGGATCTGCCGCACGGGGAGGTCAATTCGATTTTGCTGCCTTATGTATTGGAGTATAATTTGATCTCTTGTCCCGAGAAATTCAAAAACATTTCCGAGGCTTTCGGTGAAAACGTCGAAGGCCTCAGCCTGACTGCGGCCGCCAGAAAGGCGATTGGAGCCGTTAAGGAATTGGCCGGCGATCTCGGCATCTCCGATTCTTTGTCCGGTTTGAACCTGAAGGAAGAACAGATCGATTTTATGAGCCATAATGCGGTTCATGATGCCTGCATGACGACGAACCCGCGGGATATGAAGGTGTCGGATGTGAAAATGCTGTTCCGCCATGCTTTGGGGAGTGACATCTGATGTCGGGCAAACAAGAGTTGATCGACAAGTTAACAGGGATTAAATCTTCAAGAAAAAGTTATTACAGCGAACTAAACGCTATCGTTGAAGAAATGAAGAAAAAGAACAAGCAGCTGGAAGTCATTAACCGGTTAACACAGATCCATGTGGACAAATCATGGGAGGAAGTCAGCAGCTATCTGGCCGCCCAATTATCACAAATTCTTTCTTTCGACCGGTTTGTCCTGACGCTTCTCGACCATTCCGATCTGCTGTTTTATATTTCGGAGCCGGAAGCGGCGGGCTGGTCCTGCCGTTTTGTCAAAAGGCGAATGGTGACGAAGACGGCCATGTCGATTGAAGAATTCAAAAAGCTGCTTAAAAAGGAAATACCGGATCATCATGGCACGTCCGTTTGTTTGCAATATCAAGCCGGAAACATCTACGGATTTCTTACTCTTTTGAATCGGGAGAAAGTGGAGTATCCCCGGGAAGAGCTTGAGCTTTACAGGCGTATGGGAGAGCATGTGCGGATCTCCATTGAAAACATCCTCCTGTTTAAAGACGTGAGCGAGAAAGTCCACATTGAAGCGCAGCTGATCCAGTCTGCAAAAATGGCCGCTTTGGGAGAGATGGCTGCGGGAATCGCCCATGAATTGAACAGTCCGTTAACCGCCATTCTCGGGAATGTCCAGCTGCTGATGCGCGACATGAAAGACGGGCGTCCGGGCAAAATGCTGGAGGATATTTACCAGTGCGGCCTGCGCAGCAAAAAAATCATACAAAATTTATTGACATTCTCAAGACAGGAAGAATATCAGCTGGAAACCATGCACCTCTCCGGCTTGATCGATGACGTATTAGGGCTGGTGGGATATCAGCTGGCTGTTTCCGGTATTTCCATACAGAAGGAAATCGATCCGACACTCCCGGCCGTCAGAGGGAGCCGCAATCAAATCGAACAAGTGCTGATTAACCTTTTTCTGAATGCGAGAGACGCGGTGCAAGGAAAAAGCAATCCGGAAGTGATCATTGGAACATGCCTCGTCGATTTGGAGGACCGGCAATTCGTTTCGATCTATGTGCGCGACAACGGAGTCGGCATTGAAGAAGATAACGTCTCTCAAATATTCAATCCTTTTTTCACAACGAAGGAAAGCATGAAGGGTACCGGTCTGGGACTTTCCGTAAGTCTGGGCATTGCCGAGTCCCATGGAGGAAAGCTTCTGGTAGACAGCAGGGTCAACGAATACACCCAGTTTTCCCTTCTGCTGCCGATTCAAGAAAATGAAGGAGGGGAATCCTATGAGTAGGGTGCTCGTCATTGATGATGAAATGGAAGTGACCTCTTTTTTTCGATATTTTCTGGAAGATAAAGGCTGTGACGTGACGATTGCGAATTCAGGAAGGGAGGTCGATGAGCTGCTTCACCGGCATCCGTCTCCGTTTCATCTGGCTCTTGTGGATCTGAAGCTGCCCGATGCCAATGGATTGGATTTGTTGGCCAAAATTAAAACCAGGTACCCCGACTGCGAAGTCATGATCATGACCGGTTACAGCACCGTCAAATCAGCTGTACTGGCCTTACAAGTGGGGGCCAAAGACTATTTGGAAAAGCCGTTTGATGACCTGGAAAGCCTGGAAAACATCATCAATTCCGTATTGCTGAACCCGGTCGGCAATACGGAAAAACTGAACATGGAAGCTGCGCAATACGGAATTATTTTTTCAAATTCAAGTCCGCTGCAGAAGGTCATAGCCGTAGCGGAAAAGCTGGCCAAGAAAGCCATCAACATTTTGATCGAGGGAGAGACGGGGACCGGCAAGGAATTGTTGGCCCGATTCATTCACGGCTCCAGTCTGAGAGCCCCTTATCCGTTTGTCGGCATCAATTGCGGGGCCGTGCCGGAAAGTCTGCTGGAGAGTGAATTGTTCGGTCATGAAAAAGGGGCGTTTTCCGGAGCGATCAGGACCAGAAAGGGGTATTTCGAGCTTGCTAATAACGGAACGCTCTTCCTGGATGAGATTGGAGAGGCGCCGACTTCGATTCAGGTAAAATTGCTGCGTGTGCTAGAGACGGGAGAGTTCATGAGGGTGGGCAGTGAGGAGATCCAAAAGAGCAATGTGCGGTTCATCTCGGCCACCAATCGAAATTTGGAAACCGAGGTCCAAAACAAACAATTTCGCGCTGACCTCTTATACCGGCTGGAGGGAGTGAAATTGTCGATTCCTCCGTTGCGGGAAAGACCCGGGGATATTCCGTTGATAGCGCAGTCCTATCTGGACAAAAAATATGGAGGCGAGTGCCGGCTTGATCCGGATGCAGCGGAGATGTTAAAAATGTACGATTGGCCCGGGAACGTGAGACAGCTCCTCAATGTGCTCAATCAGACGCATGCCATTCACGAATGCAAGTGTTTAAAGCCAGACCATCTTCCGCCATATTTGCTGCAAAGAGCGGAGCATCCCGACAACCCCATGCCGATTGACCGGCAAATCGAAGATTTTATTGAACGGGAAGCCAAGCAATTTGTGCAAAGTCTGGTCAATGGCCTGAGCCAAGCCGAGCAGCTCCATTTAAAAAAAGTATTGGACAGGATCAGAAAGATGGAAGGGGAAATCGGGAGAAAAGTGATTGAAAGAAAATTGTCCGAGACCAATAGAGACAGGCAGTTGTTAAGCAAAAAATTAAATATCTCCATGAGGACGCTCCGATATATTCTAAATGAGAAGTAACGAAAGTCTCAATGCGATTGTTCTATTTTGAACAAGATGAAACACCCGATCTGTTCCATTTCTATGCAAAGCGATATAAGCGCTTACAAAAAAAGCTGGCACAGCCGTTTATTTTCCATTGGCACGACTTTTGCTCTAGTTTTTATTGTCAAAAAATCAATGGATATAAAGGAGGCTGTACAAATGATTTATGCACAACCGGGGCAAGCCGGCTCCAAAGTTACTTTTAAAAAGCGCTACGACAATTATATCGGGGGAAAATGGGTTGCGCCTGTCAAAGGGGAATATTTTGAGAACATCACGCCGGTAACAGGCCAGATTTTTTGCGAAGTGGCCCGTTCGACAGCGGAAGATATCGAATTGGCGCTGGATGCTGCCCATGCCGCCAAGGACGCCTGGGGGCGCACATCGGCGGCCCAGCGTGCCTTGATTCTGCAAAAAATCGCCGACCGCATGGAAGCCAATCTGGAGCAGCTTGCCGTAGCCGAAACCTGGGATAACGGAAAGCCCGTCCGGGAAACGCTGGCTGCCGACCTTCCTTTGGCAATCGACCATTTCCGGTATTTTGCGGGCTGCATTCGCGCCCAGGAGGGAACGCTCGGAGAAGTGGACGGCGATACGGTTGCCTATCATTTCCATGAACCGTTAGGCGTCGTCGGGCAAATCATCCCATGGAATTTCCCGCTGTTGATGGCTACATGGAAGATTGCGCCGGCGCTCGCTGCGGGCAACTGCATCGTGCTGAAGCCAGCGGAGCAAACGCCAGCTTCCATCCTGGTCCTGGCGGAGCTGATCGGCGATTTGCTGCCTCCAGGAGTATTGAATATCGTCAACGGCTTCGGGCTGGAAGCAGGCAAGCCTCTTGCTTCAAACAACCGCATCGCCAAGATCGCTTTTACAGGAGAAACGACGACAGGCCGCTTAATTATGCAATACGCATCACAAAACATTATTCCGGTTACGCTGGAATTGGGCGGCAAGTCTCCCAATCTCTTTTTGAAGACGTTTTCGCCAAAGACGACGCGTTCTTGAATAAGGCTATCGAAGGGTTTGTGCTGTTCGCTCTGAACCAAGGCGAGATTTGCACCTGCCCGTCCCGCGCCCTGATTCAGGAATCGATTTACGAACCGTTCATCGAACGGGCATTAAAGCGCGTGGCTGCGATCAAGCAGGGCAATCCGCTCGATACCGAAACGATGATCGGAGCTCAGGCATCTTCGGAACAGGTGGAGAAAATTTTGTCCTATATCAGCATTGGCAAACAGGAAGGTGCGGAATGTCTGATCGGCGGAAACAGATCGTCGTTGAAAGGCGACCTGGAAGGCGGGTATTATATTGAGCCGACCGTGTTCAAAGGGCACAACAAAATGCGTATTTTCCAAGAAGAGATTTTCGGGCCGGTCGTTTCCGTAACGACGTTCAAAGATCAGGAGGAAGCGTTATCCATCGCCAATGACACCCTGTACGGGCTGGGGGCAGGGGTATGGACCCGCGATATCAATACAGCTTACCGTTTCGGAAGAGGCATACAGGCCGGCCGCGTATGGACCAACTGCTACCACGCTTATCCGGCGCACGCGGCATTCGGGGGCTACAAGGTTTCCGGGATTGGCCGTGAAACGCACAAAATGATGCTTTCCCATTACCAGCAGACGAAAAACCTGCTTGTCAGCTACAGCCCTGACGCTTTAGGATTCTTCTAAGAAGGTCATCGTCATGGAAGAAGTCCGAAAAGTTCTGGCCACTGACGCCGCCCTGGAACTGATCGAGTTTTTGAAAGCCAAATACGGTCCTGTCATGTTTCATCAATCGGGAGGGTGCTGCGACGGCAGCTCTCCGATGTGCTACCGCGAAGGCGAATTTCTGATCGGCGAATATGACGTGTTATTGGGGGAAATCGGCGGAGCTCGCTTTTATATGAGCCGGGCCCAATATGAATACTGGAAGTTTACGCAGTTAATCATTGATGTCGTTCCCGGCAGGGGAGGCATGTTCTCGCTGGAGGGACCGGAAGGACGCCGGTTCCTGACACGCTCCCGCGTTTTCACGGACGAAGAATTAAAGGCGCTTCAATTATAAGCAGGGGTAAATACAATACTATAGTCTAATGGCCATTTGAGGCAATGAATAGGGTACGCAAGGGGCAGGGGGATTTTCCTCCTGCCCTTTTCGTCGCTATTTTACATGCATAGTACAAGTTAAGAAACGAATACATTATGATGTCATGCGCGAAGGGAGAGATTCCAAATGATCAACCGACAGGATGCCAAAACATATCGCTTGAATATTTTTTATGGCGAATCGGATTTGAATCGGATCATTGATGATTTGGCCAAACAAACGGTCCGGAAAAACGCGGGAGATTTTGTCTGCCGGGGAGTAAAAAAAAGCCGGACGTTTAGACGAGCTGTGTAGCGGATGACGGGAAGAGGAGTATCATTCACCGGCCTTTTCCGGTTCGCTCCGAGAGATCCGTTTGATATATTCTGGAGGTTCCGCAATGAGGGTTGCGAATGAGACAGGAAATAAGACGGCCATTTACGTGAGGGTCAGTACGACGAAGGAAAGCCAAAAAGACAGTCCCGAGCATCAAGAAGCCGTTTGCCGGGAAAAAGCGCGTCAAATGGAATTGGAAGTTTTGGAACAATTCATCTATGAAGACAGGGATACGGGTACGACTATTGTTCATCGCCCTGCCATACAACAACTGATCCTGGATGCGAAAAGAGGGGAATTTCGAAATGTCATTTTTGCCTCATTATCGCGTTTTTCAAGAGATTCCCTGGATTCCTTATCGCTTAAACGAATATTGGTCGATACGCTTGGGATCAGATTGATTTCACTGGATGAAGGATTCGATTCTCTTATCGACTTGGACGAGTTAAAATTTCAGATCCTATCCGCAGTCAATCAGAAATTAAGCGAACAAATCAGCTTCAGCTCCCGTCGGGGAATAAGACAGTCCGCTCTGAAAGGAAATTTTATCGGAAGCGTGGCTCCTTATGGATATAAAAAAGTGATGATAGATAATAAGAAGACATTAATACCGGACGATCAGACCAAAGGAATTGTCCAATTAATATTTCAACTATACACTGCTCACAAAATGGGAGAGAAACAAATCGTTAAATATCTGAACGAGGAGAAGAAAATTGCTTCACCCAAAGGGGGTGTTTGGGGGCTTTCTTCCGTGCAGCGGATATTACAAAATGAAGCCTATACAGGAGTTAACGTATTCGGCAAGTATGAGTCCAAACTGATTTATAATAATACGGAGGATCTCTCGGACAGAACAAAGAAACTGGTCAAACGGGATCAAGAAAAATGGGAACGGGCAATTCATCCTGTGACTCATGAAGCGATCATCGATACAGAGCTGTTCAAACTGGCTCAAGAGATCCGGCTGCAGCGCGGTGGCGGGAAACGTGGCGGAATACGAAACAATAAAAATTTGTTTGCAGGTATCATACAATGCTCCCACTGCGGGGCGGCCATGGTCACCCTGCGGTCAAAAGGCCGGCAAACCCATCGCGAAGGCAAAGAATATCGATACTTGATTTGTTCCAAACGGAGGAGGCAAGGAGCTGCAGGATGCCATAATGATTATTGGCTTCCTTATTATCCGTTTAAAAAGGATTTGCTTGACATCATCTCCGATCATGTTGCGCAAAGCAGCTTGGCAGAAGATTTATTTGAAAAATATAAAGACTTATTGAACATCAATAATGACGATAGCGGTAAACAAATCCAATATGCTGAAAAGCAGCTTGAAAATCAACGCAAGCTATTATTTAAACTTCGAAAAGAAAAAATGCAGGGGACTTTGGACGAAAAGCAATATGAATTTGAGAAACAGCAATACGAAGCCGATATCTTTGCATTGGAAAAAAGGCTGGAAGAACTCAGGAATAACCATGAAAAGAAAAACAACTTGAATGAGTTATATGAGGAAGTCATGGATTCATTGGACGATTTGGTGACATTGAATTTCGATGACGAAGATGAATTTGAAGAACTCCGGTTGATTATTTTGAAATTAATTGAGCGGATTACCGTTGACCGCAAAGGAAACATTTCTGTTAAGACAACATTCGGACCCCAATGGAAAGATCTTGCTGCTCAGGAGGATGAAGCTGCCGGTGGGAAGCACTCATACTAAAATGATGCCACTTTCAAACCACATCACGAATGTAATGCAAAAACTCAACGTAAAGGGACGTTCGCAGGCGGTTGTCGAGCTGATCAAGCTTGGGGAGTTGCAGATCTGAAAAATTTCATTGACCCTAACAAAGCCTTCTTTTTGCGGTTCCTCTGCATAGAGGATCGTGAGACGAGGGCTTTTTGGTTTGGGGAGAAAATTTGATATAAATTTTAAAATTTTCCTTCAACATCTTACCCATTATGTGATATATTAGTACAGGACTAAAGTTCTAAAATATGCCAGCAGAAAAACCTGACGAAAGTAAGGAGGAACCGCATTTAGGACTATTTTTGAGAACCCTTTATATAGATATTTATAGTAAGAAATACCTATTAAGCATGAGATAATAAAACAAATGTATCATGAGGTGTAATGAATGAAGCTTACGATTGGCAAAAAAATGTTGGGTGGATTTCTTAGTGTTTCTTTACTTTTTGGAATCATTAGTTTTATATCGTATTACAACATCAAGAAGGTAGACGAATCCTATTCCGATTTGGTTGAGCGCCGGGTCATCATTTTATCCAATGCCAAGGATATGCAAATCAGTGCTTCGCGGCAAATTTCCGGTATGCGAGGGGTGTTGATGCAAGAAGAAGGTTCATCGGAGATAGTAGCAACCGCTATTAATGATCTGAGCGAGAAGATCAATGCTACCATCCAAATAGTCCAACGTGAAGAACTCAAGGCTAAATTACAAAAGCTGCAAATATTGAATGCCGATTTCAAATCGCAATCCGATGCGATAATCGCTTCGGTGAGAAGCAATCCCGAACAAGCTGTACGTCAATCAAACCAAGTTTTATTTCCATTAGCTAGAGAAATAAGGGACATGTCAGACCAAATCGCCAATGAACAAGCAAAATTGATGGAAGAAGCAAGTGCGGCTAACCGTCAGTTAGTAGACTCGGTTGTGACTACCGTTCTTTTTCTGAGTGTTTTTGCTTGTATTTTGGCCGTATTGATAGGGGTATATATTACTCGAATCATCAAAAAACCTATTTTAACTATAGCCGCCAGTGCAAAGGAAATTTCATCAGGGATTCTTACCGGGGACGATATTAAGGTGAAAAACCGCGATGAAATTGCGGATCTGGCAAACTCCTTCAATCAAATGAAGATGAACCTCCGGCAATTGATTGGTCAGGTAAGTAATAATGCCAAGCAGGTTAGTGCCACTTCACACGATTTATTTGAAAGTGCTGAACAGACCAGCAAAGCTACGGAGCAAATATCGATTGCCATTCAAGAGGTGGCATTTGGCTCTGAAAAACAGGTTCACAGCGCCGCGGAAGCGAATCAGGCGGCCGCTGAAATTTTAAGAGGGATGAATCAGGCGGCCTTGTCCATTCAATCTGTTGCTGATCTGACTACAACAGCCAACGAAAAAGCCTCCGCTGGAAATAAAGTGGTGACGCAGGCTATGGAACAAATGAATGTTATGCAGCGCTCAGTGGGACACACCGCAGAGGTGATGAATGCGCTTGGCGAAAAGTCAAAAGAAATCGGTCATATTGTTCAGTTGATTACCGAAATATCCAATCAAACCAACCTGTTAGCTCTTAATGCTGCGATAGAAGCTGCGCGGGCCGGGGAACATGGAAGAGGTTTTGCTGTAGTTGCCGATGAAGTACGAAAATTAGCAGAACAATCCGGAGACGCGGCGGGTCAAATTCGTCAACTGATCGGCGAGGTTCAAGCGGAAGCGGACAAGGCTGTTCAATCGATGGACGAAGGGGCTACTGTTATACTTGAGGGTATTCAAATGGTTCATCAAAGCGGTGAAGCTTTCAGAGACATCGTCAAGGCGATCGAACAAGTTGCTGCCGAATCTCAAGAGGTATCTGCTATCATAGAACAAGTGAATTCAAGCTCACAAAGTATGGCGGAAATGATGGAAGGCGTGGCACATATCGCTGAACAATCGGCAGGAAATACACAGAACGTGGCTGCTTCAGCAGAAGAACAAAATGCCTCCATGGAAGAAATATCAGCCTCTGCGGAATCCTTAAGCAAGATGGCTCAAGATCTGCAGGAAATGATAAGCAAATTCAAAGTGTAATATCTATGAATCCTCAAAAGCTTTCTTTTTACGCTGCCTCTAAGTGGAGGGATCGTAAGACGGGGGCTTTTTTTGTTAAGCGTTGCCTTAAAAAGTCATTTCCCATGCATATTGCAAACCGAAAATCAACATATTATTTGGTAAATGAATGTTCTTGGGAAGGAAGTTTGTTATGAAATTTTGGACTGGATGTATAGCGGTGATGCTGATTCTTGGTTCCGTCTTGGTTGCTGAAGCGCAAGAAATTGCAATTCCGACCAAACAGGCTGCTATTGTTATTGACGATTTTGGTAACAACATGTTCGGAACCAAAGAGATGATGAACCTGCCTTTTCCGATTACCGTTGCGGTTATGCCATTTTTGCCAACGACCAAAAGGGATGCGGAATGGGCGCACCAAGCCGGTCATGAAGTGATAGTCCATATGCCGATGGAGCCCAAGTCAGGGAACAAAGACAAATGGCTTGGACCCGGGGCGATTACGACCGACCTCGCCGAAGAGGAAATCAGGCGGCGTATTAACGCCGCGATTGATGATGTTCCCCATGCTGTCGGCATCAATAATCACATGGGTTCAAAAGTGACGGCCGATGCTCGCATCATTCGCATCATACTGGAAGAATGCCAAAAAAGAGGGATGTATTTTCTGGACAGCCATACGAATTACCGGAGCATTGTTTCCAAAACGGCGTCAAAAGTCGGAGTCCCTTGTATTGAAAACCATATTTTCCTGGATGATATCAACACGAGGGAGCATATTTACAAGCAAATTACATTGCTTCAGGAGCATTTGAAGGACCATGACCAATGCGTAGCGATAGGGCATGTTGGAACCCGAAAGAAAACGGCAGCGGTTTTGGGAGATGTCATCCCTAAATTAAAGAAGGAAATTCAATTTTTGCCTGTATCCGCACTGGTCAAAAAACAGCCGCCCTTATAAGCAGCAAGCCGAGGGTCATCCGCTTGTTGTCTGCTAGTGGATCAAACGGCGAGCACCCCAATAATGCGCATCATAATAAGGCGTACCGAAAAGGGGAGTGATTTTGACTTCTTTGGTCCCTCCGTAGGTGCTTGCATGGAGTATTTTATTGTTCCCAAGATAGATGGCCACGTGAGAAACTCCGCTGGTATAGGTTCCGTACAGAAATACCAGATCGCCTTTGCGAAGATCGGATTTATTTACAGGCGTCCCCATTTGGCTGATCAATGCTGCAGAATGAGGAAGGTTGAATCCGTTTTGATTAAAGGCATATTGGACAAATCCCGAACAGTCAAAAGCAACATACGGCGTATCTCCGCCAAATACATACGGTGTTCCAAGCTGTTTCAACCCCGTTGCAATGACGGCATCGGCTTTGGCTTCCCAGCTCTGTTTTTGAGCGGTGGAGCGGGGAAGATGGATCACCACGCCTGCATAAATGTTTTGCGGGTCCAGGTTAGGGTTGGCCGCTATCAGATCGGACAGTTTAATATTCAGCTTTTGCGAAACGGTCCAGAGCGTATCAGAGTCCGTGGCTATGTATTGATTGGGAGCGTTTGCAGCAGCGACACCGCTAAATAAAAAGGTTCCGGCCAATACGGATGAAACGATCATTTTTTTCATTTGTTACCTCCTGTATGTTATTCTAGTTGCACTAACCATTCTATCAAGGATGAAGAAATCGAATAAAGGGGTAAATTCTGGAATCGGAAAAAGGAAACAAATGAGCGTTTTCACACGGTTTGGATGAGATAATGGATTTCATTAGCAAAATTCTATATAATGAATGGATAAGGGTTAAGGGAGGGATAACCATGCGTATCAAGAATAAAGGCATACGGTTGTTTTTTTTGCTGTTCATTCTGCTTGCGCTGGCAGTGGCTTCGGTCAGTCCCTTCATTACTATCGATCCTATATCCAGAGGGTTGTCGTCATCCTTGGGACATTCAACGTATTCCTCAGGTACGATGGTTTTCCAGCAGGTCATGATGACATACCTGATCGCAGCTTTTTCTATGGCTTGCTGTCGGGACCTGCTGAAATTCTTGTTGTTCCGAATGCCGATCAATCGTTTTGATTGTACGGTTCCTAAGCGGATGAGGAAGGTTCTGCTGTACCCGATCAAGTTTACTTCACATTTTGTGGCGTTTTGAAGCCTGCATGTTTGATCGATACATTACAATAACCGATTCGGATACAAAGTGAGCTTTCAGGAGGTCATTGAATTATGCCAAATATCAGAGAAATCGATTTGCCCGGCATCGGCCGCAAATTTCAACTTATTACCCGTGGAGGAGACAAACTGGTCATCATTATCCACGACGACGGAAGAAGAGAACTTTATCATTTTGAACATGAAGATCCGGATGACAGCATTTCTATGGTAACTCTCGACGACGACGAAGCACGCATCATAGGCAGCATCATCGGCGGAATGAATTATAAGCCCAAAGCGCTGGAGACCATTGAAGTGGAACTGGATGATTTGACCATTGAATGGTACAAGGTCGAGCCGAACTACAAATGTGTCGGCCTGTCCATCGGGCAGTTGGAAATCAGGCAAAAGACGGGCACCAGCATTATTGCGGTGGTTGAGAAAGATCACAGCAAGAAAATCAATCCGGGTCCGGATTACGTGTTTAAAGCCGATTCCATGCTGATTGTTGCCGGAGAACGGAAACATTTAAAACTCCTCAAACAGATTTTGGTTAGCGGGAGTGAATAAGCATGGATCATATCGTTCTGGAGGTAGGTCTTGCTATTTCACTCATTGCTATCGCGGGCTTGTTATCCGCTAAACTGCGCTTTTCCGTTATCCCGTTTTACATTTTGGTCGGTATGGCGGTAGGTCCTCACGCCCCCAAAATCGGATTTTTCGATTTCCGCTTCATTGAGAGCGCGCCATTGATCGAATTCATGGGCCGTCTCGGAGTTCTTTTCCTCCTCTTTTATCTGGGACTGGAATTCTCTGTCGGCCGTTTGATTAAATCAGGCAAATCCATCGCCGTCGGCGGCACGATATACATCGCGATTAACTTTACTTTGGGCCTTCTGCTCGGCTGGATGCTGGCCCTTCCTGTAAAGGAAATATTAGTCGTTGCAGGGATAACCACGATTTCTTCAAGTGCCATTGTCGCTAAGGTTTTGGTAGATTTAAAAAGAACAGCTAACCCCGAAACCGAGATGATTCTTGGCATTATCATGTTCGAAGACGTATTTCTGGCTGTCTATATCTCGATCCTCTCCGGACTTGTCCTAAGCGGCGCTTCCTCGCTTGGCGGCGTATTGCTTTCCGCTTTAATGGCTTTGGGATTCATGCTCTTCTTTATCATCCTTGGCCGAAAGGCCGTACCATTCTTAAACCGTGCATTAAATATTCGATCCAATGAACTCTTCGCGCTTGTGATTTTTGGCACTTTGTTTTTGATTGCAGGCATTGGTGAAACAATTCACGTTGCCGAGGCCATCGGCGCGCTGCTGACCGGGCTGGTTCTGGCGGAGACAGAGCATATGAAGCGGATCGAGCACCTCATCCTTCCTTTTCGGGATTTCTTCGGAGCCGTGTTCTTCTTCAGTTTCGGCTTGTCGATTGATCCGCTTACTTTAGGCGGAGCCGTGTGGTACTCTCTGGCGGCCGTCGTCGTTACATTGATCGGAAACTTCATTGCAGGCATGCTCGCGGGGAAATACGCCGGCTTGTCATCCAAAGCGTCGGCGAACATCGGGCTTACGATTGTGTCACGTGGCGAGTTTTCCATCATTATGGCGAACATCGGCAAAGCGGGCGGATTGCTTGCGATTCTGCAGCCGTTTGCTGCGCTCTATGTTTTGATTCTGGCGATCCTGGGACCGCTGCTGACTAAAGAATCCAAGTGGGTCTACACCATGCTGAACCGCATTATTCCGCTTGAGAATACAAAAAAAGAGCAGAAGACTCCTGCTCGGCAGATCGATGAATCTTGAAAATAAAAATGCAGATGAAAGATAAAGGCAGGCATCCGTACCTGCACATGCTGCTCCGGTATGGCTTGTTCGCAGCCGGTATCGTTCTCGTATCCGTAGGATTGGAGCTGTTTCTGAGACCCAATTGGATCGTGCCTGGCGGTGTTCAAGGCCTCTCGATCATGCTGGCGTATATCACCGAAATGCATATGGGGTTGTTTCTTTTTCTGCTTCACCTTCCGTTTGTTCTTCTCACGGGAGTGAGGCGAAAGGACATTTCCGCCTGGATGGCTTGGATCGGCCTGCTGCTGCTTACTTTCGTTACGATGCTGCTGCACCCCGTACCGCCGGTGACCGAGCATCCGCTCGCTGCATCGGTTGCCGGAGGACTGATGCTCGGGATCGGTACCGGAATGATGGTCAAATATGGTGCGCACACGGACGGAGTAAGGGAAACGGCAGTATGGTTAAGGAAAAAAACGAGGCTTTCCACCGCTGAGCTCGTGACTCTGATTCATATCGGCATTCTGGCTTTGGCCGGGTTCCTCTTTGGTTGGGAACAAGCTTTGTACTCCATTATTTCTTATTTCCTGGCTTACTGCTCGCTGCAGTTCATGCTAAGGAACCATTTTGATCTGATGATGGTGTGGATCAGGACCAATCATGCATCCGCCGTGAAAGAAAAGGTGTCCGAGGCATACGGCGATCAAGCGGTATGGGTATCTTCACCGGCTTATTCCAACACATCCCCGAATGAACTGTTTCTCATCATACCGCGTGAACTTATGACCCGGATCCAGCCGGTTCTGTCGAGCGCGGACCCTGAGGTCTCCGTGATTTTCACTCCGATCAAACCATCGGAAGCGGCGGAATATACGCGGCGATAGCGACAAAGAGGCACCCTCATGGGATGCCTCTTTGTCATTTATTTCTTTTTGAAAACGTTCATATTTTTATCAAAAAGCAGCCATGACTTTCAGGCCGTATGAATTGACAACCCTTTGAAAAGAATATACGATTAATTTTATATGCCTAACTATAACTTTGCAGTACCGGGCTGAGACCGTTGAAAGGCGCGGATCGCGCTTTTTCCAAGGGTTTTCTGTTGTCAAATGGTTTTTTTTGTGAAAAACCTGCGTAATCTGCCGGAAACCTGAATGTTTTGGGCCTTTTCGGTGTATAATGGAATTATATCAACCTATTATAGTAAAATATACTTATATGCCTGACTGCAAGGTATCCAAGGAGGAAACGGATATGGATAACATCACATCTCTGTCGGAATTGCTGGCAGAGCAGAAGGCGTCGTCGTATATAGAAATTCCAGGGGTCATCTCCAGAACATTCGGCCAAACGACGCTTTCTACAACATTGCCCATGAGCAAGCTTTTCGCCATCTATGAAGTGGATTTGGAGGTTCAGCGCTCCATCGTCCCGCAAAACTTGTCCAAAATGATGGACTATATCATGCTCTATCTGGATCACGGACAAGGGATTTATTTTCCGGGGATTATTTTGTCTGCCCGCGGTGCCGGTGAATATGATCCGGATTCACGCTTATACAGACTTCAAGCCATCGAGAAACTGTACGTGGTCGACGGGCAGCATCGCTTGGCGGCATTCCGGCGTTTGATGGAAACGCTGCAAAGCGCTATGGCGCGGGCCAAAGACCGCAGAGAGTACGATCGTATGGAGGAGATTTCGGCGAAGCTGAGCAAGCTGTACACGTTCCCGATGTCCACGATGATTTATCTTGATATCAATGCGCGTCAAGAGCGCCAGCTGTTCTCGGATATCAATAAGCTCCCGCGCAAGATCGGCGGGAATTTGGCGGTTTTGAGAGAGCAGCGCAGATTTTATCATGTCCTTGCTTCCCGTCTGGCACTGGAAACAGAGGTGATGAAACAAATTCCGGTCGATATGTTTACCGAGCGGGGCAAAGGGCCGGAGTACCTGTTCTCTTATCACCTGCTGATCGAGATAATGATTGGTTTGTTTGAAGGGCGTTTGAAGTCAGCCGCCCGGAACAACGGGTATTACTTCGAGGATCAACAGGTGGAGGAGCACATGAAGCTGGCCGTCCATTACTTTGAGAGCCTGCTGAAGTATTTGCCTGCGCCGGAAAAAGGCGAATTGTGCTGGTCGGAGAACCTGCAAATCGCTCTGTCCATGTTCTTCCATGATGAAGTGACCAAAACCGGCACGTTTAACAAATATGCGCTTGACTATGCGCTTAAAATTTTGCCTCACATCGATTGGGATGCCATTTACACTGGGGATGAGAAAGACCGTTTGCCCAGACGCTCCCGCATTATGAAAGCATACCAATATATTAAAGATTTTTATCAGGAGCACCATATGTTCCTGATTCGTGAAGACTCGCTTGCTGAACAAGTTTTCCAAACGGATAACACTAAGGAGGACGTTGGCTAATGGACGGCTTAAACCTACAAATGACGATCCATCCGTTTTGCGATCGTTTTGGACTTGCAACGGTAGCCATTCAAGTACAGGATTTGTTGAACTATACAACGATCGACCCGATGGTGCAGAGGAAGCTGAGCGCCGGTCAGCGCCGCAAAATTGCGAACTATTTGCAAGAACGCGATCTTGACCGCGTGTTTTTTGGCCCGGTTACGCTCAGCCTGCGGGATGTCAGCAGCTTGGCTAAGGCGGATAACGGTTTGTTTCTGCGCCCGGGTTCCAAGCTGAGCATACTCGACGGACAGCACCGTATTCTTGCGCTGGGGTATGTAGGCGAGCAAATGCTCAAAGAAGCCCGCAGCCTGGAAAAGAAGGTTGCCGCTTTGAAGATCAAGCATCGCAAGACGCCGGACAATGCGGAAATTGCCGCCGAGCTGGAACAGCTTGAAGGGCAGGTAGAGCAGTTGGAGCGCCGCCGTCTGGAGCTTATGGAAAGCGAGCTGGCGGTTCAGATTTATATCGGCCTTAGCGAAGAAGAAGAAAAGCAGCTGTTTGGAGACATTAACTCCAAGGTGCAGCTGGTAAGCAAGGAGCTCGGCCATTCGTTCGACTCCATCGACCCGCTCAACGTTGTTATTCAGCAGGTAGTGGATCATAACGTGTTCTTGAAGGGCGCGGGCGTGGAACGCAGGGCCAACCTGACCGCATACAACAAAAATTTCACTTCGTTCAGCTGGTTGTATTCTACGGCCACCATGTTGTTTACCGGGAAGATGCAGCCGTCTTATGAGCTGGCGCGTAAGATCAAGCAGGATCCTTCCACGTATATCGAGATTTTGCACCAGTTCTTTACCACGCTCATTCCGTTGATGCCGGAACAGCCTGGTCTGCCTCAGTACAGTTCGTCTTCGCGTGCCATGCAGGAGAGTATCGCGCTTTATGCGAACCGTTATTTGTTTGCGGACGGCAAATATGTGAAAAACTGGACGACCTGTTTGAACATTTTTGAAGGCTTCGACTGGACCCATGAAAACGAGCAGCTGATCGAACGTTTCGGGCTGCTTGACAATGGGAAGCTGAACCTCATTCATGAGAAATCGCTGCGCAAACACGCCAAACTGGTTGAATTGTTCCAGGAGATGCATGGCGACCCGGTCAATGAAGATGAAGCATCAGCATAATCGAAAATGAGAAAAGCTCCACGGCGACCCATAGGTTTCTGTGGAGCTTTTTTGGTTTCCGGAGCGATGTAAACTTAAACGCCGGTCAGTTTGTTGATGACCATAATTGCCGCACCGGTGGCAAGCGCATCTTCCCCCAAGGAGCCCTGGCTGAACACGACCTGGTACTTCGGATAGTAGTAGGTTCTTTGGATGGCGACGCGAGTGGCGGTATGGAAAAAACCGGGATGGCTGCCGATCAAAGCACCGCCGAGAATGACTTTCTCGGGATGCAGAATATTGAGCAAATTGGATAATCCGATGCCAAAATAAGTGGCGGCCTGAGTGAACAATTCGACGGTTAGAGGATCATTCTCGCGCAAAGCCTGTCCCAGATGAGCAAACGTGATTTTCTCCGGATCCGGCTCCATACGGAGCAATAGGCTGTCACGCCCCTGCTTAAGCCGGCGCTGAGCCTGCCGCTCCAGCGCATGAATGGAGGCGTACGATTCCCAGGCGCCGAAATTGCCTTCATCCCACAGCCGGGTCCCGTCGGTTTGAATAATCATCTGCCCGACGGCTCCTTCCATGTCCACTGCCCCGTAAACGACCTGCCCGTTCGTCATCATGGCCGAGCGCAGGCCGACGCCGACATGAATATACAGCAGATGCCGATAATCCCGCCCGCGGTCGGACCAGGACTCTCCGATCAGGGCGGTATTGGCCCCGTTGTCGAGGAGAACGGGAAACCCGAGCCTCTGCCCCAGAACGTCGGTCACGTGCACCTGGTTCCAGCCCTCAGAAGGGAAATATAAGGGTTCCAGGATGGTGCCCGAGGCTCGATCGACCGGTCCTACCGCCCCGACACCCATGCCAAGCACTTTATTTGAGGAAATGCCGCGCCCGGACATCATCTTCTGCGCCGTCAAGACAATCTCATCAAACAGTACATCCGGACTAAGGCTCTCGGTCATCACCCAGGTTTTCGACTCCAGCTTGTTCATTTGCAGGTCGAAGAGCATCAGCTTGGAGTACATTCTGGATATATCCAGTCCGAACACATAGGCATAGTTGGGATTAATGGTGTATAGAATCGGCCTTCTGCCGCCTGACGATTCTCCAAAGCCCGCCTCCAGGATCAGCCCTTGCGCCGTTAGCTCTTCAAGGGTTCGGGTCAGGGTGCTGCCGGTCAGGCCGCTCTTATCGAGGAGGTCGATTTTGGATACGGTTCCCACTTTTCGTATTTGTTCAAAAATATCTTTTGCTTTCCGGCCGGAAATTCTTCGTTCCAGGCTATCATGTTCCATGATCTTCCTCCGATGCCAGAATCATTGCTGATTAAAATATAATTATACTATACTCGTGACGGGTCGGAAACAATAACGTGATTTTTGCGGCCGTGTTCTGGTAAAATAGGGTGTAGTTTGTAATATTCAATCGGCTGTATGAGATATGCGGGAAGGGACGATGGAGAGATGGCGGAGTGGTTTGAAAAGAGCTTTGGACAAGATTATTTGTTGGTATATAAACATCGTGATTTACAAGGGGCTTATGAAGAGGTTCATCGGATGATGGACTGGCTGGAGCTGCCGGAAGGAGCGAGAGTGCTTGATTTATGCTGTGGAATGGGCCGCCATTCGATGGCGCTTCATGACTTTGGCTTTCAGGTCACGGGAGTCGACCTTTCTGAGGTGCTTTTGGCAGAGGCGAAGAAGCTGGACAGGAAGGGTGAAGTGCGATGGATTCAAGGAGATATGCGCAGCGTGCCTTTGACGGAGCAGTTTGATGCGGTTGTTAATTTGTTTACGTCCTTCGGTTATTTTACCGAGCCTTCTGACAATGAAAGGGTATTAAGGGAAATTCAAAGACTGCTTAAACCGGAAGGACGTTTCATTATCGACTATTTGAATCCGTCTTATGTGGCCGCTCACCTCGTCCCGCATTCGGTGCGTACGGAAGGCGGGATTACCATCGACGAACGGCGTCGGATCGAGGATGGGTTCGTCCGGAAAACGATTGTGCTGCAGGATGAAAAGAACCGGGAAGAACGGGTTTATGATGAGCAGGTGAGGCTAATTGATCGGGAAACCTTTCTTCAGATGCTGAGCAGGGCGGGATTGGCTGCAGATGCCGTGTACGGCGGCTACGATGCTTCTCCATATGAGCCCGATGACTCCCAACGGATGATTTTTGTAGGCAGGAGGGAAGCGTAGGATGTCAAGTCGATTGTCGTTATCCACTACGGTTACGGAGCACGGCGATGTTCTGCAGGTGAAAGTTCCGCTTCCGTTTCCTTTGCGCTTTGTCAACAGCTATCTGCTGCCCGGGCCCGGCGGCTGGACATTGATCGATCCGGGCCTCCGGACGGAAGCGGCCGAATTGCTGTGGGAGTCGGTGCTCGCCGAACGGGGGATTCGTTTTGACCACATCGAGCGAATCGTGCTCACTCATCATCATCCCGACCATTATGGCCTGGCAGGATGGTTTCAGGAACGCTCGGGAGGCGCTCCCGTCTTGATGTCGCAGACGGCCTGGGAGCAAACCCGTCTCCTGTGGGGCGAGGATCAGCCTATGACGGAAAAGCTGATGGCGCTGTTTCGAACCAACGGGCTGCCCGCGGAGCTGGAGAAGGCGGTGCGGGAGAATATGGACAGCTTCGTACAGGCCGTATTGCCGCAGCCGCAAGTCACCATTATTGATGAAGCGCAAAAAGTAAGGCTGGGCAAGGACGACTACGAGCCTATACATACGCCGGGGCATGCTTCCGGGCACCTGATCTTTTATCGTGCGGAGACGGCAACGATGTTTTGCGGCGACCATGTGCTGCCGCAAATTTCGCCTAATGTCAGCTATTTGCCCGGTATCGACGAGAACCCGCTTGCAAGCTATATGGCGAGCTTGGAGTTGATCAGCCGCTACGAGGTGCGCCTGGCGTTTCCGGGCCACCGGGAGCCGTTCGCTCATTTGCAGCAGCGGGCGAAGGAACTGATCGCTCATCACCGTCAGAGGCTTGAATCAATGCGTGTTCTCCTGACGCAGCCGCGTACGGCTTATGACGTATGCCGCGCCGCCTTCGGAGAGAAGCTGAGCACGCACCAGCTCCGGTTCGCTCTGTCGGAGACGGTGGCGCACCTGATCTGGCTGCGCGAACAAGGGGCGGCGCGGTGTACAGAGCGGGACGGCATCATCCGCTATGAGCAGCAATAAGCCGAGCGTGCCTGTTCCGGCGCGATAAGCGAGATCCGGTGCTTTCTGCATATTTTACTGCAAAATGGGAAATATGAGACCAGTAAGAAATGCAGAGCTCTTGCTCTCTGCCATGCGCAAAGGAAGGGGAAGGCTCAATGACAAAAGACGGCATGCCGCCGAAAGGCGCACCGCTCCGGCTGCTGCTTCCGGTCATCGCATGCCTTGTTGCGGCAACCGGCTGCAGGGCATCTGATAACGAATCGATGAGGCCGCTTCCGTACGAAGGGGCGCGGCTGACGATGGCCGGAGTTGACGATGGTTCGGGAGGACTGCGCGTAACGACTTCGGAGCACTTCACCCGCTTGGCGGGCGGGAAGCTGCAGACTTATGCGGCGGCGGAGCCGCGCTCGCAATCCTTTGCCACCTTCGCGGACGCAGCTTGGCAGTGGGAGCAAAAAGCGTCTCCGCAATTTATTGCCGTCGGTGAAGCCTGGGTGCGTACTCACGGCTTCCCGGCATCCTGGGCCAAGCAGCTGCAGCGGCTTGGTGTGAGGCAAGGACGCAAGCCCTTGCTTGCCGTTGTGGAAGGCTCGGCCGAGCGATGGGTGCGCAGCCCCGGCGGAGCGGAAGGCGGTATGGCGCTGCTCGGCCAAAGCGGCTGGGCCTTAGACACGCTGGGCGCCTATGATTCCCGGTATGGCGACGACCTTGTCCTGCCTTATCTGCCTGCGGAGGCGTTATCCCGGTCGGGCGAGGGCAGCCGGAAGACAACTCCTCAGGCCCTGCTGTTTAAAAATCAAAAGCTTGTCACCGTGCTTTCCGCCGGTCAAAGCGAACTGCTTTCCTGCTTGCGGGGCAGCGATCTGCCTCGGCTTGTTTGGCCGGGGACGGATCAGGCAGAATCCGCCGCCGGCAGATCCACAACGCTTCGGCAGGTTTCCTGCAGGGCGGATATAGCCGCCAATGGCGATTTAAAGCAGCCGAAGCTGAGGGTGGTTTTGACGGTATCGGCGCTTTCGGACGGACGGTCAACCGCCGGGCAGTGGAAAGAAAGGCTGAAGCAGCAGGGGGCGGAGCTTATCCGTTCTCTGCAGGAGCTTCGGACCGACCCGCTGCGTCTGGGGGAAGCCGTCCGTAAGCAGTACAGCGGCTTATGGACGCAAGAACGATGGAGAGAAGCGCTGTCTCGGGCGGAAATCAAATTGGACGTTGACGTCAATTTACATGGAGGTACGTAAACAATGAATGCACGATATCCGTGGAAACGGGGAACGGTATGGTTCTTTGCACTGCTCCTCGCGTCATCTCTGTTTGCCTTAACGGCCTGCCAGAAGGATCAGACTACGCCCCCGCAGGGGCAAAATCAAAATCAAGGAGACCAGGCTGCCAACCCGCCGGCGGCTCAGGTGGAGCTTGTGCCGATCAGCTACACGGAGGCGGACAAGGAGAATATTCGAAATACTGCCAAGTTTACCGGCGTCGCTTCCGTTTATGTACCGCAAAAAGCGGTTCCCGATGACAAGATCGACCAAGTGCAGGGCAACGGGAAGGTGATGACGGTGAAATATAAACATATGGCTGTCCTGGAGTCGCCTGAAGAGCTCAGGCCGCCGGGGCAGGAGTCCGAGAAAGAAGTGAAGCTAAGCATTGGTACAGCCGACTGGTTAACGGTAAACGGACAGCGCGCGCTCTATCTGAAGCAGGGGGACACGTTTATCGCCATCCAGCCCCTCCAAGGCACTGCTCCGGAAGCCATAGAAGCCATTGCCGAAACGCTGGCGCCGCTCGAATAAACAGCCTGACCTGTAAACAAAGAGGGCGATGCTTCTCATCCATGAGAGGCATCGCCCTTGTTTTTACGGAGCGGTATTACCGCATTCCTTTCTCTTTTTCTTCCTGTTTGCGGTGTGCAATCCGACTGCTGGCCGATGCGGCGATGGCTCCGACGATATCGTCCAAAAACGTATGCTTGCGCTCGCCGTTTTTATCGTTAAGTTCTTTTACAATACCCGGTTTGAGCTTGTCGATATAGCCGAAATTCGTCAGACCGATGCTGCCGTATACGTTAACGATGGAGAGCGCCAGGATTTCATCGCAGCCGTAAAGCCCTTCATCGTTCTCGATCATTTCCTGCAGAGGGGACATCAGTTTGCCCTGCTCCGACAAGATATCCAGCTGAATGCCTGTCAGAATGGCATTTTGCACTTCCCGCTTGGACAACACCTGTTCCACGCTGGACAGGCATTCTTCCATCGTCAGGTTATCATAATAATCTTTTTGCAGAAAATACGTCAGTTCTGCAATATCCTCAGTCCGGACCCCGCGTTTCATAAGCCATTCACGGGAGGCTTCAGCCACTTCCTTGCTGTTCAAAGTGTATTTCATGAGGACGCCTCCTTCGTATTTTCGATCTGGCGATTCGCTTTTTTTGGGGGAAACACATTTTTTATTATAGGCTTCCAAGGACAGGAAAATCAAGGATTCTTCCGCTCTAAGAGCTAGAAAGGCAGATCCGAATGAGGCAGATAAATTATTGTCATAAACTTGTCTCTGTCTCGTATACATAGAGTAAAAAAAGGACAACACCCCGACAATCAAGGAGGAAAAGCAATGAAACAGTACAAATGGACACGGTGGGCCGCCGTTACCGGCATTGTGGTGCTGCTGGCTTCCGGCTGCTCGGAAGCGACAAAGGAACAATCCCAGCCGATCGATCCTCCACAGACCGGGACGGATGCCGGGGCCGCGGGGGCCAAAGCCGTCTTGGCTGCCATTGCCAATCCGATGCAGATTACGGTATATGCAAAGGATGAGAAAGGTTTTGTCGCACCTATTGCCTTACAGGTCGAGAAGACAGAAGGCACAGCCAAGAGAGCTCTGGAATATATGGTGGAAGGCGGGCCGTCACAAGGCCGGCTTCCGGCGGGATTCACGAGTCTGCTGCCCAAAGGAACCGAAATTAAAGGCATCAATATTAAAGATAAGCTCGCTATCGTAGATTTCTCCAATTCCTTCACAGATTATAACCTGCAGGACGAAAGGAAAATATTGGAGGGCATTACTTGGACGCTTACGAGCTTTCCGACCGTGGACAAAGTGCAAATTCGCGTAGAGGGTAAGGCGCTGAAAGAAATGCCCGTCGGCGAAACGCCGTTGGACGAAGCGCTGACTCGGGAGATGGGCATCAACCTGGAGAAATCGGAACACGTGGAATACGGGCAGACGACTCCTGTGACCCTTTATTTCCTGAATCAAAATCAGGAAGAATACAGCTACTATGTGCCGGTGACCCGATTGATCAAGCGGACCGACGAGGTCGCTGAAGCGGTTGTGCAGCAGCTTATAGCCGGTCCGAATGAGAAGACAGGCTTGAGCGCCGTGATGACGCCCGGCGCGGAGCTGCTCAAGGTTAGCAAAGCGGAGGATATCATCACGGTCAATTTCTCCGACAAGATGCTCGGACCGGATCATAAAGCTCCGGCCGAAGCGTTGAGAGCCGTTGTGCTTTCCTTGACGGAGAATGCGGGAGCGGCCACCAAAGTGCAAATTTTGGTCAACGGGAAAGCGGGTGTGAGCACGACGGACAACCAAAGCTACGCGAAGCCGGTGTCCAGACCGCAGGCGGTCAATCAGATCAAATTGTAAGTCTTATACTCACGAATATTTCCCCCTTTATGCGGCGGTGTCCGATAAAGGGGGAATTTTAACCAATTCTATTGATGAACAAGGGCGTCCTTAACGGAAATCGGTGCCGGTTGGTTTTCCGGATTTGCTCTGGTACAATAAGGAGCGTCAGAGCAAAAGGAGGAAGAAGCACTTGATGAGAAGCGACGGCCGAAGAGCCGATGAAATCAGGCCGGTAAAAATCACGGCGAATTATAATAAACATGCGGAAGGCTCCGTGCTCATCGAAGTGGGCGATACCAAGGTGATCTGTACCGCTACGATAGAAGAGCGGGTGCCCCCGTTTATGAAAGGGCAGGGCAAGGGCTGGGTAACGGCGGAATATTCGATGCTGCCCCGCGCGACCTCGGTCCGAAACCAGAGGGAATCGGCCAGAGGCAAGCTGGGCGGCCGAACCATGGAAATTCAGCGGTTGATTGGCCGTGCGCTGCGTTCTGTCGTTCAACTGGATGCGCTTGGAGAACGGTCCGTCACACTCGACTGCGACGTGATTCAAGCGGATGGCGGAACCCGTACGACGTCGATCACGGGGGCGTTCGTAGCGATGGCCATTGCGATCGATAAACTGGCAACCGACAAAAAATTAAGCCGTTTTCCGATCATTGATTTTCTTGGCTCGGTCAGTGTGGGCGTTATCCAGGAACAAGCGCTTCTTGATTTGAATTACGACGAAGATTCCAAGGCCAAGGTGGATATGAATGTGGTAATGACCGGCAGCGGCAAATTTGTAGAGGTTCAAGGGACAGGAGAGGAATCGCCGTTCTCCCGCAAAGAGCTCGATGAGCTGCTGTTGTTAGCTGAGCTTGGCATCCAATCCATGATCAGTGAACAGGAAAAAGTGCTCGGAGTGATCTCTGAACGGATCAGGGGGGCTGCCCATGCTGCTTCCCGGGTCTGAAATCCTTATTGCAACGAAGAACGCGGGAAAGGTAAAAGAGTTCGAATCCCTCTTTCGGGACAAAGGCTTGACGGTTCGCAGCCTGCGGGATTACCCGGACATTCCGGACATCCCGGAGGATGGGGAAACTTTCGCGGCCAACGCGCTGATTAAAGCGAGGGCGATCGCCCTGCGGTTCGGAGTCGCGGTCGCTGCCGACGATTCCGGATTATGCGTAGATCGGCTGGACGGCGCTCCCGGAGTGTATTCCGCGCGTTACGCCGGAGAGCCGCCGGATGATGCGGCGAACAACCGCAAGCTGCTGGATGAACTGGGTAAGCGCGCAGCGCCTGCTCAAGGCCCCGCGCCGGGCGGGCCTGTATATCTCAGCCCGGCCCGGTTCGTGTGCGCCATAGCGCTTGTGGACAAGCATGGCGAGCCTGTAGCCGAGGTTGAAGGGGAATGCGAAGGAGTCATCATCGATTCGCCGAGGGGAGAACGGGGCTTCGGATACGACCCCCTCTTCTATGTGCCGGAGCTTGGCCGTACGCTTGCCGAGCTTACGATGGAGGAGAAAAACGCCTTGAGCCACCGCGGCCGTGCGCTGCGAAAGCTGTGGGACATGCTTGACCGCAAATAAATGACGGGACAAGCCTGCACGGTGAAACATTCCGGCAGTTCGTCCCGTCATTTTATTTAGAGGCCGATTTCCGTACGCCGTCAGCGAATGCCCACTTTGTAGGCGCGAAGCCAGGTGTCCACTTGGGCAAGGTAGGCCAAGAGCTGGGGTCCTGTCATCAGCTGTCCGAACCAGGGAAGGTCGAACCGGCTGCCGTCGTCCTCGGCTAACGCGCGGATTTTGGCAACATCGATAAATTGCAGCAGCGGCGAGGAGGAATCGTGTAAAATGTCCAGAACCCAGGAACGGACGGCCGACAAGTAATTTGGATTGTGTGTTTTCGGATACGGGCTTTTTTTACGGGTCAGCACGTCGTCGGGCAAGGAGCCCTTGAGCGCTTTCCGCAAAATGCCTTTTTCACGGTCGCCCGCTGTCTTGACTTCCCAGGGAATGTTCCAGACGTATTCAACGAGCCGGTGATCGCAAAAAGGTACGCGAACCTCAAGTCCCACCGCCATGCTCATCCGGTCCTTCCGGTCGAGCAGGGTCGGCATGAACCGGGTGATATTGAGATACGACATCTCGCGCATCCGGTTTTGCTGCCGGTTCTCGCCGGCAAGCCGCGGAACTTCGGATAACGCCTGGCGGTACCGTTCCTGAACATACTGCTCCGGCTTCACCCAATCGACAAAATCAGGCGACAGCAAAGCGATGCGCTCCGGAGTGGCGAGCGACCAGGGGAAGGTTTGCGCGTTCAGGGCATCGTCACGATGAAACCAGGGATAGCCGCCGAATATTTCATCCGCGGCCTCGCCGGAAATCGCCACCGTAGCGCCCTTTTTGATTTCCCGGCAGAACAAGTACAGCGAGCCGTCGACATCGGCCATCCCCGGCAAATCACGGGCGTACACTACATTTTTCAGGGAGTCTACAAGCTCCGGCGTATCAAATTCCAGCGCGTGATGAACGGTGCCCAAGTAATCCGTCATCCGTTGGATCCAGG
The DNA here is from genome assembly GCF_013337105.1 of Paenibacillus sp. JMULE4. NCBI lineage: Bacteria > Bacillati > Bacillota > Bacilli > Caryophanales > Paenibacillaceae > Paenibacillus > Paenibacillus sp. JMULE4. Next base: position 161,348 of record NZ_SGWF01000011.1, read on the forward strand.
GCGCATCGGCGTTCGGCTGGAAGGCGCTCGTTTTGAAATGCTTGTCATTATCCACGTAATCGATCGAGTAGGTATGCAGTGTGCCGAGCCCTTGCGCATGATAATGACGGGAAGCAAAAGACGTAAGCGCGCTGGAATCCAGTCCGCCCGAGAGCAGTGTGCAGACCGGCACGTCGGAAGCAAGCTGGCGTTGAACCGTATCCTCCAGAAGCTCACGCACCTTCCCGGCAGTGGCTTCGACGGTATCCTCGTGAGGCTTGCTTTCCAGCTTCCAGTAAGCGCGGATGCGAATGCCGTTCGTATCCAGGACCATGCAGTGGCCGGGCTTCAGCTCGTGCATATTTTTGTATACGCCGTGCCCGGGGGTACGCGCCGGTCCTAAAGCGAAGATCTCGGCCAGCCCCTCCCCGCTGATTTGGGCGGGAAAATCGGGATGTGCGAGAATGGCTTTAGGCTCCGAACCGAACAGAAGCCGTCCGTCCGTGTAGGAATAAAAAAACGGCTTGACGCCGAGCCGGTCGCGGGCCGCGAACAGAGTTTGCTCTTCATCATCCCAAACGGCGAAAGCAAAAATGCCGTTAAACCGATCCACGCAGGCCCGGCCCCATTCGATAAACGCCACGAGGAGCACCTCGGTGTCGCATGCGGTTAGAAAACGGTGACCGCACAGCTCCAGTTCCTTTTTCAGCTCGGGGGCATTATACAGCTCACCGTTGTATACAAGGCTGTACGTATTGTCGCCTGCTCTCCGCGTCATCGGCTGTACGCCGTTCTCCGGGTCCATGACGCTCAGACGGCGGTGGCCGAGGGCGCAGCGGGGCGTGATCCAGGTGCCGGAAGCGTCCGGACCGCGGGGGGCCAGCGTATCCGTCATATTTTCAATAATGGACGGATACTGCGTCAAGTCTTTGTGCCAATCAATCCATCCCGTAATTCCACACATAGTCTTCATCCTTTCTGATCTCTGGAATTCCTCCAGGCTAACAAGCTTATCCAAGGAGCGACAGCAAGATGTTAAAGGTTATGCGGGAAAAACGCGATTCATGTCTGTCCGTAGCGGGCGGACGGCTCATAAACTTGACGAACAATTGGACAAACGATCGAATAAAAGTTACACTAAAGCGTATAAAACCATTGGGTAAGTTCTGCCTTGCGCGGCCTATGAAACAAAAAAGCGGAGTTTTGGTTCCCTTTTTTCATCACGGCGCAGGACAGGAAGGCAGAGAATCAACATGAAAGGTGGTCATAAGTATGAAAAAGACTTTATCGGAGCAGCAAAAGGAATATAAAGAAGCCAAGGAGCATTTTGAGAAAGTCAACAAAGAGTTCGAGCAAAAGCTGGCTACCACGAAGAAGCTGGGTACCGTAAACCAGGAAGTCATGGAGCGGCTTGTTGAAGATACCGGATTGCACACGGCCCTGAACCGTCTCGGAGCGGCGGAAGCTGCGCTTTTGAACTGGTCTCACCAGATGATTCAAAATGAACGCGACTACTTGCAAAACAAGGAAGCTGTCGACAGAATGTACGCCTTCATCGACAAAAATCCGCACATCAAGGCTCAATTGATCCAAGCCGCCATGAAAATGGACTAAGATCTGCGGACGAATGTCAAACCCCATACCAACGTACCAGTTGAAATTACATGCAGCCCGGATGGATGCCATCAGGGGCTTTTTTGTGATCAGCAGCCGCAGCAGGCAAATTTTGCTTTCGGCTTCTTTTTCGGGTACACTGGCATTCATAAGAAAGTCGCTTAAGGAAAGGCGGTGTCACATGAACGGACAATCGAACGATAATGTAATTCTATTTCCCAAAACCGTCGAGTACTATCAATATGAACTGACCCGTCTTCTGGAGTCGGAACAATACGGCGAAGCGATCAGGCTGCTGCGTTTCCTCCTTGCCTGCCAGTCCGGCGACGCAAGGGCGAGGGAAGAATGGCAATCGCTTCTGGATTGGCTGTATATGATGTTTCCCGATCTCATATTCAAACCCGAAAGCGACTTGGAGCAGGATCTGAACGAGACGGATTTGCTGCGCCAGCATCTGAGCGCAAAAGGTGAACAGAGCATGGAGTATGCCCAAAAGCTGCTGGAAAGCCTGAAGGAACACAAGGACGTGGACAAGCTGATGCTGGCGCTGGATCAGCTCGCTTTTTTGGATCATCCGGATATTGATCAAGCCCTGCTCGATTGGCTTACGCAGATGCCGCTTCATCCCATTGTTCAATTCAAAACGCTCCAAACGTTAAAAAAGCGCGGTGTCACCGGTGTTGTGGCGCTCCATAAGAACGGGGAAACGGCGGAGGTCGATATCGAGGATACGCCTGCGGGTTTCGACCAGTTCCCTTCGCAAATTCAAGATATTATCCATCGGGTGCAGGAAATCAGCGAAACGCAGCACCCGGCTTTATCCTATTTTGCAGGAGAAACCTGGAACGAATTCCTCGCGTTTATTTACGGCACCTCGTTTTATGACCAAATGCTGAAGCAGGAAACCGATTGCGTGGATGTTTGGGCCGCAGCGCTGCACTTGACGCTGTTGGAGCATCTGTTTGAGGGCGGAGACAAAGCGGAAATTCTGGAGCAGTACGGCATTACGTCCGATTTGGCGTTTCAATGGGAGCAGGCGTACCGGTTGATGCAGCAGTTTGCCTCGAATGTATTTACCCGAAGGGTTTGATCGGCGTCTCTATCGTTTTGCAACATTCATTTATACCTTGAAAACGTCACTCATTCTAGTTATAATATAATGGTTATATCGAGAGGCTTGTCCTCAGTTCGTTGCGGTAACAAATCATGGATGGAACATTTTTGGAAGGGGAAAGCATAAAATGAAAGCAAGCTGGGAAAAAATAGAGAAGAACGTAGCCGTTCTTGATATTGAAGTCGAAGCGGAACAGGTGGCCGCCGCCCTGGACAAGGCATTCAAGAAAGTCGTACAAAAGGTGAATGTCCCGGGTTTCCGCAAGGGCAAAGTGCCCCGCGCCATTTTTGAATCCAAATTCGGTGTGGAGAGCTTGTACCAGGACGCGCTTGATATTATTTTGCCGGACGCCTATGTTGCAGCCGTGCAAGAAACAGGCATCGAGCCCATAGACCGTCCTGAAGTAGACGTCGAGCAGTTCGGCAAAGGACAAAGTTTGAAGTTCAAAGCCAAGGTTGCCGTAAAGCCGGAAGTGGAGCTTGGCGAATACAAGGGCATCGAGCTCGAAGCGGAAGAAGCTTCCGTAACGGCGGAAGAAGTCAACGAAGAGCTGGAAAGACTGCAAAAGCGTCATGCGGAGCTGATTCCGGTGGAAGAAGGCGCTGCGCAAAACGGCGACATTGTCGTGATCGATTTCGAGGGCTTTGTAGACGGCGCTGCATTTGAAGGCGGCAAAGCCGAAAGATATTCCCTGGAGCTCGGATCGAACAGCTTTATTCCTGGTTTTGAAGAGCAGCTGGTCGGTTTGGAGAAAGGCGGCGAGAAGGACATTACGGTTACCTTCCCCGAAAACTACCAGGCGGAAGAGCTGCAGGGCAAAGAAGCCGTATTCAAAATCAAGCTGCACGACATCAAGCGCAAAAACCTGCCGGAGCTTGACGACGAATTCGCTAAAGACGTCAGCGAGTTCGAAACGCTTGAAGAGTTCAAGGCTGATCTAGAAAGTAAGCTGAAAGAGCGCAAGCAAAACGAGATCAACGCAAAGAGAGAAGCTCAAGTGGTGGAGAAAGCTGCTGCAGCGGCTGAAGTTGAAATTCCTGAAGTCATGATCAATGACGAGGCCGAGCAAATGGTTAAAGAATTTGAAGCCCGTCTGCGTACGCAAGGCATGAACATCGAGATGTACTACCAGTTTACCGGACAAAGCGTCGAGGACCTGAAAGGTCAAATGCGCGCCGACGCCGAGAAGCGCGTACGGAATAACCTGGTGCTCGAAGCCATTGCCAAGGCTGAGAACCTGGAAGCAACAGAAGAGGAAATCAATGCCGAGCTGGAGAATTTGTCCAAATTGTACGGCCGTTCCGCAGACGAGATCCGCAGCATCTTCACGTCCAACGGAAACATGCCTTCCCTGGTTCAGGACATTGTGAACCGTAAAACGGTTAAATTCCTGCTCGACAACAGCAAAACGGCGTAACGAGTAACGCTCATACCGCGTCACATACATTCAAAGGCACGTGTACTTCCATGCGTGCCTTTGTTTTACCCAAAAATTGCGTTTCTGCCGGCTGATGAATGCACATAAGAATGACATAGCAGTACAATAAGAAGTACATAGCTTTGCCTACGCCGTACATATGAACGTTGCGTAGTTGCGTACATAGCGGTATTAAGCCGCAAACGTTTAAACCGACAAAAGAACGGCTTTGCTTTTAGTACATAGTAAGCTCACGGAGAGCGCATAATGAGCAGTAGGCGGTTGCCGTCGTTCAGCATGGCGATGGAAGCGGCCGTGATGGTTGCAGGCGTGAGATCAGGGCGGGTCATTTGCATGAGAATGACTTTAGCCATTAAACGTGCTACAATGATTTTGTAAGTTCTTTGAATTGCATTAACGAAGTAGAGGGGTTGAGACGATGACTCTGGTACCTATGGTTGTAGAACAGGAAGGCCGCGGCGAACGCTCTTACGATATTTACTCGCGTTTGTTAAAGGATCGCATTATTTTCTTGGGCAGTGCGATCGATGACGATGTCGCCAACCTGGTTATAGCCCAATTGTTATTTTTGGCTGCAACGGATTCCGAGAAGGATATCCACTTGTACATTAACTCCCCTGGCGGTTCCGTTACCGCAGGAATGGGTATATATGATACAATGCAATATATCAAGCCGGACGTTTCGACCATTTGCGTCGGGATGGCTGCAAGTATGGGCTCGTTATTGTTAACCGCCGGGGCGCCGGGCAAACGCTTTGCTTTGCCGAACAGCGAGGTTATGATTCATCAACCGCTTGGAGGAGTTCGCGGTCAGGCATCGGACATTAAAATTCATGCCGACTGGATTATCAAGACCAAGCAGAAGCTGAATCAAATCTATGTGGAACGTACAGGACAGCCATACGAAAAAATCGAACGCGACACAGACCGTGATAATTTCATGAGTGCGGAGGAAGCTAAAGCATACGGGCTCATTGATGCGGTTATCACTCGCAGTGATTTGACATAGAAAAGGAGTGATCCCATGTTTAAATTTAACGACGAAAAAGGCCAGCTGAAATGCTCCTTTTGCGGCAAATCGCAAGAGCAGGTGCGCAAGCTGGTTGCCGGACCGGGCGTTTATATATGCGATGAATGTATTGAGCTTTGTACGGAAATCGTTGAGGAAGAATTGGGCCATGAAGAAGAGCTCGATCTGAAGGATGTACCCAAGCCGATGGAAATCCGGGCTATTTTGGATTCCTATGTTATCGGACAGGAGCAGGCCAAAAAATCGCTCTCCGTTGCGGTTTACAACCATTACAAACGGATCAATACGCAGCAGGGCAAGCTGGATGATGTGGAGCTGCAAAAATCCAATATTGCGCTAGTGGGTCCGACCGGGAGCGGAAAAACGCTGCTGGCGCAAACGCTGGCCAAAATATTGAATGTGCCGTTTGCGATTGCAGATGCCACTTCACTCACCGAAGCCGGGTATGTAGGGGAAGATGTGGAAAACATTCTTTTGAAGCTGATCCAGGCTGCGGATTACGACGTCGAAAAAGCCGAACGCGGCATTATCTATATCGACGAGATCGACAAAGTGGCGCGCAAATCCGAAAACCCGTCCATCACACGCGATGTATCGGGCGAGGGTGTGCAGCAGGCGCTCCTCAAAATTCTTGAGGGTACGGTCGCTTCCGTTCCGCCGCAGGGCGGGCGCAAGCATCCGCATCAGGAATTCATCCAAATCGACACAACGAATATCCTGTTCATTTGCGGAGGAGCGTTTGATGGTTTGGAACAGATTATTAAACGCCGGATCGGCAAAAAAGTCATCGGGTTTGGTACGGATGGACACAAAGTCGATCTGAAGCCGGGCGAGTATTTGTCGCTTGTGCTGCCTGAGGATTTGCTGAAGTTCGGTTTAATTCCAGAATTTGTAGGCCGTATTCCGGTTATCTCCACACTGGAGCCGCTCGATGAAGCGGCGTTGATCCGGATCTTGACTGAACCGAAGAATGCGCTCGTCAAACAATATCAAAAGCTGCTTGAGATGGATAATGTTACGCTCGAGTTCGAGGACGAGGCGTTGGAAGAGATTGCCAAAGAGGCGATCAAGCGCAACACCGGGGCACGGGGCTTAAGAGCCATCATTGAAGGCATTATGCTCGACGTGATGTATGAAGCGCCTTCCCGTACCGAATCGTCCAAATGCGTTGTAACGAAGGAAGTGGTCCAAGCCAAGATCGCTCCGCAGATTACAGCCCTCGACGGCCAAACGGTGAAGAAAAAAGAAGAAAGCGCGTAAGCGCAGGATATACAATAAAATCAAACACCTCCAATCCGCTGCCGAAAATTCCTTGTTTCACCCGTTCAGGGGCCAAGGAACACGCGCTTCGGAGCGGAGGATGTTTGGTATCATGGGAGAGAAGAAAACAGATGTTTCATAGAACGGAAACAATTCCGGTCAAAGTTGGAAATCTGACCATTGGCGGCAGCAACGACGTGATCATCCAAAGCATGTGCACGACCAAGACGGCGGATGTGAAGGCGACGGTAGCGGAGATTCATCGGCTCGAGGAAGCCGGCTGCCAGATCGTGCGCGTGACAGTAAACAATAAAGAAGCGGCGGAAGCCATTAAAGAGATCAAAAAGCAAATCTCTATTCCGCTTGTAGCCGATATCCATTTCGACTATCGTCTGGCGCTCCTGGCGATTGAAAACGGTATTGATAAGGTGAGAATCAACCCGGGGAACATTGGCCGCCGCGAGAAAGTGGAAGCCGTGGTCAGGGCTTGCAAGGAGCGGGGAATTCCGATTCGCATCGGTGTGAATGCCGGATCCCTGGAGAATCATCTTTTAGAAAAATATGGCTACCCGACTCCTGAAGCCATGGTTGAGAGTGCCTTGTACCATATTCAAATTTTGGAAGAGCTTGATTTCCATGATATCATCGTATCTCTTAAAGCCTCCGATGTACCTATGGCCATAGCCGCTTACACGAAAGCGGCGGCTGCATTCCGCTACCCGCTGCATCTGGGTATCACGGAAGCAGGAACATTATTCTCCGGAACGGTAAAAAGTGCCGCGGGTCTAGGGGCGCTGCTCAGTATGGGGATCGGTTCCACCATCCGTATCTCGCTTAGCGCGGATCCGGTGGAAGAAGTCAAAGTATGCCGCGAGCTTCTCAAATCATTCGGTTTGATCACGAATGCGGCCACGCTTGTTTCTTGTCCGACTTGCGGACGTCTTGACATTGATCTTTTCTCCATTGCCAATGAAGTTGAAGAATATATTTCCAAACTGAAGGTACCGATTAAAGTTTCCGTACTGGGTTGCGCCGTCAATGGCCCCGGCGAAGCTCGGGAAGCCGATATCGGAATTGCCGGAGCCCGTGGAGAAGGCTTGCTGTTCCGCTACGGCGAAATGATACGTAAAGTCCCTGAAGCCGAACTCCTTTCCGAACTGAAGAAGGAAATCGATCATATTGTCGATCATTTTAATAAAACCGGTGAAATTCCCGGCAGAAAGCATCATGCCAATGCATAACAACGGCTTTAAACGAGAATGCCTTGGATCTGTCTTTTGCGAGACGGATACGAGGCTTTTTTTGCACCCTGCTTACATAAAACGTATAAAAACGGGGATAAAGACCAATAACAAAATAAACCAAAGTCTAGGAGGGATTGGATGACGTCTTTAAATATTGTTCCAGCCCTATGGCAATATGATCGGCAATGGCTTGCTGCCAATCCGGCCGGACCAGCATTTCGCGGTCTTGATGATTCGTAATAAAACCCATCTCCACAATAACGGTAGGTATCCGGCAGTGCTTAAGCAGATAGTAAGTCTTTCCATAAAAGGGTTTTTCGTGAATGCCGTACAAATGATTCAGCGAATGCTGAAGATGCCGGGCCAGCTGTTTGCTCTGCTCATTTTTTTGATGAAGAAGAATGGCTCCTCTTTTGGACGAATTTCTGGCCGAATTGACGTGTAAGCTGATCATCGCCTTAGGTTTGATTTCATTGGCCAAATGACTCCGCTGCGCCAAATCCTTCAAATGTCTCGATCTGCTTCTCAACCACAGATTTTCGCCGCTGAGCGCATAGTCTCCCGAACGGTTGAGAAGAACAATATAGCCTTTTTTCCGTAAAGCCTCGTAGGTTTTTTCGGCAATGGCCAAATTAATGTCCTTCTCCAACAGCTCACCATACGAAGTTCCGCCGTCGATTCCTCCATGGCCTGCATCGATAATGACATCCACATTCGATATAGCCGGATGTTCGCTTATTGCATTAGGCTGCAAAATGGAATCGGGAGCTGATGCCTGCACCTGCTGCACCTGCACCAAAAGTCCTGGCAACTTGGGCATAAGTAAGATCGATAGCGCTAATCCGAGTGATGCCATACGTTTAATGATGATTCGTGTGGCCATAAAACTCACCCCTGTCGTCCAATGAAATGTGCTGCCTTCTTTAGCATCCCCCAAAAAGTTTCTCGAGCTTTAGCGATTAATGCTACCACGACTGGGCAATAATACCATATATGTTATCAATGAAACTGCAACTGACCCCGGAAATATCCGCAAACAAAGCCCGGTCAGCTGAAATCATATGGAGGTCAAAACGCTATGAACATCAGTGTAGTTTTAATGGTGATCCAGTTGTTTTTTGCCATTGTAATCGGGATGTACTTTTGGAATTTGCTGCGCAATCAGCAAACGAACCGTACGGCCGTAGACAAAGAATCCAAGAAGGAACTGGAGAAGCTGCGCAAGCTTCGTTCCATCTCGCTCAATAAGCCCCTTGTAGAGAAAACACGCCCGTCGTCGATGGAAGATATCGTTGGACAAAAAGAAGGTCTGCGCGCGCTGAAGGCCGCTTTATGCGGGGCTAACCCGCAGCATGTCATCATTTACGGGCCGCCGGGAGTAGGAAAGACGGCAGCTGCCCGTGTAGTGCTGGAAGAAGCGAAGAAGAATCCGGAATCCCCGTTTCGTCCCGACGCCAAATTTACGGAAATCGATGCGACCACGGCAAGATTTGACGAACGCGGCATTGCCGATCCTTTGATCGGTTCCGTTCATGATCCGATTTATCAGGGAGCCGGAGCCATGGGGGTTGCCGGTATTCCCCAGCCCAAGCCGGGTGCGGTGACCAAGGCGCACGGAGGAATATTGTTCATAGATGAAATCGGGGAATTGCATCCACATCAGATGAATAAATTATTAAAGGTACTTGAAGATCGTAAAGTATTTCTTGAGAGCGCATATTATAATTCGGAAGACACGAATGTGCCGAGCTACATTCATGACGTGTTTCAGAACGGGCTGCCGGCCGATTTTCGGCTTGTCGGTGCTACGACGCGCAATCCGCAGGAGCTTCCTCCCGCCATCCGTTCCCGCTGCATGGAAATTTATTTTCGCCCGCTGCTGCCCGATGAGATTGGCATGATTGCCGCCAAAGCGCTCAAAAAAATCGGGTTTCCCGAGAACAGCGCAGCGATCGATGTGGTGAAAAAGTATGCGACCAACGGACGGGAAGCCGTTAATGTGATTCAGTTGGCGGCGGGCATGGCATTGACGGAACAGCGCCGCGAAGTGTCGGCGGCCGATATTGAATGGGTGGTCAACAGTTCTCAGCTTTCTCCGCGTCCGGAGAAAAAAATTCATTCGCAGCCTGAAATCGGTTTGGTGAACGGATTGGCCGTCTATGGCCCCAATATGGGAACGCTAATGGACATCGAGGTAACGGCAATCCCCGCGGCACAGCCGGGCGGCGGACAATTTACGATTACGGGTGTCGTGGATGAGGAAGAGATGGGAGGGGGCGCGCGGACGCTGCGGCGCAAGAGTATGGCTCGCGGCTCCGTAGAGAATGTGCTAACCGTTCTTCGAAGACTCAACATCAGGCCGCATGATTTCGATCTGCACATCAATTTTCCGGGAGGCATTCCGATTGACGGACCCTCTGCGGGAATTTCGATGGCTGTTGCCATCACATCGGCCATTAAACAAATTCCGGTGGACAACCATATCGCCATGACTGGCGAAATCAGCATTCACGGGAAAATAAAGCCTGTGGGAGGGGTTATTGCCAAGGTGGAAGCCGCTTTCCAGGCAGGAGCAAACAGGGTCATCATTCCCAAGGAGAACTGGCAGGAAATTTTTGCAGGTTTAAACGGTCTGGAGGTCATCCCCGTCGATTGCATTGAAGAGGCGCTGTATCATGCATTGGGCATGGAACTCCACGTTTCATCCGAATCTCTGGATTTGGTTCAGGAGCCCGCCTCTCCCGCTTCTGTAACAATACTGCACGCCGATGCGCTCGAATAGGGCGATTGGCGTCTCTTTTTGGATAAAGGCGCTGATTGGTGTTTTGAAAACAATTTTGATAAAATGTAAATCACAGCATGTATGTTAAGTCTGGAGGTGCTCGCCAATGGGACCGAGCAAACAGAAGGTGCGTCGTTTGCCGCTGCTTCCGCTGCGGGGATTGCTCGTCTATCCGAGCATGGTTCTACATTTGGACGTAGGCAGAGAGAAGTCGGTGCGTGCGCTCGAGAAAGCGATGGTCGAGGACAGCATGATCCTGCTGTGCTCGCAATCCGAAGTAAATATTGAAGAACCGAAGAACGAAGACATTTACCGGATCGGTACCATTGCCAAAGTACGTCAAATGCTCAAGCTACCCAACGGTACGATCAGGGTTCTTGTGGAAGGCGTCGTGCGCGCGGAAATCACCGAGTTTCTGGTCAATGACGAATATTATGAGGTTCACGTCAAGGAACTGCCCGAACAGGAAGTGTCCGATCCGGAAATCGATGCATTGATGCGTACCGTATTAAATCAATTCGAGCATTATATTAATCTTTCAAAGAAAGTGACCCCGGAGACGCTGGCCGCCGTCTCCGATATTGATGAGGCGGGAAGACTGGCGGACGTCATTTGCAGTCATCTATCTTTAAAAATTAAAGATAAACAAGAAATCCTGGAAACCGTGGATGTGCGTTTGCGGCTGGAAAAGCTGTTGAACATTCTGAACAACGAACGGGAAGTGCTGGAGCTCGAGCGCAAAATCAGCCAACGCGTCAAAAAACAAATGGAGAAGACGCAGAAGGAATATTACTTGCGCGAACAGATGAAGGCTATCCAGAAGGAGCTGGGGGACAAGGAAGGCCGTGCTGGTGAAGCGGAGGAGCTGCGCAGCCAGCTGGCGCAAAGCGAAGTGCCGGAGAAAGTAAAAGAGAAGATCGAAAAAGAAATCGATCGGCTTGAGAAAATGCCGGCTACATCGGCGGAAGGCTCGGTGATCCGCAATTACATCGATTGGCTGCTTGCCCTTCCCTGGTCGCATTCGACAGAAGACGATCTGGATATCCGCAAAGCGGAGGAAATCCTTAATCAGGACCATTATGGCTTGGAGAAGCCCAAGGAACGCGTTCTTGAATATTTGGCCGTACAGAAGCTGGTCAAAAAAATGAAAGGTCCGATTCTGTGTCTCGTAGGGCCTCCGGGCGTCGGGAAAACGTCGATTGCCCGCTCCATCGCACGCTCTTTGGAACGCGAATTCGTTCGAATTTCTTTGGGCGGAGTGCGGGACGAGGCTGAGATTCGGGGACACCGCCGTACTTATGTCGGCGCCATGCCGGGACGGATCATTCAGGGGATGAAAACGGCCGGGACCAACAACCCTGTTTTCCTGCTGGATGAAATCGACAAGATGGCGATGGATTTTCGCGGCGATCCGGCATCGGCGCTGCTGGAGGTCCTCGATCCGGAACAGAACAGCACGTTCAGCGATCACTATGTGGAAGTTCCTTTCGATCTATCCAAGGTGATGTTCATTACGACGGCCAATGGCGTGCACAATATTCCGAGACCGCTGCTGGACCGAATGGAAGTGCTGTATATCCCGGGCTATACCGAGATCGAGAAGCTGCATATCGCGCAAAATTATTTGCTTCCGAAGCAGCGGAAAGATCACGGGCTGACGGATGAGCAGCTGATCGTAGATGAAGCGGCGCTGATGAAAACGGTTCGCGAGTACACAAGGGAAGCCGGCGTCCGCAACCTGGAGCAGCAAATTTCATCGATTTGCCGAAAGGCCGCCAAGCAGGTCGTCGGCGGAACAGAAAGCGTGCACGTACAGGAGGACAATCTTAAAGAGTTCCTGGGTCAACCCAAATTCCGTTTTGGGATGGCGGAAGAAAAAGACCAAGTCGGAGCCGTCACGGGACTTGCCTGGACAGAAGTCGGCGGAGACACGCTGGTGATCGAAGTGACGGTCATGCCCGGCAACGGCAAGCTGACTTTGACGGGCAAGCTCGGCGATGTGATGAAAGAGTCCGCTCAGGCCGCATTCAGTTACACACGTTCGCGGGTTGAGCAGTTCCATATCCAAGCCGATTTTCATGAAAAATTTGATATTCATATACACATTCCGGAAGGAGCCATCCCGAAGGATGGGCCCTCTGCCGGAATTACGATGGGCACGGCGTTGGTCTCGGCGCTTACCGGTATACCTGTCTCCCGCCATGTGGCCATGACTGGAGAGATTACGCTTCGCGGCCGCGTGCTTCCGATTGGCGGATTGAAGGAAAAGTGCATGGCTGCCCACCGGGCAGGCATCCGTACGGTCATCTTGCCCAAAGATAATGAAAAGGACATTGAAGAAATACCCGAAAGTGTGCGCAGCGATTTGAACTTTATCCCTGTTTCCCACATGGACGAAGTTCTTGAACATGCTTTAGTCAAACCTGTAGGAGTCTAATATATATGCGCCGATTGAATCCGCTGCGCGGAGATCCGTTCGGATCAATCGGCATCCGTTAGAAATGAGTGAAATGGCATGAAAGTAAATCAGGCTGAATTTGTGATCAGTGCCGTCGGTCCAAGCCAATATCCTTCCGATGCCTTGCCGGAAATTGCTCTGGCAGGGCGTTCTAATGTCGGCAAATCTTCATTAATCAACCGTATGATCAACCGTAAAAATCTGGCCCGCACCAGCTCGAAGCCCGGCAAAACGCAGCAGCTTAACTATTACCGGATTAATACCGATTTATTTTTTGTCGATTTGCCCGGTTACGGCTATGCGCAGGTGTCCAAAACCGAACGGGAAAAGTGGGGGAAGTTCATCGAGGAGTACCTGCTGAAGCGGGAATATTTGCAGCTTGTGCTGCAGGTTATTGATCTTCGTCACCCGCCTTCGAAGGACGATCAGGCGATGTATGCCTGGCTCAAGCATAACGGGGTTCCGGTGTGCCTCGTAGCCACGAAGGCGGACAAAATCCCGAAGGGCAAATGGCAGAAGCACATGAAGATCGTTAGAGAGACGCTGGGTGCGGACAAGTCTGACCCGCTTGTGCTGTTCTCTTCCGAAACGGGACTCGGTAAAGACGAATTGTGGTCCGTCATCGAGCAGCGGATCGGAGACGGCGCAATATCGGAGCCTGAAGATGCAATAAATAACGCCAAAGAAAATGAAAGCCGATAAAAGAAGAGCCCTGGTCTTGAACACAGGAAAGACTGCGGGCTGCTTCTTTTTGCCTTTTTACGGCAGTGGTACGGGGAACTGCGAAACAAAGGGAGGGAGAAAGAGTTATTTACCCGTTCCCCCGGTCTTCTGAGGGGAAAAAGCGAATTTTTCTAAATTCCGGCGAAATACAAAACCTTGGGAGCAGGAATATTAAATAATTATGTAGTATAATGTATAGAGAACAACTGAAAATAGGCTCAAGCTTAGGTTCGAAAAAAATGAATCGAGGGATTTTTATGGCAAATAGGTTAGCGACTGAATACGTCAAAACCTGCCTAAAGTTAACGGAAGCCGAGATGACCCAATTCATTCAAATGTTTGTCGACCAGGGGGCTTCTTTGCAAGTCAAAGTTCTTGAAAATGGAAATCAAGAGGTTGTGCTGCAAGACGACGCTGGTGAAGAAATCGTCCTGCCGTTTGAGCGGCAAATGAATTTGTATGTATGTCAAGGCACTTGCCGGATGAAAAATAGAAATCTGGTTAACGCCATGCGAAAAGCAGTATCCGTCTTTAAAGGGGATGCTGTCGTTCACCGGATTTATCATGCTTACACCATGGTCTACACATATAAACAAGGCGCAGTCGTCAAGATTGTGGAGAAGGCGAAGAATGCCGAAAAAGTGGTTTATGAATTTAAGGATACGCTCGGTCAATTGGAGCATTTGTTCCATAAGAATGAGGTGGAGCAAGAGATCAGGTGGCTCAAGGAGCAAGTGAACAGCCTGCTTGACCTTCGCAATGAGATCACGGAAAATTACGTTCGCGACCAGATCGATGTCCGACTTCGCAAACTGACGCATCGTTTGTTTGTACTTGAAGCTTAAGATAATGCGTTTATTCATAGGAACTCTTTCCGGTTCGGCTTTGCTGTGCCGGGGAAGGGTTCCATTTGCATTTTTATACACCTTTGTTTATACCGGTTCCGGATATCGCCGTTACAGCCGCCAATGGGCTTGGGATGAAGGCCATCGTCAATTCACATGGGACATGTTATGTACATATTTTGTTGTTGGGTGTTCACGGATGATAGGGAAAAACGAATTTGCAAAAAAAAGTATTGCATTTCTGGTCAATAGATGTTATTTTTATTTTCGTTGAAAAAATAATAGGAACCAGGATTCACTCAGGACATGTAATGTTGCGAGAGATTATTCCCTCGAGAAGTGAATGACGTAGGTCCTAGCGGATGAAATTTTCAAAACATTTTATTCCTAGGAAGGGGGAACCGGAAGATGGAATACTCAACTTTCGGAAGACACGTAGCTGTAGATACATGGGGAGTCGATTTCGAACTTCTCAATAATGCTGAATGGTTACAAGCACAAATGGTAGAAGCTGCCGAGGTTTGCGGGGCGACCGTTTTGTCGGTGCAGTCCAAGCAATTTGAACCACAAGGCGCAACGGTTCTTGTATTACTGTCAGAAAGTCATCTCTCCATTCATACGTATCCTGAGAAAGGCTTCGCAGCGCTCGATTGTTATACCTGTGGCGAGACGGTCGATCCTCAGCTAGCGATTGAACATATGCTCTCCGTTCTGAAGCCGGAGGTTGCACACGCTAAAAAACTGGTTCGCGGTGTGGGTGAACTGCAAGTCGAAACACCGGTATTGAAGCAAGCGGAATTGATTAAATCATGAATTGAACATATCATAACCACGGAATCGTTTCCGTGGTTATTTCTTTTCATTCCCTCCCATACATATCAAGTAATTGCTTGGTTGAGAGGGGATTCGGCTGCATGCAGGCAGTCATCCGGAGGCCAAGAAAAAAATGGAGCCGGCAAGTATACGTCCCGGTATTCCGGAGGAAAATAGAAATGCGGTCTTGAACAAGAAAATTTTGAAAATAAGCCGTGAATGTGAAAAAAAGTTCATAAATTATGTCGAAGAAGCTCGGACAACTATGCTATAATAAATTCAATTTAAAAGGAGGAGGCAGGTGAACCAGATGCATATCGTCGTGGCAGGTTTAAATTATCGAACAGCGCCGGTATCGATCAGAGAAAAATTTGCATTCGCCGAGAAGGATTTGCCGCTGGCGCTGAAAGAGCTGAAGAACATCAAAAGCGTGATGGAATGCGTCATTGTGGCCACCTGCAACCGGACGGAATTATACGTTGTGGTTGACAGCCAGCATTTGTGCGGACATCTTTTACGGGGATTTATTGAAAAATGGTTCGATGTGCCGAAAGAGCAGTTCAATAAACATCTTTACGTTTTGGAGAATGAGAAAGCCATTGAGCATTTGTTCCGGGTGGCGAGCGGACTGGATTCGATGGTGATCGGTGAGACGCAAATTTTAGGCCAGGTTCGTGATGCTTTCCTTTTGGCACAGCAGGAGAAGACGACGGGTGTCTTGTTTAACACGCTGTTCAAGCAGGCTGTTACCATGGCTAAACGAGCGCACACCGAGACGGGAATCGGGGAAAATCCGGTATCTGTCAGCTATGCGGCGGTGGAACTCGGCAAACGCATCTTCGGGAGCTACGAGCGCAAGAAAGTGCTGATTATCGGCGCCGGGAAGATGAGCGAGCTGACGGTAAAGCATCTGTACGCCAACGGAGCGGATAAAGTCATCGTTGTGAACCGTACGCTAAGCCGGGCGCGGGAGCTTGCAGATAAGTTTAGCGGCGTCGCAAGCACGATGGACCGTTTGATGGCTCATCTCGAAGAGGCGGACATCGTCATCAGTTCCACAGGGGCGTCCGGTTATGTATTAACTGCCGGGCAGGTGTCTTCCATATTGCAGCGCCGCCGCTCCAGACCTCTGTTTATGATCGACATCGCCGTTCCGCGCGACCTGGATCCGCGTTTGGGTGAAATGCCGAATGTTTTCTTATATGACATTGACAATCTTCAATCCATCGTCAATTCCCATTTGGAAGAACGCCGGAAAGCGGCGGTACAGATTGAAGAGATGATAGGGATGGAGATCGCGGCTTTTGAACAGTGGACGAAGACGTTGGGTGTCAGTCCTGTCATTCAGGCGCTGCAAACGAAGGCGGCCTCCATTCATGAGGAAACCATGGACAGCTTGCTGAAGAAGCTGCCCGAATTGGATGAACGCGAATTGAAAGTGATTCGCAAATTAACCAAAAGCATTGTCAATCAAATACTGCGCGATCCCATTGTCCGTATTAAAGAAATGGCAGCCGAGCGTCATGGGGATGATGCGCTCGAAATGTTCACGAAAATTTTTGCCTTGGAAGAGCAGTTGGCCGAGCAAAAGCGGATGGAGCAAGCGGCGCAGAAGCAAGAAGAGGAAGCTGCGCAGGAGCGGATGAAAGAGGAGCTTCTTTCCAAGGTAAGGGCATCCGCCACGCATGCTGATGTTCTGGCCAAAGCCTAACCGGAAAGGGAGGCCATGGTTACGCAAACTTGGTTGTATGATGCCATTATTTATATCTATGCCCTGAGCCTCCTGTTTTACTTCTCGGACTTTGTCGGTTCGAACCGAAGTGCAAAACGGATGGGTACAGGGTTGCTTTCTTTTGTATGGGTGTTGCAAACGGCATACTTGGTTTACAGCCTGGTAGAACATAGAAATTTATCGACCTTTTCGATGTTCGAAACGCTGTTTATTTTTTCTTGGCTGCTGGTGACTGTGTCCATTCTTATCAATCGTTTTTTTCGGATCGAATTGTTTGTCTTTTTGGTTAATGTGCTGGGATTTGCTGTGCTGGCGGCCAACTTTTTCAGCAGGCCGGGAATTTCTCCTACACTGTCGCATTGGAATATTAATGACGAGCTTTTATTCATTCATATTACGTTGGCGGTGGGAGGCTATGCAGCCTTCGTCGTCTCGGCGGTATTTTCCGGCATGTACTTGTTTTTACATCGCATGCTGAAGGAAAAGAAGTGGTCCCAGCAGATGCTGCGGCTTCCAAGCTTGGAGAAGACGGATCGCTATGCGTTTGTGGCTGCGGTGATCGGTGCTCCGCTGCTGCTGCTGAGTATTTCCCTTGGTATTGTATGGATTGCGCTTGAGGGTGATTTTACACTCTTTTTTGACTCTAAAGTAGTGAATTCATGGTTTGTTCTTTTGGCTTATGTTTTTTATTTATTTCAACGGATGCTGTTGAAAGCACCGGGCAACAGGCTGGCGCTTTGGAATTTGGCGGCATTCGTGATCACCCTGCTTAATTTCTTGCTGGCGAATTACTATTCCGGCTTTCACCAATGGTCGTAAGGGAGGAAGTGCGGATGGCGGCCAAATCCAATGGACCGGCTGCGGGACGGAAAGACGGAGCCAAAATATGGTACCCGGTGCTGCTTGATCTTGAGGACAAGCCGTGCCTTGTTGTCGGCGGCGGTAGGGTCGCCGAGCGTAAGGCTTGTACCCTCATGGAAGCCGGGGCGAGCGTGACAGTGGTCAGCCCGCGGCTTACCCCGCAATTGGAAGCGTGGGCGGAGCAAGGGCTTATACGGACGCAGCGTGAGGAATATACCGCCGGTCTTCCCGTACTGGCGCAAGCGTTTCTCGTGTTCGCCGCTACCGGCGATGCCGTGGTGAATGCGCAGGTATGTGCCGAAGCGGAAGCCCTCGGTAAGCTTGTGAATTCGGCCGATGATGCGGAGGCCGGAGGGTTTATTGTACCGGCGACCCTGAGGCGCGGCCGGTTGACGCTGGCGGTATCGACGGCAGGCGCAAGCCCTTCGCTGGCCGCCAAAGTGCGCAGGCAGCTTGAAGACATGTTTGGAGAAGAGTACGCGCCGTATCTGGAGCTGATGCATGAACTGCGCATGACCGTCCAGACTGTCGTGTCCGATACGTCTGAACGCCAGGAGTTGTTTCGGGCTATGCTGGAGTGGAAGCTGCTTCCTTTGTTTAAATCAGGGAGACTGCCATATGATCATTTCCGGTCGGAGCTGCTGCGCCGCGTGGCGGAAGACCCGACAATCGACGGGATCTGCAGCATCGGAGATTGGCTGCTGAGTCTACAAAACGCTTGGAATGGGCATGAATGAAAAGAAAAAGAAGACCAGACGGATGGTTAAAATACTGTCTGATCACAAAGGGTTATTCAAGCGGGCTTCGCTCAGAAGCTTTCTTAATTTATATCAGATGATTAGCTATAGAGGCTGATTGAGTGGACAAGGGGTTGACCGAACGCATGCGTAAAATCGTTGTAGGTACCAGACAGAGCGCGCTCGCTCTGACACAAACCGGACAGGTGATCGATCATCTTAAGGAGCTGTGTGAGCGGAACGGCATCGAAGTGGAGTTCGAATTGAAAAAAATCGTGACCAAAGGCGATCGGATTCTCGATGTAACGCTTTCCAAGGTAGGCGGTAAAGGCTTATTCGTTAAAGAAATTGAACAAGCGCTGCTCGATGGCGAAATCGATCTGGCGGTACATAGCATGAAGGACATGCCCTTCGAGCTTCCGGAAGGCTTGGTGATCGGCGCTATACCTGAACGGGAAGACCCTCGCGACGGGTTGATTACGATCGGGGGTCGGGGGTTGGACGACCTCCCCGAAGGGGCAAAGATCGGGACAAGCAGCTTGCGCCGCTCAAGCCAATTGCAAAACTATCGGCCGGACTTCCGGATCGAACCGGTAAGAGGCAACATCGATTCAAGGCTGAACAAGCTGGAGACAGAAGGCTTCGACGCCATCGTGTTAGCCGCGGCCGGTTTACGTCGTATTGGCTGGGAGGATCGGATCAGCGCATACCTGCCTCCCGAGTTGTGTCTCCCGGCCGTAGGACAGGGAGCGTTATGTATCGAGTGCCGCGGCGATAACGAATTCGTGCTGGATCTCCTGGCCGGGTACCGCCATGAGCCTACAGCGATTGCGGTAAGCGCGGAACGAAGCTTCCTGGGCCGCTTGAACGGCGGCTGCCAGGTTCCGATCGGGGCTTATGCCCAATTGGGCGAAGTGAACGCCGACGGTAAACCGGAAATCACGCTGACCGGCATGGTGGGATCGCCGGACGGCAAACGGATGTTAAAAGAAACGATGAACGGAACAGATCCGGAAAAGCTGGGATTAGCTTTAGCCGAGGCACTAATCGCCAAAGGAGCTGCAGAGCTGCTGTCCATAGCTGGGGAATAGGGGAGAAACGGTTGTGAATAAGGGTGTCGTTTATCTTGTCGGTGCCGGACCAGGGGATCCGAAGCTGATTACGTTGAGAGGCTTGGAGGCAATACAGCGGGCCGATGTGGTTGTTTACGACAGACTTGCCAGCCCGCGTCTACTGAAGCATATGAAGGCCGGTGCGGAGAAAATTTTTGTGGGCAAGCTGCCCGACAAGCATATGATGAAGCAGGAGGAAATTAACCGGCTGCTGGTCGACCTTGCGCTTCAAGGAAAGACCGTGACCCGGCTCAAGGGCGGAGATCCGAGCGTGTTCGGACGCGTGGGAGAGGAAGCGGAGCTGCTCGCGGACAACGGGATCAAGTTTGAAATTGTTCCCGGCATTACTTCCGCCATCGCCGTGCCGGCTTATGCCGGAATCCCGGTAACGCATCGCGATTTTACTTCTTCCTTTTCCATCGTGACGGGGCATGAATATAAAAATAAAACATACTCCAGCGTGAATTGGGATAACTTGTCGCAAGCGTCCGGCACACTTATTTTTTAATGGGTGTGGCTAACCTAGAGCAAATATGCAACCGGCTGATTCATGGCGGCAAATCTCCGGAGACTCCTGTGGCGCTCATTCGATGGGGAACTTGGATGGAGCAGGAAACATTGACGGGAACATTGATGGATATCGCGGAAAAGGTGAGAGCAGCCAATTTTCAATCGCCGGCGGTTACGATCGTTGGCGAAGTCGTGAAGCTAAGAGACAAGCTCTCCTGGTTCGAGAAGAAGCCGCTCTTCGGACGGCGAATTCTGGTCACCCGTGCGCGCAGTCAAGCTAGTGATTTAGCCAACCAAATCGATGAACTGGGCGGAGAAGCGGTGGAGTTTCCGGTGATTCGTACACAGCAGACAACCGATCCCGCTGCTCAAGCGCTGCGGGATGACGCCATAAGCTCTGTGGAACAGTTTGACTGGATTATGTTTACAAGCGTAAACGGTGTGGAGTTTTTCTTTCAAAGAATGCGGGAGCTGCGTAAGGATATACGCTCTCTTGCGAAGGCGCGTATTGCGGCCGTCGGTCCGAAAACAGCGGAAGCGTTGGAGGAGCGAGGCTTGATGATTGAAACGATCCCTTCACGGTATCAAGGGGATGCGCTGCCCGAAGCATTGGCTGCCGAGCTGCAGCCGAATCAGCGTGTGCTTCTTCCTACAGCGAATATCGCCAGGGACGCGCTGCCTCATAAGCTCAAGGAACTCGGTTTGCATGTAACCAAAATCGATATGTATGAGACGGTGCTGGAAACCGATCACGGTGATGAAATCATCGAGCTGCTCAAGCAGGGTAAAATTCATATTGTCACGTTTACAAGCTCATCTACAGTAACAAATCTGCTTCGCGCATTAAAGGAGCTTGGCGAGCATGAGCCGGTTGAATTGCTCCGGGGCTGCAACATTGCTTGTATCGGTCCGTTAACCGCCCAAACTGCTTTGGATGCAGGACTGAATGTAGACTATATGGCCAAAGAAGCGACGGTTTCGTCGCTTGTGGCCAGCTTATATCAACAGGATAGCGGCGAATAAAGCCGACTAACCGCAGCTAGGAGGAGAACTTATGAGTTTCCCGCTCGTTCGAAATCGCAGACTGCGTACGTCCCACGCAATACGTAATCTGGTAAGAGAGCACGCTGTTTCCACGTATGATTTGATTTATCCGATATTTGTGACCCATGGTTCCGGAATTAAAGAAGAAATCAGCTCAATGCCGGGCGTATACCATCTGTCAATAGACCGGTTGGAAGAAGAAATTCGTGAAGTGACGGCTCTTGGTATTCAAGCCATTCTCTTGTTTGGCGTACCGGAGCATAAAGATGCTCACGGAAGCTCGGCTTATGACGCAAACGGCATCGTTCAGCAGGCTGCCCGCCGGATCAAAGAATGGAATCCCCAGCTTTTAGTCATTGCGGATACCTGTCTGTGCCAATTCACGGACCACGGCCACTGCGGCATCGTTCATTTTGATGAAGCCAAAGGGCGTGCCGAGGTGTTGAATGACCCTACGCTGGAGTTGCTCGTCAAAACGGCGGTGTCTCAAGCCGAAGCCGGTGCGGATATCATTGCACCGTCGAACATGATGGATGGTTTCGTGTATGCGATCCGTCAAGGGTTGGACGAAGCCGGCTATGAGCACGTGCCGATCATGTCTTATTCCGTCAAATATTCTTCTTCATTCTACGGACCGTTCCGTGATGCAGCCCATTCGGCGCCGCAGTTTGGCGACCGGAAGACGTATCAGATGGATCCCGCCAATTCCCGCGAAGCGCTGCGTGAAGCGGATGCCGATGTCGCGGAGGGCGCCGATTTTCTCATGGTGAAGCCGGCGCTCGCTTATATGGATATGATTCGGATGCTGCGCGACCGTTATGATCTTCCGATTGTTGCTTACAACGTCAGCGCGGAGTATTCCATGGTCAAAGCCGCGGCCGCACAGGGCTGGATCGATGAGAAGGCTATCGTGATGGAAACCATGGTCGGCTTTAAGCGGGCGGGCGCGGATCTGATCATTACTTATTTCGCCAAGGACATTGCCCGTTGGCTGAAAGAGGAATAACCGAATCGGTCTATCGTGTAATCAAACGTTTGTCTTCCAGCTCAGCTGCAGGACAAACGTTTTTTTCATTAGATTTGCTGCCTTCATCGAAGGGGCCGGACGTTGGCCAATGGGATGACTGCCATGGCGGCTCTCCGTTCCCGGGATGAGCGAGATATTTTCCTTGAAATCAGCTGTCATACATTTGTCGGAAAACGGCGGCTGACATACGTTGTTACCTGCTTTCAAATAGGGCATAATGGAAAGTATACAACGGGAATGCGGAAAAGAGGAATCCAATATGAGCTATAATGATTTGTTTATCCGTGCTTGTAAAAAGCAGGAAGTGGATACGCTGCCGGTGTGGTATATGCGGCAGGCGGGACGGTATGACCCGGATTATCGCAAAATCAAGGAAAAATACAGCCTTCTTGAAATTTGCAGGCAGCCGGAGCTGGCGGCGGAAGTGACCATGATGCCGGTGAAAAAGCTTGGCGTCGATGCGGCGATTTTGTATTCGGATATCATGAATCCCGTCGCTTCGATCGGAATCGATTTTGATATTGTCAAAAATATCGGTCCGGTGATCCATAACCCGATTCGCACGTCTGCGGATGTGCAAAGGCTGAAGCCGATTCAGGTGGAGCAGGATTTATCACACGTCCTGAAGACGATTGAAATTCTGGTTGGAGAGCTGCAGGTTCCGCTCATTACGTTTGCGGGTGCGCCGTTTACCATTGCCAGCTATTTGATCGAAGGCAAGCCCTCCAAGAGCTACATCCGCA
Source organism: Paenibacillus sp. JMULE4 (assembly GCF_013337105.1). NCBI lineage: Bacteria > Bacillati > Bacillota > Bacilli > Caryophanales > Paenibacillaceae > Paenibacillus > Paenibacillus sp. JMULE4. The sequence continues at coordinate 184,414 of NZ_SGWF01000011.1, forward strand.
CCAAAGGGCTGATGTACGGTGAACCGAAGATTTGGTTTGAGCTGATGGACAAATTGGGAGACATGGTCATTACATATCTGAAAGCCCATATCGCTTCCGGCGCCAAAGCGGTGCAATTGTTCGACAGCTGGGTCGGGGCGCTGTCTCCGGCCGATTATCAAACCTATGTGCTGCCGACGATCCGCCGTATTTTTGCCGAGATGGAATCTTATGAGGAGCCGAAAATTTATTTCCCGGGCGTCAGCTCCGGGGAGCTGCTGCCTTATCTACGGGATGTCCAGGCTGACGTTATCGGACTGGATTGGCGTGTTCCGATTGCAGAAGGACGTCGGCGCGTAGGCAGCCGGTTTGCGGTGCAGGGCAATTTGGACCCTTATGTGCTGACAGCTCCCATGTCCGTCATTGAGGCACAGGCCAAGGCCATTATCGATGAAGGCATTCAAAAGCCGGGGTACGTGTTCAATCTAGGGCACGGCTTGTTCCCGGAGGCTTCCTTGGAAAAGCTGAGGGAGCTCACAGCGTTTATCCATACGTACTCCCGTCAGGCGCTGAAAGCGCAGGGAACTTTCAAACAGGAAAGCGGTGTATAACATGAGTGCGACGGAGATCAAACGGATTGGTGTTCTTGTCTTGTCTTACGGAACGCCCAAAAGCATCGATGACATTGAAGCCTATTATACGCATATCCGGAGAGGGCATCCTCCGACGCCGGAGCAGCTGCAGGATTTGAAAAATCGCTATGAAGCGATTGTGGGAGGCGTATTTCCGCTTAGGGAGAACACCGACAAACAAGTGAAGGCTCTGGAGGACCGGTTGAACGAGAAATATCCGGACACCACGTTTATTTGCTATCAAGGCTTAAAGCACGCGGCCCCTTTTATAGAGGACGGCGTAGAGCAAATCGTTCAGGACGGACTTACGGAAGCGGTCGGCGTGGTGCTGGCTCCGCATTATTCCTCGATGAGCGTTGGGGGGTATATGAAACGGGCGCAAGCGAAGGCGGATGAGCTTGGTTTAAACATCCGGTTCGTTCGCAGCTACCATTTGCATCCCAAGCTGATCGAAGCTTTGGCGGAGCGGGTGGAAGAAGCCTTGAACCGATTCGAAGGGGTGGAGAAGGACCGGATCAAGGTGATTTTTACCGCACACAGCCTGCCGGAAAAAATACTCGAGATGAAAGATCCGTACCCTGAGCAGCTGCTGGAAACGTCCAGAGCGGTCGCCGCTAAGACGGGTCTGACGAATTGGCAGTTCGGCTGGCAGAGTGCGGGACAGACCGGAGAGCCATGGCTTGGTCCCGATGTCCTGGACGTGCTGCGCACCATCAAGCAGGAAAAGCAGGCGGAGCATGTACTGATCTGCCCGGTCGGATTTGTTTCCGATCATCTTGAAATTTTATACGACCTCGATATTGAAGCGCAGCTAACGGCTCGCGAGCTCGGACTGCATCTGGAACGTACCCGTTCCTTGAATACCGACCCGCTGTACATGGATGCGTTAAGCGACGTCGTTTACGCGCAGTTGGAGAGGAATTGATGGTATGGACGGCAACGCCAGACACGTCGTTATTGTTGGCGGAGGCATAACGGGGCTTAGCGCCGCTTATTATTTGAAGAAAAGTACGGCCGCCCCCTTGCGGATTACGGTGATGGAAAAAGGCGGGGCGTTCGGGGGGAAAATCATCACATTAAAGCGGGACGGCTTCGTTATAGAGAAAGGCCCGGATTCGTTCCTGGCGCGAAAGCAGGCGATCATTGATTTAACCCGGGAGCTAGGGCTGGAGGACAAGCTGACCGGTACGAATCCCAACGCGAAAAAAACGTACATTCTATCGGGCGGGAAGCTTCACCGGATGCCTGACGGCCTTATGCTGGGAATTCCTACTCGGCTAGTTCCTTTCATGCGGACGGGTCTTCTGTCGCTGTCCGGCAAGGCGCGTGCCGCACTGGATTTGGCGCTGCCCAAACGAACATCGCCGGAAGACGAGTCGCTCGGGCACTTTTTAGAGCGGCGGCTGGGGGCGGAGGTGCTTGCGCAAATCGCCGAACCCCTGCTTGCCGGCATCTATGCAGGCGACACGTACAATTTGAGCTTAAGAGCGACCTTCCCGCAATTTCACTCGATTGAGCAGAAGCACCGCAGTCTGATCCTGGGCATGATGCAAAACCGGAAAGCGGGCGGCGAGGAAAGCCGGACGCTGCCCGAGGCCGCACGTAATACGATGTTCCTCACCTACAGGGATGGACTGGAGACACTGGTTGACGGACTGCTGGATGCGCTCGATGATGTGCGTCTTCTAAAGCATTGCGGTGTTTCGCGGGTGGAGAAGGCGGAGGAAGGTTACCGCGTCATTCGGGAAGACGGAGAGATAGAGGATGCGGCTGGTGTCATTATAGCGCTCCCTGCCTACGGCATAAGCGAAGTGCTCGGTTCCGGGGTTCCTGAAATACGGGAGCTGGACAGGATCGAATATGTCTCCGTCGCGAACGTTATCCTGGCATTCAATGCCGAGGACATGGTACGGGAGCTCGACGGTTCGGGATTTGTCGTGCCAAGGCGGGAAGGGCGGTTTATTACGGCTTGCACCTGGACGTCCAAGAAATGGCTGCATACCGCGCCTAGCGGCAAAGTGCTTCTGCGCTGCTATGTCGGACGTTTCGGAGACGACCGTTGGCTTCATATGACGGAGGACGAAGTTTTCCGTGAGGTACGTAAAGATTTGAGAGAAACGATGGGCATTACAGCCGAGCCGTTATTTATGGAAATGACGAAGCTGATGCGTTCGATGCCGCAATACCCTGTCGGCCATCTCGAGCTAATCGGCCGCGTTCGCCAAGGGTTGTCCGAGCGCATGCCCGGTGTGCTGGTGACGGGAGCGGCGTTCCAAGGCGTAGGGCTGCCGGATTGTATTCGTCAGGGAAAGGAAGCTGCGCAGCAAATGGCGGCACAGCTTCAGTAGCATTGGAAAAAGCCCGACCTCATCGGGCTTTACATTTTTTGATTAAAGGGAAGAAAAGATGTGGCGGCCTGCAATGGGAATGGTATAATGGCTGTGAGATTGTCCAGTTACCGGGATACCGGTTTTAAGATGGGTTTAAGTACAATTATAGAAAAAGGTGGGGCCTAAATGAACGAAAAGCGCAAACGTTCCGACACGCGTTCCGCTGAAGCTTTTGCGGAAGCCAAAAAATACATACCTGGCGGGGTGAACAGCCCGGTCCGCGCCTTCAAATCGGTCGGTCTCACACCGCTGTTTGTGGTTAAAGGAGCCGGTTCGCGTGTCTATGATGTGGACGGCAACGAGTTCATTGATTACATCGGATCCTGGGGTCCGCTTATTCTGGGACATGCTCATCCGGAAGTGATCGAGGCCGTAAAACGCACGGCGGAGCTCGGAACGAGCTTCGGAGCGCCAACAGAGCTGGAGACGGAAATGGCCAAGCTGGTGGTTGAACGGATTCCTTCGATCGAGGTTGTCCGGATGGTGAATTCCGGTACGGAGGCAACGATGAGCGCGCTTCGGCTGGCGAGAGGCTACACAGGCCGCAATAAAATCCTCAAGTTCGAGGGCTGCTACCACGGGCATGCGGACTCTCTGCTGATTAAGGCGGGTTCAGGAGTTGCCACGCTGAGCCTTCCGGATAGTCCGGGCGTACCGGAATCCGTAGCGGTCAATACGATAACGGTTCCATATAACGATCTGGCGTCGGTGCAGCTCGCGTTTGAAAAATTCGGTGAAGAAATCGCCGCGGTCATCGTCGAACCGGTAGCCGGTAACATGGGCGTCGTTCCGCCGCAGCCGGGCTTTCTTGAAGGTCTGCGTCAAACGACCTCCTCCTACGGCAGCCTGTTGATCTTCGACGAGGTCATGACCGGTTTTCGCGTCGGCTTACACAGCGCTCAAGGGCTCTACGGCATTACGCCGGATCTTACCTGTCTCGGCAAAATCATCGGCGGGGGTCTTCCGGTAGGCGCGTACGGCGGCAAACGGGAGATCATGGAGCATATTGCTCCGGCCGGACCGATTTATCAGGCGGGTACGCTGTCGGGTAATCCGCTTGCGATGGCAGCCGGCTACACGACGCTCAAGCTGCTGGGAGAGCCGGGCGTTTATGAGGAGCTGGAGCGGAAGTCCGCCAAATTGGAGCAGGGCTTCAGGAAAAACGCGGCCGAGCTGGGAATCCCGTCTACCATCAATCGCGTGGGCTCCATGGTATGTCCGTTTTTTACAGACACGAAAGTGATCAATTATGAGACGGCGAAACGTTCCGATCTGGACCGGTTTAACCGTTATTTTGCCTCACTGCTTGATGAAGGAGTCAGCATCGCCCCTTCGCAGTTCGAAGGGATGTTCGTGTCCGCCGCTCATACCGACGCGGATATCGATGCGACGATTGAAGCGCATTACCAGGCTTTGAAGCGCTTGTGAACCTTCAAACCGTTTTGGTCAAGAGACGCAACCCAATGAAGCCGCCCCGTATTCTTTCTGCATTGAGGAATACGGGGCGGCTTTGATTATCGTCAGCCTGGAACGGCTGCAGAGTTCGGCGGTTGCTGTTATTTTGCTGCAGGAACGGTTTCCGTCACGGTTCCGGCGGGAACTTTGCCGTTGGAGTCCCCGACAACAACAGGCGCCGGAGCCGGACCGGAAACCGGGGGAGGCCCGGTTTTGTCCACAGGGACGCCGCTGCCATCCGTGTTTTCCGTTTCTTTCTGTCCTGCAGGGGCAGGCGAGGGGGAGGAAGCGTCTCCCTCATGGGCACCGCTTTGCTTTGGCGGCGCCGTTCCGGCGGCGGTGCGGGTTTTGCCGCTGTCGTCCCGCTGATTTCCGCCCGCTGCGGGCTTGGTCTCTGCTGATGCGGACCCGCTTTTCGCTTTTTCACCGCCCGGGGATTTGGCAGGTACGGCAGCACGGGTTTGTTGTTGGCGCGCTTTCTTCTCCGCCTGTTCCCGCAAATATTCGGGATGGTCATGGGAGCCGCCCGGATCGATTTTATCGATGCCGTCCCAGACACGGTTGGCGACAACGGATGACGGATTGTCATAAACGAGAAACGCGGACGGCAGTCTGCGCTCGCCATAGCGGCTGGACGGATGGGTAATCAGCTCGCCCCCGACTACCATCTCGGAGGAGGCTCCGCCATCCAGATTTCCGGCGTTGACGGCCCCTTCGTTGAGAAGCAAATCTTGAACCTCCTTCAAGGTGGCTCCTACGCTGTTCGCCTGGCGGCCGTCGATGACGATGAAGATGACGGTTCCGTCGGTTCTTTGCCCGACGGCTGTCCGCGGTGCACGGCCCCATCCGCCGTCGCCGCTTGTAATAAGCGGCTTGCCGTTGGCAATCAGCCTTGGATAAAACGAAACGGCTTCGGATATCCCCATATCCCTCAGCTCGAAAATATTATATTTGCCGACGACTAGCTTCCCTTCCCTGGTAAAGCCGACAATATGCTGCGGAATACTTCCGTCTTGATCCGTGAAGACGATATCGCCGCCCGAAATGATGACACCGATGGCCGCAAAGCCGTTGCCCAGTCCCTCCGGATCATCGAAGCTACCTCCGTTGACGCCGGCTACAGCACCGGTACGGGTAACCATGGACGTGATTCGTTCCCCTTCCCCAGGCTTGGATGGGGTCATGACGCGGATCGATTTGGGATCGTATACGTACATCTTTTTCCTTTCCATAACGGTCCCGAAATATCCTCTACTTTAATCAGTTTGTCTGCGGAGCGGCGGTTTCCGATGTTCACCATGCCCAGATCCTGCTTTTCCCTGGCGGCATCCTCAATCGCGTTCTGCATTTTTTGAACCAGTAAGTCCCGCCGCTCGGCTCCGACAAAAATCCAGGCCCAGCTCCGGTGCTGCGTGGTAATGACCGTTTCTGCGAGCCGTTCCCTTATTTCGCTTCCCGGCTTGGTTAAAAATAAAAAACTGGAGACCCCAAAGGCGAACAGAGCGACCCCAAACAGCGTTCTCTTCAGCCTGCCCCAGTTACGAATGGTCCGCAAGACAGTAACCAATCGAAGTCTCTCCTGTTATTGATGTAATGGAAAATGAACATAGGTCAAATCATATATTTTTCTCACATTCTATCATAATAAAGAAACCATGAATAGAGATTTGATATAGCAAAATAGAGGAAGTCCCGGAAGTATAACTGCTTTGAGAAAAAGCTGCGTTTTGGTAAAATTGACGATAGGTCAACGGATGGAGGAAGTTACGTGCTCTTGAAAAAATACAGTTTTTATGGAATTACCCTGGAAATGATTATCGTCATGGGGCTGTTCTTTGTCCTGCTTTTGGTCATCATGGCGGCGGCGGGGATGGAGCGGAAACGCCGCCGAAAGCATCTTGCTGCCGACGGTGCCAAGGAGGATTCCCCGAGATGAATGCGCGGCGCCGCAAAGGGGAGTGGCTTGAATGGACTGTCAAACGGGACGTGCATTCCATAGAAGATATCCGCGAGGAACTGGTTGAAACGATAGGCGGCCGATTTCTTTCAAAGCTGAACCGTTCCGGCGGTATTCAATGGAAAGGACGCAGGGTGATGCTCCGCTTGTTTCCCGAGGAAACGCTCCAATATGAGCCGGAATGGGCGGACATCGAAGTGCTGTATGAGGACGATTTCAGCCTTGTGGTAAACAAGCCGCCGGGTATGAAGGTGCATCCTACGCGGGAGGGGGAGTCCGGTACGCTGCTTCACGCGCTGGGTTGGCATCTGGAATCGACGGGACAGCGCTGCCGTCCGCGACCTATTCACCGGCTGGACGAGGATACGACAGGACCGGTGCTGGCGGCCAAGAACGAATGGGCGCAATATCGGTTGGATGAAGCGATGCGGGACAAACGCGTAGAGCGGATATACGTCGCTCTGGTTCAAGGACATCCTTCCGACAACAGCGGCATGATCGACGCGCCGATCGGACGCGACAGGCACCATGCGACGAGAAGACGGGTATCCCGAACGGGGGATGCGGCAGTGACACGTTACGAGGTTTTGGAAAGGTTGCGTTCTGCCTCGCTTGTACGATTAAGGCTGGAGACGGGCAGAACGCACCAAATCCGCGTTCACATGAGCCATTTGGGACATCCCCTGTTGGGAGACCTGCTTTACGGCGGCCGGGCGGCGGGCATGGCCAGGCAAGCGCTGCACGGGGATGTGCTGATGTTTCCGGAGCCGCTCACGGGCGAAAGGGTGCAGGTGCGCGCGCCTTGGCCCGAAGACTTTGCGGCTCTTTATGAACAATTGAAAAAATAGTAGTCATGCTCCTCCCGCAGCAGCCATATAAATTGTAAAGACCAATGCGCTGACGATCTTTTCTTTTTTACGGAAAGGTGCAATAGGGAAGGGAGGAAGTTACTTTGACGAATCAGCATAACGGGATTAGGTTTGACATTTACGAGCGTGTGCATTTATCCGAAGGTGTGCTGGGTATCAAGGAACTGGAAGGGGTAGAGCTGACTCCTCACATTCAAGTGCTTCCACAAGGAGAACAAGCCGTGCTTCGCGGCAATTTGCTTTTGACGGGGACGTACGTCGATGAGCATGATCGGCCGGAACAGACGCTGCAGCATTTAATTCCGGTAGAAATTACGCTGCCGCTGAATCGTGTACAGCATGTCGAGGACATTGCCGTTGAAATCGAAAATTTCGACGTGGATTTGCTGTCGGAGCGAAGCTTGAATGTGACGGGAGTATTGTCGCTTGGAGGCATCGAGATCGTTTCGAGATCGGAATCCGAACTCTGGAGGGAAGCCGAAGAAGAGGTCGTGTTTATTCACGAGGTCTCGGAGCACCGTTCGGGAGTACAGGATGAATGGCCGTCGGCCATAAATTCCGCTGCAGAGGCCATCCCTCAAAGGGAACAAGCTCCGGCATCGGAGGTGCGGCAGGAGGCGGATGAGCCAATCAACCGGCACGAACCGGTTGCCAAAACCAGTGAACCGGTAAAGGAAGAAAAGCCGGTACAGGAGCCCAAAGCTGCGGAGACCGCCAAGCCGGAAGAAAAGCCGGTGCAGGATCTCAAAGCTGCGGAGGCCGCCAAGACGGAAGACTTTGCCGCTGAAGCGGAGACCGATACGGATGAGAAAAAAGAATTGAAAGTCGCCGTGGGCAGCAAAAAAACGTCTGAAGCACCCGAATCCTCCACGGAGCCGGTCTACAAATCCTTTGGGCTGGCGTCGCTGTTGAATTTTGCTTCCAAAAAATCGGATTCAAGGCCGCCGGAGGATGGACAGCCGACGCAGCAGGAGCTGTCGCCTTCCGAAAAAGCAGAATGGAAAAATTTGCTCCTTCATTCCGATCGCGAGCAGCAGCAATTCAAGAAGCTTCGGATGTGCATTGTGCAAAAGGAAGAAACGCTTGAAACGATTGCCAAACGCTATGATCTGAATCCGAGAGAAATCGCGCTCTACAACCGGCTCGGAGAAGGCGAATTAACGGAAGGACAAATTGTCTACATACCGAAATAAGGCTCAAAAATCCCCGATCCGGCCTAAACAGGCTTGAACGGGGATTTTTTTGGTTATACTTGTCTTAAGGCCAGTCTCAGAATAGGCGGGAGTAAAAACGGTTCTTGTATTGACTCTCACCTGATGATTGTTTATCATAGTACGCATAGATGCAGTAATAACGTTGAAAGGGAATAGTAGACAGCGAACCCTTCAGAGAGCGGAGCCGGCAAGAGGCTGGAAGGTTCCGCAGGACGTACCTGTTGAAGTCGCCCCGGAGTTGCCGAATTGAAAGCGAACCCTAGATTCGGCCGGTTACAGCCGTTATCTGTTTGAGTGCCGTATTTTGACCGGAGAGGACTCCGCGAGAATTTATGCCTAAGTACGGAATAAAGGTGGTACCACGGAAGCGAGAGCCTTTCGTCCTTTGCGGCGAAAGGTTTTTTGATGTGCTGCGGTGATGCGTTTATGCGAAAGATGCGTCCCTGCGACATATAGCCCCAACTGAATTCGAAAGCATATGGAGGTATTGCTGGTTATGGATGAAACAAAACAAGCGGCGGCGCCGGCTACGTCGATGCCGACAACGTACGATCCCAAAGAATCCGAGAAAAAATGGTATGATTACTGGCTGAAGGGCGGCTATTTTCAAGCGGGACAGCGTAAGGACGCGAAGCCTTACACGATCGTCATTCCGCCGCCGAACGTGACCGGTATGCTGCATATCGGCCATGCGCTGGATTTTACGCTGCAGGACATCATGATTCGGACCAAACGGATGCAGGGCTATGACGCGTTATGGCTTCCGGGCTCCGATCATGCGGGAATCGCTACCCAAACGAAGGTGGAACAAAAGCTTCGCGAGGAAGGCGTGACGCGTTACGATCTCGGCCGGGAGAAATTCCTGGAGAAAGTATGGGAATGGAAGGAGCATTATGCCGGTACGATCCGTGAGCAGTGGGCCAAAATGGGCTTCTCGCTGGACTATTCCAGAGAACGGTTTACGCTGGACGCAGGATTGTCCAAGGCGGTGCGCGAAGTATTCGTGCGTCTATATGAAAAGGGCCTGATCTATCGCGGCAAATATATCATCAACTGGGACCCGGCCGCCCGTACGGCGCTATCGGATATTGAAGTGGAGTACAAAGAAGTGCAGGGTGCGCTCTACCATTTAAAATATCCGGTCAAAGACAGCGATGAATATATCGTCGTGGCGACGACGCGTCCGGAAACCATGCTGGGCGATACCGCGGTGGCGGTGCATCCGGAGGATGAGCGTTACAAGCACCTGATCGGAAAAACGCTTGTCCTGCCGATCATCGGAAGAGAAATTCCGATTATCGCCGACGAGTATGTGGAAAAAGAATTCGGAAGCGGCGCCGTCAAGATTACGCCGGCGCATGACCCGAACGATTTTGAGGTGGGCAAGCGCCACGATTTGCCGCAGGTGCTCGTGATGGACGAATCCGGCTCCATGAATGCGAACGCGGGAAAATATCAGGGGCTCGACCGCTTCGATTGCCGCAAGCAAATCGTTGCCGATATGAAAGAGCTGGGTGTGCTGATCAAAATCGAAGAGCATGTGCATCAGGTCGGCCACAGCGAACGCAGCGGCGCCGTCGTGGAGCCATATTTGTCGACGCAGTGGTTTGTGAAAATGAAGCCGCTGGCGGAGCGTGCCGTAGAGGCCCAGAAATCCGCACAAGGCGTCCATTTTGTGCCGGACCGGTTTGAAAAAATCTATTTGCACTGGATCGAGAACGTGCGCGACTGGTGCATTTCGCGCCAACTTTGGTGGGGCCACCGGATTCCGGCGTGGTACTGCGGCGACTGCAGCGAGATCATCGTCTCCCGCGAAGATGCGACCGTGTGTCCGAAGTGCGGCGGCACACACCTAAAGCAGGATGACGATGTGCTTGATACCTGGTTCAGCTCCGCGCTGTGGCCGTTTTCTACTCTCGGCTGGCCGGAACAAACGGAAGACATGAAGCGTTATTACCCGACGGACCTGCTGGTAACGGGCTACGATATTATTTATTTCTGGGTCGCCCGCATGATTTTCAGCGGACTGGAGTTCACGGACAGCATACCTTTCAAGGATGTGCTCATTCACGGTTTGGTGCGCGATGCGGAAGGGCGTAAAATGTCCAAATCGCTCGGCAACGGCGTTGACCCGCTTGAAGTCATTGAGAAATACGGCGCCGATGCGATGCGCTTTATGATTTCAACAGGCTCTACGCCGGGGCAGGATCTTCGCTTCCGTTGGGAGAAGGTAGAGCAGGCACGTAACTTTGCGAATAAAATTTGGAACGCATCGCGTTTTGCGCTGATGAATCTCGGAGATTTCAAAGTTTCCGATATCGATTTGAGCGGAGAACTGGGTACGGTGGACCGGTGGATACTGCACCGTTTGAACGAAACCGTGCGGGATGTGACGAGACTGATTGATGCGTATGAGTTCGGCGAAACGGGACGTCTGCTGTACAACTTCATTTGGGATGATCTGTGCGACTGGTATATCGAATTCAGCAAGCTGTCCTTGTACGGAAACGATGAGGCGGCCAAGAAGACGACGAAATCCGTACTCGCTTATGTGCTTGACCGGACTCAGCGCCTGATCCACCCGTTCATGCCGTTCATCAGCGAAGAGATCTGGCAGCATTTGCCGCATGAAGGCGAGACCATCACGCTGGCTGCCTGGCCGGCATTCGAAGCGCGCTTTGAGGCTCCGGAGGCTGTGCGCGAAATGGAGCTGCTGATGGATATCATCCGTACCGTCCGCAACATCCGCGCCGAAGTGAACGTGCCGATGAGCAAGAAGGTGGATTTGCTTGTGAAGCCGGCCGGCGCCGAATTCCTTGCCATCCTGCAGCGCAACGAAGAATATGTGCGCCGGTTCTGCAATACGTCATCTCTGGAAATCAATTTGGAGTTAACGTCTCCGGACAAAGCGATGACAGGAATTGTAACCGGAGCGGAGCTGTACTTGCCGCTGGCGGGCCTGATCGATATCGCTCAGGAAATCGCGCGGCTGGAAAAAGAACTCGGGACGCTTCATAACGAGGTGGCCCGCATCGAGAAAAAGCTGTCAAACCAAGGCTTTATAGCGAAGGCTCCGGCTAAAGTGATCGAAGAAGAAAAGGCAAAGCTTGCCGATTACGCCGATAAACGGGATAAAGTGAATGCCCGTCTGGCGGAGCTGAAAGGGTGAACTTGCGATGAGCGAAGACAGGCAATCTGCTCCGGCAGGATCGTTCCAGACGGCTAAGGAAGCGGTGGACTGGCTCGTAAGATACATTCCGCTGGCGGGCATCAAGCCGGGTTTGGAACGGATGGAGAAGCTCATGGAGCTGCTCGATTATCCGCATCGCCGGTTAAAATTTATCCATGTGGCCGGAACGAACGGCAAAGGCTCGGTATGCGCCTATCTGTCGGAAGTGATTCGCCAGTGCGGATACGATGTGGGGACCTTCACGTCCCCTTATATCGAGAGCTATAACGAGCGCATCCGAATCAATGGGCAGAACATATCCGACGAAGATCTGCTTCAGGTCATCAATAAATCAAGCCCGTGGTCGACCAAGTGGCGGCAGAGTACGGGCAGCCCTCGATGTTCGAGATTTCCACCGTTGCGGCGATTGAATATTTTGCGCGTATGGCCTATCCCGACTTCGTCGTTTGGGAAACGGGCCTGGGCGGACGATTGGATTCGACCAATATCGTTACTCCGCTGGTTTCGGTGATCACCAACATCGGTTATGATCACATGGATTATTTGGGAGAAACGCTGGAACAAATCGCAGCGGAGAAAGCGGGCATCATCAAGTCCGGCGTTCCGGTCGTAAGTGCGGTGAAGCAGCCGGAGGTTGTGGATGTCATTGAGCGGAAGGCCAAAGAAAAGAACAGCAAGCTGTATTTGCTGGGGCGGGAATTCCGCTATGATACGGTCTCGTCAAAAGAAGATGAACAGACGTTTCACTTCCGGGGATTGTTCCGGGACATACCGGACGTGAAGATCTCTTTGAACGGGTTGCATCAAATCGAGAATGCATCCGTCACTCTGATGACGATTGAAGTCCTGCGTCAATATTATGCTTTCATTGTAGACGATGAGGCTCTGTATCTCGCTATGAAACGGACGCAGTGGGCCGGACGTCTTGAAATGATATCTGCGAAACCGAGGATTTTGATCGACGGCGCGCACAATCCGGAGGGAGCCGAATCGCTGGTAAAAACGCTGAAAGAGACATATTCTTTTAAAAACCTCCATTTTGTCATGGGAATGCTCGATAACAAGAATCATTCCGGCTATTTTAGGCATATACTGCCAATAGTGGATACTCTCATCCTTACCGAGCCGGATTGGCATAAGAAGGCCTCGGCGGAATCGCTTGCCGGACTGGCTAGAACTATGCTGCAAGAGCATGGCCGAAGTGACGTGGAAGTGATCGTGGAGCCTGACTGGAGGGCGGCGCTCGAGCGAGCCAAGGGCTTGGCGGAAGAGGACGACCTTACCGTCGTCTCGGGCACGTTATATTTGATAGGGGATGTTCGTTCCTGGATCAAGCATAAATCCGATTCTGAAAAAGGCTGGTGAGAACGCGAGTGAATACATCGGAGCACATCCATTTTATCGGCATCGGAGGCTACGGCATGAGCGCCATTGCCAAAGTGATGCTGGAAATGGGCTACCAAGTTTCGGGATCCGATTTGGCTCAGCAGGAGCTTACAGAGAAGCTGGCGGCCAAGGGGGCGCAGGTGTTCATTGGACACGAAGCGCAGAACGTGAAGGGAGCGGACGTCGTCGTATACTCTACGGCGCTGTCCAAAGATAACGTAGAAATGGTCGCGGCTGAAGAGCTGAACATCCCGATTTTGCACCGGGCTCAAATGCTGGCGAGACTGATGAATGCGAAGAAGGGCATTGCGGTAGCGGGAGCGCACGGAAAGACAACGACGTCATCCATGATTGCCCTGGTGCTGGAACGTTGCGGACAGGACCCGACCTTCATCATCGGCGGGGAAATCATGAACGTCGGAAGCAACGCCAAAGCGGGCAAGGGTGAATGGGTTGTCGCGGAAGCCGATGAAAGCGACGGTTCATTCCTGCAGTATCAGCCTTCCATCGCTTTGGTCAACAATATCGAGGCGGACCATCTTGAAAACTATGACGGCAACTTTGAAAATCTGAAATATGCCTATGCCCGGTTCTTAAGCCAGGTGAAGAAAGACGGCAAAGCGGTTGTTTGCAAGGATGATGTCTATTTGCGCGATATGATTCCGCAAATCAAGAGCAAGGTCATCACCTATGCGATCGAAACGGAAGCCGATGTGATGGCACGGAACATCTGTCTTGGCGACAGGAAGGTTACGTTTGAATTGGTGCGGGAGGGGAACGTGCTTGGTACGGTTCGTTTATCCGTGCCCGGCAAGCATAATGTGTATAATGCGATGGCTACGATCATTACCTGCATGGAAGCGGGTCTGACGTTCGAACAGGTAGCCGAAGCGATTACGGAATTCCGCGGAGCCAAGCGGCGGTTTCAGGTGCTTGGGGAAGTAGACGGCATTCTGGTCATCGATGATTATGCGCATCATCCAACTGAAATCGAAGCCACGATTCAAGCGGCCAAAGCGACGGGGAAACGCATTATCGCCGTTTTTCAGCCACAGAGATACACTCGTACGTATTTCCTGTTTGAGCAGTTCAGCCGGGCGTTTCCGAATGCCGACGAAGTGATCATCACGGACATCTATTCCCCGGCGGGGGAAAAGCAGATCGAAGGGATCAGCTCCGCCAATCTGGTGGAACTGATCCGTAAGAACAGCAACCCGAACGTGCGGTATATACCGACAAAGGAACAGGTGCAAAGCTATTTGTTCGATACCGTAAATCCGGGAGACCTGGTGCTGACCATGGGGGCAGGCGATATTTGGAAAGCGGCCGACGGTTTGGCCAAATCTCTTATGGAGCGTGCAAAGCAAAACTAAATTTGCAAAGCGAAGCCTTCGGTCCATCCTGCCGCGTGCAGGACGGTATGGTGCCGGAGGCTTCTTTATGTACAGTTCTATTTCCTCTTTAACTCTCATAGTCTAGTAATAAGATCATGGACAAGGGAGAGTTGACGCCGGTGAACAAAGCCAGGATGACGTTTCGTTTCAATGACCAAAAGCTGCGTGAGAAGCAGGAGCAAAGTGAACAGAGCGGTCGGCGCGATCAGCATACGGAGCGGGAGAATAAGGAACAGGCAAAGGGGATTCCGATGAGTACAGAGGAATACCGTGTTATAGAAGAACGACCCGGGCAAGGGCCGGCAATGGGCAATGAGGAACGCAAACCTGTCGAGGTCAGACCTTTGAACGAATATACCACCGATTTTGGCGGCTGGCACAGCTCATTCGATACGGACACCTACCGGATTGAAGAGAGTATCCCGCCATCGGAGAAGTTGAGGGCCGATCCGGAATCGGGGTACGTGGAACGGGAATGGAATCGGGGACGGGGGCAGACGCGGGAGTATAGGGCTTATAAGACCAAAGACTCATTCTACTATCCGAACCCGTCCGGCGGAAACTCATGGATGAAAATCGCCGCCTCGGTAACGGGGGCTGTCGTGACGGGCGTCGCTTTCGGTTTTTTGGTGCTCTCTATGTTCTCCGGAGACGTCTCCGACTACGGGAAGGTACAACCCGTGGGCGGGACGACAGCGCCGCAGCAGCAGGATAATGCCGCTGTACAGGATAGCAACAGCGGTGCAGCGAAAGCGCCGAATGCGGCCGTGAATGAAGCCGTGGCCGACTTGGCTGTCAACCTTCCAGCCAAAACATATTCTTTTCTGCAGGGAGGCGTCTTCAGTAGCTCCCAGAGTGCGGATTCGGCTGTAACCGATTTTCGCCGGAAGGGGCTTGCTGCGGTCAGCGATGCGGGGGAAAAGTTCCCTGTATACGTAGGCATGGCTCTGAGCCGGGATGAAGCGCTTGAGCTTACCCGGACGTTTCAGCAAAGACAGCTTGAGGTGATGATCAAGCCATTTGACATTCCGGCCGCAGCCAAAATCAAATGGAAAGGCAATCAGATCCATTTGTTTGAAAGCTATATGAGCCAGGGAAATGAGCTGGTACAGCAGATTGCATCGCAGACGGTCGTCCAGCTGGGTAAAGAAAAACCGGAGGCGCTCGATCCGAAGGCGCTGCAGTCCATCAAAGCGACCCACCAGAGCTGGGCTGGCACGGCTTCGGCCGTCAGCGACGGTTTAGGGGAGGTTGGCCGGGCGTCGCTTCCCAAAATGAACAGCGCGCTCAATACCGCCGTAGTTTCGCTTGAGGAATATAATAAGAATCCGTCGCAGGCTCTCCTTTGGGAAGCTCAGTCCGCTTTAATGCAGTATCTCGTGGCCGAGAAGGCGCTGCTGAACAGCGCTTCGGTACAATAAAAAAAGCAAGCTCACCTCTGATTCGCCGTGACGAATGAAAGGTGAGCTTGTTTTATGCATGTACGATATGAAGAGCCGATTTACCGTCCGTTTTACCGTCAACCCCAAGCAGATACAAGGCACTGGCGTCCCTGATAGGGTTACTTGCGGCTTGCTATGTAGCGGTCGATCAGTGCGGCGGATTCAGCCCGTGTCATGGAGCGTTCAGGCTCAAATCGCTCTGCCGTTACACCGTCAATCCAGCCGGCCTGCTTCAACGCGGCTACCTCTCCCTCCGCCCAGTAACCTGCTGGTATGTCTTTGAACGGCCGCTGCGAGCCCGGCGCAAGCTCAATCAGCGGCAGCTTCGCGAGCCGCTGGAACAGCGCGGCCACCTCCGCCCGGGTCACGGGCTGGTCGGGCCGCAGCGTGCCGTCGGGGTAGCCCTCCAGCACGCCGGCCTTCACCGCCCTGTCCAGGTCGGCGAAGGCCCAATGCCCCGCGTTCACGTCGCGGAACGCGGCAGCCCCCTGCGCGGCGTCGCATCCGCCGTCGCGGTAGACGGCGCCGGCGACCGTGTCCTTGCCGCCGTCGCCGCAAGCGCCCCCTGCCGGCTTCGCCGCCGGCAGGTCGAATATGCGTCCGAGCAGCGTCATCCATTCCGCTCTCGTCAGCATGCGGTCCGG
The DNA here is from genome assembly GCF_013337105.1 of Paenibacillus sp. JMULE4. NCBI lineage: Bacteria > Bacillati > Bacillota > Bacilli > Caryophanales > Paenibacillaceae > Paenibacillus > Paenibacillus sp. JMULE4. The sequence goes on from NZ_SGWF01000011.1 coordinate 200,966, forward strand.
CTCGAAGTTCTTGCCGACGCCCTCCACCACGCCCTGCGCATTCAAACGCAGGATGGCTTCGCGCGCCCAGTGTCCCCGGGTGTCGGGGAACTGTATATTCGGCGGCAAATAAGCTTCAATGCCGCTGGCAATGCCCTGAGCCATGATTTGGCGCATCTGATTCGATGCCAGGAGAGCCGCATCCTCAGGGTTCGACAGGAACGCCGTCTCCACGAGGATGCTCGGGATGTTTCCCATACGTACGACATAGACCGCGCTCGGTACAATGCCCCGGTTTTCCAGCCCCGCCGTTTGGACGAGGGAGTTCAGCACCTTGGTCGCCAGCTCCCGGCTTTGAGGCGTAAGGGCCCTCATCTCGGGACTTGCAGGATAGCTCGATTGAGGATACGCATCGTCATAATAAAGCACCATCGCACCGCGCGTTCCGGGACTGGAGATCGAATTCGCGTGGATGGAAACAAACAAATCCGCATGCTGCGCCTTCGTAAAGTCGACCCGTTCCTTCAGGGTGAGATACACATCGGAATCCCTTGTCATCGTAACCTCGTATCCCCGCTGTATCAGGAGATCTCTCAGCTTGCGGGATATGTCCAGATTGACCGTTTTCTCCTGAAGACCGTTTACGCCAATGGCGCCGGGGTCACGGCCTCCGTGACCGGCATCGACGACAATTTTCGCGGCCATCGCCTGGCCGGGCAGCACCAGAAGGCCCAGCGCCAAAATAGCGGTGCGCATCCACGGTTTTCGCAACGGCTTGCCTTTTTTTCTTACCATGATCCAAGTTCACCTTTTCTTCCGTAAGCAGATAGCATTCCTCATAATTCCTTTCCAGACAATACTCGTTCGTCGCCACGGACAAGTGTGATATAATAGCCAGTGGCATACATAGAAAATCAGATTAGTAATTTTTTCCCGAAAGAGGTATCCTACACTTGAAAAAGAATATGCTTACGCTCATTCTCTTCCTGATTGTCGGATTGGTTGCCGGAACGCTGGTCGGCCAGCTTCTTGCCCCATATCCGGGATTGTCGTTCCTGACCAAGTCGGTGCCGCTGAGCTGGCAGCCTAAAGCCGATCTGATTGTGATCCAATACGATCTGGATCTTCAGATCCGTCTGAATCTGATCAGCATTGCGGGCTTGGCGCTCGGATTCTGGGTGCATCGCAGGCTGTAGACAAGGAGCTGTCCGCTTCCGGTGAAGGAAGCGGATCGGCATGCGCGTTTCACATAGAGGATTCATCAGGCTTCATTCGTTTTTCCTTCATCCGTCATGTCCGGACAGCCGGGGATTTTCGGGGACAAACCACCATATAAAATTTCGAAACGAGGGAACGTTTTATGTCGATAACCACAACCAAAACGCTGATTCTGGCTTCCTCATCCCCGCGGCGGCAGGAGCTGATCAGCTCCTTGCAGCTGCCCTATCAAATCATCGCCAGCGACGCGGACGAAACGATAGAAGCGGGACTTGCGCCGGAACACATTGTGGAGCGGCTATCCGGTCGCAAAGCGTCGGCTGTATACGAACGTTGTAAAGCGGATCGTTCGGGGGTCAGGGACGGCATTATCATCGGTTCGGATACGATCGTCGTTTTGAACGGTGAAACGCTCGGCAAGCCAAAGGACGAAGAAGACGCTTTCCGCATGCTGAAGTCCCTGCAGGGAAGGGAGCACCATGTCTACAGCGGCGTGGCCTGCATCGATTTGCAGACCGGGGAGAGGCATGTAGACCATCAGCGGACGTCCGTTTGGATGAAGGCACTCACGGATGAACGAATTCGTCGTTATATCGCAACGGGAGAGCCAAAGGACAAAGCCGGAGCCTATGGCATTCAAGGACTCGGCGCAACTCTTGTGGAGAGAATCGAGGGCGATTATTTTACCGTCGTGGGTCTTCCGATGTCGCTGCTTTCCGATATGCTCGAACGTTTTTCTGTGGCTGTTTTTTGAGAGGGTGTCATGATATAATGGATGCTCGAACAAAGACTATATGAAAGAGGGGAATGCATGGAATCGCTCAATTATACATTGCGCGATGTCCCAAACGAAGAACGACCTAGAGAACGCATGATACAGTATGGGGCTCAAGCATTAAGCAACGCGGAGCTGCTAGCGATTTTGCTCAGAACGGGCACGTTTCAGGAATCGGCCGTCCATGTCGCGCATCGGTTATTGAAGGAAAGCGGCGGGCTGAGGAGCCTGACCGACATGAGCATCGAGCAGTTTACCCAAATCAAAGGGATCGGCGCGGCCAAAGCGCTGCAGATTCAAGCGGGCATCGAGCTGGGCCGCAGGCTTGCCCGAAGCGCCATGAACGAAACGGTTACGATTCGATCTCCGCAGGATGTGGCGTCACTTTTGATGGAGGATATGCGTTATTTGCAAAAAGAGCATTTTGTTTGTCTGTTTCTGAATACCAAAAATCATGTGATCGGTCAGGAGACCGTATCGATGGGCAGTCTGAATGCGTCCATCGTTCATCCCCGCGAGGTGTTCCGCGCAGCCATTAAGCGCAGCAGCGCTTCCATTGTTTGCGCTCATAATCACCCGAGCGGCGATCCGACTCCGAGTCCGGAAGATGTCCAAATTACGAAGCGGCTTGTGCAAGCAGGCGACATCGTAGGGATCGATGTGCTGGATCACATCGTGATCGGCGATCAACGCTTCGTAAGTTTGAAGGAGCTTGGATTGATGTAATATAATAAGTAAGGCTTCTTGATCAAAGACGATTCGGCAAAGCTGCACGGAGGTTGCGGCGGGGGCTTTTCTGAAAGCATCAGAAAGCGAATCCCTCCGAATCTTCTTTTGACGGTCAGAGGTTTATAATGCCAAATCACGGAATTGGATGGGCTTATGTTGGGAATGACGCTTCATACTTAAGGCGGTACCTGAAATAAGCGGCTGAAAATCCGTTTTTTTAATCAAAATTGAAAACTAATTCCGCGGAATGCGCGTCTTTTAATAGAGAAGGGAGCACCAACCATGTTCGGAGGATTTACAAAAGATCTGGGGATTGACCTGGGGACGGCCAACACATTGGTTTATGTCAAAGGCAAAGGTATCGTCGTTCGCGAGCCTTCCGTCGTTGCACTTCGCACCGATACGAAAACCATCGAAGCGGTAGGCAACGACGCAAAGAAAATGATCGGGCGCACACCGGGCAACATTCGGGCCATCCGTCCGATGAAAGACGGTGTGATTGCCGATTTTGACACAACGGCGACGATGATCAAATATTTTATACGTCAAGCGCAAAAGCAGCGCTTTTTGTTTCAGCGTCACCCCAGCGTGATGGTGTGTGTTCCGTCCGGGATCACTGCAGTGGAAAAACGCGCGGTGGAGGATGCGACGCGGCAGGCCGGAGCCCGCGACGCCTATACGATCGAGGAGCCGTTCGCAGCGGCGATCGGCGCCGATTTGCCGGTATGGGAGCCGACCGGCAGCATGGTGGTCGATATTGGCGGCGGTACGACCGAGGTGGCCGTCATTTCCCTCGGAGGTATTGTCACAAGCCGTTCCATTCGTGTAGCCGGCGATGAGATGGACGAGGCGATTATTCAATATATCAAACGCACCTACAATTTGATGATCGGTGAGAGGACGTCGGAGCAAATCAAGGTGGAGATCGGTTCCGCGCTGCCGTTGGACCCGCCGCAGAGATTTGAAATCCGGGGCCGGGATCTGGTGACGGGGCTGCCCAAAACGATGTCCGTGACCTCGGATGAAATTACCGAAGCTCTTGCAGATACGGTGAACAGCATTGTGGATGCCGTAAAGATAACCCTTGAGAAATGTCCTCCGGAGCTTGCGGCCGACATCATGGATCGGGGTATTGTGCTCACGGGCGGCGGAGGCTTGCTTCGCAATCTGGACAAGCTGCTTTCCCGTGAAACGGGGATGCCTGTGCTGGTGGCCGACAATCCGCTCGATTGCGTTGCGATCGGCACAGGGAGGGCGCTTGACAACATTCACTTGTTCAAGACGAGGTCCGGTCCTGCCGTCAAAGCCCGGCGTTAAAAATTACAGCCTCTCGTATTGGAAGGTGTAAGCATTGAGATTAATGGGGAATAAGAGGCTGCTCTTGCTGATGCTGGGCCTGATTTGCTTTATTGTGCTGATGGGTCTTACGTCCGGGCAGCGAAATTATAATACATGGCCGGAAAAGTTTCTGAAGGATACCATTTCTTGGACCCAGGGACTGGTGTACAAGCCTGTCGGCGCCATCGTCGGGTTTTTTCAAAATATCGGACAGCTGCGTACCATCTATGAAGAAAATCAGGTGCTGCGTCAGACGTTGACCAAGTATGCCCGCGATACGACCCGATTGAACGACCTCGAGCAGCAGAACAAACGGCTGCAGGATGCTCTGGGTTTTACCGAACGGCAGAAGCAAATGAACGATTATAAATTCCGGATAGCCGAGGTCGTTTATTTCAATCAGGGCAATAAGATGATGACGGTCAATCTGGGCGAAAAGGACGGAATCCGGCCCAATATGGCCGTCATGTCGGTGGAGGGCCTGATCGGAAGGGTGGTCGGCGTATCTTCTTTTTATTCCGACGTACAGCTGCTTACCGGAATTGACGACAAAGCGGCGCTGGAGTCCAAAGCGATCTCCGTAACGGTGAAGGGCAAGGAGAACGAATCGTTCGGCTTCATTGAGACGTTCGATTCTGATTCGCAGACGCTGCTGATGACCAAGATTGATCCGAAGGATCCGATTCAGCCCGGCGATACGGTCATTACTTCGGGAAGAGGTCTGGTATTCCCGAGCGGCATCGAAGTAGGAAAGGTGGTCGAGAAAAAGCAAGGCGAATTCGGCATCACCTACGTGGCCAACATTCAGCCTTTCGCTTCGTTTAACCATCTTCGCGAAGTGTTCGTCGTAGAAGTGCCCGAGCTGGGTGAGTCGTCATGAATCATACGAAGCTTTGGTTGATTTTGGGCGGTCTGTTTTTACTTGAGAGCAGCCTGGTGCCTTGGTTGATTCCAACAGCCTGGCAAACGAAGGTATATGTCGTTCCGCACCTCCTGCTGGTCATTGTTCTATATATCGGGCTGTATGTTCATCGTCATACGGCACTTATGTTCGGACTTATTTTCGGTATGCTGCAGGATTTCATTCATTATTCACCCATGCTCGGCCCGGTTTCGTTCGGACTTGGTCTCTCCGGTTATTTGGCCGGTCTCCTGCAGGGCCGGGTGTATTCCAGCATCGTGATCAGCATGCTTGTGATCGGTATGGGAAATTTGTTTTACGATTCGGTCATATTCGGTTTGTATCGTTTGTTTCGCGTTATTCATACGGAGTTCCAGTGGGTATTCTTTTATCAAATGCTGCCGAGCATGCTGATTAACCTGCTGTTTGCGCTTGCTGTTTATGTTCCGATACGGAAGCTGTTTGAGGGACTTTCTTTAAAGCAGAGGAAAGAAGAATAATTTTCTGCGGAGGAGCAGGAGAACGCCGTCGCCAAGCCGAATTGTATAGGCTTAGGGGGTAAGAGCGGTTATGTCTGCAAATAAGCATCATGTGACGATAAAAGGCGTAAAAGACGGACTCGTATTTTTGCTTGACGATACCTGCGAGTTCTCTGATGTCCTAGCGGAATTAAAACACAAGCTGGAAAAAACGCATCAACAGATTTTGACCGGGCCGATCATTCATGTGCATGTGAAGCTGGGAAGCCGCGCGGTAACGGAAGAGCAGAAAGAACAGGTACGCAGCATCATCAGCTGCAGAGGCAACCTGCTGGTCCAATCGGTCGAAACGCAGGACCCGTCGCTGGAAAGAACGGAACCGGACCCGGGGAACGTCAAATTGGTAAGGGGAATGGTACGATCGGGACAGACGCTTTCGCATGAAGGGAATATTTTGTTCTTAGGAGACGTGAACCCGGGCGGAACCATTCTCAGCTCGGGAAGCATCTATATTATGGGCTCGCTGCGCGGTATGGCGCATGCGGGCGTGGACGGGGATGAGAAGGCTGTCATCGCAGCTTCTCATATGCGGCCTACGCAGCTTAGAATTGCAGGAATTATCAGCCGTCCCCCGGATGAGTGGGATCTTAGCGACAGCTTCGATACTTATATGGAGTTCGCTTATGTAAAAGACGGTAAAATGGAGATCGACAAAATCCATCACTTGTACAAGTTCGGGTTATTTGGGCGCACTTGAAGGATAAGGAGAGGAACCTATGGGAGACGCAATCGTCATTACTTCAGGCAAGGGGGGCGTTGGCAAAACGACGACGTCCGCCAATATCGGGACGGCTTTGGCGCTGCAGGGGAAGAAGGTCGTGATGGTGGATACGGACATCGGTCTCCGCAACCTCGATGTGGTCATGGGTCTCGAAAACCGGATCATTTATGATTTGATCGACGTGGCCGAAGGCCGCTGCCGTCTGCCGCAAGCTTTGGTGAAAGACAAGCGGTTTGACGAGCTTTATATGCTGCCTGCGGCACAGACAAAGGACAAGCATGCGGTATCGCCCGACGCGGTGAGACAAATTGTACTGGAGCTCAAACGCGATTTCGATTATGTGATTATCGACTGTCCGGCAGGTATCGAGCAGGGCTTCAAGAACGCAGTGGCAGGGGCCGACAAAGCGATCGTCGTGACTACGCCGGAAAACGCCGCCGTACGGGACGCAGACCGGATTATCGGGCTGCTTGAGAAAGAGCCGAATGTGGAGTCGCCGAAGCTCGTCATCAACCGGATTCGCCCGAACATGGTCAAAAAAGGGGAAATGCTCGATATCGATGAGATCTGTTCCGTGCTGGCCATCGACCTGTTGGGCATCGTGCCTGACGATGAATATGTCATTAAAACGGCGAATATCGGAGAGCCTACGGTCATGAACCCGAACTCGCGCGCCGCTATTGCCTACCGGAACATTGCACGCCGTATTCTTGGAGATTCCGTTCCGCTGATGCCTATGGAAGAAAAAACCGGTGTCTTCACTCGAATGAAAAAGTTTCTTGGGATAGGATGACGCAAGGTGCTGCACAAACTAAAAAAAATCGACTTCACCATCGTGCTTATCCTTATTTCTTTCATGGTGATCAGTACGCTTCTGCTTTATAGCGCGACGAGATATAATCACTCCGAAGTATTCGACCCTGTGAAGCTGACGGTGATCTATATTATTTCGCTTACCGCTTTTTTCGTTACGACCCTTTTGGATTACAGAGTGTTGGCGAAAATCTGGTATTATTTATATGGTATCGGAATTTTTCTGTTGGTTGCCGTTTATTTCTTCGGCGCCAGAATTAACGGAGCAAGAGGCTGGTTCAAGCTGCCGTTTGGACTTGATTTTCAGCCGGTCGAGCTCGTGAAGATCATTTTGATCATTAGTTTAGCGGCTTTTATGGCGCGCAACAAGGGGGAGACGCTGGGATTGACTCAGGATGTCCTCCCGATCCTCCTGCTCGGCATACTGCCCATTGGCTTGGTCGTCATTCAGCCGGACCTGGGTAATGCGATAATATTGGGCGTTATCCTGCTCGGCATGATTTGGATCGGCAACATCCGTTGGACGCACGGTGTTATTGGCGGGGGCTTGATTGTCGGGTTCGCTTATCTGTTTTTATATTTATTCAAGCTGTACCACGATCCCCTGAAGGAATTCCTTGTGGCCAAAGGCATATCCACGCACTGGATGCCGAGGATTCTTACCTTAATCGATCCTTCCGCCGCGACCAACGATGCGAAATACCATGTGGACAATGCGATTCGCGCCATTGGCTCCGGATCCTTGCTAGGGGAAAGCTATCTGCAGGGAACATCCATCCACAGCGGGTTTATTCCCGTTGCCTATACGGATTCCATCTTTGTAGTGGTAGGAGAAGAGTTCGGTTTTGTCGGCTCTTCGATTTTGCTGCTTATGTATTTTGTCCTGATTTACCGCATGATTCTGATTTCTCTTTATTGTAATAATTATACCGGCTCATACATGATTATCGGCATTGTCTCCATGCTGGTCTATCAAGTGTTCCAGAATGTCGGAATGATGATCGGCATTATGCCGCTCACGGGAATTACGCTTCCCTTCATCAGCTACGGGGGCACCTCGCTGCTGATTAATATGATCGCGATGGGATTGGTGATGAGCGTCCGTCTGCATGACGATAAACTGCTCGATGAGGAATGATGCGGCATCGGCAAATTCGGAAGTAAAGGGACTTTGCGGCAAGTGGTCCGCCAAGTCCTTTTGGCATGCCGTCATCTTCGCTAATTCTAAAAGCAGGGTGGGGAGCCGTGTTCACGGCGCCTCATCCTTTTTCATTATAAGGTGCGGAAAAGGACCGCAAACCTTCTTGCTGCCGAGTGCCGTTGGAACTCGTATATTTGCGGGTACAAGCTCATAGGATGGAATAGGCAAGCTCTTGCGGCAAGGGGGAGTATTGGGATGGAGACGAGGAAAAACGTTCGCGAGCGGCGGATGGAAAAAATCCGTAAGCTTCAGGAAGGCGGTCCGCGCCGCAGGTATGGGGGGCCGGAACCTTCTCATATGGAATTTCCGGCCGAGAGGAGCTTAAATGGGCCGGAAATGGATTGGGGCAGGGCGATAGAACATCGGCATGATCCCGAGGTGGAATGGAAGCGCAAGCTGCAGCGGGAGTGGTCGCGGTATGAGCATTCCTACGAAGAAAACGGCGGAGGCCCGTCAGAGCCTCGGACAAACCGTTTGGCCGTCCGAATCATGCTGAGCGGTGTTTTATTTGCTTTGGTGTGGGGCATGTTTCAAGTGGAGCACCCGTTGGCTAATAAAGGAAAAGAAGTGGTAACGGGCGCGCTGACGGAGTCGATCGACACAGCCTTCCTCTCCGCTTGGTATGAGGTTACGTTCGGCAGCGTACCGTCCTTCCTGCCCGTATTCGATTCGTCAAAGCATCAGGATGCGCAGAAAGTGTCCGCTGGCTCAAGGCATTATTTCCCTCCTGTCCAGGGGAAATTGATCGCTGCCTTTACTCCCGTTCAAGGAGGAGTACTTGTAGAGGCAAAGACGGGAACCCCGGTATCGGCTCTGGACACGGGGCTCGTTACCTTTGCGGGGCTGAGGGAGGATACGGGGTTTACGGTCGTTCTTCGCCACTCGTCAGGCATGGAATCGGTCTATGGGCAGCTGGAGCAGGGGAAAGTGAAAGTCGGGGATTGGATCAAAGGAGGAGAAACGATCGGAACGGTATCCCCGCCGCGGCAGGGACAATCGTCCGGATCGCTTTATTTTGCCGTTTCAAAAGACGGCAATCCTGTCGATCCGACGGACGTGGTCCCTTTTGATTAGGGGAAAAAGGCTGTCCTGGAATGTCTGGTACGGGGTCAAATACCGTTTTCACCCGCTCTTTTCCATCATGCTGCTGATCTCCGTGCTGACGGGATATTTTATCGAAACAGCTACCTTATTCGGCATCGTATTTATTCATGAAATGGGCCATGTCGTTGCCGCCAAAAGCTTCGGCTGGCGTGTGAAGGAAGTACAGCTTCTGCCTTTCGGCGGGGTGGCGGTAGTAGAGGAGCCGGGCGGCGTACCCGCCGTCCAGGATCTGGTTGTTGCCTTGGCCGGACCTCTGCAGAACCTTTGGATGATGCTGGTCGCGGTTGTGCTTACGGCTTATGGCCTGCTCCCGGCGGAATGGGGAGCCTATTTTGTCAAAGCGAATCTGCTTATTGCGCTTTTTAATCTTCTGCCGGTGCTGCCGCTGGACGGCGGGAAGGTCATGCAGACACTGGTCGGATTATGGCTGCCCTACCAAAAGACGCTGCAGGTTGCCGCCGTAGCCAGCCTGCTGCTCAGTGTGCTGCTGATCGCCGCATCCGCCTTTCATTTGTCGACGGAGCAGGGCGGCATTCAGCTCAATTGGCTGATGATTGGTTTATTTTTATGCTTCTCGAATTGGTACGAGTTACGGGGACTTCCTTACCGGTTCATGCGTTTTTTGGTTCACAGGGAGTCGCGGCTCAAAAAAGCATGGGTGCAGGGGGCCCCCGCCGGACCGATTGTGGTTCACGGCCAGCGCAAAGTGGCGGACGTGGTGCGGTTGTTTATGCGGGATCGCTATCATTTGATTTATGTGCTTGACGATCACGGGTATATCAGCCATGTTTTACCCGAACGTACGCTGCTCGAATCTTATTTTGACGAGACAAAAAGAGGAAGGGCGGTTTCCGAGCTTTTCGTCTGAGGAATATGGTACAATAAGGCCGAGGTGTTGCTGGACATGAAACGGATATGGGTCAATAGCGATGATGAGCATACCGAGGTCGCCGTTCTGGAGAGCGGCAAGCTGATGGAATATTATAAAGGAAAGCGGAATCAGGGCCAGCTGGCCGGCAACATTTATATCGGGCTGGTCGTCCGGGTGCTGCAGGGCATGCAGTCGGCCTTTGTCGATGTCGGCCTTGAGAAGAACGGATTCCTGTATATCGACGATGTATTGCCGGCCCATATGGACAGGCAGCCGAAGGAAAAGCCGTCCATTCATGATTTGGTCAAGGAAGGACAGCAAATTATGGTACAAGTCGTCAAGGAACCTGTCGGAAATAAAGGTGCCAAGGTGACGACGCACTATTCCATCCCGGGCCGTTACGGGGTGTACATGCCGCATGCCGATTATATCGGCGTCTCACGCAAGATTGAAAACCCGGCGGACAGGGACCGGCTGAAACGGATAGCGGAGCGGCATTTACAACCTGGCGAAGGCTTTGTCGTACGGACGGCGGCTCTCAGGGAATCGGAAGAAGCGCTTGCCGCCGACCTGATCGAGCTGCGCGGACGCTACCGCCAGCTGGAGGAAGCCGCCAAGCTGGATGCGCCGGCGCCGCGTTTGCTATACAGCGATTTGGAGATGCTTCCCAGACTCATTCGCGATTTGTTCCGGGACGATGTTCAGGAGCTCATTGTGACCTCCGAACGAACGCTGCAGGAAATTCGCGGACTGATTCCCGCCGGTTCTTCAGGGCTTGCGGACAGAGTGAAGCTGCAGTCGGCAACGGATCGGTCCATCGGGGAATCGGTTGCCAGGCAGCTGGAGAACGGGTTGAAACGCAAGGTATGGCTGGATAACGGGGGGTATTTGATTATAGACCGGACAGAAGCGCTGACCGTATTTGATGTGAATACGGGGAAATATACCGGAACGATCGATTTGGAGCGCACGGTGTTCGATACGAACATGGAGGCGGCGCGGGAAATTGCCCGGCTCCTGCGGCTGAGAGATATCGGGGGACTGATCATCATTGATTTTATCGATATGGAAACGGACGATTACCGGCAAGCGGTGCTTGAAGAGCTCATTCGGGAAACGAGGAAGGACCGTACCAAAACGGTGGTTGTCGGCTGGACTAGGCTTGGTCTTGTTGAACTGACCCGCAAAAAGGTCCGCGACAGCATGGAAACGACAGCGCCGGAGCCGTGTTCGGCTTGCGGCGGCAGCGGCTTTGCCGATTTCATAAAATAGGCGTTGCATTGAAAGACCGTTATGTGATAAGATATTTTAGTGTGTTGCTATAGCATGCTGTAACCGCGCGAAGCGGGTCATGAAGCATAAGGCCTTAAAGGTCTTATTACCTGGCTTTAGGCGAGTCTGAGACATGGGGAGGTGCAACAATGTACGCAATTATTGAAACAGGTGGAAAGCAGTACAAGGTTCAGGAAGGCGATGTTGTATACGTCGAGAAGCTGAACGCAGGCGAAGGCGAAGCGGTGAAATTTGACCGTGTGCTGGCCGTTTCCAAAGATAGCGGTTTGGTGGTTGGCGCTCCGCTGGTTTCCGGCGCTTCGGTTTCCGGGAAAGTGGAGAAGCACGGCAAAGGCGAGAAAATCATCGTTTACAAGTATAAAGCGAAGAAAAACTATCGCCGCAAGCAAGGTCATCGTCAACCTTACACGAAAGTTGTCATCGAGAAGATCGAGGCGTAAGAAACCGTGATTCGGATCGAGATTTATCGTGGACAGGACGGACGGATTGAACGCTTTAGCGTGGAAGGTCATGCAGAGTATGACGAACCCGGTAAGGATATTGTCTGTGCCGGTGTCTCTGCCGTTACTGTCGGGGCGGTAAATGCCGTTGAAGCTTTAACGGGACACGTGCTGGGCACCGATATGGAGCATGGTTTGCTTCTGGTGACCATTCCCAAAGAGCTGGAAGCGGAAATTGACGCAAAGATGCAGCTACTGCTGGAAGGTATGGTAGTCATGCTGCAAACCATAGAACAATCGTATGGCGCATATATAGCAATAACATATCATTGAAGTAAGGAGGTAGTCAGACATGTTGCAATTAAATCTTCAGTTGTTCGCATCCAAGAAGGGTGTAGGTTCTACGAAGAACGGCCGTGACAGTATTGCGAAGCGTCTTGGCGTGAAGCGTGCCGACGGGCAAAAGGTAACGGCAGGCAGCATCCTGGTGCGTCAACGCGGAACGAAAATTCACCCGGGCAACAATGTGGGTATCGGCTCCGACGATACGCTTTTTGCAAAGGTTGAAGGCATTGTGAAATTCGAGCGTTATGGCCGCGACCGCAAGAAAGTGAGCGTCTACCCTGTGACGACTGCTCCGGTAGCCGCCGCGGTAGAAGTGTAAATTACCCGTCAACGACCAAAACCCTGGCGATCGATGTTCGCCGGGGTTTTTCTGCTTCTGAAACGGATTTGTTGCCGGGGACTGAGTCGTCGGATGAAGGTCCGGTTTGAACGGTTTGGACAATAGGATGAGTTTTGATGGCCGAAATGATATACTGTATGGATGAAGGATGAACCGGAAACGGAGAGATAAAGGCATGACATTGGAACCTCAAGGCCGTACCTCTATAACCGATCCCTTGAATGACGATCCGGACCAGCGTATACTTCGTTTGTTTAACCACTACCGTCACGATTGGATGAACGATATTCAAATTCTCATGGGATACGTGCAGTTAAAAAAGTATGATAAATTATCACCGTTAATGGAGAAAATAAAAGCGAAAGTACAACAGGAAAGCTATATTTCCAAGCTGGGAATTCCCCATCTGATCCTGCATCTGCTGACATTTCAAGCCGAGGTGAAGGAGCTTGCGCTTGACATCCGGTTAGAAGAAGAAGTTCACCTTTCGGAGTTGGAGCATCCGGAGGCATCCGCCGAAGAGATTATTGCGGTGCTTGATGCATTTAAAGAAGAGGCGACAGCTTCAATGGAAGATGAAAGCTTTCTTGTTCTTCGTCTAAGCCGCGAAGGGCAGCGGCTGCTGCTGACGGCTGTATATGAAGGAGCTTACATCAACGAGCGCATAGCACAAAAGGAAGCGCAGCTAAACGCCAAACGGCTGGCTGAAGGCGGTTCAAAGCTCGAGGCGCAAAATGGGGAACGTAAGATCGTATGGAAGCTTTATTGGACCTACGCGGATGTGATACATAAAGAGGGTGACTGTGATGTTTGTTGATAAGGCCAAGATTTATGTGAAGGGCGGCGACGGAGGCGACGGATTGGTTGCTTTCCGGAGGGAAAAGTACGTTCCGGAAGGCGGTCCCGCAGGAGGCGACGGAGGCGACGGAGGCGACGTCATTTTTCGTGTTGATGAGGGACTTCGTACCTTGGTTGATTTTCGCTATCAAAAGCATTTTAAAGCGCAGCGCGGCGAAAAAGGCCGCAACAAAAGCCAGCACGGAGCGAATGCGGAGGATCTGATTGTACGAGTGCCTCCGGGCACCGTTGTTATCGATGATGATACGCAGGAAATCATCGCCGATCTGACGCGGCACGGCCAAGAGGTCGTTGTTGCCAAAGGAGGACGCGGCGGCCGTGGGAATACCCGCTTTGCGACGGCGAACAATACGGCTCCCGAAATCGCTGAGAACGGTGAGGAAGGCGAAGAGCGCTGGGTGGTGCTGGAGCTCAAGGTAATGGCCGACGTGGGCCTGGTAGGCTTTCCGAGCGTGGGGAAATCGACCCTGTTATCCGTTGTATCCGGGGCCAAGCCGAAGATCGGGGCGTACCATTTTACGACGCTTACGCCAAATTTGGGCGTTGTCGAGGTCGGGGACGGACGCAGTTTTGTGATGGCCGATCTTCCGGGCCTTATCGAAGGGGCGCACGAAGGCGTCGGCCTGGGGCACGAATTTTTGCGTCATGTCGAGCGCACCCGCATCATCGTCCATGTCGTGGATATGGCGGGTACGGAAGGCCGCGATCCTTTCGAGGATTGGGAAAAAATCAACGGTGAGCTGAAACTTTATAACGCCAAGCTGGAAGAACGCCCTCAGATCATTGCAGCCAATAAAATGGATATGCCCGGTGCGGAGGAGCATTTGGCCGAGTTTAAGCGGCGGCTTGCCGAAACGGGCCGTGATGTGACGATATGCCCGATCTCGGCTATAGCGAAAAGCGGTGTGCAGGAATTGCTGTATAAAGTGGCCGACCAGCTGGAAACGATTCCTGAAATGCCTCTGGTGGAAGAATTGGCTGACTTATCGGAGCGTAAGGTATATCGGCTGGAAAGGGAAGAAGGGGAAGACTTTACCATTCGCCGGGATAACGAGGCTTTTGTTATTGAAAGTCCAAGTATAGAGAAACTGATCAAACGGACCAACTTCAGCACTCATGAATCCGTTATGCGATTTGCCCGTATTTTAAGAAAGAAAGGGATCGACGCAGCACTTCGCGAACGCGGCGCCAAGGATGGTCAAACGATCCGAATCGGTGATTATGAATTTGAGTTCGTGGAGCAGGAATAGGATGACCGATAGCGAACTTGCCGCCAACACCAATCTTTCATGTCACAAACATGTTAGGTTGGTGTTTTTTATTGTGAATAAACACGTACATTAATATTTAGAATTGAATCTAATGTTCGTCAATAAACAGAAATAAGTAGTAAAATATGAATCATTAAAATATTCATCAAGAAAAACATGAACTTTTTTTCGGGAAACCTATTGAACTTTCTGTTTTCCGATTGTATAGTATAACCATGTAATTAATCTTTACACAAACTAGACAAAAAGAGAGAAAACAAGGTAAAATTATGGGAGGTAGAGTGGAGTGGATCTAAAAAACTTTCGCAAGGCAGGTCATTTCCCAAGTTTATTGTCATCATTCCTCTATTTTGATGTCAGTTTTATGATTTGGGTTCTTTGCGGGGCGCTTTCGCTGTACATTACTAAGGATTTTAACCTGACGGATGCCCAGAAAGCGACGATGGTCGCCATTCCGACGCTCGGCGGCTCCCTGTTCCGGATTCCGATGGGGATTCTGGCCGATCGGATCGGCTCCCGGAAAGCAGGCATCATCGGGATGGTGCTGACGATCATTCCGCTTCTGTGGGGTTGGCTTGGCGGCACAAGCTTCAGCCAGCTGCAAGCTCTGGGCTTTCTTCTGGGTATTGCGGGAGCAAGCTTCGCCGTATCCCTCTCTCTGGCCAGCCGCTGGTATCCGCCGCAGTATCAAGGGCTTGCGATGGGAATCGCCGGAGCAGGCAACAGCGGTACGGCACTGGCAACCTTCTTTGGACCGCAGCTGGCGGCCTCGTACGGTTGGCACAACGTATTCGGAATGGCGATCATTCCGCTTGTTCTCGTACTGATCGCATTTACCCTGATGGCAAAGGACAGTCCGAATCAGCCGGAACCCAAAAAGCTTAAGGATTATTTAGCCGCCTTCAAATATGCCGATACCTGGTGGTTTTGCGTATTCTATGCCGTTACGTTCGGAGGATTCGTCGGATTTTCCAGTTATTTCAGCATTTTCTTTTACGATGTGTACGGGGATCAAACGGTACAGGGCGGAATTACCCGGGTGGAAGTCGGCTATCTTGTGACGATTACGGTCATTGCCGGCAGCTTCTTCCGGCCGGTCGGAGGCTATATCGCCGACCGTATCGGCGGCATGCGCTTCATGCTGGGGTTGTATTCGGCCGTGGCGCTCTGCGCTTTCGCCATCTCGACAATGCCGGGCTCCTTTATGGTTATGCTGGTATTGACAAGTATTATGATGGCATGCCTGGGCATGGGCAACGGCTCGCTGTTCCAGATCGTGCCTCAACGCTTTCCTAAAGAAATCGGAGTGGTGACGGGGATCATAGGGGCAGCGGGCGGTTTGGGCGGATTCTTGCTGCCCAACAACATATTGGGTCCGTTAAAGCAGGCGACGGGAACACACGTGACCGGCTTTATCGTGGTGGCTTCCATCGTACTGGTCGTTACGCTTGTGTTTTACGCGGTGACCCGCAGCTGGAGGAAGTCCTGGGCTACGACGGACTCGGGCGTCAATTTTTAATCGAAAGCTACTTAGGTGAACGATAAGGTGCGTGAAAGAACGATGAGCGAATTTCTGAGGCATTTTCAAAAGAGGCAGGCTGCTTTGGCATCCAGAGAAAAACCGGTCAAAACCGAATGCCCTTACTGCAGTGTGCAATGCACGATGAATCTGCATGAGGAAAAGTCGATCATGGTAAGCCGCTATTCGGTCACCCCGAACAAGGAGGATCCGGTTACGGACGGCAGGCTCTGCGTCAAGGGGTTGAACGCGCATGTGCATGCGACCCACGACCGGAGGCTGCGATACCCGATGATCCGGATCGGCGGTACGCTCAGTCCTGTATCTTGGGATCAGGCGCTGGAGAGGGTGAAAGCGGAAATCGAAGGCATAAGACAGCAGTACGGTAACGATGCCATTGGCGTCTATGGCGGCGGTTCATTATCAAATGAAGAAAGCTATTTGCTGGGGAAATTCGCGCGGGTCGCATTACAGACCAAATATATCGATTACAACGGCCGCTTCTGCATGTCGGCGGCCGCCGGGGCGTCGAACCTCACCTTTGGTGTGGATCGCGGGCTGACGAATCCGCTGTCGGAGGTGCCGTTAGCCAAATGCATTATTCTGGCGGGCACGAACATTGCCGAATGCCAACCGACGATTATGCCGTATTTTCGCAAGGCAAGGCAGGAGGGCTGTAAAATCATCGTGATCGATCCGCGGGAAACGGCAACCTGCTCCATTGCGGATCTTCATCTCAAGATCAAACCCGGCTACGATGCGGCCCTTGTGAACGGGCTGCTCAAGGTCATTGTGGAGGAAGGGTATGTCGATCATGCTTTTGTAAAGGAGCGGACGAACGGGTTTGCGGAGCTCGCGGATCATTTGATGCAGGTTTCCCTGGACGAGGTTGCCGAGCTTACCGGGATTCCTTCCCGGCTGATTGTCGAAGCGGCCCGGATGTACGGGCAGGCGGAGACGGGGATGGTTTTCACGGCGCGGGGCGTAGAGCAGCATGCCAGCGGAGTCGCCAACGTCAGAAATTTCCTCAACCTGGTGCTGCTGACGGGAAAAATCGGAAAGCCCGGCTGCGGGTATGGAGCGATTACAGGTCAGGCCAACGGACAAGGAGGACGCGAGCATGGTCAGAAGGCGGACCAGCTTCCGGGCTACCGCATGATAGAAAATCCCGAACACCGGGCTTACATTGCCAAGGTTTGGGGAATCCCGGAAGAAGAGCTGCCCCGTCAAGGGGTGTCCGCCTATGAAATGATGGAGGCGATTGACCGGGGAGAGATCAAGGGCCTGATTGTTCTTGCGTCCAATCCGGTCGTATCGAATCCGAACAGTCATTTGGTCGAACGGGCGCTGAAAAAGCTCAAATTTTTGCTTGTTATCGATCTGTTCGAAACGGAAACGGCAATGCATGCGCATATGCTGCTGCCGGGTTCTTCCTATCTGGAGGATGAAGGCACAATCACACAGTTGGAGGGCAGGGTCATGGTGCGTCGGGCGATCAGGCCGCTGCCCGGCGAAGCGCGGCTGGATTGGAAAATTCTTTGTGACATCGCGGAGGTTCTCGGTAAGGGGCCATATTTCCGGTACGCAAGTGTCGAGGATATTTTTAACGAGCTGAGACTGGCCTCCAAAGGAGGAAAAGCGGATTATTACGGGATGACCTACGATCGGATCGAGAAGGAAAGTGGGATATTCTGGCCGTGTCCGGAGAAGGCGCATCCGGGGACGCCCCGGCTGTTCGAACGGCGCTTTGCACATGAAGACGGCCGGGCTCGGCTTGCACCCATAGCGCATCAGAGCCCGAAAGAACCAGCCAGCAGGAAATATCCTTTTCTGCTGACGACAGGCCGGGTGCTGCAGCATTATTTATCCGGTGTACAGACCCGCAGCACGCCGGAGCTGAACTCCAGATATCCCGAGCCGCTGCTGGAGATTCATCCCCAAACGGCGGGGGAGATCGGACTGATCAATGGCGGCCATGCCAAGGTAGCCTCGAAGCGGGGGGAGATCCGGCTCAAAGTGAAATATTCCGCCAAAATCCGTCAGGACACCGTGTTTGTCGCTTTTCATTGGGGTGATGATCTGAGCATTAATCGGCTGACTAATCCGGCGCTTGATCCGGCCTGCCGCATGCCGGAGTTCAAAGTATGCGCGGTAAACATTATGCCGGGTTAATTTGTAGGCGCGTCTTCACGCGCTCTTTTCCATTTTTGTTTAGACTTTCCCGGGGGAGGAGACCATCATGAAGCAATGGATTAAAACGGTAGGCACCGGAAAAACGGGTTCAAGGCATTTAACCTACGACGAGGCGGTAGCCGCCGCTCATGCCATCGCCCGCGGCGAGTCTACGGATGCGCAAACGGCGGCCTTCCTGATGGCCATGCGGATGAAGGGCGAGGCGGATGAGGAGATGATGGGTTTCATCGATGTGTTTCGCAAATATTCCCTGCCGTACCGTTCTTTTTCGCATTCGTTGAACTGTGCCGGACCTTACGATGGAAGGGTGTACTTTCCCGTGACGATCCCTGTCAGTCTGCTGCTGGCATCCGTCGGGTTCCCGCAGGTGCTGCACGGCAGCGATTCACTCCCTCCGAAGCTCGGGCAATCGTTGAAAGAGCTTCTTGAAGGCTTGGGGATTCGGGTCGGACTGCAGGCGAAGGAGTGGGAAATGATCTTTATGAGCATCAATATCGGATTTATATGGACCGACCTGATCTGTCCGCCCTTTGGCCGCGTAAGGCATGTGAGGGAGCAGATGGGGCTCAGAACCTTTTTCAATACAGTGGAGAAAGTGATCAATCCGGTGCATTCGCTCAATATCATTATCGGAGTCAATCATAAGACGGCGATTGATCATCTGATCCATCTGCTGCCGAAATCGGGCTTCGAGACCGCCTACATTGTGCAAGGTATGGAGGGATCCGAGGATTTGCCCATCTACAAGAACAGCTCCATTCGTAAAGTAACGCCTTGGGGCGATGAAGCGAGCACGATCGATCCGGCCACCTTCGGCTTTCACGGGGTCCCGCTTGAAAAATGCGGCAAAGAGCGGCAGCTTCAGCTGTTGACCCGAATCGTACAAGGAGACGATTCCCCGGAAATTGCCAATGAGCGGGATCATGTGATCTTTAATGCCGGACTTCGTTTGTATTGGTTCGATAAGGTGGGATCGTATGAGGAAGGCTTTCAGCTCGCACGATCGCTGCTGCAGCGCAAGGAAGCGCAGAAGCTGCTGGACAAATGGCGCGATTTAAGCAGCCGAAGCGACTATGGAGGACGGCTTCAGGCGAACGGATGAATAAAGTGAATCGGACGCTGTAGTGCTTGATTTGCCGGGCCTGCGGCCCGGCTTTGTCAAGAGGATTACACTACGGCAAGCCAAGCCCGGCCGTTTCGGAAGCGCACCTCCACCGGCATCTCGTAGAAGTCGGATAGCGTACCGTCGGTAAGCAGCTTCCCGGTTTCTCCGGCTGCGAACATCTCACCGCGGCGCAGCAGGAGGACGTGGGTGAAGACGGGCAGAATTTCCTCCGTATGATGCGTGACATAGAGCATGGTAGGGGCATCAGGCCGCTCCGCCAGGCCCGCAATGCTCGACAGTAGCTGCTCCCGTGCAAAGAGATCGAGTCCGTTACAGGGTTCGTCGAGAATCAGCAGCCGTGGATTGGCCATCAATGCACGGGCGATCAACAGCTTCTGCTTCTCCCCTTGGGAGCACGTTTGGTATGTCCGGTCCCACAGATGGGAGCAGCCCAGCCGCTTCATCAGCTCCGAGGCTTGTTCATAGTCCTTCTCGTCGGGTTTATCGTATAAACCGATGGTGGCGTATTTGCCGCTCAGTACAACGACCTGCGCTTTATCGCTGGCGTATAGTTTTTCCTGGAGCGAGGAACTGACCCAGCCGATCGATTTGCGCATCTCCCGCAGATCGACGGACCCGTACGTTTCCCCAAGAACGCTGATGACGCCTGTGGTTGGCCACAAATAGCCTGTAATCATATTCAGCAGCGTTGTTTTACCGGAGCCGTTGAGCCCGAGCAAAGCCCAATGCTCTCCTTTGCGGACCTTCCATTCGATGCCGCTCAGCAGCGTTTTGTCGTCCCGGCGGTAGCTGAGATTTTTCACTTCAATCGTATAGGCCGTATTCACAACTGTTTTTCTCCTCTCTTCTTGTCCGATGTTCTCCCTCAAGCACTTTTACTTTATTCAAGCCGCGGCCGGGCTCTTTTTCAAGCCGCCGCCTGCTCACACCTGCTGCGGGTCCGCCAGTTCGGTCCAGTGAACCGTTGCCTTTCCGTCTCCGTCATAACCGGCCGTTCCAACCCACACATGACGGCTTGGACCCCGTTCTAAATAATGCTCCAGCAAACGATGAAAAATAAAAGGGATTTCGCGGTTCAGCACCTGTTCGCGGGGGATCCAATGGAGTTCCCCTTCTTCCGTCAGGCCCACGTCGCGCCGCAGGGCGCTGGCTGTATAAATAAACTGCTGCCGGACCTCCTTCTGGTTCAGCCGAATCAGGATGTACTGCAGCCTGAGGTCGGCGATATCTTCGGGAAGCAGTCCCGTCTCCTCGTGAATTTCTCTGAGGATGGCGGCTTGAGGGTCATTGATTTCCTCCGGCTCCAAATGTCCTCCGACTGCGGCCCACAGACCTGGTGAAAGGGTGCGTGTCAGGGACCTTTTCATCATCAGCAAATCATTATCGTGAAAAAGAAGTGCAGTAGCGATCATGCGGGCTCGAATCAATCCGGCTCTCTCCTTTTGGCGCATTTATGCTTCTTTACCAATTTATCATATTTTACATGGGAAAGCCTATTGCCCGAACACTGCTTTTTACGTTATAATGTCCACTAGGTAAAAACAATCGTCTTTATAGAGAGGACTGTTACCGTGCCGGACAAACATGTCGCAGAGGAAAAGACGGATGGCGTCGAGCGTTATTTCTTGGTGCGCGAGGATATTTTGCCGGAGGCGCTGATCAAGACGGTGCAAGCCAAGGAGCTTCTGGCCCGCGGAGAAGTGAAGACGATTCACGAAGCGGTGGAGCAGGTCGAGCTGAGCCGGAGCGCCTTCTATAAATACAAGGATGGCATTTACCCGTTAAGCAAGCTCGACCGTGAGCGGATCGTCACGATCTCCATGGATTTGGAACACCGTTCGGGTATTTTGTCCCGGGTTCTTGCCCTAATTGCGGGACTCGAGGGCAATGTGCTGACGATTCACCAGACGATTCCGCTTCAAGGAGTGGCCAATGTGGTCATTTCCGTGGAAACGTCCATGATGGGCGAGAATGTCGCTTTTCTGCTTGACAAGCTGCGGAGCCAGGAAGGCGTCAGCCGCGCCGCGGTTGTCGGGCAGGGCTAATGATAAGGAGGAAGCGTATGAAACCGATCAAAGTAGGATTACTTGGTCTCGGTACCGTAGGAACCGGGGTCGTTCGCATTGTAGAAAACCATCAGCACGATCTGCTCAGCCAGTCAGGGTCTCCGATTGAAATCGCCAAAATATTGGTGCAGAATAAAAACAAGACCCGCAATATCAGCGTGTCTTCGGATATACTGACGGAAAATCCGTGGGATGTGGTCGAAAACCCGGAAATCGACGTCATTGTTGAAGTCATGGGCGGCATTGAGCTGTCGAAGAAGCTTATTCTGACCGCCCTTGATCATGGCAAGCATATCGTTACGGCCAATAAGGATTTGATGGCGCTGCACGGGCCGGAGATCTTGGCGAGGGCGGCGGAAAAACGATGCGACGTGTTCTATGAAGCGAGCGTAGCCGGAGGCATTCCGATTATCCGTACGCTGGTCGAGGGCTTTACGTCCGACCGGATTACGAAGATCATGGGAATTGTCAACGGTACGACCAACTATATTTTGACGAAAATGAGCCAGGAAGGCGCGGCTTATGAGGATGTGCTTAAGGAGGCACAGCAGCTCGGGTATGCCGAGGCTGACCCGACCTCCGACGTGGAAGGATTCGATGCCGCAAGGAAAATGACCATTCTGAGCACACTCGGCTTCCGGGCGAACGTGGCGCTCTCCGATGTAGAAGTAAGAGGCATTTCGAAGGTAAGCAAGGAAGATATTTCCTATGGCAAGCGTCTCGGTTATGAAGTGAAGCTGCTCGGCATTGCCGAGCGTCAGGACGACGCTATCAGCATCAGCGTGCAGCCGACCATGGTCAAGCATTCGCATCCGCTCGCATCGGTTAATGGCGTATTTAACGCCGTATACGTGTACGGTGAGGCGGTAGGCGAAACTATGTTTTACGGCCCGGGCGCAGGCGAAATGCCGACGGCGACCTCGGTGGTGGCCGATCTTGTGGCGGTTGTCCGGAATTTGAATCTCGGGATCAACGGTCGCCGCGGATTCGTCCCTTACAAAGAAAAGAAGCTCAAAACCGACGAACAGATCGTCTCGAAAAACTTTATCCTGCTCCATGTAGAGGATAAGGCGGGCGTATTGGCGCAAATTACCCAGGTGTTCGCCGAATACGAAGTCAGCCTGGAGTCGGTGCTGCAGCACCCGAATCGCACGAATTCGCTGGCTGAAATTATTGTCATTACCCACGACGCCAACAAAGCCGCTATGACTAAAGTGCTGAAGCGGTTCGAGTCGATGGACGTCGTTCAAGCGATCAAGAGCGTATATCGGGTTGAAGGCTAATCATTTTTTAAGATACGTTGGACTGCTGCGAAAGTATAGCGCGGGAGAGCCGATGATCAGCAAAGGCTTTTGAAGCGGCGGGATGGAAGCGATTCGGAAGCCGAAAGGGTAGGAGCGATTAAGAAATGGAGAACAGCAGCAGGAAAGTACTCGTTAAGGTGCCGGCCAGCACGGCGAATCTGGGCCCCGGCTTCGATACGCTGGGCATGGCGCTGGACTTGTATGCATGGATTGAGATGGGCTTTGCCGAACAAACCGTCATTGAGTTCTTCGGTGATCAGGTCAAGGGTGTGCCGGCGGATAAGAGCAACCTTATCTATAAGGTGGCGCAGATGGTGTTCGAGCGGGCCGGTGTAAGCCACCCGGAGCTGTACATCGGCATGTACAGCGAAATTCCGTTGACACGCGGCCTCGGCAGCAGCGCATCGGCCATTGTGGGGGCGCTCGCCGCGGCCAACGCGCTCATCGGCAGTCCGCTGTCCGATGACGAGCTGTTTCAAATGGCGACGGGCTTGGAGCAGCACCCCGACAACGTCGGGGCGTCGCTGTTCGGCGGACTTGTCGTCGCCTTCTGGGACGGCACGCGGGCGGAGCACATTCGCGTGGAACCGCACGGACAGCTGGAAGTGCTGGTCGCCATCCCTCACTTCCAACTGTCGACGGAAAAGGCGCGGGGCGTACTGCCGCGCAAGCAGAGCCTCGAGAATGCCGTTTTCAACGTCGGCCATTCGTCGCTGCTTGTCGCCGCCCTGTGCACCGGGCGGCTCGATATGATCGCATGCGCCATGAAGGACGCGCTGCATCAGCCTTACCGGGCGGCTCTTGTGCCCGGTCTGGGTCAAATTCTCGACGAAGCGACGGACCGCGGCGCCTTGGGCGTGGCTCTTAGCGGCGCGGGTCCGACGATCCTCGCGCTCGTTGATCGGAGAAGCTCCCGCAAAGCGGAGCTGGAGCGGTTCATGGTGGACACGCTGAAGAAGGAGGGGATCGACGCCACGACCATGTGGCTGAACCCGGACAAGCACGGTGTACAAGTGCACCCGTTGACACCTGAAGATGAAAGGTGTACATTACTGGAAAAGATAAAAGGAGAGGTCCGTGCATGAAGCGAGTATCCCTCCTGGGTCCAGGCACGTTCACCGAGGAATCCGCCCATTACTTTCTCGGCAAAGACGGGTTTGAATATGTGAACTGCAAGCTGATCGCCGATGTATTCCGCGCGACCGTGGACGGAACGACCGATTTCAGCGTCATTCCGATCGAGAATACCTTCGAGGGCTCGGTCAGCCTGCATGTGGATTGGCTGGTCCATGATGTGGACCTGCCGATTCAAGCGGAATGGGTATACCCGATATCCATTAATCTGCTTTCCATTCTTGCTGTGGAGAATGAGCCTGACGCATTCGAGAAGGGCTGCGGCCGGATCCGCAAAATCTATTCACACGGTGTGACGCTGGCCCAGTGTCAAAAGTTTTTGCGTGAGCATCTGCCGCATGTGGAGCTGGAGCAGGTCGGCAGCAACGGCGAAGCCGCCAGGCTGGTGAGGGAGCTGAATGACCCGGCTATAGCGGCGCTGGCTCCTCAGGCCGCGGGCGAGCTGTACCGTTTGCAGACGCTTGCCGCAGGCGTACAGGATCATCAGAACAACTACACCCGGTTCGTACTGATCGGCCGCGAGAAGCCGGTCATGAAAACATCGGCCGGCTGCAAAACGACAATCCTCGTGACGCTGCCCGAGGATTACCCGGGCGCACTGCACCAGGTGCTGTCCGCGTTTGCCTGGAGACGGATCAACTTGTCCAAAATCGAGTCGCGTCCAACCAAGAAAAAGCTGGGGAATTATTTTTTTATATCGACATTGAGGCTTCTATGGACTCCGTATTGCTCCCGGCAGCGCTTCAAGAAATTGAAGCGATCGGCTGTCAGGTGCGCATCCTGGGTTGTTACCCGACTTACTCCTATGAGCCCGAAACTTCGGAGGTGTAATCAGACGTGGCGCAAGTCATCTACCTAAATGGGGAATACGTCAACAAAGAAGACGCGAAAGTATCGGTTTACGATCATGGTTTTTTGTATGGCGACGGCATTTTTGAAGGGATTCGGATTTACAACGGGAACATTTTTAAATGCAAGGAGCATCTGGACCGGTTGTATGACTCGGCCAAATCGATCATGCTCGACATTCCTTTGAAGCAGGACGAGATGCAGGCCGTTCTCGCGGAAACGATTCGCCGCAACGGGCTGCGGGACGGATATATTCGTCTGGTGGTTTCCCGGGGTCCCGGGGACCTGGGACTTGACCCGAGACGCTCGCCCAAAGCGAATGTAATCATCATTGTGGAACAGCTGTCGATTTATCCGGAAGAAGCTTATGTGAACGGTCTGAAAACGGTATCCGTCTCGACACGGCGCAACGTTCCGGATGCGCTCAACCCGAAGATCAAATCGCTGAACTATCTGAACAACATTTTGGTCAAAATCCAGGCGAACCTGGCTGGCGTAGGCGAAGCGATCATGCTCAATTCCCAAGGTT
This sequence comes from Paenibacillus sp. JMULE4, assembly GCF_013337105.1. Lineage (NCBI taxonomy): Bacteria > Bacillati > Bacillota > Bacilli > Caryophanales > Paenibacillaceae > Paenibacillus > Paenibacillus sp. JMULE4. Next base: position 226,422 of record NZ_SGWF01000011.1, read on the forward strand.
ATGTGGCCGAAGGTTCATCGGACAATATCTTCATCGTGAAGCGCGGCGTTGTATATACTCCGCCTTGCTATTGCGGTGCGCTGGAAGGCATTACGCGTGGCGCCATTATCGAAATTTGCGGCAAATTGGGGTATACGGTCAAAGAAGAGCCGTTCACCCTGCATGACGTCTATGTGGCGGACGAGGTGTTCTTTACCGGTACAGCGGCGGAGGTCATCGCGGTTCGCGAAGTCGATGCCCGCATCATCGGCGAAGGCAAAGCCGGTCCAATCACCACCCACCTGCTGAAGGAATTCCGCAAGCTGGTCGAGATTGACGGCCTGAAGGTTTACGAATAATGGATAAGCGAGGACCCGTCTAAGACGGGTTCTTTTTGTTATCCCGGAAAAAGCCGCGATTTTTTCTGGAATTCGATGGTCAAATGCCCACTTTGCTGCATAAACTGTAATATCATTTTGTTTCGCATCGTTTGCGTGCGGCGAGACACAGCGGACGTTACCCGAACGATCATACTTCCGCAAAATTTGAAGGAGGTTTATGCAGTGAAGATTCATATCGTAAAAAAAGGCGACTCTCTCTATGAGATCGCTCAAAAGTACCATGTCGAGCTCGACAAGCTGATTGCGGCCAATCCGCACATCCCTGACCCGAACGTGCTTGACATCGGCACGAAGGTGAAAATCCCTGCTTCGCCGAAATCGATTACGCCGCCGACGGATTATTTGTATAAACACATCGCCGTGCAGGGGGATTCGCTCTGGAAGTTGGGTAAAGCGTGGGGTATTCCGCTGGCAGATATGATCGCCGCCAACCCGCAGCTCAAAAACCCTAATGTTTTGATGACAGGCGAAGCCATTTATATTCCGAAGCTGAGTGCGGCCCCGTCACAGAAGCTGAGTACGGGCGTCAAACCGAAAGCGGACACGTCTCAGATTATTCCCGAAGCTCCGCTTCCGGTGGAAGAACCGCCGGCAGCGGAGCAGGAGGCAGAAAAGCCGAGCATAGAGATTCAGCAGGAGCCTTCCAAGGAGCAGCCGAATGTGCTCCAGGCGGAAAAGACTCCCGAACAGCCTAACGTAGAGATACAGCAGCAGCCTTCAAAGGAGCAGCCGAATGTGCCGCACATTCAGTCGGCCCCGCAGTGGCCTTATGTGGAGAAACAGAAGGAGCCTTCGAAAGAGCAGCCGAATGTACCGCACATCCAGGCGATCCCGCAGATACCGAACGTGGGAATACAGCAGGAGCCTACGAAAGAACAGCCGAGTGTGCCGCACATCCAGTCGGTTCCGCAGTGGCCGAACGTAGGGATATTGCAAGAGCCTTCGAAAGAGCAGCCGAATATACAGCACATCCAGTCGGTCCCGCAGTGGCCTAACGTGGGAATACAGCAGGAGCCTTCGAAGGAACAGCCGAATGTGCCGCACATCCAGTCGATCCCGCAGTGGCCGAACATAGGTATACAGCAGGTGCCCTCGTATGAGCAGCCGAATGTGCCGTACCTCCAGGCGATTCCGCAGTGGCCGAACGTAGGTATACAGCAGGTGCCCTCGTATGAGCAGCCGAATGTGCCGTACCTCCAGGCGATTCCGCAGTGGCCGAATGTGGGGATACAGCAGGTGCCCTCGTATGAGCAGCCGAATGTGCCGTACCTCCAGGCGATTCCGCAGTGGCCGAATGTGGGGATACAGCAGGTGCCCTCGTATGAACAGCCGAATGTGCCGTACATCCAGTCGGCCCCGCAGTGGCCGAACGTAGGCATACAGCAGGAGCCTTCCAAGGAGCAGCCGAATGTGCCGTACATCCAGTCGGCCCCGCAGTGGCCGAACGTAGGCATACAGCAGGAGCCTTCCAAGGAGCAGCCGAATGTGCCGTACATCCAGTCGGCCCCGCAGTGGCCGAACGTAGGCATACAGCAGGAGCCTTCCAAGGAGCAGCCGAATGTGCCGTACATCAGTCGGCCCCGCAGTGGCCGAACGTAGGTATACAGCAGGAGTCTTCCAAGGAGCAGCCGAATGTGCCGTACATCCAGTCGGCCCCGCAGTGGCCGAACGTAGGCATACAGCAGGAGCCTTCCAAGGAGCAGCCGAATGTGCCGTACATTCAGTCGGCCCCGCAGTGGCCGAACGTAGGTATACAGCAGGAGTCTTCCAAGGAGCAGCCGAATGTGCCGTATATCCAGTCGGCCCCGCAGTGGCCGAACGTAGGCATACAGCAGGAGTCTTCAAACGAGCAGCCGAATGTTTCTCCATTTGACGCCATTCCGCAAATCCCTACTTGGGCGTCCAGCAAGCGCCAGCCATAGAGCTTTCCAATATCTCGCCCTCTTTGGGGTTCCGCAGTGGCCGAATACGGCGCATGCACTGACGGCAGTGGAGAGCAATGAGCCGTTCGGGTTACATGAGGCTGTCTTGCCTCATTACACGGTGCCGCAATCGGATTGGCAGACGGGGATTCATTCGGGAGCGGGGAACCTGCCGCCTTCTTCCGATTTGTTTCAGCAATATCATGTGCCGGCGACGGAAGTCATGGCTCACGATACGGAATCGTCCAAAAGCAAAGGAAAAGAAGAAGAATGGAAGCAGCCGGAGCACCTGCCGTTGCCGCCCGTGCATACAATGCCGACGGCCGAATCGCTTCCTGCGCTGCCGAATCTGCCTTCAAGCGCGGAGATCCCGTATTATACTCCCCATGCGCCTCTTCCTTCATTTCCTTACGTGGAAGGACCGCATTTGGGAGGAGGTTGCGGATGCGGCAAGGGTCAGCCTCAACTTCCCTACGCGTTGCCTTTGGCGGCAGGCTATCCCGGTATTCCTACGGCGGGAGATCCGTTCTTATCGTATCCGATTCATCCTTATGGCGTGCCGATAGCGCCTTACGGAACCGGTGGTTATTCTTCATTCGAGCCGTTAGCGGCAGTCAACGCTTATCCGGGAATTTCGCCGTACGCGGACACGGCCGGTCCGGGATCTCCCCTTAATGTACCCTATCCCTGGGGCGGGCAGGACTGGGGCGGGCAGGAGGCTTACGGTTACCATGACCAATCCAAAGGGGATAAGGAAAAATCCCGGGAGGAGAAGGCGGAGGTTTCTCAAACGGGACCTCAGCCGGTTCCCAGGCAGTCCAAAGCCTCTACGAAACGGAAATCGCCGCGCGTTTCGATCAGCAGTCTGATCAAACGCCATAACCGAAGAACACGGAAAACGGAAACAGTGAGAAAGGCGTCTCCTTGGATAAATAATTAAAATGCAAGGGGGTGTCCCATAAGTCACCGAGGTGACGGGGGTACCCCTTTTTCATTTTTGTAAAACAAAGGCTCTGTTAAAGGTACATGTTGATATTTGATACCTGCCCAAATCTTTATATAATTAACATAGGAACAAGTATTCGGGGGGGTTATAGGTGAGCAAAGCGTTTAGAAACTTGTTAAAATATATCGACAAATTACCACACACCCAAAAAGAGCAAGTCTATCAATGGGTTAAACGCTATGTCGAGCCTTCTTCCTCTGCTGGTGGTCGTTTAATCAATGAAATAAGAGAAACTCGCTTCAAGGAAGGATTTGAATGTCCTCATTGTTCATCAGAACACGTTGTTCGGTTCGGAAAATATAATGGTCGACAACGGTATCGCTGTAAATGTTGTGGCAAAACCTTCACTGACACAACCAATACCGTCTTGTACCGTACCCGAAAAGGCAACGAATGGATTACATTTGTTGATTGTATGTTCAAAGGATATTCCCTGCGAAAATCGGCTGAAGTCGTAGGAGTTACTTGGGTTACACTTTTTATTGGAGACACAAACTGTTAAACGCCTTGAAACAAATGGATTTTGACCATTTTGAAGGTATCGTTGAAATTGACGAGACCTATTTCCTGTACTCTCAAAAGGGGCAACGTGGCATTACTGACCGTAAACCTCGCAAACGTGGCGGTAAATCCAAGCATAATGTACTCGTTACTGATGCTTGGAGAGCTTACAAAACCTATGCAAAAGAAAAAGGTTTAGAGCATTACCGAATTAAATCAAATGACGGTAAGCACGTTATTAAAGGCTTGTATCACATCCAGAATGTAAATGGTCTCCATTCTCGTATGAAACAATGGATAGACCGCTTTAAAGGTGTGGCTACAAAGTATCTTGACAACTACCTTGCGTGGTTCTTGTTTGTAGATAGTCGTAGTAACGAAAGCACTAATCAGCATATTAAAGAATTTCTATTAACATCATTTGTATATGAAATGACTGACACTTATGACAGTTTGAGGTATCAAAATTCAATGTGTAATCCTTATTCAATTAACGAAGCGGATTTGCTCAACAAGAAGTCACAATAGGAATGTTCTCCTGCTGTAAAATATAATTAGACGTATTAATGTTCCAGAAAATAAAACAAAAATCAGAGGATTAATATCCATTAGCAGATAAATTTGAATAATGATTATTTATATTTGGGAGGGTATAAATGAAAGACTTCTTGAATGAAATTCGAAGACCAATAAATATATCGCTATCAAGAAAATTTTTATATTCGACTTTAATATTTATCGCAGGGATTATTTTAGGCATAATTTCAAAGTTACTTGATGAAACAGCCAGTAATTTATTACCATATTTTCTTGAAACGTTGGATTTAAGGAACTTCTTTTCTCGTATGGGGGTTTGGATTTTCCTTGCGGTGCTAATATCTGTGTATTGCAAATCACCTATTAGGTCTGCTATAAATGTTTTTTTGTTTTTTGTAGGCATGGTAGGTAGCTATTATCTTTATACTATTTTGATAGCTGGTTTTTTTCCTAAATCATATATGATGATTTGGATTATCATGACTATTATCTCGCCATTTTTGGCTTTTGTATGTTGGTATGCAAAAGGGAAAGGTATAATTGCTATTTCTATTTCATCTATAATAATTATGTTTATTTCAAGACAGACTTTTGCATTTGGGTTTTGGTATTTTGATATTTTAAACACTTTGGAATTGTTGCTCTGGATAGCCACGATTTTTGTTTTATATCAGTCTCCAAAACAGATAAGCAAAGTGACTACCATAGGATTGCTTCTTTACTTTGTAACTGCTCAAACAAATTTATTCTGGGGAATGTTGTAGGAAACGCTAATGCCTTGGGGTTTCCTTTATTTTGATATAATTATCAACATTGAAATATAACAGAGCCAAAACAAAAAGAAGCCAAACCTTGGTAAAATGGAAGTGACGAGCAACCATTCAAAGGAGGGCTTCTTTTGTACATTCAATATAACACAGCCGTCATCCGCTGGGGGGCCAGATTCAGATTTTTATGCCCAAAATATGACTGAACGGAATGAAGCCGATCTCGCGGCTGTCCTTACTGTGATTGCGATTGTCTCCCATCACGAAAATATTTCCTTCCGGCACAGTCCACTTCCGATTGGGCTCAGGCTGCATGGCTTCTTTCAAATACGGCTCTTCCAGCAACTCGCCGTTTCGGTACAGCTTGCTGTTTTTGAGCTCGAGCACGTCTCCGGGCTTACCGATGACACGCTTCACATACATGTTCGGATCGTTATCCCCGCGAATCCAACGAAGCAGCGGATGCTCGAGCACATCGTCCTTGAAGGAACGCACGCGGTCGACCCTGCTGTCTATGATAACAATGTCGCCGTAATCGGGCTGGTAACCAAACGTATGCGACAGCTTGGATACATAAATACGCTGTTCGTTATGCAGAGTGGGATCCATGGAATGGCCCAGTACTTTCGTCGGTTGGAATACAAACAAACCGATCAAAATCGTCAGCACGAATGCGGCGGCAAGAGAGCGAACCCAGGCCCAAATTTCTTTCATGACCGGTTGCATCGGGAACGGATCCTTCCTTTCAGTGTGTTAGTTGCTGGTTTCGTCCTAAGTATACATCCAAATAGTATAAGAGTCGATCCTTACGGGAAAAATAGTAAAAACAATCCAGCATTTAAAGACAGAAGGGGATCGAATGAATTTGCTCAGCTTCTGGAACCAGTTTAAAAAACAATTGAAAAAAAAGCTGCGTGTCAGGCGCCGTTGGATGAATTTGGCGGGTTTTCTGTTTGTGGCAGGCACACTTGCCGCCGGCTTCTGGCTGTTCAGTGACCGGTTGGCGGGACCTGCGGCTTGGAAAGAGCAGGAACAAGCAGTATTCGGCCGGAACATGAAGGAATTTAGGCAGCCGGAGGATGAGGTCCTTAAGATGGTGGCGGGAATGGACGGCCAAAGGGAGGCCTACATGAAAAAAGCTTATGTATGCGGCGAGGAGTTTCAACGGCTCGGTATGATGAGTTCGACGGATATATTGGCCTATCACCGGACACATCCGTCCTATAAGGTCAGCCTGGATGAAGGAAACAAAGTCTATTTTACGGAAACGGTGGACGACTTGTCTCCACAGTGTAAAGAAAACGCCTACTTCGGACTGGATACAAAAGGGAATCTTTCTCTGTTCGAGGGCGTGCCTGGATCCGGCGGGGAAAGTATAATCCGGACGTTTTTCCAGCTAAACATTGAGCACTTGGAAAGCAGTCTTCCGCGGGAAACGGTGAAGCAGCTGTATCGCGGAATCCGGGTAAGAGATCTGGATGATTACAACAGCGTGCTCTCGACTTTGAGCGATTACGCGATGGAAGAGACGGAGAATGTGCTGCAAAAATCATCCAATCGTTAGCCGGTCGGGCAGGACTGCAAATCAATGCCGTGCTGCAACCTTTCCACGGGAAGTTGCGTTTATTTAGGTAAGGATGAGACGCTTCATCCGACACTTGGATCGGAAGGGGATGGCGTGATGAAACGAGCCGTATTACTTGGTCTGCTTGCGGCCGGTCTGCTTGTTCTTTCGGCCTGCACTCCGAAAGCGCCCGGCCATGTCCCGCCTTCCCCGGAAAACCCGGCAGCGCAGCCGACTGATGCCGATGCTCCAAATAAAGAGGGGCAAGCATCGGATGTGGCGGAACAAGCCCGCAAAGCCATTCAAGCGCTGAAGGAAAAGAATCTGAAGCTCTTGTCCGGTTTGGCGCTCCCGGACAAGGGAATCCGGTTTTCGCCTTACGGGTTTGTCGACACCCGGAATGATCTTGTGTTCAAGCCGGAGCAGCTCAAGGAGCTATTTACCGTCAAAACCGTTTATGAGTGGGGCGTTTACGACGGATCGGGCGAACCGATCCGACTGACTTTTGCTGATTACTATGCCAAATTTATTTATGACGCGGATTTTGCAAAAGCGCACCAAACCGCTGTCAATCGGCAGATCGGGCAAGGCACGACGCGTTCCAATCTCACGGAAGTGTATCCCCCGGACCGGTACTCGTTTGTCGAGTTCCATTTTGAGGGCTTCGAGGCGCAGTTTGAGGGCCTTGACTGGAGGAGTCTGCGGCTCGTTTTTGAAAAAAACAATAACATTTGGCAATTGGTCGGGATCATTCACGACCAGTGGACTATATAACCGGAGGGATGGCTGTGGCCGCCCTTTTTTTGCTGTGCGGAGATCTTTATGAAAGCTGTGGTTGCTCCGGAAGCAAATCTGATATAATTGAAAAATGTCAGGATTAGGGAAGAAGGCGATCCAAAGGAGAGGAGGGCGGCTATGCAACCGGGCGCGCATTGCCTGCTGCACAAGCCTTGCAGCCGGTGCGGACAAACGAAATATTATCTTCAGTTTCCCACCAAAGGCTCCAGAAGATCTCGGAACGGGGCAAGAAAAAATATTTGCCGCAAGTGTGCGAGAAAGAAAGCAAAGCCGAAGCTTTCGGATATCGAAGCGCTTGGCGTGAAGGAGCCGACGCATGCCGGTGCTGCGGAAACGATGGAGACGCCGGCGAGACGGTTAGCCCCTCCTGCTCCGCCTCCTTCAAGCAAAGAAGGCGCGGCAAAGCTGCTTCGGCGGGACCGGCAGGGCATCATCCGGATGAGAGGAAAAAGCAATAACGGCAAGCGGTGGATTCAGGACATCGATTGGAGCTTGGCGGTGCTGCTCGTGGAGCAGCGGGCTGCAGTTGTTTTGAATCCCTACATGATCCGGAGACTGTACAGCAACGACGATTTCCGCAAAATGATCCTGCAGCGGGATAGATACACCTGCTACTACTGCGGTGAAATCGGCGATACGATCGATCACATCGTGCCGAAATCCAAGGGCGGCCATACCACGCCTGTCAACTGCGTTTGTTCCTGCTACGACTGTAATCAGAGCAAAGCCGACCAAGACGCGGACCGCTTTATCGGAGGGCGCGTTTCGGAAGGAAGAAGAGAATAATCTTCGTTTATTTGTTGCTAATCCGCCGGTTTCATTCAAGCCTCCAGAACTTTTTCGGCTTACTGAACGTTTTGCCGCACGGCGTATTCATCCCTCTCATTATCTGATATAATGGCAATGGAATACATATGTTCGCTTATTGGAAAAGCGGCGAAAAGAGCAGAGCAGGGGAGTTGCGCAAAGGTGCGGATTTTAGGCATTGATCCCGGGATCGCCATTGTCGGTTTCGGATTTATAGATAAACAAGGACATAGGCTGGTGCCGGTCCAATACGGCTCGATCCAAACGGAAGCCCATACGGCTGACGCCCAGCGCCTGAAGCAAATCTATGAAGCGGCAGTTCAACTGATAGATAAATACAAGCCTGATGCGGTGGCGATAGAGAAGTTGTTTTTCAACCGCAATGTTACGACGGCTTTAACCGTTGGTCAGGCGCGCGGCGTGCTGATGCTGGCTGCGGAGCAGAAGGGCCTGCCGATTGGAGAATATACTCCGCTTCAAGTGAAGCAGGCGATTGTCGGTTATGGAAAGGCGGAAAAGAAGCAGGTGCAGGAGATGGTGCGGATGTTTCTGCATCTAACCGCAGTGCCCAAGCCCGATGACGTGGCCGATGCCCTGGCCGTCGCGATCTGCCACGCTCATTCCTCAGCTTTACAACAAAAATTGAACGGAGCCTATAAACGATGATTGACTTTTTGAGAGGAACGGTAGCCCACCGGGAAGCAGATTACGTCGTGCTGGACGTGCAAGGCGTGGGGTACCGTGTTTTTTGCGCCAATCCTTATGCCGTAGCCTCTGGAAAGGACGGCGGCGAAGTCACGATGTACATCCATTATCATGTGCGGGAGGACGCGCACCTGCTTTTCGGGTTTACGTCCCGGGAGGAGCAGTCGCTCTTTCGCCTCCTGCTGGATGTCAACGGCATCGGTCCGAAGGTGGCCATCGGCGTGCTTGCCGGCGGACGTCCGGAAGTGATTGCTTCGGCCATACGGCAGGAAAACCTTGCGTTTCTCACGAAGCTTCCGGGAATCGGGAAGAAAACGGCGCAGCGGATGGTGCTTGATCTCAAGGACAAGCTTGGGGCATTATCCTCTGCCGATGAAAGCTCTGCCGTTCACGGCATAGAGGTTGCGGCGGCTGCCCTGGCAGGCGGCGGGGCTTGGGCCGAGGCCAAAGCGGCGCTGCTGGCGCTCGGATACACCGAAGCGGAAGCGGACCGGGCCGGCCAAATCGTCAAGCCGAAGCTCAAGGGTGATGAAACGGCGGATGCCGTAACGAAGCTAGCCCTGCAGGCGCTGTATCAGCAATCCCTGATGAAATGAGAACACCCGGATAAGGGCTTGCCCGCCAGGCAGGCTTGAACCCGGAGAAAGGAGCTGCAAGATGGAAGACCGCATCATTTCGGCAAACCTGATGATGGAAGACCAGGGGATGGAGTTCAGTCTACGGCCAAGGTACTTGGCGGAATATATCGGCCAATCGCAGGCGAAGGAAAATTTGAAGGTATACATAGAGGCGGCCAAAATGCGCAAAGAGGCGCTTGACCATGTGCTGCTGTACGGCCCTCCCGGCCTGGGCAAGACGACGCTGTCAAACATTATCGCCAATGAGCTGGGCGTCAATCTGCGCACGACATCGGGACCTGCGATTGAGCGTCCTGGCGATTTGGCCGCCATTCTGACGAATTTACAGGAAGGCGACGTGCTGTTCATCGATGAGATTCACCGGCTTCACCGGACGGTGGAAGAGGTGCTCTATCCTGCAATGGAGGATTACGCGCTCGATATTATCATCGGCAAAGGGCCCAGCGCCCGTTCGGTGAGGCTGGATCTGCCGCCGTTTACGCTTGTGGGCGCCACGACCCGCGTGGGGCTGCTGTCGGCGCCTCTGAGGGACCGCTTCGGCGTCGTAAGCCGCTTGGAGTACTATACGGTGGATGAACTTTCTTACATCGTCAGCCGGACCGCTGACATTTTGCAGGTTGAGATCATCGGCGAAGCCTCCCGTGAGATCGGGATGCGTTCCCGCGGTACGCCACGGATCGCCAACCGGCTGCTGAAGCGCGTCCGCGATTTCGCACAAGTCAAGGGGGACGGCATCATCACGCTGGAGATCACCCGGGCGGCCCTTGCCAGCATTCAAGTCGACGCGCTCGGTTTGGACGAAATCGACCATAAAATGCTCCGCGCCATTATTCTCGGCTTTCAGGGCGGCCCGGTCGGACTGGATACGATAGCCGCTTCGATCGGTGAAGAAAGCCAAACGATCGAAGATGTATACGAGCCGTATTTGCTGCAAATCGGCTTTCTTCAACGCACCCCGCGCGGCCGCATGGTAACGGCCAGCGCATGCAAGCATCTGGGGCTGCCTATGCCCAGCCGTTCCTGACCTGACGGAGAGGGACGAGTAACCGTACGGTTGGAAAGGGGAATATTCATGATGAAAGGTATCAAACGGCCGTTCTTGTCGGAGGAAGCGTCTTCGGGAGCTTCCAATCAGGCCGTACGACCGCTTTGCGGCATCGTATTGAAAATGACGGCTGCGGCGGCGCTGCTGCTGTCCGGAAGCATCGGTGCGCCGGAAGCCGCTCTGGCTGCGGCGCCGGCCATTCCGGCAGCACAAGCGGCCGTACCGAAGCTGGATACGATCCGTGTCGCGCTGTTTATTGATACGGGCAAATACGTCAGCCGTGCGTCAGCCGTGACGCTGTCCGCCGATGCCGGACTGACGCTGAGCCTGCGGGGAGCCGCGGGCGTCACGCCTGCCTATCAGGCGGCGGCGAAGGAACAGGTCCGTGTGTCCGCGGACGGCTATTATGCGCTGCTACCGGAAACGGCCAGCGCCGCTGAAGCCCGGACACAAGCGCAACAGGCCGCAGCTGGCGGAGCCGATGCCGGCATCGTGCAGAACACAGCGCGGGGCAAGCAGGCCTATCGCGTATATCTTGGTCCTTTCGCGACCAAGGAAGAGGCGGCCGCAGCCGCGGCAGCGAGGCCGGGCGCGGTACTCGCGGGCCCGCTGCGCTGGAATGCGGGCACGTATGCCGCAGCCGCGGAAGCACAGGCGCAGGCGGCAGCTATCGCGCAGGCCGGGTTCGACGCCAACGTAGCGCAGCTGAGCGCAGGAAGCTATGCCGTGCTGGTCGGCGGCGCCGCAGACAGCGCGGGGCTTGAAGCACTAAGGGCCCAAATCGCTGCGGCGCTGCCTGCGGTAGTATTGACGCCGATGGATGCCGCTCAGGGCTATGTGCTTCTGCGCACGGAGCTTGCCGCCGATGCCGATAGTGCAGCGCAGCCGCTGACCGCAATGGTCTTTGGCGGAAACGCAAAGCTGTGGGCGGCTTCCAACGATCCTCAGGGTGCAGTCTATGTCAAAGAGCGCTTTGGGCGGATGTACCGCGGCGGCCTCGAACTGTCTCTTCACAACCATAGGCTGGCCGTGATCAATGAGCTGTCTTTCCAGCAGTATTTGTATGCGGTTCTCGGCTCCGAGCTCAACCCGGCTTGGCCTATAGAAGCGCTGAAGGCTCAGGCGGTCGCCGCTCGCACCTATGCGCTGAAGCAAGGCGTGAAGTATCAGATCGCCCATGTTTCGGATACGACACTGGATCAATCCTACAAAGGCATGGCTGTGGAATTTCCGGCTGCGCTCCAGGCGGTCGATTCAACGGCCGGAGAGGTGCTGACTTATAACAATGCTCTGATCGATCCGCTTTACTATTCCAATGCAGGCGGGCAAACGGCAGACTCCACCGAGGTATGGGGCAATGAAGTAGCTTACCTGAAAAGCGTTTCTTCTCAGGATAAGGGAGCCGAAGAGGGCAAAAAGAAGTGGTACCGTATCGTGCTTCCCAATGGCATGTCCGGGTATATTCATTCCGATTATGCACGGGATACGGGACTGAAAAACCCGGCAGGCCTGCCTTATTACGAATCCGTGCAGGACGGGGTGAATGTCCGCCCGGCTCCTTATGTGGATAATGCAGACAATGCGGCGGTGTTTAAGGTCGATGTCCGTGACCGTTTCGTTGTGATCGGCGAGGAAACGGAATCCAACGCCTATGCCTGGATTCGCGGGCCTTATGAGGCATCGGAGATGAAAAAGCGGTTAGGTTCCGCGATGACCGCGGGCGGGGAGCTGCAACGGCTGGAAGTAACGAAGCGCGGCGTTTCCGGAAGGGCGCTTGAGGTTGCGGCGAACGGGCAGCCGCTGGCTGCCGCATATCCCGATGCGCTTCGGACGCTTCTGGGAGGATTGCCCAGCACGAAGTTTGAAATTGAAGAAACAGGACGGTATACTATATTGGGAGCGGACGGAACCGTTCGTACCCAATCCTCCTCCGCACAGCCGGTTTATACTTCAGGAGGGGGTCAGACGGTGCAGGAGCACCGCGATGAGGAGCTGTTCTTGCTGAACGCGGACGGAACGGTTCGGGTTGCAACCCGGAGCCCGCAGTTTGTTTTTCGGGGAACCGGCTTTGGCCATGGTTTGGGCATGTCCCAATGGGGGGCCAAAGGGTATGCGGAGCTCGGCTACGATTACCACAAAATACTCCAGACTTACTATATAGGGGTCTCGATTTCCAAGGGATGAAACGATAACGATGCAGGTAGATTTGTTCGATTACGATCTCCCCGAGTCGCTGATTGCGCAGACGCCGCTTGCCGATCGCACGGCATCGCGGCTTCTGACGCTCGATAAGCGCACCGGACGGATCGGCCACCACAGGTTTGAACAATTGGAGCAATATTTGCAAGCCGGGGATGTGCTGGTGTTAAACGACACAAGGGTCATTCCAGCCCGGCTTTTTGGCGTGAAGGCGGATACGGGCGCAAAGGCGGAGGTACTGCTGCTGAAGCCGTTGGAAGGGGACCGCTGGGAAGCGCTGGTCCGTCCCGCCAAACGGCTGAAAGTGGGCGCACGCCTTCATTTTGGCGGCGAAACCGGCGAACAAGACTCTGCGCCGCTGCTGACGGCCACGGTTGAATCCGAAGGGGATATGGGCAGCCGGGTGCTTCAATTTAGCTACAAAGGCATTTTTAATGAAATTTTGGACAGGCTCGGTCATATGCCGCTGCCGCCTTACATTAAAGAACAGCTTCCCGAGAAGGAGCGCTACCAGACGGTGTACGCCAAACACCGGGGGTCAGCCGCAGCGCCGACGGCAGGGCTTCATTTTACAGAGGAATATTTGCATAGGCTGGAACAAAAAGGTATACAATTAGCCTATGTTACGCTGCATGTCGGGCTGGGCACCTTTCGGCCGGTCTCCGTCGAAAACGTGGAAGAGCATGAAATGCATAAAGAGTATTATGAGGTTTCCGAAAAGACGGCCGAAGTAGTCAATGCGGCCAGGCAAAAGGGAGGACGGGTTGTCGCTGTAGGCACGACCTCGGCCAGAACGCTGGAATCGGCCGCGCGAGAAGACGGTACTTTGGTGTCCGGAAAGGGGTGGACAGGTATTTTTATATACCCCGGCTACCCATTTCGTATTGTCGATGCGCTGCTTACCAACTTTCATTTGCCCAAATCGACATTGTTGATGCTGATCAGCGCCCTTGCAGGAAGAGAACGTGTACTGGCCGCTTACAAAGAAGCCGTGGAGCGGGAATACCGCTTTTTCAGCTTCGGCGACGCCATGTTCATTTATTAGATCGAGGCAATGCCCGGAAAGAAGTGATTTTTAATGGCTATCACCTATGAACATATCAAAACGTGCAAACAATCCGGAGCCAGACTCGGCCGGGTTCATACCCCGCACGGGATCGTGGAGACCCCGGCCTTCATGCCGGTAGGCACACAGGCCACCGTAAAAACGATGAGTCCCGAAGAACTCAGGGAGATGGATGCGCACATCGTTCTCAGCAATACGTATCACTTGTTTCTCCGTCCCGGACACGACATCGTGAAAGCGGCGGGAGGGCTGCACCGGTTTATGAACTGGGACAGGCCGATACTGACCGACAGCGGCGGATTTCAAGTGTTCAGTCTTAGCGAAATGCGCAAAATCAGCGAAGAAGGCGTGCAGTTCCGCTCGCATCTGAACGGGGACAAGCTGTTTATTTCTCCGGAAAAATCGATTGAAATCCAGAATGCGCTCGGCGCCGATATTATTATGGCTTTCGATGAATGCCCGCCGTATCCGGCGGATCACAGCTATGCCAAACAATCGCTGGAACGGACGACCCGTTGGGCGGAACGCTGCTTGAAAGCGCACAGCCGGCCGGAGGAGCAAGGGCTTTTTGCCATCGTTCAAGGGGGCATGTACGAAGATTTACGCAAACAAAGCGCCGCCGAGTTGACTTCCATGGATTTCCCGGGGTATGCTATTGGAGGGCTGAGTGTGGGCGAACCGAAGCATCTGATGTTTGAGGTGCTGGATTATACTGTTCCTCTGCTGCCTTTCGGCAAGCCCCGTTATTTGATGGGTGTAGGTTCCCCGGATGCGCTGATAGAAGGCGCCATTCGCGGCATCGATATGTTCGATTGCGTTCTTCCGACGCGCATTGCCCGTAACGGGACCGTGATGACCAGCTCTGGAAGGCTTGTGATCCGAAATGCCAAATTTGCGGAAGATTTCGGCCCGCTTGATCCGGAATGTTCCTGTTACACCTGCCGCAACTATTCCCGCGCCTACGTCCGTCACTTGATTAAGGCCGATGAAACGTTCGGTATCCGGCTTACGACGTATCATAACCTCCATTTTTTATTAGAGTTGATGCGTGGGGTGCGCCAGGCGATTCGCGAGGACCGGCTGCTTGATTTTCGCGACGAGTTCTTCGCCCGATACGGAATCGACGAAAACAGCAAAGGGTTTTAACCAATATTACATAGATATTACAAGAAAGGGGAAAAGTTAATGTGGTTAGCGGCAAGTGATGCTGCAGCGGCACCGGGAATCGAGGGATACTTGGTTACTTACGGTCCGCTTGTTTTGATGTTTGTCGTCCTGTACTTTTTACTTATTCGTCCTCAGCAAAAACGCCAGAAGGCACGCAATATGATGCTGAGCAATTTGAAAAAAGGGGACAAGGTCGTTACCATCGGAGGTTTGCATGGTACGATTATCGAACTGACGGACGATACGGTCATCCTGCGCGTCAATGACGTGACAAAGCTGACATTCGAACGTTCTGCGGTGAACACCGTACAGAGCTCGTCAGGTTCGGCGGAATAAAACAACTTGGCAGCGGGATATCCCGCCGCAAATAAAAGCCCGTTCTATCGCGATTGACGCGAGGCACGGGCTTTTATTTAATTTAAATCACCGTTTCAAATTCACTCCGATCATACCGCCGATGGCTCCGGACGGCACCGCCAATCCCGCCAAAATCAACGTGTCCTTTGTAAGTCCCGAGTCATAAGCCAAAAAGCCGACCAGCCAAACCACGGCGACGTACAAGGCTCCGAGCAGTATGCCTTGATACCAGCCTCTGCTGCCGCTTCGCTTTCCGGATACCATCCCTCCGATCAGCATGGCCAAACTATGAATCATCCAGGTTGTTTTGCGCCAAGAGTCTTCCGGAATATCGGTTGCGAGCAAGATGAGCGAGGCGATCAGCGTGCCGATCAGCATAACACCGACAGCATACGTTAATCCGGATAACAAGGGTGATTTTTTCATAGTCACCTCATTCCTCCTAATCCGATCCGTGATCCCCTGAAGTATGGTTCAGGGCTGCAAGCTCGCTCCTGCTCGCCGGGACAAGAGGCGCTGCACCGCAAGCTCGCTGCTTCACTCCCATTGTATGGGCATGTACCAGAAAATAGTACAGGTTCCTCAGGCAATTACCAACAATTCTCCCGCATGACAAGCAGCGGCCAAGGTCAAAATATTCCCTGAAGAGTAACCGGGAGGAAGAGCCAATGGAGATATGGACATTATTTGTTCGAACAGTCTTGGTCTATCTGATCGTGTTCTTGATGATGCGGATTATGGGGAAAAGGGAAATAGGCAAGCTGTCTGTTTTCGACCTTGTCATTTCCATTATGATCGCGGAGATTGCCGTGTTCGTGCTGGAGGACTTGAACAAGCCGATGCTGGAAGGGATTCTTCCCATGGTGACGCTCGTGGCTGTCCAGCTTCTCATTGCGTATATTTCATTGAAAAGCGAGAAATTACGCCGGTGGTTTGAAGGCAAGCCGTCGGCCATCATTGACGGCGGCAAGCTGAACCGTGAAGAGATGCGCAAGCAGCGTTACAATCTTGACGATCTGCTGCTTCAGCTTCGTGAGAATAAGGTGATGAACGTGGCCGATGTGGAATTTGCCGTTCTGGAGCCTTCGGGCAAGCTGACGATCTCGGAAAAGAAAGATCATCTGGATCGCTCCTCGACAGGACAGGCATCCATTCGTTATGAAGGCCTGCCGCTTCCGCTGATCATGGATGGAAAAGTGCAGGACGAGAGTCTTCAGAAGCTGGGAAAAACAAGGTTTTGGCTGAAGCATGAGCTACAGTCTCTAGGGGTAAAGGATTTTAAAGAAGTATTTTTTTGCTCGATCGATCATCGGGGCAAATGGTTTATCGATAAAAAAAAATAAAATGCGGCGTACAGCTTTACTTTACGAACCTTTTGCCGAGCCAGATGACACGGAACAAATCATTTCGGTCGATAAGCCTCACCAGGATGGCCAAAAGCAGATAGATGATCATACCGATGATACATGCGGCAAAAAAGCGGGCAAAACCATCTGAGATCCAATTCGATTGCATGACGGTGTGACTTGCGAATGCCGTGCCCGCCATGCAGAAGGCTGCTTTTATGAAATCGGAAAGCTGCATCCGGAAATGCAGAAGCCGTACGATGCTGTGCCAGTGCAGGGTTGTAACGAGCATAATATTGACCGTAATGGCAATGACGGCACCCAAGATTCCGTATTCAGGACGGCTGGCCAGAAAATAGATCAGCGACAGCTTGACTGCTGACCCGATGAGCGTATTCATTAGAGCGCTTCCGGGTCTTTCGAGCGCCTGCAAGGCGGCCTGAAGCGGGGCCTGGAAGTAAATGAACAGGGCAGCCGGGGCCATCATCTTCAGCATGGAACCGACTCCGGGCTGACCGTACATATATAAGCATATCGGTTCGGCCAGAACGTACATTAATACCGCGAAGGGGGCGCCCGTTACCAAAGCGAGCTTTAGCGATTGGTGCAGCCGCATATGAATGGTGAGCATATCGTTCTTGGCGGCGGCTTCCGATAACGACGGCACCAGCGATACGGCAAGCGAGAAAGTAAGGGCGCTCGGCAGCATGAGTACGGGAATGACCATCCCTTGCAGCGCTCCGTATTGCGCTGTCGCGAGCCCTGTGGCGATACCGGCCATGGCCAGGCTTTGGACGATCAGAACTGATTCCAGAAAGTATGAACCCGAGCCCACCAGTTTGCTCCCGGTGATGGGGACAGCCAGCTTAAAGATCTGCTTCAGATTGGCGATACGTGAAAGCGAGCGGTGGGAACCGATTTGTCCGCGGGGCGTGCGCTGCTTGCGGCTCTGGCGGTAATACAGGATCAGGACGAGCAGGGCGCAAATTTCTCCCGCCACCACCCCGACCATCGCTCCGGCAGCGGCGTATTCGATCCCGTAAGGAAGCATCCAATAAGCGAAGGCCAGAACGGTTATGATCCGAACGATGGTTTCCATGACTTGAGAAAGCGCTGTCGGAATCATATCTTGGCGTCCTTGAAAATATCCGCGAAAGACAGAGGATACAGCGACAAAGAGAACGATTGGCGTCATGCACAGGAACGTAAAGTATACGCGCGGGTCGGTAAACAGGTGGTCGGTGATCCAGCGCGCGCCAAAGAAGATCACTGCCGTAAACAGGATGCCGAGTAAGAGAGCCACGGCAAGGGCCAAGCGAAATATGCTTTTGGCACGCGCCTCGTTTCCTTCCGCTTCGGCGGCGGCGACCAGCTTGGCCACCGCAATCGGGATCCCGCCCGTTACGACGGTAAGTATAACCACGAGGAATGGCCAGCCCATTTGATAGAGACCGATGCCTTCAGGACCTATGACCCTGGGAAGGGCTATCCGCGGAATAAACCCCAGGATACGGTTAATGATACCGGCTGCAAGCAATATGAGCGTACCTTTGATAAACGATTGTTTTGTCAAGGGAATGACCTTCTTTCTTTCCCATGGGCTTGGACCCTGGTGTTACTAAATGGATATGCATAACCTGTCCTTGCGCATGCAACAATTTTTCTGAGTGCGGAAATACCGGCGGCGGCAGGAAAACGAACGGCGGCAGCGAATAGGTAGTTAAGACAAGGCTTCGCATGCGGGAGGGATGCTGGATGGATAAAGACGAATGGAAGCCGGGTCATAGCGGCATAGACCCGAAACCGGATGAACAAGGTCCGGAGGAAGCGGCGGATTCGGCTTCCGAAAGGAAGGCCGAAAGCATGGTGCCTTATATGGAGCTTCATTACATGGCGGCCGCAGCCGGAGCGGAAGCCGGGGAGCAAGAAATGGCGGAGCACGATACAAAACGGCCGTCGGCCGAAGACGCGGAAGCAGAAAAGGAAGAATCAGATGCGAGCAGCTCCGGTACCGGAGAAGAAGGAACCGGGGAAGACGAGGAATTGAACCGGGTGATTGAAGATCTATGCCGCAGTAAAGCTCAGGAATTCCGTATGCTCGGTTACGAGCATGTGACCGGCCAGGAAATTTGGGAATGCGTAAGCGACAAATACAACAAGACCGGCATCCCGCCGCTGCACCGGATCGTGAACGATATCCTGTCTCTCAAAGTGACGCAATTTATGAATTGGATGACGATGAGCATATATAAGGACAACGCCCATTTTCGATGATAAATGGGCTTCTTTTTTTGCACTGCTCCCCCTATCTGCTACAGCTCTCCTTAAATTGACTCGATTTTCGCAGGTAGGTATAATAGGAATATTGAGTTTGGAAGGAGACAGCTATGGACATCAAAAGAATCGTGGCGTTTTTCGTGAGTGTAGCGATCGTCTTCGCTGCAGCCATTTGGACGAGTCCTCATCTTGTAAGCAATATAAAGTTGGGTCTTGACTTAAAAGGCGGTTTTGAAATCCTGTACGTTGCCGAACCGGTTGAACCGGGACAGCAGGTGACCAAGGAGTCGCTGCTTGAAACCGCCCGGAGCATCGAACAGAGGGCAAACGCTCAGAAGGTAAGCGAGCCAGAAGTGACTACGGAGGGAAAAGACCGGATTCGTGTGCGGCTCGCCGGTATTGAGAATGAAGCCGAGGTCCGGGAGATATTGAAGAAGCCTGCGGAGCTGTCTTTCCGCGGTCCGGATGGCACCAAGGAAATGGTCGGAAGCGACTTTGAAGTCGGTGCCGCCAAACTCGGCTTCGACGAGGCGAACAGACCGCTCGTTAATATTAAAGTAAAAGATCCCGAGAAATTTCGTCAGGTGACGCAGAAGCTGCTTGGGAAGCCGCTTGCGATCTATTTGGACGAGGTGGAGCTATCGGCTCCGATCGTACGCCAGGTACTGACGGACGGCACGGCCACGATCAGCGGCAACTACACGTACGAAGAAGCAAAGAAAATTGCCGACACGATCAACCTCGGCGCGCTTCCGCTAAAGCTTACGGAAAAGTATACGCAATCCGTCGGGGCATCGCTTGGCCAGCTGTCGCTGCAGCAAACCGTTAAAGCGAGCATCATCGCATCCATATTGATCGTTTTGTTCATGATCGTGTATTACCGGGTGCCCGGATTGGTTGCATCCATCACCATCGTGACTTTTATCTGGTTAATGCTGCTTGTCACCTACCTGATGAAGGCCACATTGACGCTTCCGGGCATCGCCGCATTTGTTCTGGGGGTCGGAATGGCGGTGGACGCCAACATTATTACCTATGAGCGGATCAGGGAAGAACTGCGCAGCGGCAAGAGCATTATGTCCTCGCTGAAAGCGGGCTCCCGTCACTCGTTCCGTACCATACTGGATGCCAATCTTACGACAATTCTTGCCGGAGCTGTACTTTATTTCCTTGGAACGGGCGCGATTCAAGGGTTTGCACTGACACTGATTTTTACCATTTTGGTGAGCATATTGACGAACGTCTTCTTCTCAAGATGGCTGTTAACCCTTCTCGTACGCAGCAACATTGTAAAAAAACCAGCTTATTTTGGGGTAAAGGAGTCCGAAATCAATGCTCTATAACGCCAAATATGATTTAATGAAGCACCGCAGGAAATTTTTTGGCATCTCAATAGCCATCACCGTCATCGGAATCGTTATGATGCTGATATTCGGTTTGAATCTCGGGGTCGATTTCAAAGCGGGTACGACGCTTGATATCTCAACGGGAGGCAAGGCGATTCAGCAGTCGCAAGCTGTTGAACTCGTCAGAAGCGCCGGTCTGGAGACAGCGACACCCCCCGTTGTTGGAGGAGCGGCCGAGGACCGGGTCACGCTGCGTTTCGATAAGGTGCTCACTACCCAGGAAATCGATCAGATCGAGGCCAGCTTCAAAACGGCATTCGGGGATCAAATTTCCAAGGAAGAAAACACGGTGGATACGGAATTAGCCAAAGAACTGGCGCTGAAAGCCATTTATGCGGTATTGATTGCCAGCTTGGGGATTATGCTTTATGTAAGCATTCGTTTCGAATGGCGTTTTGCTGTTGGAGCGATCGCCGCACTGCTTCATGATGCGTTTATGGTCATAGCTATATTCTCCATTTTCCAGTTAGAGGTCAATTTGCCGTTTGTCGCGGCCGTACTGACCGTTATCGGTTACTCTATTAACGATACGATCGTTATTTTCGATCGAATTCGTGAAAACATGCGGTTTGCCAAGGTGAAGACCTTTGACGATTTGTCCCAGATCGTTAACCGCAGTATTTGGCAAACGATGACTCGTTCTATCAATACGGTGCTGACCGTCCTGATTGCGGCGGTGCTGCTGTTCGTTATGGGAAGCGAATCCATTCGCCTTTTCTCGCTTGCCATGATTATCGGGCTTATAAGCGGTATGTATTCTTCCATCATTATCGCAAGCCCGATCTGGCTGGTATTGAAATCCAAGACGTTAGGTGCTAACAAGAAAGCCGCAGCTTAAGCGGTTTAGCAAGCGCGGCCGCGCGAAACGGCGAGTTTCGGCGGCCTTTCTATCAATATCATGGAGGAGTGGCCCCATGACGGAAGAACGAAGCAAACAAGCGGCCGCCCACGTGCGGATCGGTATAGCAGGCCATCTCGCCTTGGCGGTCTTGAAGGGCACGGCAGGATATTTGTCACAAAGTAAAGCGTTGATTGCGGACGCGCTCCATTCCGCATCGGATGCATTCAGCTCCATCGCGGGTTTACGCCCCGCCGCCAAAAGGTTTTCGGATGGAGACCTTGATTACGGGCAGATCAAAGCCATATCGAAAGTGTCAATCCTGATCGCGGTACTGCTGCTTATTTTGGGCCTGGAAACGGGTATTTCTTCCATAAAATCGGTTTATTACGGTGTCGACAAGGCGCCTGAGGCCTTCGCTCTGATCATTATCGTTATCTCTATTGCGGTTAAGGAAGCACTGTTTCAATTTAAATACCGGAGGGACAAAAAGCTTTCCGGACATGAACGAACCTCCGGCGCAAGCAAGCACCGCTCTGATTTGTATGCCTCCATTGCCGCGTTTATCGGTGTCTCGGGTGCGCTGCTTGGCTATTACCTGGGAAATACTGCGCTTTATTATCTTGATCCGCTGGCCGGGCTGGTCATTGGGGGACTTATCGTTCGCACGGGATATCAACTTCTGATAGAATCGATACATGACAAGCACGGCCATGAGCTGCATCAAGAGGATTCGGCGGAGATGCTTGATACGGTTCAGCGCGTGAAGGGAGTCATCACGATCGATGATTTGCGCGCAAGGGAACACGGCCATTACGTCATCGTCGAGATCAAAATCAGCGTAAACCCCCGAATCAGCATTCAGGAAGGCCACGATATCGCGAAGATTATCAAATTTACACTGATGAAGCGTTTTATTCATGTATCTGACGTTTTCGTTCATGTGAGCCCGTACGATCCCGGATATCCATACAAAAATCATGACTTGCAGGCCGATGAAATGCCTACACTGCTTCACTAAATGATGGGAGGGAAGGCATGCTACCAACAAAAGCCAGATGGAGTATCGGCAGCGTAGATCCAAAAGCGGCAGATGCGCTTTCCCAAGCATTGAATGTATCGCCGCTCATTGCCCGTCTGCTTGCGGTACGAGGCTTGACGGATATCGGACATGCCGCCCGATTTTTACATGGAGGAACGGATCAGACCCATGATCCGTTCCTTTTAGATGGTATGGCCGATGCTGTAAAACGTATTCGCCGGGCCATGGAGGCCGGCGAGAAGATCCGTGTGTACGGTGATTACGACGCGGACGGAGTAAGCAGCACGACACTGATGGTTCATCTGCTGCGACAAATGAACTGCCGCTTTGACTATTACATACCCCATCGGATACATGAAGGATATGGACTGAATATCGCCGCGTTGGACGCGGCTAAAGAGCAGGGAGTCAAGCTGATCGTAACCGTGGATACCGGGATCAGCGCTGTGGAGCAAATTGCATATGCCAATTCGATTGGTCTTGATGTGGTGGTCACCGACCATCACGAACCGCCGGATGTGCTGCCGCCGGCGTATGCTATCATCAATCCCAAGAAGCCCGGATGTCCTTATCCGTTCAAGCAGCTTGCAGGCGTGGGCGTGGCGCTGAAGCTGGCGCAAGCGATCTTGGGACGTTGGCCGGAAGAGCTGCTGGAATTTGCGGCGATTGGGACAGTAGCTGATTTGATGCCGCTGACGGAAGAAAACCGCATCATTGTCAAGCAAGGACTGGAGCGGATGCGGCAGACTGCGAATTTTGGTATCCGGGCGCTTTTTCGTGTGGCGGGAATCCCGCTGAAGGACGTAAATTCCACTCATATCGGTTTTGCTCTTGCTCCGCGCATTAATGCAAGCGGGCGTCTGCTCAGTGCGGATACGTCCGTAAGACTGCTTACGGCGACCAGCGAGCAGGAAGCGGAAGAACTTGCGGTTGAATTGGACCAGTTGAACAAAGAACGGCAGCGCATCGTGGACGAGATGGCAAAACAGGCCGTTGCGATGGTCGAAGAGCAGCGCAGCGTGGACGGAGAACTCCCCAAGGCGATTGTGCTTGCCCAGGAGGATTGGAATGTCGGCGTCATCGGTATTGTTGCTTCGAAAATCGTCGACAAATATTACCTTCCGACAATCATACTGGGGATCGACAAAGAAACGGGGATGGCGAAAGGCTCTGCACGTTCGATAGCCGGGTTCGATATGTACCGGGCGCTTACCCATTGCCAGGATCTGATGGAGCATTACGGGGGCCACCAAATGGCTGCCGGAATGACGCTGGCGCGGGAGCATCTGCCTGAGCTTGCGCGGCGAATGTCGGCATTGGCGATGGAGTGGCTCGCTCCGGAGGATTTTATTCCCGTGATGCATGCGGACATGCTTTGTGAATTTAGCGAAGTCGATCTGGAAAGCATCCGCCAATTGGAGCTGCTCGGTCCGTTTGGCATGGGCAATCCTTCACCCCGGTTCGTATTCAAGGAACTGGCGCTAAAAGATATGCGTACGATAGGGAAAGAACAGCAGCACTTGAAGCTGTCCTTGCAGTGCGCAAGAAACGAGACGGCCGCTGCTGTAGATGCCGTCGGCTTCGGCAAAGGGCGGCTGGCTGAATGGATTTCCCCAACCGCCTCCATCGACGTTCTTGGCGAGCTGTCCGTCAACGAATGGAACGGGGTGCAGCGGCCTCAGATCATGATTCAAGACTTGGGGGTTCATCGCGTCCAATTGTTTGATTGGCGCGGGACGCCAAGGCCCGACCGGAAGCTGTCGGAGCTGTGCGGACGGCTTAAACGGCACCCTCAGGGACCTGGACGGCCGCCGGCCGTGGTGGTGTTCGGTCCGGAGCCGCCCCCTAACCTGAAACTGTCCGGAGCCGGCTTTGCTCTCTGGTGTGCCTCATTGCACGGCCGGTTCCGTCCGTGCAATGAGGCCGCCAAGGACAACGCATTATCCGAGGCGCACGATGTGATGCTGTATTCGCTGCCGGATCGAATGGAGCAGCTTGACGCTCTGGCGGCGGAGGCCGCATCGGTTCAGCGGTATTACGCCGCTTTCGGCGGCACGGAAGAAGATAAGCAATCCGGGATCTTACCCGGCCGGGATATGTTTAAATCGGTTTACGGCGCGGTCATGGCATTGAAGCCGAAACCCGCGAGCGCAGAATGGACAGCCAGGCGTTCCGGAGTGCCGCTTCCGCTGACCCGTTTCATATTGGATGTATTTACAGAATTGGACTTGATGGAATCTCTGGGTGACGGCTATAGGATCATTGAGTCAACGGAGAAGAAGGATTTGACCGCTTCTTTACTTTATCAAAGCCGGATGAAGCGGCAGGATGTGGAGCAGGAACTGATGTACTCGTCAGCAAAGGAACTGCTGTCAAGGCTCTTTGCCCGGCATAAGCAAACCCAAACCATGTTGGAGGGAATCATATGAATTTCAAGGAACATATTCGAGTGATTGAGGACTTTCCTCAGCCGGGGATCAGCTTTAAGGATATTACCACTTTGCTAAAGGACGGAAAGGTATACAGGGAAGTGATCGCCGAAATGACAAGACGTCTGGAAGGCATTCAGATCGATTGTATTGCCGGCCCGGAAGCGCGCGGATTTGTCATTGGAGCTCCTTTGGCCGTGGCGCTGGGCGTAGGCTTTATCCCGATCCGCAAAAGCGGAAAGCTGCCGGGTGAAACGATCGAGGCGGATTATGCTCTTGAATATGGCAAAGACAAATTGTCCATGCATAAAGATGCCATTGCGCCGGGACAAAAAGTGCTGATTGCAGACGATCTTCTCGCTACGGGCGGCACAATCGCGACTTCGATAAATCTGGTCAAGCAGCTTGGCGGCGAAGTTGTCGGCGCGGCTTTTCTGATTGAACTGCTGGAGTTGAAGGGAAGAGAGAAGCTGGAGGGCATCGAAGTGCTCTCGCTGGTGCAATATTGATATAAACAGCGTGTCCATCCATTCGCCATCCTTGAAATCGCGCCGGGCGTGACAGATGCCGTGGCAGAAGTTCTTCAGGGCGAATATCCTAAAGCAGCACAAAAAGCCTATTCCTTACGAATAGGTTTTTTGTCTTTCCCAAGGAAAGGCGGAACTAAAGGATGGCTGGGGAATTGCCGGCAAAGCATATTGTGATCGGAAGTCAGCAGCTGAAGCAGCTGCAAAAGAATGTATGGAGCGACCGGTATGTTCAAGCGGTCATGACGGCGGGCGGGAACAAGGCGAACATACAAATCCGTTATCGGGGCGGACATACGCGGGAGTACCCGAAGCGTTCGTACGAGGTAATACGCGGAGGCAAAACGTATCATTACAACGCGGAATATGACGATCCCTCCCTGATTCGCAATGCGCTTTCTTTCCGGTTTTTCAATTGGATTGGTGTTCCGGGCCCGGCGACGAAGCACTGCTTGCTTTTTGTTAACGGGGTGTGCTTAGGCGTTTACCTCGAAATCGAGGGGGTGGACCGGTCGTTCTTTCGCAAGCGGGGAATCTCTGTTCAATCGCTCTTTTATGCGGTGAACGATCATGCGAATTTCGATCTGCTAAAGCCCGGATCGAAACGGAGGAAGGCGGAGCTGTTCTCGGGCTATCAGCAAATCATGGGCAACCCTGCGGACAGGCGGAAGCTGAAAAGGTTCATCCATCGGCTGAATACAACGAAAGGCGCCCATGAACTGAAGGCTTATCTGTATCGCAGAATCGATATCGATAATTATCTGCGATGGCTTGCCGGAGCTGTGCTGACGGGGAATTACGACGGATTCGAACAAAACTATGCGATATATCGTCATAGGGCTGCGCAAAAATACAGGATGATTCCATGGGATTATGAGGGAACATGGGGCCGCAACTGTTACGGAAAGCCTTGCGGCAGTGATTTGGTACGAATTACGGGCTATAATCGGCTGACACGCAAGCTGCTGCAATATGCTGAAGTACGCAGGAAATACAAACGGCTGTTGGTCAAGCTGCTGCAAACCGAGTTTACCGTATCCCGGATTCTTCCGGCTGCCGAATCCATGCATAACCAAATCAAGCCTTATATGAAATGGGAGCCGGTAAGGAAATGGCCTATTCATGTGTTTGACGGGGAACTGCAGTTCATTCGCAAATATATCGAAGAGCGTCGTACCCTGGTGACCGAGGCGATAAAAGAGCTTTGACCCAAACGGCGGACAGCGCACCGTCAGAAGACAGTGAGCTGTTTTTTTGTGCCCGAAAAAAAGCAGGATGCATGGCCTTCATTGCCATTGAAATCGCTTGCGTTTAAGAGAAAACGGCTAAGCTGGTTCTATTTGGCGCGCAAAATGTCGGTTTGTCCCGTATTTTCTTGACGGAGAGCCTATTCCAAGGGCATAATGGATTAAAATCAATTTAAGGGAATGGATGGACGGATGGGGATAGAGCAGCTTCTTGAGAAGGCATCCACATATTTAAAAGAGTATGATTTGAACCGGATACGCGAGGCTTACGAGTTTGCCGATCAGGCCCATTACGGGCAGGTGCGCAAATCCGGGGAGCCCTATATTTTGCATCCGCTCGCGGTGGCTGACATTCTCGTCAATATGCAGATGGATACGACTTCGGTGATTGCCGCACTGCTTCATGACGTGGTGGAGGATACGACCGTTTCTTTGGAAGTTGTACATGAGAAGTTCGGCGCGACATGTGCGATGATCGTTGACGGGCTGACCAAGCTGGAGAAGATCAAGTTCAAAAGCAAGGAAGAGCATCAGAATGAAAATTATCGCAAGATGTTCGTCGCCATGGCTCAGGATATTCGCGTCATCTTGATCAAGCTGGCGGACAGGCTGCATAACATGCGTACGCTGAAGCATCAGTCGGAGGAAGCGCAGCGGCGCATTGCCGACGAAACGCTGGAGATTTTTTGCCCGATCGCGCACCGGCTTGGCATATCGGCGATCAAGTGGGAGATGGAAGACATCGCACTGCGCTACTTGAATCCGCAGCAGTACTATCGGATCGTCAACCTGATGCAGAAGAAGAGGGCCGAACGGGAACAATATATCAATGACGTGATTTCCACGGTACGCGACAAACTGCATGAGATGGGGATCGATGGAGATATTTCCGGCCGGCCGAAGCACATCTACAGCATTTATAAAAAAATGACCGTAAAAAACAAGCAGTTCAACGAGATCTACGATTTGCTTGCTCTGCGGATCATCGTGGACAATATTAAGGACTGTTATGCGACGCTAGGCATTATTCATACGCTCTGGAAGCCGATGCCGGGCCGGTTTAAAGACTATATCGCGATGCCGAAGCCGAATATGTACCAGTCGCTGCACACGACGGTCATTGGCCCCAAAGGCGAACCGTTGGAGGTGCAGATCCGTACATTCGAAATGCACCGTACGTCCGAATACGGGGTTGCGGCTCACTGGGCGTATAAGGAGGGCACAAACGTACCGTCGGGCAGCTATGAAGATAAAATGCATTTTATTCGTGAGATTATTGAGCTGCAAAACGAGACGCAGGATGCCCAGGAGTTTGTAGAATCGCTCAAAATGGACTTTTTCTCCGATTTGGTTTTCGTTTTCACGCCGAAAGGGGAAGTCATCGAGCTGCCCGCGGGATCCGTACCGCTGGATTTTGCTTACCGGATCCATACGGAGGTCGGCAACCGGACGATCGGTGCCAAGGTGAACGGAAGAATTGTGCCTCTGGATCATAAACTTAAAACAGGCGACATTGTGGAAATTCTCACCTCCAAGCATTCGTACGGCCCGAGTCAGGATTGGGTAAAGCTGGCCCAATCGTCTCATGCGCGCTCGAAAATCCGCCAATGGTTTAAGAAGGAGCGGCGTGAGGAAAATGTCTTAAAGGGCCGGGAGATGATCGAACGCGAGCTGAAGCGGCTTGGTTTGGAGCCATCCGCGCTGATGAAAGACGATGAGATGCTGGAGGTTGCCCACAAATTCAACTTCCAGGAAGTAGAGGATATGCTGTCTGCTGTCGGCTTCGGCGGGATTACGGCGGCGCAAATCGTTACGCGCTTGACGGAGAAGATCCGCAAAGAGGCCCAGGAAGCGCAGCAGCAAGCGCTACTCACCTCCGAAGTCAAGGAGATGAAAGCTCCTGCGGAGAAGGAGCGCAAAGGCCGTCCGACGAACGGAGTTCGGGTCAAGGGCGTGGACAACCTGCTTGTCCGTTTTGCCCGCTGCTGTAATCCGGTTCCGGGCGACAGGATTATCGGATATATTACCCGCGGCCGCGGGGTCTCCGTCCATAGGGATGACTGTACGAATATTCCTTCGCCCGAGTTCAGCGATGAAGGAAACCGCGTGATTGAGGTCGAGTGGGTGGAGGATGTCGAAGCCAACTATAACGTGGAGATTGAAATTACCGGCCATGACCGGCGCGGCTTGCTCAACGAAGTGCTGCAGGTCGTGTCCGAGAGCA
This sequence comes from Paenibacillus sp. JMULE4, assembly GCF_013337105.1. Lineage (NCBI taxonomy): Bacteria > Bacillati > Bacillota > Bacilli > Caryophanales > Paenibacillaceae > Paenibacillus > Paenibacillus sp. JMULE4. The sequence goes on from NZ_SGWF01000011.1 coordinate 255,217, forward strand.
AAACGACGATATCCGCCGTATCCGGGCGCTCGGACAAGAACAAGATGGTGATGATCCACATGACGATCCTGATCAAGAACATTGATCATTTGCATTCGGTTGTCGAGAAAATCAAGCGGATCAAGGATGTATACTCGGTTCAGCGCATTATGCAGGCTTGACCCGCGATCTACTACGATAGGAAACGGAGATTGTTGATACATGAGAGTCGTATTGCAGCGCAGCAAGAACGCCGCGGTAACCGTGGACGGCCAAACCGTGGGCAAGATTTCTCACGGGCTGGTGCTGCTCGTCGGAATTGCCGACGGCGATACCGAACAGGATGCCGCCTATATCGCGGAGAAAGTGGCCGGATTGCGTATTTTTGACGATCAGGCCGGCAGGATGAATCTTTCCGTGCTGGAGACGGGAGGGCAGGTGCTTTCGATTTCGCAATTTACCCTTTACGGGGACTGCCGCAAAGGACGCCGCCCGAATTTTATGGGAGCTGCGCGTCCCGAACACGCCGAGCCGCTGTACGACCGGTTTAACGATTTGCTGCGGGAGCGGGGGCTTCAGGTGGAAACGGGACGCTTTGGAGCGAGGATGGATGTATCGCTCGTGAATGACGGGCCGGTGACTTTGATTGTGGAAAGCAGGCAAGCCTAACCGCGCTTTGCCGGGCAGGAAGGATAAGTCCGTAAGGTTTTGGGGAAAATGGGGACATGGCGTAGATGTTGCCGATTCGTATCTAAATAAGGAGCTGACTCCATACCATGTACCGATCTCCAAAAGAACAACGGATGTTATTGCCCGAGCTCCAATTGAGTTTGGGTTCTGGACGTACGGAAGAAGCGGCTGCGCTGCTGCCTTCCGGGCTTGCTGATGGCGAAGCGGGCTCAGCCTTTTCTTCCGTAAGCGAGCAGCTTAAGCGGACCATGCGCAAAACTTCCCGCTAACCCTTCGAAACCGCGGGCGTATTCCAGAACTAAAGCAAACGAAAAAGGGCTCCGGATGGGGCTTTTGTTTTGTCAATATTTCATCATGACAGGGGGATGATGGATGAAGATCGAATTTGAACGGATTGGCTTTGAAGGGCAGACGACGGAGATATTCCATATCTGTAAGCTGTTCTTTGATGAAGTCGAGGCGGTATACGAGCCTGCGTCCGATGCGCGGCTGCACATGCTCATCCAGGTGCAAGCGGATACGTCGGACGGGATGATGACGGCCTACGTTCGGATGGTCGACAGAATCGGCGGACAAACCTATGAAAACCGGCACAGCCGGGCGATAAAGTCCGGTGACGAAGGGGTTAAACGTTCCGTGAAGCGGGCCATCGGCTATGGCCTCCTGAAAGTGCTTGGCGATTATACGGGGATGGAACAGGCCTGGGGGACGCTTACCGGCGTTAGACCTACCAAGCTGATGCACAACATGATGATGACCAAAAGCATCGAGAGCTGCAAGCAGATCCTGCGTGACGAATATTTGGTTTCGGAGGCTAAGGTGGAACTGCTTGCAGGCATTGCCGAACGTCAGCTTAGGGTGATTCCGGATTTGTTCCGTCTGGAACGCGAGGTGAGCATTTATATCGGCATCCCTTTTTGCCCGACCAAATGCGCTTACTGCACTTTTCCGGCTTATGACATCCGGGGCAGCAACGGATCTGTCGAAGCTTTTCTGGAGGGGCTGCACTATGAAATTCACGAAATGGGACGCTGGATGCGCGAAGCCGGTGTTGCGATCACTACGATATATTGGGGCGGGGGCACTCCGACGAGCATTACCGCCGAGCAGATGGACGCGTTGTTCGTTGCGATGCATGAAGCGTTTCCCGCGATTGATAAAGTGCGTGAACTGACCGTCGAGGCGGGACGTCCCGATACGATTACCGAGGACAAGATCGAGGTGATGAAGCGCTGGAAGGTAAACCGGATCAGTATCAACCCGCAGAGCTTCACCCAGGCGACACTGGACACGATCGGGCGTCATCACACCGTGACAGAAACGATTGACACCTTCAAGCTGGCCCGTAAGCTCGGCATGAACAACATCAATATGGATCTGATTATCGGGCTGCCCAATGAAGGAATGAATGAGCTGCAGCGGACGTTGGATGAAACGGCGAAGCTGATGCCGGAGTCGCTTACGGTGCACACGCTGTCGTTCAAGCGCGCTTCCCGGATGACCAAGAACAAGGACGATTATGAGGTGGCCAAGCGAGACGAGATTACTGAAATGATCCGGGCTGCTTCGGAGTGGACGGAGCGTAACGGTTATAAGCCGTATTACATGTATCGGCAAAAAAATATTCTCGGCAACCAAGAAAATGTAGGTTATTCTTTGGAGGGCTTTGAAAGCTTGTACAATATTTTGATGATGGAAGAGCGGCAGACCATTATCGGGCTTGGCTGCGGAGCGGTAAGCAAGGTGTTGTTTCCCAAGGTAGCACACGAGGACGGCTTCGAGCAGCGTATCGAGCGTTTCCCAAATCCGAAAGAGCCGTCTGTCTATAATCAGGCCTATAAGGAATATATCGGCAAAAAAATTCGACTTTTGAATGAAGCTTACGATGTTGCGGTGAAAAAGGTGTAATTTTTTGAAACCATTTGCGCCCGTTTACGTATAAACGCACTGTCTGTCCCCCTATGGCTGACTTCCGAGGCATAATTTGGAACTTACATTTTCTTTATTACATGATTAAGAGGTGTTGTATGGCGGTAAAAGCGAGAATTTCCAATGGCGGCAGCGCAAAAGGATATGTTTTGTTACTGGCGCTGATGGTGTTGATTGCGGCAGGAGCCAGCGGTTTGTATTGGTGGAAATCGGAAAGCACGAAGGCGTACGAAGGCCGTACAGGCGTACCCCAAAAGCTTACTGATGTGAAAACGGTGGAGGTTCCTAAAGACAGTTATGACGTCATTGTGGCCGGCACGGATCCTGAAGGTGTTGCAGCAGCGGTTTCCGCATCCCGCAACGGGTTGAAAACACTGCTTGTCGATGGGCACAACCGGGAAATTCTCGGTGGTTTGATGTCCCTGGGTTGGCTGAACAGCCTTGATATGAATTATGAGCCCGATAAAGGGGTGCTTCATAAAAGAGAGATTTTGAATAAAGGTATTTTCGCAGAGTGGTATGCCAAAATCGAAGGCGATTCTTTTGATGTGATTACGGCGGCAAACGCCTTCAATGAGCTTGTGGCCAATGAGAAGAACGTGGATGTGCTGCTCAAGGTGAAAGAGATGGAGCCGGTAGTCAGCGAGTCGGGATCGACGTCTACCGTCACAGGATTGAAGATCACCTTGGCTGACGGCACCGTCAAAACGGTTCAGACCAAGGCTCTGATCGATGCGACCCAGGATGCGGATATGGCCGCGGCAGCCGGCGTACCTTACACCACGGGCCGGGAGGATTTGGGCGATCAAAAGTCGCGCATGGCCGTTACGCTTGTGTTCCGTTTGAAAAATATCACGCCTGAGGTTTGGCAGAAGATGGCGCAGCGGCTGCAAAACGACAATGATCCCGGAACGGGCATCAACGAAATGAGCGCTTGGGGTTACAAGGATATGAAGGATTACCCGCCGATGAACAAGGAACGGGTCGCGATGCGCGGGCTCAATATCGGCAGGCAGAACGACGGTACGATGCTGATCAACGCATTGCAAATTTTTGGAATCGACGGCACGGATCCGAAATCGAAGGAAGAAGCGTTTCAACTTGGCAAGGAAGAGCTTCCGCATATCGTTGATTATATGAAAAAGAAGTATCCCGAGTTTGCCGGCATCGAGCTGGACGCGACTGCCCCTGAGCTGTATGTTCGTGAGACGAGGCATATTCAGGGAGAATACAGGCTGAGCATCATTGACGTGCTGGAGAACCGCGATCAATGGGACCGGATCGCCTTCGGCTCCTATCCGGTTGATATCCAGCGCATGTCGCCTGCGGATACCGGAGCTGTGGTAACCGTACCGCAGCAGTATGCCGTTCCTTTCCGCAGCATCGTTCCGCTCAAGGTGGACGGATTGCTGGTCGTCGGACGCTCGGCAAGCTTCGATACGCTTCCGCACGGTACGGCCCGCGTGATTCCTGTCGGGATGGCTACCGGTGAAGCAGCGGGAGCCGCAGTGAAGATTGCCAAAGAAAAGGGACTCACGTTCCGGCAAATGGCTGCGAATAAAGATGCGATCACGCTGCTGCAGGAAACGTTGAACAACCAAGGCATGGTGCTTCAGCCTTTCAGCATCAAGCCGCAGCCGTTCATGGAGCACAAAGCGTATGACGGACTGAAGGTTGCGGTTTCGCTGGGGCTTGCTACCGGCGGGTATGATAACAATTTTGCCCTGGACGACAAAAGCAACCAGCAGAGGGTGGCGAATATGCTGGAGGGTATGCGCAAATTCAAGCCGGAGACGCTGTCCGGCAGCCCTTCGGCTGCTTTAGGAAAAGACACGGATCCGAAAAATCTGCCAGTTTCCATCGAGCAAGCGGCATATATGGTTGCTCTGATGCTCAAGGTGGATGCCACCCGGGAAAACGCGGTTGAAGTTCTGCAAAGCAGAGGCTTCCTGAAGCCGGAAACGGTCGAGGCCATTGCGAATAAACAGGAGCTTACGAACGGTGACACTTACTTGATGATCAGGGATGTGTACAATGCCGTAAAGGATTTGAAATAACTTGTCGAATTCGTTCGATACAGAGTTAGTTTTGGCTTGACTTTGGAAATCTTCATGATTAGAATATAACGTAGTCGATTGAGTCATATTCCACGATCCGTTGAAGGGACAAAGTACTTCGAATCTTGCATAGTCAGAGAGGGAAGCCGCGGCTGCAAGCTTCCTTATGCGAATCGGACGAACAGACCTCCCGGAGGACAAGCGGGGAACACCGGAATAAGAGCAGCGGAAAAACGTACCTTGGCTGCAGGAATCTTATTCGGACAGTAGCCGTTCTTGCGCAGGCGGGCGTTATCCGCTGCTGAAGTGTGAATGGAGCTTGTGGGCCAGGCTGCCGTAAGGCCATGCGCCGCAGGATTCGTTCAAATCGTGGGTGGCACCGCGGGAGATCAAACGGTTGGTGAATCTCTCGTCCCTGAATCAAATTCAGGGGCGGGAGTTTTTTATTATAGAAAGGCGTTTTCTTGTGGTCGATAAAGAAAGGAGCGGTCGATAGATGAGTATTCAAAAACCGAAAGGTACGCAAGATCTACTCCCCGGCGAGATCGAGAAATGGCAGTATATCGAGTCCAAGGCCAGAGAGCTGTGTCTGCGTTTCAATTACCGTGAAATCCGTACGCCGATTTTTGAGCATACCGAGCTGTTCAAGCGCGGGGTAGGGGAAACGACGGATATTGTCGAAAAAGAAATGTATACGTTTTTGGACAAGGGCGACCGCAGCATCTCGCTTCGTCCTGAAGGAACGGCCGGTGTCGTTCGCTCTTACGTCGAAAATAAGCTTTACGGCGAACCGGATATCAGCAAGCTGTATTATATCGGGCCGATGTTCCGGTATGAACAGCCGCAGGCGGGGCGCTACCGCCAGTTCCACCAGTTCGGCATCGAGGCATTCGGCTCTGTGGATCCCGGGCTGGATGCGGAGGTCATCGCGCTTGGGTTCACCTTTTACAAGGAACTGGGGCTCAAAGACGTGACCGTGGAGATCAACTCCGTCGGCAATCCTGCGGTGAGGGAGGTCTACCGCGAGCACGTGCAGAGATTTTTCGCTCCGGTGAAGGATCAGCTCTGCAAAGATTGCCAATCCCGTTACGAACGCAACCCTATGCGCATTCTCGATTGCAAAATCGATCAAAAGTACTGTGAAGGCGCTCCGACCATTCTGGAGCATCTGGATGAAGAATGTTCGGCGCATTTTCAGGCGGTGCAGGACCATCTCCAGGCGATGGATATCCCGTTCCGCATTAATCCGCGGCTTGTCAGAGGATTGGATTACTATACGCATACTGCCTTTGAATACAAAGCGGCGGGGATCGGCGCGATCGATACGATCGGAGGAGGAGGCCGTTACAACGGTCTCGTGGGACAGATCGGCGGAAGCGACCAGCCTGGCGTGGGGTTGGGTCTCGGGATAGAGCGCATCCTGCTTGTGCTGCAGGCGCAGGGGATTGACATTCCGGCGGCGAAACCGCTGGACGTGTATGTCATCGGCCTGGGCGATGCGGCGGAGAAGGAGTGTGTCAAGCTTCTGCAAAGCTTGCGCCTTGCCGGTCTGGCGGCGGAGAAGGATTACCTCGGCCGCAAGATCAAGGCGAAGATGAAATCGGCCGACCGGTATCATGCGACCTATGTAGCCATTCTGGGAGACGACGAGCTTGCACGCGGTGAAATCACCGTGAAGACGATGGCTACCGGAGAACAGGAAACGCTGCCGCTTTCCAGCTTTGTTCAAACGCTGCAGAGCCGGATTCGATCATAGTTGCATCAGCTTATTTTTTATTAAACTTGGAGGTAGAAATCAACATGACCCAGATGTTAAAAACGCATCATTGCGGAACATTGAGCAAGGCAAACGTCGGAGAGACGGTCATTCTGAACGGTTGGGTGCAGCGCCGCCGCGATTTGGGCGGCGTGCTCTTCATCGACCTGCGCGACCGCAGCGGTATCGTGCAAATCGTGTTCAATCCTGCTTTTTCAGGAGATGCCTTGGCTGTGGCCGACCGTGTGCGCAACGAATATGTTTTGGCGGTTCGCGGGAAAGTCGTCGAGCGGGATGCAGAGACGGTGAATCCGAATATTCCGACAGGCGAGATCGAAGTGCAGATCACGGAGATCGAGATTATGAATGCGGCCAAAAATCCTCCGTTCTTCATCGAAGACGGCATCGAAATCGATGAATCGCTGCGTCTCAAATACCGTTATCTGGATCTGCGCCGTCCGGAAATGCAGCGCACCTTAATGCTCCGTTCCAAGGCGGCCAAGGTATTCCGCGACTTCCTTGACGAGAATGGGTTTATTGACGTCGAAACGCCGATATTGACGAAGAGCACGCCGGAAGGAGCGCGTGACTATCTTGTGCCAAGCCGCGTTCATCCGGGAGAATTTTTCGCGCTGCCGCAGTCGCCGCAAATTTTCAAGCAGCTGCTGATGGTCGGCGGCTTGGAGCGTTATTATCAGATCGCACGCTGCTTCCGCGACGAAGACCTGCGCGCCGACCGCCAGCCGGAATTTACGCAGGTGGACATCGAGACGTCCTTCTTGTCGCAGGATCAACTGCTTGAACTGATGGAGCAGCTGATTGTAAGGCTGTTCCGCGAAACGGCCGGCGTGGAAATTCCCGCTCCGTTCCAGCGCATCAGCTATGCGGACGCGATCGGCAAGTACGGCTCCGACAAGCCCGATCTCCGTTTCGGACTTGAGCTGAAGGACGTGTCTGACATTGTTGCCGATTCGGGCGTTCAGGTCTTCGCGAGCGTCATCAAGAAGGGCGGCCAGGTGAAGGCGCTGAACGCTAAGGGATGCGCAACATGGAGCCGCAAGGAGATCGACGATCTGGGTGTGTTTGCGGCCCGCTACGGTGCCAAGGGTCTTGCCTGGATGACGTACAAGGAAGGCGAGCTGAAAGGGCCGATCGTTAAGTTTTTCAGCGAGCAGGAGCTTGAAGCCCTGAAGGAACGTCTGGAAGCCGAAGAAGGAGACCTGCTGCTGTTCTCCGCCGATACGAAGAAAGTAGTCGCGGATGTGCTGGGCAACCTGCGTCTCAAAATCGGACGCCAGCTTGGGCTGATCGACGACAGCCAGTTCAAATTCGCTTGGGTCGTTGATTTCCCTCTGCTCAGCTATGACGAAGAAGAGAAGCGCTATGTGGCCGAGCACCATCCGTTTACACGTCCGAAGGAAGAGGATCTGCACTATTTCGATACGGACCCGGGCCAAATTCGCGCTCAAGCCTATGACCTCGTGCTGAACGGCTACGAAGTGGGCGGCGGCTCCATGCGGATCTATCAAAGGGAAGTGCAGGAGAAAATGTTCGCGGCTCTGGGCTTTTCCAAAGAAGACGCTCAAGAAAAATTCGGCTTCCTGCTGGAGGCTTTCGAGTACGGCACACCGCCGCACGGGGGGATCGCCTTCGGTTTCGACCGCCTGGTTATGCTGATTGCCGGACGCAGCAACCTGCGTGAGACCATCGCATTCCCGAAAACAGCCAGCGCGACGGATCTGCTGACCGATGCGCCGGGAGCGGTGGACGACAAGCAATTGGAGCAGCTTTCGATACGGTTGGCGTTAAAGCCGCCGACGAACAAATAAACGAATTGGAAAAGGAGTGTGAGCTTCCCTCATGCTGCACCAATTTTCCCGAACGGAGCTCGCTATCGGTCCGGAAGGGCTTGAGGTCATGAAGAACAGTACGGTAGCGGTACTGGGTATCGGAGGCGTCGGTTCGATCGCCGCCGAAGCGTTGGCCCGCACCGGCATTGGCCGGGTCGTGATGATCGACAAGGATGTCGTCGATATCACAAACATCAACCGCCAAATTCACGCGCTGATGTCGACCGTTGGCCAGCCGAAGGCGGAGCTGATGAGAGACCGTATTCTTCAGATCAATCCGGAATGCGATGCTGTCGCTCTGCGCATGTTTTACACAGAAGAAACATATGAGAAGTTATTTGAGTACCCGCTTGATTATGTGATTGACGCATCGGATACGATCAGCTATAAGATTCATTTGATCAAACAGTGCTTGCAGCGCAAGATTCCGATCATTTCCAGTATGGGCGCAGCCAACAAGATGGACCCGACCCGCTTTCAGGTGGCCGACATCTCCAAGACCTCCGTCGATCCGCTTGCCCGTGTCATCCGGCACAAGCTGCGCAAGGAAGGCATCAAGAAAGGTGTGAAGGTGGTTTTCTCTACGGAGGAGCCGGTGAAGCCGAGAGTGGACGTGACTCAAAAAATCGTTCCGGAGAATGCGCCGGATATCCGCAAAGCCAAGCAGCCTCCGGCCAGCAATTCCTTTGTGCCGCCCGTTGTCGGACTGATCATGGTGAGTGTCGTGGTGAAGGAACTGCTGGAGAAAGCCGGCATCAAGTAAAACATCGCTTGACTGAAAAAGCAACCTTGAGCCTAACAAACTCAGGGCTGCTTTTTTTTGCAATATTTGGAATGCGATAAACAAGGCGGCATCGGTTTGCGCCGCGCGTCGCGGGCGTGACGGTCTGGCGGGTGTGCTCATGAGAGGGATTTTTGATATAATAAACAGCAAACGGTAAAGTTTGAATTTATCGATGCGATAAGGCAAATGAAGCTAAGAGGTTGTGTTGTGAATGGATATGGATTTGTTTACGATGGCGGCCGAACAAAATTCGTCCGGCAAGCTGCTTGCCGACCGGATGCGTCCGGTGACGTTAGAGGAATATATCGGACAGGAGCATATCATAGGACCGGGCAAACTCCTCCGCCGAGCGATCGAGGCCGATCAAGTGACTTCCATTCTGCTCTACGGTCCGCCCGGGACGGGAAAAACGACACTTGCCCATATTATTTCCCGCCGTACCTCCGGCATCTTCGTCAAGCTGAACGCAGTGGATGCCAGTGTCAAAGATGTCCGTGAAGTGATCGATCAGGCCAAGCGTAATCGGTCATTGTACGGCAAAAAAACGATTCTGTTTTTGGACGAGGTGCACCGCTTTAATACCTCCCGCCAGGATGCTCTGCTGCCTGCGGTAGAACAAGGGATCATCATTTTCATCGGAGCAACGACGGAAAACCCGTTTCATCATGTGAACGGTGCGCTGCTGTCCCGTTCGACGCTGTTTCAATTGCAGCCGCTCACGCATGAGCATTCCCTTATTGCGATGAGGAGGGCGCTGTCCGACAAGGAGCGCGGACTCGGATATATGTCCATCGAAGCAGAGGAAGGGGCGCTGGAGCACCTGTCGAAGATGGCGGGCGGTGACATTCGGCGGGCGCTGAATGCCTTGGAGCTTGCTGCGCTGACGACGCCGCCTGATCAGGAGGGTAAGGTTCGAATTACGCTGGCGGTGGCGGAGGAGTCGATTCGCCGGCCTACCATTAAAGCGGACGAGTCTACGCAGTATGATGTGCTGTCGGCGTTTCACAAAAGCTTGCGGGGATCCAGCGACGCAGCGCTGTTCTGGTTTATGTATGCAGTGGAGAAGCTCGGGATGGACCCGATGACGTTTTTGCGGCGTCTCATCGTCATGTGCAGCGAGGATATCGGCCTTGCAAACCCCCAGGCCATGGTTCAGGCGGTGACGGCGATGGACGCCTACCATAAAATCGGGTGGCCGGAGTCGAAATATGTGATTGCCCAAGCCATCCTGTTTGCGGTAGAAAGTCCGAAATCCAATGCCATTCCCTTAGCGCTGTCCAAGGTAACGGAGGCTATGGAAAGGTTGAGGTCCGCTGAAGTACCGCTGCATTTGCGGGACACGCATTATCAAGGGGCGGAGCAGCTCGGACACAAAGGCTACCTGTACCCGCATGATTATCCGGGGCATTATGTGGAGCAGCAGTATTTGCCGGGTCCGATAAAACACGAGCGTTTTTATATAGCCACAGGTCAGGGAACGGAAGATAAAATCCGGCAAAACCAAGAAAAGCGCCGGTCCTCCAACTCCAAACGAAATGAGTGAATAACATGAAACGAAAACGGCTTATCGCAATGATCTTGATTTTATCCGCTGTTACCGTGGTTGTTTCGGCATGCGGGAGCAAGCCGGAGCAAGTCCAGACACCAAGCGGACACCAGGGGCATGAGCATACGGCAGTTGGCGATATTCAAGAAAAAACGGCTTCGGCCGATATCCTGCCCTCTTTTTTGGACAACCAGCAAGAAGAGATACGTCTCGTGTATCAAGCGGCGGGGAAAGCGACGGACATTCTCCAATGGATGCCCTGCTACTGCGGCTGCGGTGAGAGTGCGGGACACGTCAGCAACCTGAATTGCTTTATTCAAAAAGAAAATGAAGACGGCTCCGTCGTGTGGGATGATCACGGCACGAGATGCGGTGTCTGCCTGCAGATCGCCGTTCAGTCCATCAAGATGACTCAGGAGGGCAAGTCTCTGCAGGAAATCCGTAAAGCCATCGATCAGGCTTACATGAAAGGCTTTGCGAAACCGACCCCGACGCCGTTGCCGATATAACCCCATAGAGTATGAATCGTCCGGCTAACATGTGAACTTAAATAGCTGTAAGCGGGTCTAGTTGCAGTGAAAAATTGCAGTGCCAAAATGAATCAAGCCTCCTGTCCATTCGCGAACAGGAGGCTTTGTTTGCAAGCGGAGCGGAAGTCTATGTGCTATTAATGCGGCTGCTCCATTGGGACATTCACTTGGAAAGTAACCCCGAACTTGTCCTTTATGATTCCGTACAAAGGGCTCCAATCCGTCTTCTGAAGGGACATGACGACTTGTCCACCGTCTTCCAAAGCGGCGAAGATTTCTCTCGCCCTTGCCTCTTCTCTGGGATGGATGGCAATCTGAACCGTATCGCCTGGCTGATAAGGCATGCCTGGGAACGTATCGGAGAACATGAGATCCGAGTCGCCGACTTTCAAGTGCGCATGCATAACGCGATCCTTCATGTCATCCGTCAACGGATGATTCGGGTCTGCCGGCATATCTCCGAACGTCATGATGCCTATCACTTTCCCACCCAGCGCTTTCTCGTAAAAATGGACCGCTTCTTTCGTGTTGCCGTCAAAAATCAAATACGGGTTCAAACTGATTGACATTGTTTAACAGCCCCTTTGGAATAATTTAAACAACCAAACTCGCAAAAGTTTTTTAATCTTCTTTTTTTGCAGTTTCCACATATTTTTTGAAATTGTCTAAAATCGCCTGCCATCCGGCTTGTTGCATCTCGATGGCGTTGGTCTCTTCCGCCTCGAACAATTCGGTGATTTGCGTGTCGTTGTCTTGGCGAATAAATGCGACCTTCACTTTCCTGCCGTCGGCGATCGTATAGGAGATGCTCTCGTTAATGCTCACCTCGTCGTATACTCCGCCGAAATCAAATCCAAAGCTGCCGTCTTTGGCTTCCATTCTTGAGACGAATTTACCGCCGACCTTTAGATCATTCTCGGCGTAAGGGGTGTGCCAGTCATCGGAAGCCTTATTCCATTGCATGATATGCTTCGGTTCCGTCCAATATTTCCATACGCTTTCGACGGGACAATGAACGATCGTTTCTACTGTTATCGTTACTGGATTACCTGTTCCCATAGTTTAACCTCCTTATGAACAATTTACTACACTTATATTAGCATGTAAGTGGCAGCTAGTTTTCTTTTCGATTGCTATTGTACACACGTACATAAGTAGTACTGTCCCATAAAAGATGTGTCACATCTATGAAGATCCAGTAAGAGGATTTACTGTCGGCCGGTAAACTCCACTGCCGGACGTTTTTTTGTTCCGGCACCAGCTCGTCCGATGGAATAAGCTATGGCGATTTTTCGTTCTAGTCTGACGGTGGATTGTATAGTGTATTAATGTATTTGTGAAATATGATTCTGGCGAAAGCCGTCGAGCGGTTTGAAGCAATTGTAAATCCAAGGGAGGTGCGCCTGTTCGCCTGAAGCGGGTGGGTAGGTAAAAGCCATTGAGTAGCGATCCGTTGACGTTGATTTTGAACGTTAGTTTTGTTCTGTTGCTGTTGTGTCTGAACGGTTTTTTCGTTGCTGCCGAATTTGCGATGGTAAAGACGTCCCGGAGCCGGATCGAAACGTTGGCGGAGAAAGGCCCGGAGAGGGCCCGATGGTCGAAGTCCGTCATGGGAAACCTCGACGCCTATTTAACCGCTTGCCAGCTGGGCATTACGTTGACCTCACTCGGGCTCGGATGGGTAGGGGGATTTGTTGTCGCAAAATGGCTGGTACTGGCTTTGGGGCCGCTGCAGCTGCCGGATGCCGTTGTACAGACGATAGCCTTCGTCGCCGCGTTCACACTCATCACCGTACTGCATATCGCCCTTGGAGAGCAGTTGCCCAAATCGTATGCTATCCGCAGGTCCGAGCAGGTGACGCTCTATGCTTCGATTCCCTTGGCAGGCTTTTACAAGCTGATGTACCCGTTCATCTGGTTTATCAATGGGTTCTCCCATGCGCTGCTTCGTCTGGCCGGAATCGAACCTCATGCGGAGCGCCCATCGGCTCATACGGAAGAGGAGATTCGCGTTATGATGAAGGAGAGCAACCGGAGCGGATTTATTGATAGCACGGAATTGACGCTGGTGGACAATATTTTCGATTTCTCGGAGACGAATGCAAGGGAAATCATGATTCCCCGGACGGAAATGATATGTCTGTATGCAAATCGAACTTATGAAGAAAATAAAATGATCGCTATCAACGAAATGCATACGCGCTATCCGGTATGCGACCCGGATAAAGATAATATTATCGGTTTCGTACATATTAAAGACTTGTTGAAATTGCCGGAGACCGCAGAAGATATGCAGGTGATCATAAGAGAAATAATCAAAGTGCCCGAATCGATGCAAATCAGCGCATTGCTTAAATTAATGCAGAAGAAAAAGACGCAGATGGTCCTGTTGATCGATGAATATGGAGGAACATCCGGTCTTGTCACCTTTGAGGATATTATCGAGGAAATCGTCGGGGAGGTCCAGGATGAATTTGACGAGGAGCGGCCAAAGATGGAGTGGAGGGATGCAGCAACCTGTTCCATCGACGGGCGTATGCTCCTCGAGGAGGTGAACAGCTACTTTGGAATCCGGATCGAAACGGATGACTATGATACGATCGGCGGATGGATTTACTCTCAGGTGGAGATGCCCCCGCAGAAGCATCAGCAGCTGACTTGGAATGATGAATACGATTTTATTATAGATGAAATCGACCATTTGCGGATTTCGAGAATATTGGTGAAACGAAAGGCATCGGATGTCGCCCCCGATCCGTCCGCACATGAAGGATGAGCCCGAGGCGGATAAACAAAGAAGTTATGTTCATGAAGGCGAACATAACTTCTTTGTTGACGTTACAGCATTTTTAAGTGTTCAAGAGAGCGTTAAAAGGAATTTTTCTTTTACAGATTATTGTATGATTTTATCGATGGTTGCGCCGCCCAGACACTCGTCACCGTCGTAGAAGACGACCGCCTGGCCCGGTGTGATGGCCTTTTGCGGCTGGTCGAACACGACCTCGCAGGCGCCGCCTTCACCGAAATGAACGGTGACGTCCTGATCCGGCTGCCGATAGCGGAATTTCGCTGTACAGCGAAGCGGTTCCTTCGGCGCCTCTCCCTTGATCCAGGTCAAATCGGTAGCCTGGAGACCCGTTGAATAGAGGGCAGGGTGTTTTTCTCCTTGAACGACATATAAAATGTTGTTCTCAAGGTCTTTGCCGGCGACAAACCATGGTTCTCCGCTGCCCGAGCCTCCGATGCCGAGTCCTTGACGCTGGCCCATCGTGTAGTACATGAGGCCGTCATGACGGCCTTTGATCTCGCCTTCGAGCGTTCTCATCTCGCCGGGCTTGGCCGGAAGATAGCTGCTGAGAAACGCCTTGAAGTTGCGTTCGCCGATGAAGCATACCCCGGTGCTGTCCTTTTTCTTGGCCGTAGCCAATCCGGCCTTCTCTGCGATCGCGCGTACTTCAGGCTTCGGCAGATGGCCGATCGGAAACATTGCCTTGGAAAGCTGGTATTGATCCAAAGCATGGAGAAAATAGGTTTGATCCTTGTTCGAATCCAACCCGCGAAGCAGCCTGTACGCTCCGTCCCGGTGCTCCACACGGGCATAATGCCCGGTTGCGATATAATCTGCGCCGAGCTCCAGCGCTTTGTTCAAAAATTCCCCGAATTTGATTTCCCGGTTGCACATGACGTCCGGATTCGGGGTGCGGCCTTTGCGATATTCGTCCAAAAAGTATGTGAATACCTTATCCATGTATTGTTTTTCAAAATTTACCGTATAATAGGGAATACCGATTTGGTCGCAAACGCGCCTTACATCTTCCGCATCGTCCTCTGCGGTACAGTGGCCGAATTCGTCCGTATCGTCCCAATTTTTCATGAAAACGCCGATAACCTCATAGCCTTGTTCCTTAAGAAGGAGCGCCGAAACCGAAGAATCGACGCCGCCGGACATGCCGAGGACGACGCGTGCTTTTTTCGTCATATGTCTCATACCCCACTTTCCTTGACTGGCATTCTTGTATTATACATCGAATTGCAAAAAGAATAAAATTTTTCATTAATATGTCACGGTTTTTCTCCCATAATACATGGTTTTATGTTACGATAGAATCGATGCAAAATGCTTATTTAACTGAAAATTGTTTTATTGCATTTATTTCAAAGATGCCAGACTGTTAATAGAGGCAGTTTGGATTGGTACACAACGACAGAAAGCTGATCAACCAGATCAAATCTATACTTTCTGATGTCATAAACGAGGTGCTCGATTTGAAGATATCCACTAAAGGCCGCTACGGGCTTACAATCATGATGGAGTTGGCCACGAAGTTCGGAGAAGGCCCTACCTCTTTAAAAAGCATCGCGGAGAAGCACCAGCTTTCCGAGCATTATTTGGAGCAATTGATCGCACCGCTTAGGAATGCGGGGCTGGTCAAGAGCATTCGCGGGGCTTATGGAGGATATATATTATCCAAATCGCCGGAGGAAATCTCTTCCGGAGATATCATCCGGGTGCTGGAAGGACCGATCAGTCCGGTTGATTTCACAGAAGAGGACGATCCTGCAAAGCGAAACTTATGGATTAGAATCCGCGACGGTATTGCACATGTGCTTGATTCCACCACGCTCGCCGATCTGATCTCCTACAAGGAAGAAGGCAGCCAGAACGACAGCTACATGTTTTATATTTAGTCTCAGCAGATTTTTCCTCCGATCAGGTTCATTCCTAAATCCTACTAGACAGATGTGGTGAAACGCTTTGAAGTTCATTTATTTGGATCACGCCGCTACGACACCCGTACATCCGGAAGTCGTGGAGGCGATGATTCCCTATCTATCTGAAATGTACGGCAATGCCTCCAGCACGCACGCGGCAGGACGGCAGGCGCGTACGGCGCTGAATGCGGCAAGGGATCGCATTGCCGCATTCGTTGGCTGCTCTCCTTCCGAACTGGTGTTCACCGGAAGCGGGACGGAGAGCGACAACATGGCATTGTTCGGTGCGGCAGAAGCGTACCGGTCCCGCGGCAAGCATATCATTACGACAAGCATAGAGCATCACGCGGTTCTTCATGCTTGTGAGCGGCTGGAGCAGCTTGGCTATGAGGTCACCTACCTCCCGGTTGACCGTTTCGGTCAGGTTTCCTTAGCGGATGTAGAAGAAGCCATCCGTCCGGATACCATCTTGATCAGCGTCATGTATGGCAACAACGAAACCGGGACACTGCAGCCTGTTGAAGCGATCGGGCGCCTGGCAAGAGAACGGGGGATATGCTTTCATGTCGATGCCGTTCAAGCATTGGCGCATATTCCGATGGATCTGAGCCGACTGCCGGTCGATCTCATGAGTTTTTCCGCGCACAAGCTGAACGGTCCCAAAGGGATTGGTGCTTTATATATATCAAAAACAACTAAGATTTCGCCGCTTTTGTATGGCGGTTCGCAAGAACGCAAGCGCCGGGCGGGAACGGAGAATACGGCAGGCATCGTCGGCTTCGCGAAGGCTGTAGAAATCATGCAAAAAAACAGGTATGAATTGAAACAAAAGATGGAAAAACTACGTCAAGGAATGGTGAAGGAGTTAGAAAGGCGTCTGGCTGCCGATGCTTTTGTTATCAATGGCCATCCGACGGAGGTGCTCCCGCATATTTTGAATGTCAGCTTCCCGGGGATTTCAACGGAAACGATGCTGATGAATCTCGATTTGGCGGGTGTGGCTGCGGCAAGCGGGTCGGCCTGCACCTCGGGTTCATTGGAAGTCTCCCACGTGCTAAAAGCGATGAAGCTTCCGGAGGCAGTGACGGCATCGGCCATTCGTTTCAGCTTCGGCGCCGACAACACTGAGCAGCAAATTGCAGAAGTTGCGGGTATCCTTGAAACCATTGTCAGCCGTTTGCGTACTATTCGTTAAGCAAATGTTTAAAAATCTCAAGGAGGCAAACCTTGTGAAGAAAGCGCGGGATGTCATCGGTTTGCCGATCATTTGCGTTGAAACTGGTAAGCAGGTAGGCCATACGAAGGATCTCCTTATGGATGAGGGATGGCAGGTGGAGGCGCTACTTTTGGAGGCCAGGCATTGGTTTTCCGACATGACTTGTATTGCTTCGGCAGACGTCGTTGCGCTTGGCGACGATGCCGTCACCATCAGGTCGGAAGAAGCGGTTCGTTCCATTGAGGCCGACAAAGTTTTTCGGACCTTGCTATTCGGCGATTCCAAACTCAAGGGCCTTCCGGTCATTACCGTAAACGGACAGCAGCTTGGAATGGTAGAAGATGTTTATTTGGAACCGGTTGTGGGTATAAAGGTAATAGGTTATGAATTGACCGAAGGTTTCATTTCTGATTTAAAGGAAGGGCGCAGATGGCTGCCTATGCCGGATTCGGTAAAGATCGGTAAGGATGCTTTAATTGTTCCCGTACAAGCAAGCGATACGTTGGAGGAAATCTTCGTACCAAAAGAAGAATAGGGTGATTGTATGCTACGTTGTCCAAATTGCAATTCCAAGGATATTGGAAAAATCGGTTCGCACCAGTTTTACTGCTGGGGCTGCTTTATCGAATTAACCGTGAACGGAGAGAAAATGTCTGTCTTTCAAGTGGAAGAGGACGGGACTTTGAGCTCCTTGGACGATTTGTTCTTTGAGGAAGAAATAGCGCAAGTACATGCCAATTAACAAAGTCGTTGGGGTCGCCGGACCCATCCGATGAACACCGTTGCCGGGAAGCCTTAGGTTTCTTGGGGGAACGGTGTTTTTGTCTTGTCCGTAGGCTGCTTTTTATGTATTGTATTCGCCGGAAGCTCAACTATGCTAATTTTCGCGGGAAATGGCAGAACAGGGTTAAGACCGTCAGCTTGTACATATACTGTAAAGGGTGGTTTTACCCTGTTAAGCTTACAAGGTGGTGGAGGAGTCTATGGAACAGTTTCCGAAGCATCGGGTGTTCATCGGGATGATCTATACGCTGCTCGGGCTTGCCATATTGTTCATGCTGCTTCAGCTTCGTCCGATCATCGTGGGCATTTATTTATTTTTGCGCGAAATCCTGACGCCGTTTATCATTGCATTGATTATTTCGTATGTGCTCAATCCTGTGGTTTCGCTGCTTGGGGCCCGCAAGGTACCGCGTACGGTCGCTGTGCTTACGATCTATGCGGTATTTATCATTTCCGCTACGGTAGTGCTGATGAATGTCATTCCTATGCTGGTCAAACAGCTTGCCGAGCTGAACCAGCATATGCCGGATGTGGCGTTTAAAGCACAAAGTGTCGTGGACAATTTCAACGGTCTTAAATTTTTGCCGGACAGTGTGCGGGAGGGCATCAATCAGTCGCTGGCCAAGCTGGAAAACAGCATTTCGCTTGCGATCGCCGGTTATTTGGGCGGGATCGGGAGCACCATCAATACGATGTTTCTTGTTTTAATCATTCCGTTTGTGGCCTTCTATATTTTAAAAGATCTGCAGCTCATTGAGAAAACGACACTGGCGATCGTCCCTAAAGCCCATCGCAAAGAAATTGTTTCGATGCTGGTGGACATTGATACGGCGTTGGGAAATTACATCCGCGGACAATTTACCGTATGCATGATCGTCGGACTTCTGGCGTATATCGGTTACTGGTTGATTGGACTCCCTTATGCATTGCTGCTGGCATGCGTGGTTGCGGTGTTTAATATTATCCCTTATTTGGGGCCGTTTCTGGGCGCAGCCCCGGCGCTAATCGTGGCATCCACGATATCATGGAAAATGCTGCTGCTGGTCATCCTGGTAAATACGATCTGTCAAATCCTCGAGGGCAATGTCATTTCGCCGCAAGTCGTTGGCCGCTCTCTCAACATGCATCCGCTGTTCATTATTTTCGCACTGCTGGTGGGCGGAGAAGTTGCAGGGATTGCAGGGTTGATTCTGGCTGTTCCGTTCTTCGCGGTGATGAAGGTGATTCTTCAGCACGTATTTCTGTACTTCATTCATCGCAAAACCGTCTAACCCTTTTTAGGCGGTTTCATTCTTGTCAGAAAGTGAGGTTAGGCGTATAATGTTCCATGATAACGGCTCAACGTCGATACATAGCTGGCGTACAGAGAAGGAGCTCATAGCGTGGGGCTTTTTTTTCGTTTTTAAGTAATATACGTCTTACAAACAAAGCTCTGGAAGGGGTTACATTTCATGAGTCAGCAAGCGATCACTGCACTCGGATTATTTCTAATTTCTTATGCTTTATCATTTCCGAGAAAATTCACCGTACCATCGTTGCCATGATCGGTGCCATTTTCGTAGTGGGACTTGGTATTCTGGATCAGGAGACGGCATTTCAACATATCGATTTGAATACGATCGGCCTTTTGATCGGGATGATGATTATTGTAGCAATTACGGCGAAGACGGGAGTGTTCAAATACGTGGCGGTATGGGCGGCCAAAAAAGCAGGCGGCTATCCGGTCCGCATTTTGGTTGTCCTCGGTGCCGTTACGGCGTTCTGTTCGGCATTTTTGGATAATGTCACTACGGTCCTCCTGATCGTTCCCGTCACGCTCAGCATTACACGGCGGCTGCAGGTGGACCCGATTCCTTTTTTCATCTCGCAAATTATGGCCAGCAACATCGGCGGTACGGCTACCTTGATCGGAGATCCCCCGAATATTATGATCGGCAGCGCTGTGAAGGAACTGACCTTCAATGCCTTTATTGTCCATTTGACGCCGGTCGTCATCGTCATCATGGCAGTCATTCTGCCTATATTCGCACTGCTGTACAGGAAATCGATCCAAACGACCGAAGAACTTCGTTTGAGTATCATGGAGCTTGATGAAAAGGCGGAGATCCAGGATCCTGTGCTTCTGAAAAAATGCCTGACGGTTCTCGCGCTGACGATTTTGGGTTTCTTTCTTCATCAGATCGTTCATATCGAGTCCGCCACTGTAGCGCTGGCCGGTGCCTTTCTGCTTCTGCTGCTGACAGGTGAACGTTACCTGGAGGAGGCGTTCCATCATGTGGAGTGGACAACCATCTTTTTCTTTATCGGGCTCTTCGTACTCGTAGGGGCATTGGTCGAAACGCAAATTATCGCTTCTCTGGCGGAATATGCCGTCGGGATTACAGACGGTGATCCTGCACGCTCGGCGATTCTGATCCTGTGGCTTAGTGCACTGGCTTCGTCGTTTATGGATAACATTCCGTTTGTGGCCACGATGATTCCCTTGATCCAGGAGATGGGAGCCATGGGAGTGGGCAACGTCGAACCTCTGTGGTGGAGCCTTGCGCTTGGCGCCTGCCTCGGGGGCAACGGCACGATAATCGGGGCCAGCGCCAACCTGATTGTAGCCGGGATTTCAGCGAGGGAAGGACATCCGATGACGTTCATGGGCTACATGAAAGTGGCCTTCCCGCTCATGCTGGTGACCGTCGTGATTGCCAATATATATATCTATGTGAGATATTTAATGTAAACCGTTCCTGAAAGGCTGGGTGAGATATGCTGCAGTATGAATACGATAAAGAACTGCTGACGATAGAAGAGCACATCAACGGGCCGGATGTGGAATTCCGGATGAAGCTGCACCGGCCCGACGTCGGGGTGGAGAAAGCCGTCAAACAAATACGGGCCTTTTTCGATGATAATGATATCTACACCGACGTCCTGTTTTATGCACATCATAATGAAGAGTACCAATGGATTGTCAGAAAGGATTTCTATGTGGATTTTGTTATCCATATGTTTAAGCATCGGCTGGTAACCTGGGTCGCCTGGGCAGAGTAAAGTAACGAAGCTTTGTTGGGCTGCAGCGGATGTTGACAGCGCTGCTTGGGATCAGTATAATTTTGGTTTGAATAGGTCAATTTGATTATACAAGAAAGCGTCGAAGAAATTCAGTAGGTCATAGGCCCATTAGCCAGAGAGAAGGCTTTGGAGCGGCCCGTTCTTGCGCAAGGCGTTGAGCGATCGTTCCAGCTGTGAAAGCCTTTCTGATGAAGGATGACCGAACGCTCATTTCAGAGTGCGGATAAACTCCGCCGGTTGGACCCGTTAACGTCCGTTCAGAGGAGATTGTGCAGACGCCGCCTAGCTGCAAGCCGCACAATAACCAGGGTGGTACCGCGAGCAAATCGTCCCTGTTTATCAGGGGCGTTTTTTGTTTTAAAATCAAGGTTGATGGAGGAGGAACAACATCTCATGAAAGCAAGTGAAATCCGCTCCAAGTGGTTGGAGTTTTTTGAAAGCAAAGGACATAAAATCGAGCCTAGTGCGCCGCTTGTACCGCATAACGACCCGTCGCTGCTGTGGATTAACGCCGGAATGGCTCCGTTGAAGCCTTATTTCGACGGCCGCGTCGTGCCGGACAATCCGCGGATCGCCAACTCGCAAAAATGCATTCGCACCAACGATATTGAGAACGTAGGCAAAACGCGCCGTCACCATACGTTCTTCGAGATGCTCGGGAATTTCTCGATCGGAGATTATTTCAAAGAGGAAGCTATCACCTGGGCATGGGAGTTTCTCACCAGTCCCCAGTGGATCGGCTTCGACCCGGACCGGCTGTCCGTCACCGTCTATCCCGAGGATACGGAAGCGTTCGAGCTTTGGAACAAAAAAATCGGTCTTCCGGAGGAGCGCATCTACAAGCTGCAGGATAACTTCTGGGATATCGGCGAAGGCCCTTGCGGTCCTTGTACGGAGATCTTCTATGACCGCGGCGATGCCTACGGCGATTTGAATGATCCGGAATGCTGGCCTGGCGGTGAGAACGAACGCTTCCTTGAAGTGTGGAATCTGGTGTTCTCCCAGTTTAACCACAATAAAGACGGCAGCTATACACCGCTTCCGAGCAAGAACATTGATACGGGAGCAGGTCTGGAGCGCTTTGCATCCATTTTGCAGGACGTCGATTCCAATTTTGATACCGACCTGTTCCAGCCGATCATTCAGCAAACGTGCAAGCTGGCGGGCGTAACTTACAAGCAGAATGAAGAAACCGACGTTGCGCTGAAGGTCATTGCCGATCATATTCGCACGGTGGTGTTCTCCGTCGGAGACGGCGTGCTGCCGTCCAACGAGGGCCGCGGTTATGTCATCCGCCGCTTGCTTCGCCGCGCGGTTCGCTACGGCAAGGTGCTTGGTCTGGACAAACCGTTCCTGTACACGCTCACGCCGGTAGTCGGCGAGATCATGGGCGTTTATTACCCGGAAGTTGTAGAAAAACGCGAGTTCATTGAAAAAGTGATCCGTACCGAAGAGGAGCGCTTCCATGAGACATTGTCCGACGGATTGGCCATCCTTGCGGAAATGGTAGACAAAGCGCGTAAAGCAGGAAGTTCAGAAATCAGCGGACCCGATGCGTTCAAACTGTACGATACCTACGGCTTCCCGTTTGACCTGACCGAGGATTTCGCTTCCGAGCAAGGGATGACTGTCGATCGCGACGGCTTTGATCAAGCGATGCAGGAGCAGCGCGACCGTGCCCGTGCGGCCCGTCAAGATGCGGACAGCATGAAGGTACAGGGAGGTCCTTTGGCCGACTACACGGTTAAAAGCGAGTTTGTTGGTTATACTGATCTGGTAACTGCGGCTAAAGTGCTGGCGATCGTTCATGAGAATCGGTTTGTCGATTTGGTAGGGACCGGAGAGACGTGTCAGGTGATCCTTGATAAGACGCCGTTCTATGCCGAAAGCGGGGGGCAGGTCAGCGACCACGGTTATATCACCGCCGGAGATACAGTGCTCAAAGTAGAGGATGTCGGCAAGGCTCCGCATGGTCAGCATGTGCATACGGTCGTAGTGGAATCGGGCGTGCTGCGCAAAGGCGATCAGGTGCAGGCGACAGTAACCCAGGAAGTGCGCGAAGATATTATCAAAAATCACACGGCGACGCATCTGCTGCATAAGGCCCTGAAAGAAGTGCTCGGCGATCACGTCAACCAGGCGGGTTCTCTCGTGGCGCCAGAACGTCTGCGCTTTGACTTCTCTCATTTTGGCAGCATTTCGGCAGAGGAGCTTCAGGATATTGAGCGGCGCGTCAATGCGCAAATCTGGAGAAGCATGGATGTCGACATTTCCTTAAAGCCGATAGCGGAAGCCAAAGCCATGGGAGCCATGGCCTTGTTCGGTGAAAAATACGGCGATATCGTCCGTGTGGTGCGCGTAGGCGGTTACAGCCTTGAGCTGTGCGGAGGCTGCCATGTTCAAAATACAAGCCAAATCGGGCTGTTCAAGATTGTCGGCGAATCCGGTATCGGTTCGGGCGTGCGCCGAATTGAAGCGGTGACGGGTCGCGCCGCTTATGAATATTTGGACGGCCAACTGCAGTTCCTCAGAGACGCCGCGGGGCTGCTGAAGTCCAACATTGCAGACGTGCCTAAACGGATCAACGCATTGCTTGCACAGCTGAAAGAGATATCCCGTGAGAACGAATCGCTGAAAGCGAAGCTGAGCGGTATTGAAGCGGGATCCCTGACAGAACGGGTGAAGCAGGTGAACGGCGTGGCTGTTCTTGCTGCGGAAGTATCGGCAGGCGATATGGAGACGCTTCGGAACATCGTGGATCAGATGAAAAGCAAATTGGGCTCAGCCATCATCGTGCTTGGAGCTGCGGCAGACGGCAAGGTGAATCTTGCAGCCGCGGTTACGCCGGATTTGGTATCCAAAGGCTATCATGCCGGCAAGCTGATTAAAGAAGTGGCTGCACGCTGCGGAGGCAGCGGAGGCGGGAGACCGGATATGGCTCAAGCCGGCGGTAAAGATCCGTCGAAGCTGAAGGAAGCGATCCAAAGCGTTGAGAAGCTCTTAGAATTAAAATAATTTTGCTTGTCAAGAGGAATATTTAGGCAAATGGCGAATATGTGGAATATGTGGGTTATGATGAATACAGGGGGGTGCTTTTCCAGATGAGTTCAATGGATAAAACGATGAAATATAACGTCAAGGCGGAAGAGATCGAGACGTCACCCAAAGAGGTCATTTTAACGGTGTTTGACGCGCTTCAGGAAAAAGGCTACAACCCGATCAACCAAATCGTCGGTTATCTGCTTTCCGGCGATCCGGCCTATATCCCACGTCACAACAATGCAAGGAGCATCATCCGCAAGCGGGAGAGAGATGAACTGATCGAGGAGCTCGTTCGTTCTTATCTCCAACAGTATAAATCTTAAGGTGCAGACAGGCCGATTGGAGCAGCTATGCGTTACATGGGATTAGATTACGGTGACAAGACGATCGGTGTCGCTGTCAGTGATGAGCTCGGCTGGACGGCACAAGGGCTTGAGGTGATCCGCCGAACGACGGCACAGCGGGATATGGACCGTATCAAAGCGTTGGTTCAGCAGTACGGGGTAACGGAAGTTGTGGTCGGGCTTCCGAAAAATATGAACAACACGATCGGACCCCGTGGGGAAATTTGCATCGCATTTTCTAAAGAACTGCATGAAACCCTACAAATGCCGGTGCATTTGTGGGACGAACGGCTGACGACGGCTGCGGCGCAGCGAACGCTGCTGGAGGCGGACGTCAGCCGCAAGAAACGGAAACAGGTCGTTGACAAGATGGCTGCTGCACTCATTTTGCAAGGATTCATGGATTCCCAATCTTACTCGAAGAGGTGATGGACTGTGTCCCAGAAGGATCAAGGTTCCAATCAGGAACAAGTGCTTGAAGAGCCGGAAATTATTTATATTCCCGATGATGAAGGCAATGAAGAAGAATTTGAAGTGATCATGAAATTTGAAGTGGACGGCTCGGACAATAAGTACATGATGGTTGTTCCTGTCGATGCCGATGAGGAATCCGACGAAGTGTATGCGTTCCGTTATGAAGAAGACGGCGACGACCTGCAGCTGTATACGATTGAAGATGAAGACGAATGGAATATCGTGGAGGAAACCTTCAATACGCTGATGGACGAATTCGACGAAGATGAGGAAGAGTCCAAGTAATCTGCGAAAGGAGGCCTTCATTTGAACCGCATGTCGGAAGCCGAACCTACACGTCAGTTGCGGGAAGTCTACGGAAATGATATTATTTTGTATGACGAGCATCAGGAATCCGTTGTTTACCGCATCGTCTCCGAGTTGATCGTAAACGGTCAGGCCTATGCTATGCTGGAAAAAGCGAAGCCAGGCAAGGATGACGAGCCGGAAGTGTACCGCGTATCACGCAAGGACGATGGAGAACTGGAGCTCGAAACGATCGAAGACGACGATGAATGGGAGAATATCTCCGAGCTCTTCGACGAATGGACTTTTCCGGCTGACGAACAGTTGTAAGCATACAACTTTTTACCTAATGCGTTGCCTGGAGCGGAGATAATCCGCTCTTTTTCGTTTGTTTTGCCGGGCTTGAAGAAGGGGCGGGATAGCATCATTGTGGAGAGAAGAAGGTCGATGAAACGTATCGTCTTATCGGGACTGATTATTATTATATTCCTGATGGCCGGGGCCGGAGCCGGTCTTGCTTTATATGTGGTGAAAGCGTTGGAGCCCATGCCGCCATCGGCGGAAGCGCAGCGGATTTCTTTCCCTCCGGGAACCGGAGTGGCGCAGCTGGCTCTGGAGCTCGAACAAAAGGGGATCGTGCGCAATGCCCGCATTTTTACATGGTACCTGAAGTATAAGCGGGAGGGCGCACGCTTCCAGGCGGGAGAATACGACATGACGCCGGGGATCTCGCCGGATGAGATTATCGGTCAGCTGAATCGGGGAGAGACGGTCAAGGAAGCGGGACTGCGGCTTACCGTTCCCGAGGGTTTTACGCTGCGGCAGATCGCCGAGAAGCTGGAGGCGGAACACGGAATGGACAGCACGGCCTTCCTCCAGGCGGCGCAAAGCTATAAAGCTGCGGAAGGAACGGTTGGAGCGTCTATTCCGGAGGATGCATCCATCCGTTATCGGCTTGAGGGATATCTGTTTCCCGAGACGTATGAATGGAAGAAGGACGCCGATGCGAATGAGATGATCGCCTCGATGATGCAGGAGCTCGACAAACGGCTCGCCCAGCTGCCGCAGGACTGGAAAGAAGTCATGGCGCAGCGAAATTTGACGTTCCATCAGATGCTGACCATCGCATCGCTGATTGAAAGGGAAGTGGTGGTGGACGGAGAGCGGCCTATTGTCAGCGGAATTATTCATAACCGTCTAAAGCAAGGCATGCCGCTGCAAATTGACGCCACGGTTCAATATTTATTCGATAAACAAAGGGAACGGCTGCTTTTCCAGGATTTGCTTATCGAAAGCCCGTACAACACGTATTTGAATAAGGGGCTTCCGCCAGGCCCGATTGCAAGCCCGAGTCTTGATTCCATTCAGGCGGCCATTTATCCGGCAGAGACCAACTATTTGTTTTATGTGACCAAGAAGGACGGGACCAGGAGGCATTTGTTCGCCGAAACGTTCGAGCAGCATAATAAAAATATTGCCGAGAGCAACAAGACGGGCAATCCGTGATTTTAGATAAAGCAGGTGAGGCTGAAGATGAAGAAACCCGAGCTTTTGATCTCCGCAGGCTCCGCCGAAGAGGCTCAGCGCTACATTAAAGCCGGAGCGGACGCCGTGGTTGTCGGCGAGCACAAGTTTGGCATACGGCTCCCGGGAGAAGTGACAACGGAGGAGCTTCGCAGGCTTGTTCCCTGGGCTCACGGGCATGGGGCTAAAGTGTATGTCGCGGTAAATAATATTATGGATAATGGTGTGCTTCCCGATTTGGAGGCTTATTTGAGCAAGCTGCAAGAGATCGGGCCCGATGCGCTTGTCTTCGGCGATCCGGCTGTGTTAATGGCTGTCCGTAGCGCCGCACCCGGGATGCCGCTGCATTGGAACGCGGAGATGACATCTACGAATTATGCCACCGCCCGGTACTGGGGACGTAAGGGCGCCGTACGGATGGTGCTGGCCCGCGAACTGAACCTGGAGGAGACGATCGATATCAAGCGGCAGCTGGCCGATGAAATGGAAGTGCAGGTACAGGTGCACGGCATGACGAATATTTATCATTCCAAGCGGAGCCTGCTCACGATTTATAAAGAGCATCGGGGAAGGCCCGAGGAACTGCAAAAGTTGTCGCTGGGAATGGAAGAAGGGCTGTTCCTGATCGAACAGGAACGCCAGGACGAACGTTATCCGGTTTATGAGGATGAGAACGGTACGCACATTATGAGCTCGGATGATATCTGCATGCTGGATAGTCTTCACGAGCTGATGGAGGGCGAAATCGACAGCTTCAAGGTGGAGGGGCTGCTCAAATCCGCCGAGTACAATGAAACGGTGATCCGAAGCTACCGGCAAGCGATCGACGCTTATGTCGCGGATCCGGAACGCTACGAATTCAATGAAGAGTGGCTGGACGCGATCCGCGCGCTGCAGGATCCGCGGCGTGAGCTTTCTTACGGGTTTTTCTTTAAAGAGCAAGTGTATTAAATCGATCAAAAGAAATCAAAGCGAGGTGGAAATGATGACATTATTGCAGCAGGATCTGCTGGGCAAGCGCATCCGGCTCGAGAAGCCGGAGCTGCTGGCGCCGGCGGGCAGCTTGGAGAAGTTAAAATTTGCCGTCCATTACGGTGCGGATGCGGTATATATCGGCGGCCAGCAGTACGGTCTTCGTTCGAATGCGGACAACTTTACGTTCGAAGAGATGCGGGAAGGCGTCAAGTTTGCCGAAAAGTACGGGGCCAAAGTATTTGTGGCTACCAACATTTTTGCTCATAACGAGGATTTGCCTGGTCTCGAAGAATATTTAAAGGGAATCCAGGATGCCGGGGTTCACGCCATCATCGTTGCGGATCCGGTCATTATCGAAACGTGCAAACGCGTGGCGCCGCGGCTTGAGATTCATCTAAGCACGCAGCAGTCCACGATGAACCGTCAGGCCGTACAGTTCTGGAAGGAAGACGGAGTGGACCGTGTCGTATTGGCCAGGGAAGCTACGATGGAAGAGATCCTGGAGATCAAAAAACATGTGGATATCGAAATCGAGGTATTCGTGCATGGCGCGATGTGCAGCTCCTACTCGGGCCGCTGTGTGCTCTCGAACCATTTTACCGACCGGGATTCCAACCGCGGCGGGTGCTGTCAGTCGTGCCGCTGGAAGTACGATTTGTTCACGTCTCAAGAGGATGTGGAGCAGGAGATCGGCATGAAGGAGATCCCGCTGTTCCAGGAAGGAGATAACCCGTTCTCCATGAGCTCCAAGGATTTGTGTATGATCGAGCATGTGCCGGAACTGATTCGTGCGGGCGTCGACAGCTTCAAGATCGAAGGACGGATGAAGAGCGTACACTATGTGGCAACGGTAGTGAACGCTTATCGACAGGCGATTGATGCGTATTTTGCCGATCCGGAGCATTACGAGATGAAACCGGAATGGCTTTACGAGATTCAAAAAGCGGCTAACCGGCCGCTGAACACAGGCTTCTTCTATGGCGAGCCGGACCACGAAGACCATATCTTTGAGCCGGAGGACAAGGCTGCGCCGTACGATTTTGTTGGCGTAGTTACGGATTACGATGCCAATACGCAAACGGCGCTCATACAGCAGCGCAACCATTTTAAACCGGGTCAAGAGGTGGAGTTTTTCGGACCCAAGGGAACGTTCTTTAAGCAGATCGTTCCCGAGCTGCGTACGGAGGACGGTCAACCGATTGATGCGGCACGCCATCCGCTGCAGCTTATTCGAATGAAGGTGGACCGGCCGGTTCAACCGCTGGATCTGATGAGAAAGAAGATAGGCAAATAAACAGAAGGTATGGCATAAAAGGGGCCGTCCCATAAGTAGCTTTTAGCTACGCAGGGACGGCCCTGTTTTCTTAACTTCTCGTTTCCATACAGAAAAAAAGGTCGAGTAGGGGGCTATACGTACTCTCTTACTCGACCTTTTTGGTTCATCGCCGCCCACTTTAATAAATTATGGGCAAGGGAAAGCCACCCGACCTCCAGGCTCACTTTGGGCAAGCCGCGAAGCAGGAAACGCCGGAAGTTCCGGTTGTTTTTCATTTGTCCAAACACACTCTCCGGTTCGATCATACGTCGAACCGACAACGCGTAGCAAGAAAAAAAGTGAGGGCAAGCCCCATAAAGTAGCCGTGATCGTTTGCGCCAACAAGTTATTACATCACGTCTACGCTATGCTAAAAAAGGGCACCCTACACTTTATAAAACACCAATTATAAGTAGAAAAAACCATAAACTTCCATTGTATGGAGGTTTATTTGTCATGCTTAGAAAATAGTATACAAACTATTTATCTGTCAAGCAATCAAAAGTGTTGACAAACCATTAGCTGGTTTTTATTGATAGTCTAAAAAGACTATAAATTTTTTGTTGATTTGTCCCGATATATAATAAGTCAGCTGTGTTTTTTGTCATATTCGCTGGAAAACTCTTTTATTGGATTGGGGCGATAGAACTATATTTTTTTTTGAATTGTGCAGGAAAAAGAAAAGGATTATGGCTAAACTTGTCGAATACGTATAAGCTGTGTTTTTACACATTCAGCTAACTATACCAAATCTAGGTGGTGGTCTCTGTGAAGAACTACTGGTCTTCACTCAAAGCCAGCCTGCAAAAAGCCGGCAAAGCATTTACAGCACAGATTCGTTTGAAATTTTCCAACAGGCGTAACCGTCAAGGGGCGCCCAATGCTTCACGTGCCATCGATGCGATAAAGGGGATCAGGTTGAATAACTTGTTCAAATCGGTTGGAACAAAGCTGTTTATCATTTTTCTTTTGAGTATCTGGTTTTTCGTCTTGAGCGTGGGTTTCATTTCTTATTTCATTTCCAAAGACGTGATTCAAAGAAAGGTGGCCGAAGCCTCCGAACAGACGATTGTTCAAGCGGGGCAAAAGCTGGATATTCTGTACAATACATATGAAGATTTATCCATGCAAATTTTAATCGACGAAGATCTGAGGAACGTGCTGAAGGAGTTGAATCAGCTAGACAAAAACAGCTATGAATATCTCGTGCTTCGTCAAAAGCTTGGAGAAAGGCTAAACGTATATTCATATTCGAATAAAGCCATTACCTCCATACAATTAATGAATTCCGCCGGAGATCCGTTGGCAGGGTCAGGAGGCACCCTTAAAAGCGAGGGCATGGGACAAGAAAGCTGGTTCAAATCTATCCTGGACAACAACGGAGCCGTTTCCTGGCTGGGGACCAAGCAGGGCGGATTCTCACAAAACGTCGGAGTCCCCGGTGCGGCCAGCTTCGCATTGGGACGGCTGTTGAAGGTTACCAACGATTATCATGTGGTCTTGTTGATGGAGATCAATCTGGACGTCATTGATAAAGAATTAAGCTCCATTAATATGGGCGAAGGCGGAAGAACGATTATTGCCGGTCCGAATATGGAATTGATTTATCATGCAGATCGGACGACCATCGGAAATGACAGCAATCTCGGCGTTGCCAAGGAATCGTTTGAAAATGACATGGGCAGGCTGCTCAGCGACAATAAAAACATGCAGCTGGTGTACTACAAATCCCAAAAGAACCATTGGCTGCTCGTGGGCGAGATGCCTGTGGACGAGTTGGTCAAAGACGCCAAAACGATATCCAATATGACTTGGCTGATGACCGCTGTCGCAGCGGTGATTTCAGTCATCATCGGTTATTTTATCGCCCAAATGATCGGAAGGCCGATCATTATGCTCCGGAACTTGATGAAACAGGGAGAGCAGGGAGATTTAAGAGTCCGGATGACGGTCAAACGGAATGATGAAATCGGCCAGCTGGGTGAAAGCTTCAATCAAATGATGGAGAAAATCACCGGACTCGTGCAGCAAACCAATCAGTCTGCGCAGGATGTGCTCAATACCGCCGGTGAATTGTCCGAGGCTTCGAAGCAGACGGCCATTTCCGCCAAGGAGATCGCCGTCGCAACGGAGGAAATAGCCAACGGTGCATCCAGCCTGGCTGTGGAATCGGAGCGGGGGAATGAATTAACCCACAACATCGGCTTGCAAATGAAAAACGTGGTGGATGCGAACATCGTTATGGGCTCATCCGCATCGGAAGTTCAGAAGTCGAGTAAACAAGGGATTGAATATATGTCCCAGTTGATCGGCAAGACGAATACGACGGAAGCGATGACCCGGGAAATGGTGGAGAAGGTAGATAACCTGAAGGACAGCACCAGCTCCATCCGAAAAATTCTGGAAATGCTGAACAGCATTACGAAGCAAACGAACATCCTGTCCTTAAATGCGACCATCGAGGCGGCCAGAGCGGGTGCGGCAGGCAAAGGATTCATGGTGGTAGCCGACGAAATCCGCAAGCTCGCGGATCAGTCCCGTCAATCGATTGCGGTTGTGGGTGAAATTACCGAGAAGATACAAAAGGAGATAGACGAAACGGTAAGCGTACTTTCCCAGGCTTATCCGATATTCCAGGAGCAGATTCAATCCGTTAAAGAGGCGGATTCCATCTTCAAGCAGGTTGATTCGCAAATGGGCGGGTTGATTGACAGGCTCTCGGAAGTGACGGAATCGATCAGCCAATTGGAATCTTCGCAAATGATATTGAATGACGCGATGACGAATGTGAGCGCTGTGGCGCAGCAATCGTCAGCGACCTCGGAGGAGGTTGCTTCCTTAAGCTCGGAACAGCTGAACATCAGCAGCAGTCTTGTGAAGCTGTCAGACAAGCTCGAAGAGCTGTCCAATTCGTTGAAGGAGTCTCTTTCCAAATTCCAGGTATAGCCTAAAGCCTTTCCCTGTAAGCGGGGGAAGGCTTTTTTTGCCGTCCATCGCCGTCAAGAAACGTTTGGAGCTCATGACAACTGAACATACTGTTACTAGATTACAGGCATTAAAGGAGATTCCGGCATGAATGACGAAACCGAGCTGAAAAAGCATCGCATGTTCCTTGCTTTACTTCTGATTGTCGGTCTTTTGGCCGTCTGGAACATCAGATTATTCTGGATTCAAGTCGTCGCCACCCGCAGCTTCACAGGCAGGGGCATCGATTTACTGGCGAACTCTGTGATTCAGCGGGAAAACGGAATAGTTCTGGATAGCGGCAGAGGAGATTTCGTTGACCGGAACGGCGATCCGCTCACCGGTAAAGAGTTGAAGGTGCTGACGGTGTTTCCTGTACGCGAGGAGGGCAGTGCGGGAGGACGGCGGGAGGAGTCGCTGAACCGGATTGCAGAATGGATGGGAATTCCGGGGAAAGAATGGCATATATTCGTCAGCGGGCTGAAATCACCGGAAATCTGGTCCGAATCGGGCCGGCCCGTCGCGCTTACGGATTCCCAGGCAGAGCGGATTGAAGCGCTCGGATTACCGGATGTCCGGGTGATGCGCTACAAGCAGCGATATGCACAGCAGCAGCCGGCAAGTCATGTCATCGGTTTTATCGGACAAAATCCGGAGCGGATCATGGAGCAGTTTTCGGGCCAAATCCAAAAGGGAGAGCTTCAGCTCACAAGTAAAATCGGGAATGCCGGTCTGGAGAAAACGTTTGATTATTGGCTGCAAGGCATCGGAGCTACCTCGGTTTCTTTATTTACCGACGGGATGAAGCGGCCTTTACCCGGTTTGGATGTGAGAATAATATCGCCCGACAATCCCTACTACCCGCTAAAAATGGTTACGACACTGAACAAAGGCATTCAGAGCCATATTGAATTTCAGATGGAGCGGCTCGGGATTGCGGAAGGAGCGGTTGTCGTGCTGGATATTCGGAACGCGGATACGGTAGCCATGGCAAGCCGTCCTTCGTTTCATCCCGGACACGTCGATCCGACAGAAGGCCATTGGAGCAATAGAGCACTAAAAGCAACCGTCCCGGGCTCGATATTCAAAACAGTGACGGCTGCTGCCGCGTTGGAAGAAAAAGCGGTGCATCCGGACGAAACGTTTGAATGCAACGGAGAGCTTGGAAAGTATGGATTCACCTGCTGGAAAAAGGGGGGACATGGACACTTGACGCTGGAGGAAGGCTTTGCGCAATCCTGCAACATCGTTTTTGCGGAAGCTGCGAAACGTATCGGCGCGGAGAAGCTGGAGCAATATGCGCAAAAGCTCGGGTTGGGGACTCTCGTGGGCTGGTCGGGAGCGGTGCCGGGACAAGCGGACTTCAGGCAGTGGGACGGAGAAGAGAAGGGACAGGTGTATCACCTTTCGACCGATAAAAGAGATGAGGGGGCTTTAGTGCAGACGGCGATCGGGCAGCGGGATGTCCAGGTGACTCCGCTCCAGGTGGCCAATCTGGTCGTAAGCTTATATGCGCAAGGAAAGGTACTCTCGCCGCGCATCGTCCAGGAAATCCGGTTTCAGAACGATCGGCTTCATACCTCTTTCCCTCCAAGAGGGCTTGCACCGGAAGGTGCCGCTCCGATCAGCCCTGATACGGCACAGCGGCTGCTCGCTTGGATGAAAGAGGTGGTAGACCATGGTACCGGTACGGCGCTGCAGGCGGCCAAATGGCCGCTTGCAGGCAAATCGGGAACGGCTCAATTGACCTTGAAGAACGGGAAGCCGGGAGAAAATCATTGGTTCATCGGGTATGGTCCTGCGGATCAGCCCCGTTACGCCGTTGCCGTTCTGGTACAGAATGTGCCGCAAGGATACGGCAACAAGTCCGTTCCTTTGTTCAAGGAAGTCATGGACATTCTTGCTGCTCCGTAAGTCTAGTGATAAGCGGATGAGTGCAGGGAAGGGATCAGAATGGAAAAACAGGTGCCTTTTCCTACTTCGCTTGTCACGTCTATGCGGCCCTGAATGTTCTGAATGGTCCGATAAGTAACCATCATGCCGAGTCCTGTTCCCTTAACGCGCGTAGAATAATATGGCGTCCCCAGCCGCCTTACCTCGTCGGCCGTCATCCCGACGCCGTGGTCGATGATATCGATACATACGGTTTGATTCTGTACTACGCCGACGAGCTGCAGCTTGCCTCCGCCCGGCATCGAATCAATTCCGTTCCTGCACAAGCAAACGATGCACTGCATGAATTTATCCGTATTGGCGCTGATCATCAGCTGATCCTGCAAATGCGTCTCGATGGTCACTCCTTTAAGCTCGGCATACGCTTGCAGCGACTCTACTGCGGCAGCAATAACCGTCTTGGCATCGAACAGCTGCGTTGCATCGAATTGCGGCTTGGCGAATGTCAGGTAGTCGTTGATGATGGATTGGGCTTTGTCCATTTCTTCCAAAACCAGTTGGTTGTAAAATTGGCGTTTGTCTTCGGGCAAATGGCTTTGGCTCATCATCTGCACAAAACCGCGAACAACGGTCAACGGATTGCGAATTTCATGGGCAAACGATGCCGCAAGCTCGCTCAGCATGTTCATCTGATCGTTGTGCTGTATTCGTTTACGCAGATTAAGGTTTTTCTTTATCTGGCGAATGGTATACACGACAAGGATCGAAGTGACCGTGAATATTAAACAGTATAAAGAAAAAAAGATGAAGAAATGACTGCCCACAGGAACACCTTGCAGCCACTGGGTTAGCAGGGCGACAAAGGCCGATATAAGGGAGATCGCAAGTCCCAATAAGGCCCCCTTGACAGGGTGGAGCAGATTGGACGCATCGCCAAGCCTTTTTTGACAATACCACAGCAATATCAGAATAAAGCTTAATAATATCGGAAGCGTATGAAGATCGGAGCTGTTCAAGTGCCAGCCGTACCCCATGATGACGGCGGAAACGCCCAGCGCCGGAACCGGGCCGGCATAAAAAAAGCAGACTGCCAGCGGAATCATGCGGAAGTCGTAGCGGTAGTCCGGATGCCATTCTAACGGGTACGACATACTGAATACGGCAACCAAAGCACAAATAGCGGCTGCGATCCAATGTTTGCTTCTTTCGTCTGTTCGCTGCAGCCGGTCGATCCAAAAAAGCTGGTAAAGCAGTACGGGTGTTATAATAATAAACATGTGAAGCAAAAGTTGACAGATCAGATTCAAAAAACATCACCTTTTAAGGGTATAATCAAAAAACGTATATTCTTTCTTATTCGACAAAATCTTTTAAGTTCCTACATCATGCCAAAAAACCTTTTTCTAACCGAAACGCATACCGGTCTGAAAAAGGTTATTGCTGGAAGAACGGGAAAGCCTAAGGATGAGAGGAGCTCAAGAGACAAATCATTGTGGCGGACAGGATGAGTTCGATCCGTAGAGGCGGCTGTAGTATTCAATCGTTTCACGGAGTCCGCTGCGCAGCGTGACACGGGGCTCCCACCCAAGCTGTTCTTTGGCCGCCGTGTTGTCAAGCCGACTGTGGATGATGTCGCCGGCGCGCGGAGGCATGTAGCGGGGAGCGAACGGCTTGCCGCACAGCTCGCTCATTAGCTTCAGCAGATTATTTACCGAGGTCTGCTTATTCCAGCTGATGTTGTATATTCCTTTGCTCCCGCGTTCAACGGCCGCCAGGTTGGCGCTGACGATATCTTTGACATAAATGAAATCACGGGTTTGCTCGCCGTCCCCGAAAATAACGGTTTGCTGTCCTTGCAGCAGCTGATCCACGAAGACGGACACGACGCCGCCCTCTCCTTTGGGATCCTGACGAATTCCATATACATTGGCATAGCGTAATATGGTGTAATCGATTCCGAATAAATGAGAGAAGATCTCAATGTAATGCTCTGGCGTTTGCTTGGAAATGCCGTAAAAGGAAATCGGGCGGAGTGGATGCCCTTCATCCGCTCCAAGATACTCCGGAGGTCCGTACACAGCGGCAGAAGAAGCATAGATCAGTTTGCGCACTTTATGCTCGCGGCATTGCTCCAGCAGGGCAAGGGTACCCAGAATATTGACTTTTGCATCGAGCAGCGGACGCTCCATGGAAGTTTGCACGTCGATTTGCGCCGCGTGATGAATGACCATATCCGGTTTGGCTTGCTCAAAAACAGCTCCGAGCTGATCCCCTGTAATGTCGATAAGATGAAATATTGCCTTGGGATTCACGTTCTCCCGACGGCCTGTCGTTAAATTATCGACAACATGCACCCGATGTCCCGAATCGATGAGCGCATCCACGATATGTGAGCCAATAAAACCCGCGCCTCCGGTGACCACAAAATTCATTTTCTATTCCTCCAAAGTATAAAATACAATATCGTGAATGGAGGCCAATCACGCCGCACGTTGCTCAGGTTGACTTGCCCGGAAGCAGAGGAACCTTCCAATGCGCTTCTTCGATCCAAGTCCGGGTACTGAATTCCCGTCCGCGAATCACGACTTCATGCGGGTATACCTGTACGTACATTCCCTGTACCGGCGTTCCCGATTGACCGGGGACGGGCCTTGTTTTGCCTACCGAGGCATTGTTGAACCAGTGAAAGGTGTTCTGCCGGTTGTAATGGTCTTCTCCGACAAAGTTGCGGTGACTGTGTCCGGACAGCACGAAGACGTTGATGTAAGGCTCCAGAATGGCGCGGAATCGCTCGGCGCGAATCAACCGATGCGTACCGCCGTCCGTGCCCGGCTCCGGAAGCGGTTGATGGATAAAGACAAAAGCGGGCCGCCCGTCTTTGTGGGCTTTCATCGTTTCTTCAAACCAAGCCAGCTGTTCGTCGGAATACCATGCTCCTTCTCCGACCTCGGGCGTTTCCTGGACGTAAGTCTCCTGGGACAGCATGATGAGATGAACGCCCTTGATCCATACCTCATGATAAGGTTTGTCCTTATACCCGATAAACCGCATAAACCGCTCGCGTGACATGGCGTCCGTTTTGCCGTTGGGCATCGTCTCCGTAGAGAAAGCTCCTTTGGCGTTCAGCCATATATCGTAATAATCGTGGTTGCCCATATTCCCGTACAGCGGTGGAAGCTTATACTCATGGAGTATCGATTGCAGACGTTTGTACTCCGACTCTCTGCCGAAGTCTGTCAAATCGCCTCCCAGCACGATCGTGTCCACATCCGATTCGAACTTGCTGATGTCTTTCAGCGCCAAATGCAGTCTGCCGTCGAAGACGGAATCCGCCGCGGAAATGTGCAGATCGCTGAGCAGAAAGAAGGAAAGGACAGGGACGGAAAGATCGGAGGAAGCCGTCCGAGCCTCGGGCTGTTGGGAATGATTTCCTCCGGATTTGGTTTCAGTGTATGTATCCGAGGCGCCATTCCATATTTGAGATGCAGTCAGGGCGCCCCCTGACATCAACGTGAGGATGGCCAGCATCTGTTTGACAAAGAGTCTTCTGGACATCATATTCGGACTTTCCCTCCGGGTATTGTGCTAATTAGCTTCATTATAATGGAGCAGGCATAAAAATAGAATAAGCGTTTTGTAAATTTAATGTCGAACGCTGTAATAAATTCGCAGGCGAATGAACGGGTACTATAAGAAATTAGTACTTCCGTTCTTATCCGGCTTGGATATACTAAAATGAACAGGACCTTGCCGGCAGACAGGGTCCGGGACAAAAGGTGGTGTGGCTTATGAGCAGAAAATGGGTGGAAAACCAAGCGCCTCTCTGGATCGAGCGGGGAATTGTAACCCGCGAGCAGGCGAATCAGATTCTGGATTTATATGAAGATAAAAAGCATGCCGTCGGTCTGCTTCCGATTCTCGGAAGCATTCTGCTCGGGCTTGGGATTTTGAGCTTTATTGCGGCCAATTGGCAGGATATTCCGCAGCTCGTCCGGTTGTGCCTGGTGATGGCGGCGATGGCGGGCTTCTACGTTGCGGGGGAGATCATGGTGCGCAGGGGCAGCGATAAGCTGGGCATCGCACTTGTCGCTCTCGGTGTTATTACCTTTGGCGGAGGCATCATCCTCATCGGTCAAATGTTTCATCTGATAGCTTACCATGCGGGAACGTTCATTTTGTGGTCGGCCGCGGGGGTGCTGGCAGCATTCCTCTACCGCAGCCGTTATTTATATTTGCTGAGCTTGCTGCTGGTCAATATTGCCCAGTGGTACAGTGTCAACGAGTTCGATACGTTCAGCTATACGGCTTTCGGTCTGCTGGTGCTGGCACTTGGGACTTATGTCTGGAAGCGGCGCAGCCATCTTCTGATCTGGCTGTTCAGCTTCAGCGTAACGCTGCATCTGCTGATGTGGACGACGTCGGGGCAGATTCCGTTCCTGTGGATGTTCATTCCCGCTATGTCGCTTTATGTGCTGGGCGATTGGCTTGAGGAGCGCCGCGACGGTTACGCACTGCAGTCGGCGCCGCTTACAGCCGCGTATATATTCGGTGTGTATATGGTCCTGTTCCCGGGCGAATGGAAAGACGGGATGATGGAGCAGCTTCGGCCGGAGCCACTGTTTTATATCGGAGCACTGGTGCTTCTGTTCGCCGTTTCGCTCGCGGGCAAAATGAAGAACGGAAAAGCTCAAAGCGCGTTCGAATGGGTATTGCTGGTACCGTTTATTTACATGCCTTCGGGGATCGAATTGCTGTACCTGCTCTCGCTGTTCTTTTTCTCGCTGTATGTTTTATGGTGCGGGTATGCACAGGAGTGGCGCTTCAAAATCAACTTCGGCACGCTGCTCTTCATCTGCAGCACGCTGGTGGCTTATGGCAAATTGACTTGGGATTTCATGGACAAATCGCTGTTTTTCATCATCGGCGGAATGATTCTTCTCGGGCTTGGCTGGTTCCTGAACCGCCGGAAAAAACAGGTTTTGGACGATACGAAGGAGGGGATTCGGCATGAGTAACGGGAGCGCGGTTTCGGTAAAGCGCCGTTCCTTGCTTGTGTTTGGACTGGTGCTGCTGCAGGCGCTGGTGCTGGCCGGAGTCGCCGTATCGTATTATGCCGTCGGCTGGTTTGGTCAGGATGTCCGCGTCCGAACGGTGCCTGTCGATCCCAGAGATCTGCTGTATGGGGATTACGTGACCTTAAGTTATGACATCAGCCAGCTGGATCCCTCCTTATGGAAGGATCCCGGCAGCCGGGCGGAGCGGGGCAAAACGATTTTTGTAGTGGCGGCGCCCGGAGCCGATGGGCTGTTTGAGGCCAAGGCGGCCTATGGGTCGAAGCCCTCCGCCGGGCAGGGCGAGGTCGTCCTGAAAGGACGAATCAATTACAACTGGGACGATGCGATTGCCGTGAAATACGGGATTGAAAAATACTACGTTCCGGAGAACACAGGCCAGGCGTTGGAGGAGAAGGCGGACCGGTTGATTGTTCACCTGAAAGTGGCTCCATGGGGCCAAGCAGCGATTCAGGGGTTGGAGGACCGAAAAGACTGAGAGAAAGGGGGCGGATACGCGGATGCCCGCTTGCAACGGAGAGTGTTCCCTTTTACAATAGGGGGTATCTATTTTGAGACGACTTTGAGACGTACATAAAGGGGATAGATCATGAGCAAATTCACCGATCTGCTGATCCTTGATCGGTCCAACGATCTGACGGAACCGGATGTGCTATATCCTTTTGCCTTGGAGGAGCTGCTGTGCAGGCATGTCGGCGAGGGCGGAGCGCCGCTTGTTCATCTTTGGCGGCATCCCCGGGCGTTTGTCATGGGCCTGCGCGACAGCCGTTTGCCGGGAGCGGGGAAAGCAGCCGAATGGCTTGAAAGGGACGGCTATTCCGTGGCCGTGCGCAATTCCGGCGGTGCGGCCGTCCCGCTGGATCTCGGCGTTGTCAATCTATCGCTGATTCTGCCTAAACGCAGGCAGGGAGAAATTGATTTTCGCGATGACTTTGAGCGAATGGTCGAACTCATCCGGCTCACCCTGCAGGAAACCGGGGCGAGCGTGAGTACGGGTGAAGTCCAGGGCGCCTATTGTCCGGGTGATTTTGACCTGAGTATCGGCGGGCGCAAATTTTGCGGCATTGCCCAACGGCGTCAAGCGCACGCTTATGTAGTGCAGGCTTTTGTGGTGGCCGAAGGAACGGGCAGGCAAAAAGCGCGGCTGGCCCGCGAGTTTTATCAACGCGCATCGGATCAAGCGGGCGGCGGTTCGGATCACCCCCGGGTAACGGAGGAGAGCATGGCCAGCTTGGAGGAGCTTACCGGCATCGGCGGCGGCGCCGCGGCGAAGTTTGCCGACGGCGTCAAGCGGGTGATCCGTGACCGGCAAACTCCGGAAGGGATGGAGCGGGCCGCCTCCGGACTGTGGCTGCCTGAACGCGATCAGGTGATAGAGATGATCTGTATGCTGAAGCAGCGTTACGGCATACGAAAAGGATAGCGGCAGCTGCAATCACTTAAGAAATTGCTTCAGCATCCATGGCAGCTCGTTCTGCCAGAAGCCCCATATATGCTTCCCCGGCTTTTCCTCATAGTTGACCAAACAGCTTCTCGCTTCGAGAAGCTGTTTGGTTATTCGATTCGCTTCCACAAAATCGAAGGTCCCCCGATCCGTATGAACCTCTGTTTCATCCAACCCGATCACCATGGACACGTGCAGCCTGGATAAATCGTCCTCCTGCGCAATGCGGTCTCTTGTCGATTGGAAAAATGCGCCCGATAAGGATATAACTTTACAAAATAGGCTAGGATAATCTAAGGCGAGATGCAGGGATACGGTTGCACCCAGAGAATCGCCCGCGATCATCCGTTCGTTTAAGTCCGCCCGTACAGGGTAATGATGTTCAAGGTAGGGCACCAGCTCCCGGGCGAAAAAACGGCAGTATGCGGCAAACCGGCTGCCTTCGGGAGCGTATTCGGAGGTGCGGACCGACTTATCCACGTCCACGCCTACGATGATGGCCGGTTCTATATTCTCGTCATAAATCAAGCGGTTCATGGTGGTGGCGATCCGTCCGAAATTGAAAAAGTCTTCTCCGTCCTGACAGTAAATCACCGGGTATGACAGCAGCTCGTT
Organism: Paenibacillus sp. JMULE4; assembly: GCF_013337105.1. Lineage (NCBI taxonomy): Bacteria > Bacillati > Bacillota > Bacilli > Caryophanales > Paenibacillaceae > Paenibacillus > Paenibacillus sp. JMULE4. The sequence continues at coordinate 296,060 of NZ_SGWF01000011.1, forward strand.
GTAACCGGGCGGGAGATATATTCGCAAGGAGCGGTCTTCGCCGAGCTCAGCCGAAGATATCGTTTCTTTTACAATGGTCCGTTTGTAGTACAAGCTTTCGTCCATGATAGCCATCTCCTTTGTATTATAATAGTTTTGTCGAAAAGAGGCATCTGTATTACTTATTTTGAGAAACTGTTATAGTGTTATGCATGTGTATATATCATATTTTTCAAGTAAGTTATTGTCTTATTGATAAAAACAGGTTTATAATAATACTATAACAGAAATTTTAAATAATCGACATTTTCATGTTTCTAAAAATCTATCTTAGAGGTGAATTTGATCATGAGCAAGCCGTATATAGTTGACGTGCAAGAAGTTCAGCCGCTGTCCGTTCTGGCTGAGGATGGTACGGTAGTCAATCCGGAAGCGATGCCGAAGCTCTCCGACGATCAGTTAAAGGAAGTTATGCGCCGCATGGTATTTACGCGGACGTGGGATCAACGTGCCGTAAACCTGACCCGTCAGGGCCGTCTTGGTTTTTATGCGCCGGTATCGGGTCAGGAAGCGACGATGATCGGCAGCGAGTTCGCTCTGAATAAGGATGATTTTATTTGTCCGGGGTATCGCGACATGCCTCAGATCGTTTGGCATGGCTTGCCGATGTACCAAGCGTTTTTGTATTCCAGAGGACATCAGCATGGCGGTCAAATTCCGGAAGATGTGCACGTGCTGATGCCGCAGATTATTATCGGAGCCCAGTATCTGCACGCGATGGGTGTAGCCATGGCGTTCAAACAGCGCGGGGAAAAGCGTGTCTCCATCACGTATACCGGCGACGGCGGTTCCTCCGAGGGTGATTTCTACGAAGCGATAAACTTTGCGGGGGCCTTCAAGCTGCCGGCGATTTTCGTCGTTCAAAATAACGGTTATGCCATTACGACTCCGTTCTCCAAGCAAACGGCTGCGTTGTCCATAGCTCACAAAGCGGTAGCGGCGGGGATTAAGGGCGTGCAAGTGGACGGAATGGATGTGCTGGCTGTCATCAAAGCGGTACAGGATGCAGCGGAACGCGGACGCAATGGCGAGGGAGCCACACTGATTGAAGCGGTAACGTACCGGTTCCTGCCGCATTCCATGTCCGGCGACGATCCGTCCAAATACCGTACGAAAGAGGAAACGGCGGAATGGGAACAGAAAGATCCGTTGAACCGCTTCCGCAATTACCTCGTGAGCAAGGGCTTGTGGTCGGAAGAAGAAGAGGCCGCTGTGATCGAGGATGCGAAGAATACGGTGGCGGAGCAAATCAAGAAAGCCGAACAGACGGAAAAAATGACGGTGCCGGGATTGATCGACAGCATGTTCGAAACGACGCCGCAGCATTTGGAAGAGCAGAAAGCGGATTATTTAGCGTAAAGGGGAGGAACCATCAGCCATGGCTCAAATGACAATGATTCAAGCGATCAAGGACGCGATGCGGGTTGAGCTTCAGCGCGATCCTAACGTGGTAATTTTCGGTGAAGACGTGGGGAAAGTCGGAGGCGTATTCCGGGCGACGGAAGGTCTTCAGGCGGAATTCGGGGAAAACCGCGTATTCGATACACCGCTGGCCGAATCGGCGATCGGCGGAATGGCCGTCGGTATGGCGATTCAAGGCTTCCGGCCGATTATGGAAATCCAATTTATCGGGTTTATTTTTGAAGCGTTCGACCAAATTGCGGTTCAGGCGGCCAGAATGCGCTACCGTTCCGGCGGCCGTTACCAGGCTCCGATCGTCATTCGCACACCGTTCGGCGGCGGAGTGAAGGCGGCGGAGCTGCACACGGATCCGCTGGAGGGTCTTTTGGTGCAAACGCCGGGGATTAAAGTGGTCGTGCCGTCCAATCCTTATGATGCGAAGGGTTTGTTGATTTCGGCCATTCGCGACAATGATCCGGTCTTTTTCATGGAGCATCTGAATTTATACCGCTCGTTCCGCGCCGAAGTGCCGGAAGGCGAATATACCGTTCCGATCGGCAAAGCCAACGTGGTTCGCGAAGGTTCTGACGTTACCATCATCACATACGGAGCTATGGTGCATACTTCGCTGAAGGCTGCGGAAGAATTGGAAAAAACCCGCGGCGCGAAGGCGGAAGTCATCGACCTGCGCACGCTGATGCCGCTGGACATCGATACGATCGTGGAATCGATCAAAAAGACGAACCGTGCGATCGTGGTACAGGAAGCGCAAAAAACGGCCGGCATTGCGGCGGAGGTCATCGCTCAGATCAACGAAAAGGCGATTTTGCATCTGGAAGCGCCCGTGCTGCGTGTGGCTCCTCCGGATACGGTATATCCTTTCGCACAGATTGAGGATCAATGGCTTCCGAATCCGGCGCGCATCGTAGCCGGTTTGAATAAGGTTCTGGATTTCTAATTCTGATAAATCGTAAGGACGGTGACTGACCGATGGCAAAGTTTGAATACCGTTTTCCCGAGCTGGGCGAGGGCATTCATGAGGGCGAAATTGTCAAGTGGCATGTAAAGCCAGGAGATACGGTAAACGATGAAACGATCCTGATGGACGTGCAAAACGATAAATCGACTGTAGAGGTTCCTTCCCCGGTGGAAGGCAAAATCGTCGAGCTGAAGGTTGACGAAGGCACGGTGTGTACGGTTGGCGATTTGATAGCCATTTTTGAAGTGGAAGGTGAAGTTCCGCAAAGTGCGGGCGGACACGGCGAAGCGCCTGGCGCCGCTGAAGCGGCAGCGCCTGCTGCGGCTGGGGCGGAAACCGGCGCCGAATGCGCGGTGGGCGGAGCTGTTGCGGCGAACGTGAACGCTGCGAAGCTGGATACGCCGATGGCAGGCGGCTCGTCCGCGGCGCAGGGAGCGGCGCAGGGAGCGGCGGCCGGAAGCCAGAAGCGTGAGGTATTGGCTACGCCGAGCGTCCGCAAGCTGGCTCGCGAGAAGGGTGTGAACATCGCGGAAGTGACGGCAACCGGGAAGAACGGGCGCGTGACGAAAGAAGATGTGCTCGGATTTGTGAACGGCGGCGGGAAAGCTGCAGCACCGGAAGCGGCGGAAACGGCGGCTCCTGCAGCATCGAAAGCTGCGCCTGCGGCTTTAACAGCCGCAAGCGGAGACCGCGAGGAAGAGCGCGTACCGCTCAAAGGCATCCGCAAGGCGATCGCCAATGCCATGGTGAAGAGCGTGTACACGGCGCCGCATGTGACGCTGATGGACGAAGTCGACGTGACGCAGCTCGTCGCGCTTCGTACGAAAGCAAAGCCGATTGCCGAGAAGAAAGGCGTCAAGCTGACATACCTGCCGTTCATCGTGAAGGCGCTGGTTGCGGCGGTTCGCCAATTCCCGGTAATGAACGCGATGATCGACGAAGAAAAGCAGGAAATCGTGTACAAAAAGTACTACCACATCGGGATTGCTACCGATACGGATAACGGTCTGATCGTTCCGGTTATTCCGGATGCCGACCGCAAGAGCATGTGGGCTATCGCCGAAGCGATTAAAGATTTGGCGGCGCGCGGCCGCGAGGGCAAACTGGGACCCAACGAGCTGAGAGGCTCGACGATCACCATTACGAACATCGGCTCCGCCGGCGGCATGTTCTTTACTCCGGTCATCAATTTCCCTGAGGTGGCGATTCTTGGAACGGGCCGGATTACGGAAAAGCCTGTAGTGAGAAACGGAGAGATCGTTGTCGCTCCTGTCATGGCATTGTCCTTAAGCTTCGATCACCGTATTATCGACGGTGCTACTGCTCAAAACTTTTTGAATTATATCAAGCAGCTGCTGGCCGATCCGGAACTGCTTGTCATGGAGGTGTAATCCATTATGGTAGTTGGAGACGCATCAGTTGAAATCGATGTGCTTGTCATCGGAGCCGGTCCCGGCGGGTATGTCGCCGCGATCCGTGCCGCCCAGCTCGGCAAAAGCGTGCTGGTGGTGGATAAGGCCGAGCTTGGAGGCGTCTGCCTGAACCGCGGCTGCATCCCGTCCAAAGCCTTGATATCCGCGGCACATCAATATGAGCTGGTCAACCATGCCGCTTCGGTCGGTATCTCGGCGGAGAATGTCTCGATCGATTTTAACAAAGTCCAGGAGTGGAAAAACGGCATCGTCAAAAAGCAATCCGGTGGCGTCGGCATGCTGCTCAAGGGTAATAAAGTACAGGTATTCCATGGCGAGGCGCTGTTCATCAACGAGCATGAGGCGCGCGTGTTTAACGATAACGAAACGGCCCGGTACCGTTTCAACCACTGCATCATTGCGACGGGGTCCCGTCCGATCGAGCTCAAGGCGTTTCCTTTAGGCGGCAGGATCATCTCCTCGACAGAGGCGCTGTCCTTAAAGGAAATTCCAAAGAGCATGGTCGTGATCGGCGGCGGCTACATCGGAATCGAGCTTGGTCAAACCTATGCCAAATTCGGTACGAAGGTTACGGTGCTGGAGGGATCGGATTCGATTCTTCCCGGCTTTGAGAAGGATCTTACCCAGCTTGTGGCGCGCAACCTGAAAAAGCTGAATGTAGACATCGTGACGGAAGCGTTGGCGCAGAGCTCCGAGCAAACCGACAAGGATGTAACGGTGACCTACACCGTAAAAGGCGAGGAAAAGAAAATCACGGCCGACTACGTGCTTGTTACGGTAGGCCGTCGTCCCAATACGGACGGCGACCTGTCCCTGGAACTCGCCGGAGTGGAGGTTGGCGAGCGCGGCCTGATCAAGGTGAACGAAAAATGCCAGACCAACGTGCCGCACATTTATGCTATCGGCGACATCGTACCGGGTCCTGCGCTTGCGCATAAAGCTTCCTATGAAGCAAAAGTGGCGGCGGAATCGATCGCAGGTCTGCCCAGCGCAGTGGACTATAAAGTCATTCCGGCCGTCGTATTCTCCGATCCGGAAATCGCGGGCGTCGGTCTCAGCGAGACGGAAGCAAAAGAGAAGGGCATCAATGTCGTCGTAGGCAAGTTCCCGTATGGAGCTAACGGACGCGCGCAATCGATGAACGCCACCGACGGCTTCGTGAAGCTGATCGGCGACAAAGACAGCGGACTGTTGCTTGGCGGGTTTGTCGTCGGTGCAGAAGCGTCCAACCTGATCGCCGAGTTGACGCTGGCCATTGAGATGGGAGCCACGCTTGAAGATATCGCGCTCACGATCCATGCGCACCCGACGCTTGGCGAGATTACCATGGACGCTGCCGAAGGCGCGCTTGGCCATCCGATTCACCAGTTAGGGAAGTAAGAAAGAATGAAAAGCCGAGGATGAATGGAAATCCATGTATCCTCGGCTTTTTGCGTTTAAAGCAGCACGGATGCCGAGGCGCTATTTGTCCTTGTCTCAGCATGTCTGTTCCATGCAAAAGGATGTATAATAAAGACAATGACCAAGGGATAAAGGGCGTGTTCAACTATGCAAGCGCATACCTGTTTATTGGCGGATCGGGACGAAAACAAGCAAGCCGCGGACGAATGGGATCGGGAGTGCGGGACAAGGTTTATGGCTGAGCGGTTTTTGCAGTTGAATCCGGGTGCCGGCAAAGCGGAGCCGGAAAACTCATGAAGGGCGGCTCCTTTGCAGGCATTGACGGCTGCCCGGCGGGCTGGCTAACGGTGGAGCTTACGATTGACGGAAGCTGGACGGCGGGGGTGTTCGAGGACCTGGAAAGCCTATGGGCGGCGTATCGGCAGGCAGTGTTGTTGTTGATCGATATGCCGATCGGTCTGGCCGACGGCAGCGAGCCGCGACGCTGCGATGTGCTGGCGCGGCAGCTGCTGAAGCCCGGACGGGCGTCCAGCATATTCCCTGCGCCCGTCCGCGAGGTGCTGAGTGCCACGGATTATGCGCAGGCGAATGCGCTCCAGCGCAGGCTCAGCGGTCGGGGATTATCGCGTCAAACCTGGGCGCTAGTCCCGAAGATTCGCACGCTGGACCGGCTGCTCCGGCAGGATGAAGCGGCCCGCTTAACGTTTCGCGAGTCGCATCCGGAGCTTTGCCTCGCACAGCTTTTCGGCCGCCCGATGCGCAGCGGGAAGAAGAGCCAGGCGGGCTTTGACGAGCGTATGGCGCATCTGCGGGGCGTGTATGCACAAGCCGACGAGGTTGTCGAAGAGCTGATGCTGCGGTATCCGCGCAAAGCGGTGGCGCGGGACGATATCGTCGATGCGCTTGTGCTCGCGGTAACGGCATGGTTGAGTGAAGGCAGACCGAGGCAGCTGCCCGAGGGCGGAGATGGGGACCGCTTGGGAATACAACGGATCATAGCTTATTACTGTTTTCTTAAAGAGGAAAGGTTGGAAAAGCACAATGCCGAATCGTTGGGCAAGCTTGATGGTTGAAAAGGCTGCGGTTGGCATCTGTCTTTGCAAATGGGATGGCCGTCAATTCATGGTCGAAGAGGCGAATCCGGCTTTTTTCCAGATCATCGGCTATACAAAAGAAGAGCTGGGGCAGGCATCCTTCTTATCTTTTCTATCGGCTGAATACAGGGATTGGGTATTGAAGCGTCCGGAGTTTTTTGAGTATGATGAGGTTCTGTTTTCGGAAGAGAGATGGACCGTAAAACACGGGCATCAAGTGGATGTGGAGCTATCTTTACGCGAAACGGTTATGGATGGGGTCTATTACTATATTATGGTTGTCAGAGACGTCAGCGATAAAAAATGGATTTTACGGCAGGGTACGGGGTATGAGGTAAGCGGAACGCTGACGACGAAATTCCGCTTTACCGATTGCTCGCTCCACGGCCCCTTGCTGGATCTGCAGAGAAAAGATTTGTTAGCGCAGCCGTTTCTTTCTTTTGTCGGATCCAAACATTTGCTTCAGGTAAGGCACTCGCTCCGCCAGGCCTTATTGTCCGCATCCGGCTTCAGTATGACGCTGGAGTGGGTACATAACCATCGACAGGCAGATATGGAATTTCGCTTTCAACCTCTGTTAAACGGCAGGCAGGAAGTCACCCGAATTGCCTTTGTCGGCAAATGCCTGGCAAACGGGCAAACACGGGAACCGTCGGGAATAGCTGTTACGCTGCGCATGCTGATGGCGGAACGCCGTATGACGGCAACCAGGCTTTCTGAGCTGACCGGACTGTCCATGGGCACGATCTCCAAAATGAGAAACGGAAAAATTACAAACCCGCATAAATATACCATACAATGTATTGCGGATGCACTGGGTGTTCCGATTACCGAGCTTTGGCGCGATTAGATCTGTAACAATATGTAAAAACGGGCGTAAATAATGCAATGTTTTAACCTTTTTGTCGAATATTAGCGAAAAATGACACATAAAATACTTTCTACAAGCATGGATTAGTCCTTTTGTCTTATATCGTGTTGTCGTTTGCCGATCTGCTTGATTATAATTTAATTATAAAACGGAATATTTCATTACGATAATGGCAAACTTGTCGAAAGGCAAGGACGCAAAGCAATGGGCCTAAAGTATTTTATGCTATGGCAGCCATGCCGCCGATAATGGAAGGAACGTATTTTTCATGCACCTTTCCCCGGCTGGAGAAGGTGCATTTTTTCTAAGCTGCAAAACGCTTGATTCAGAGGAAGGAGGTAGTCCGGATGTCCGACTCTATTACGGAAATGGAATTGGTCAAAATGATAAAATCGTTGGCGTTGGATTCAGCGCCGAATGGTGCCGGTTTGTCGGATTATTCCAAAGAGGAAGCTCTCGGCGGGCATAAAGAAAATACGAACCGAGGCTGGTTTAGTGTAAGCGGAAATGAAATTTTTGTACATACGTCGGATGACGAGATGTCGCCCCTTACCATTGAGGCTATACCCCCGGTCAAGCTGACTGTTAATGGAGAAGCGGTCTCCGGTACGGTAACCGTAACATCCAAGGACAAGCTGGAGTGGTCCGTAGAGGAATCTCCATTGTTTGAAATTCAGGTATCCGAGGATCGTATGCAAGCCTACCTGCTTGTGCATTCACCCGTCAGGTATGTATGGAAGCTCAGCGAGTGCGAGCCTGCCGCCCATTTGGTTCTCAGAGCGGAAGAAGACCAATCGATTATTCTTAACAAACTGGAGTTTAACGATATTATTCTTGAGCTGGATCGTTTGTCGATCACGAAAAACCGGAACATCGGGGCAGTGTTTGAGGAAGTGCTTAATCCGACATTCGAGCCGATTCTGATCGCGCGGGGAAAGCCTCCGGTTCCCGGAAAGGATGCGGAGCTGCAGCTCTTTTTCACAGAGCAGGTGGAAAATCAGTATGTGGAAATCGGGGGCGTGGTCGATTACAGAAATCATTTAAATATTCCTTCGGTCACTCCGGGAGATGTGATCGCCCGAAAAATTCCGCCGGAAGAAGGGACCGTCGGCTACGACGTATATGGCAATTTCATTCGGCCAAAAGAACCGAAGGATATTGTTATTGTAGCCAAAGACGGGGTGCAAATCCGGGAGGACGGCTTCGTTATCGCTCTTAGAGAAGGAAGACCGCGCATCACCGGCAACCAAACGAAGTTTTTTGATATTACGAAGGCTTATATCGTACCCGGCGATGTCAATATTGAAACGGGACATATTGTTTTTTCCGGCGACATTATCATTTATGGAAACGTGATGGAAAGCATGATCGTCGAGTCGCTTGGCAATGTGTATATCTCAGGCAGTGTCTACAACGCTACCGTCACGGCAACCGGCAGCATTTACATTCAAGGCAATGCGATCAAAAGCAATCTGTACTCCGGTTATTTCGGGGTGTTGTATAACCGGCTTTACAACAATTCCAAATTGTTAATGTCCCAATTCGAACAGCTGCTTGAAGCAGCGAAGCTTCTTTTCGAGATGGTGGAAAAGAAGGGGCAGAAGCCCCATTACGGACAAATTATTTTACTGCTCGTGGAAAACAAGTTTAAAGATATTTATAAACTGGCCAAAGAAGCGTTATCGGTGATTATTAATATCCGGTCCCGAGACAAGACGGCTTGGCTGAATCTTAAAGACATGCTGGAACGGTTCCTTCAGCTCTCCCGGATGCCGCAATTGATTTCTCACGGAACGATTCTCGGCATTTTGAATTCTCTCAGGGAGACGGTCCAGCATGTCGGCAGCATGCAAGAAGCCAAAGTACGGATCGATATCGGGCAGTGCCATTTATCCACGCTCAAATCCAACGGCGACATTTTGATCCGAAAAGAAGGGGTGCTGCAAAGCGACCTGTACTCAGCGGCCAATATTGTATTTTATGACAAAGATGCCGTATGCCGAGGCTCCCGTTTGGAGGCGGACGGCATGATTTCCGCCATGATGGTCGGCGGTCAGACGGGGGCTCCGTCGGTTTTAAGGTCCAAGACGAAAATTATTCTGAAGAGCATGAGCTCCGGCAGGGTATGCATCGAAAATTACTGCATCGAAATTCTGGAGCACATCGAGAATCAGACGATCGATATGGAATGGGTAAAAAGCCGCGTATATTCCGCCAGAGGCATTCAAAATCAACAGACCAACGGTAAATTGGCGTGATGACGGACGATAAAGGTTTACGCCAGTTGATAGAAAAATCGCATCTTCTGGGCAAGAGGTTGAATAAAATATATATAATCGAAATGGACTATTAATTCTGCCAGCTTCCTCCATTCTTACAACGGAAAGCCTTAAATCGCTTCAAGAGCACGGTCTTAAACTTGACAGTACGGATGTGATTCTCCCGGAATTTGAGCCTGAGCAGCTTGTACGGCTTGCTATCCGTGAGATGAAGGAGATGTTTGCGGATATCCGCGCCGCCGGAAGGGTTCCTGTCGACAAGGTATGCCGTACGGTTCTGCCGGCCATCATGCGTATTTCGGGCCGTTCGGATACGTACCGCATTTTGTTGACGCTGGAGAAGCAGGATGAAGATACGTACAAGCACAGTGTCGGAGTCGGCGTGATGGCGGGATTGCTGGCCAAATGGCTCGGCCTGTCCGTAAATGAACGGGTTCGAATCACCTTGGCCGGCCTTCTTCACGATGTGGGCAAGCTGTTCGTTCCGCAATCGATCCTTCAAAAGCCGGGCCAATTGGATGAACAGGAGTTCTGTGAAGTCAAGCGCCACGCCCGGTACGGTTATGATCTCCTCGTTCGCGAACCGGGGCTGGATCCGGTGATTGCTTTGGCCGCGCTGCAGCACCATGAACGGGAGGATGGCAGCGGCTACCCTGCGGGGTTACCGGGAAACCGCATTGAAAAGGTTAGCAAAATCGTGGCTGTGGCCGACGTGTTTCATGCAATGTCCTCTAAGAGGGCGTACCGAAATGCTTTGCCTTTATTTGATGTGCTTCAAAGCATCGCCGATCATGCTTATGGTATGCTGGATCCGGGTATTGTCCGCTGCTTTGTCCGGCATGTGACCGAATGTACGATTGGAAGCCGTGTAGACTTGTCTGATGGAACGCAAGCAACGGTAGTCATGGTTCATGAAGCGGATCCTTGTCGTCCCCTGGTGTATGGGTCCGGTCAGTTTATCGACCTGAGGAAGCGGCCGGGGTTAAAGATCGGAAGGCTGCGCGACGGGGGAACCGTTTCTGTATAGTGGATGATCATCGAGGGCGCCGGGCGGTTTCTCCGCTGATAAGGGCGCTTTTTCGCGTTTCATGGCTTTCCGCGCCGATCGTCAACAATGAATATTTCCGCAGATCCTCGTAGAGGCGGCCTGTTGAGGACAACGGAAGGTGAAGGAAAGTCATATCGGGTTAGCCGGAATCATATATTATCCATTACAGGAATATGTAAACGTTTTCGGACGACCCTGGCAAAACATTAGTTGATCCGGAAGCGGTTTGCTTACCAAGCGCAGCTTGACATGACTAGCCCGATGTGGAGGTGGTTTCAATGACCAGCAAACCTTGGCTCAAGCATTATCCTGCCGAGGTGCCACCGACCTTTGATTATCCGAAGCAGAATTTGGCACATTTCTTGAAGGAATCCGCCCAGACCTATCCGAAGCATATCGCTTTAGATTTTTTGGGTAAAAAAATATCTTACCGGGAGCTGCTCGATTCAGCCTACCGGTTTGCGAATACGCTGATCCGCCTCGGCGTCAGAAAGGGCAATCGCGTAGCGATCATGCTGCCCAATTGCCCGCAAACCGTGATCGCTTATTATGGCACACTGCTGATGGGCGGAGTGGTAGTGATGACGAATCCGATGTATACGCCGCGGGAGCTGGAGTACCAGCTCAAGGATTCGGGGGCGACCGTGATCGTAACTTTGGATTTGCTTTTCGACCGGGTTTACCAGGTAAAGGAGAAGGCGGAAATCCGGCAGATCATCGTTACGTCTATCAAGGACTATTTGCCGATACCGCAAAATTGGCTGTATCCCCTATTTGCCAAACTGAAGAAGATGAAACGGGATGTTATTTATGGGGAAGGCGTATATTCGTTCGTCAAGCTGCTGCGCCGGGCATCCCCGGAGCCGTGCGGCGTCAAGCTGGATGCGGAGAATGATCTCGCACTGATTCAGTACACGGGCGGGACGACAGGGCGGGCCAAAGGCGTGATGCTTACGCATTATAATCTGGTCGCCAATACGATTCAAAACCGGCTCTGGTCTTACCGTTCAAAGCAGGCAGGCGAGGTTTATTTATCTGCATTGCCTTTTTTCCATGTTTTCGGCTTAACGGTGCTGTTGAACAAATCGGTCTATTTGGCTGGAACGATGGCTCTGCTGCCGCGATTTGAGATCGCCCTGCTGGTCGAGACCGTACGACGGGTGAAGCCGACGATCTTCCCGGGCGCCCCGACGATGTATGCGGGTTTGATCCGTCATGCGCTAACCGGCAGTACATTGTCTTCTCTGGAGGTGTGTGTCAGCGGCGCGGCTCCTCTTCCGGCGGAGATTCAGCAGAAGTTTGAAGCCATGACGGGCGCCAGACTGGTCGAAGGCTATGGCTTAACAGAGGCGTCGCCGGTCACTCATGCGAACAATATATGGGAGAAACGTAAAATCGGATCGATCGGCATTCCGTTACCCGACACGGAGGCCCGGATCGTCGATCCCGATCACGATACGGAGCTGCCGGCGGGGGAAATCGGCGAGCTGATTGTTCGCGGCCCTCAGGTTATGAAAGGCTACTGGAATCGTCCGGAGGATACGGCAGCCGCTTTGCGGGATGGCTGGCTGTACACCGGGGACATGGCGAAGATGGATGAGGATGGTTTTTTTACCATTTTGGACCGAAAGAAAGATTTGATCATTGCCGGCGGCTACAACGTTTATCCACGGGAAGTCGAGGAAGTGCTTTATGAACATCCTGAGGTTGAGGAGGCTGTGGTGGCAGGAGTGAGCGACCCTTATCGCGGGGAGACGGTAAAAGCCTATTTGGTGATGAAAAAAAACAGTGAGGCAGGTGCGGAAGAATTGAACCTCTGGTGCCGGCAAAGACTCGCAGCATATAAGGTACCGCATGTTTATGAATTCCGCGAAACGCTGCCCAAGTCTCTGGTGGGCAAGGTGCTGCGCAGGAAGCTTGAGGAAGAAGAAGCGGAGAAGACGGATGACGATACGGTGGAAAGCTGATCTGAAACGATTTCGATGGGGAACAACGAGCAAGCTTGCCGGCGGAAAAGGCTTGACCGGAGGCGGCACCGGACATGTTCTGAAATGCCCGGCGGTGTCTTGGAAGAGAGCCAGCCGGAACGGGTGACGGTACGTTTCATTTGGTGATCCGCCACTTGAATCCATTGATCTTCGAGGTGAGCTATGGCCATTCGGGATGAGCTTCAGCGACTTGTGGATCGAATGAACGGCAGCCCCGAGGCGATCCGGTCGCTGAATGCGGTATATCAATTTCATCTGGCAGATGACAATGTGCTGCAGGTACGCTTTCATGGAGGACAGGTGAGCCTCAAGGAGGGGGCGCCGGATCCTGCGGATTGCAAGCTGACGATGACGGAGGCGACGCTCCGCAAGCTGATGAACCGTCAACTGAACGCGGCAGCCGCGTATATATCGGGGGATCTAAAGGTGGAAGGAAAAATGACGGTCGCCTTCCGGCTGCAGGAGGTATTGAAGGCTTATTCATAAATTTCAGGGTAGTTCTGACTTCAATGAGGGTGCTCCGACAGGTCGAATCCGGCCTGAGGGACACCCTGTTTTGATATGGAGACATAGATCCGGAGCCAATCCAATACAGCTGATCAAAAATGGGGAAAAAATGCGGCTGGCCGAAAAGAACGGAGTATAGGGACCGGGAAAATCCGATTCCTAAAGGCTGTCGGTAGAGCATCATTTGCGGTATGTTGAGCAGCGGTTCATGATCTGGAAGCCGCCAGAAGCAAGGCCGATTGCTGCCGCCCATAAATTGCAGTTGTCAACCCGAAGTCATATTGCTATAATTCATGATTGATAATGATAACCATTATCAATCATGAAATAATCGAATCCGTACATTCCATAAGCGGACAAAGCGTACCAAGTGAACAAGGCGGACAAACCTATTTGTCAGCATGATTCGGTTAAAAGGAGAAGGTGAAGGCCGATGAATTCGATCCGGACGGAAAGCACAGGGCCGTGGGCTCATGAGGCGGAGGGTTTGATGGTTCATCTTCTGGACATCGATTTGATGAAAGGCGGCTGCGAATGGAGGATGGAACAGCGGTTCACCGAATCATATGTCTTAATCGTTGCCACGTTAGGGCAAGGACGGTTATCGATCGGCAGCCAACATTATCGGCTGAGGCAGGATGCGGTTTATGTTTGTCCTCCGGGAGAGACGTTCGGGGCTGCGGCGGAGTCCGAGGATGGGCTTGGATTGTTTCTGCTTCGCTACGAGCTTTACCGCATAGCCGGTTCAAATCGCGATGCCGTACGCTGCAGCGGCGGAGCCGGCTTCTTCCCGGAGCGTGGAGAAATCCCGGTTCCATCCGGGGCTCGTTTGGCCGCATTGTGTCATACCGCCTATCTGCACAGGCAGAGTCGTGACAGCCTGGAGCGTTTCCGCGGGCAGCTTGTGTTCCAGGAACTGCTGTACTCTATCTTGGAGAACAGACGCCACTCGGCCGAAGATTCGCATTCGGCGCTGGAGCGCGCGAAAGCGTACATGGACAGCCATTACCAGCAAAATCTTTCGATCGAGCAGCTGGCCCGTCTGGCGGATATAAGCCCTAAGTATTTTGTGGACCTGTTTAAAAAATTGTACGGCATCAGCGCCGTCGATTATTTGACCGCCCTGCGGATGAACAAGGCGAAGCAGCTGATGGCAAGATCCAACGCGAGGCTGAAGGATATCGCCCATCAAGTCGGCTATAACGATGAATTTTATTTTAGCCGCAAATTCAAAAAGGAGACGGGCTGCCCGCCGACGACCTACATGTCGAAACGCCGCCGCAAGATCGCTGCATACGGCGCCGGGGTGACCGGGCACCTGCTCGCGCTCCATATGATCCCTTACGCCGCTCCTCTTAACCCCAAGTGGACAGCGTATTATTACCGAACATACCGTTCGGATATACCGGTCCATCTTAGTGCGTACCGCCATAACGAGCACTGGAAATCCAATATTGAAACGCTGTTTCAGGTGCGCCCCGATACGATCATCAGTACCGACGAACTGCAGGACGGGGAGAAGGAGATGCTCGAACAGGCGGCTCCCGTATATTATATCCCGCGGAAGCATACCGACTGGCGGGAGCAGTTGAGGCTGACCGCCGAATATCTCGATATCCCCAAGGAAGCGGAGCTGTGGCTTAACAATTATGACCGGAAAGTCAAAGCCGTACGGGAGCGTTTGAAGCACAAAACGAAGAACGAGACGTTCCTGACGCTGAGCATATACAAGGACCGCTGTCAGGTTTATGCCAACCGGAGCATCATCGAGGTATTCTACGGGGATCTCCAGCTGACTCCCGCGCATGCGATCGATCAAGTTTTTACTGGAGAACCGGTAACCCCGGAGCGGCTGCACGTTTACGATGCGGACCATATCCTCGTAAACGTATGCCAGGAGACGGAATCGCTCCTGCATTGGGAATCGCTGCAGCTCTCTCCGTCGTGGCAAAGCTTAAAGGCTGTAAGCCGCAATCAGGTCTATGTCATCTCTTCCGATCCTTGGCGTGAATATTCAGCTTCCTCGCACGACCGTCTTGTGGACGAGACGCTCAGGCTGCTAACAGGAAATCGTCCATGTTAATTCAGGATTTCGTCCATGGTTCAGGCCAAGGCGATGTTTTATAATTGCAAATGAGAATTGTTATCAATTGAATCGAAGAAGCTTGGGAGGAGACATCAGCATCATGAAAACGAAGTTTGTAAGCTTTAGCTTCATCGTATTACTCATCTTGGTTTTAGCCGCATGCGCAAACCAAGCAGCGCCGGCGACGGGCGGCGCCCCTGCGGGGAATAAAACATCGGAAAGCACTGCCGAGAAACCGAAGGAACCGCCAATTGCGGGTCAAACGAAAACAATCACTTATTTGGACAAGCAATATACGGTCACCGTGCCCTCCGGCAAAATCGTCATAACGGGCGCTCTGGAAGCGATGGAGGACGCCCTTGTGCTGGGGGTTGAACCGATCGGCGCTATAACGGTCGGCGGCAAGTTCCCCGACCTGTTTAAGCCGATTACCGGGTCTTCGCAATCGATCGGCGAGAAAACGCAGCCGAACATGGAAACGATTCTGAAGCTGAAGCCGGATGTCATTCTCGGCACAACTAAATTCCAGCCGGAGGTGGTAGAGAAGCTGGCGAAAATCGCTCCGACGATTCAGGTATCCCATATTGCTACCAACTGGGAAGCGAATCTGCGTCTGATGGGCGAGCTGACCGGCAAGCAAGCGGAAGCCGAGAAAGTGCTGAAGCAGTATAAGGACGATGTCGAAGCGGCGAAAAAGCAGCTGGGCGAGAAGTGGAAAGGGAAGAAAGTCGTGACGGTCCGGATTCGCAACGGAGCCCTGAATATTTATCCGGCTGACGTTTTCTTCAACCCGACGATTTATGGAGAGCTTGGAATGGACGTGCCGGATGAGGTCAAGGCAGCCAAAGCGCAGCAAACCATTTCTTTAGAACAGTTCAGCGCCATGAACCCCGATGCGATCTTCCTTCAATTCTCCGAGGACGAGAACAAGGATCATTTGAAATCGCTGGAGGAGCTGCAAAACAACCCGATCTGGGGAAGCATCAACGCGGTGAAAAACAATAAGGTGTTCGTCAATGTCGTGGATCCGCTCGCACAAGGGGGCACATCCTGGAGCAAAATCCATTTCCTGAAAGCAGCTGTTCAGAAGCTGTCCGAATGAGAGGGCTCGGTTGACGTATGAGGCTTCGGATTTCTTACACCGCGTTTTTGCTCGGCATTGCCCCCGTTATGATCATGCTCATCATGCTCTTATCCATACGCTACGGGGCAAAATCGATGGATGTCAGCACGGTGTGGAACGCGTTCTTTCATTTCGATAAGGGAAATGTGGACCATCAGATTATTATGCATTCCAGGGTTCCCCGGGCTGCCGGGGCACTACTTATCGGAGCCTTCCTCGCCATATCCGGGGCCATTATGCAGGGGATGACAAGGAATTACTTGGCATCCCCCTCTATTATGGGGGTTACGGACGGCTCGGCGTTCGCTATTACGCTGGGAATGGTGCTGCTGCCGGAGGCCTCGTCAATGGAGTTGATCGTATGCTCTTTAATCGGCTCCGCTTTGGGCGTCGGGATCGTTTTCGGCATTGCATCGCTGCTGCCCGGCGGTTTGTCCCCGGTTCGGATGGCGATTATCGGGACGATTATCGGAACGTTTCTGAGCAGTGTTTCCGCGGCGGTAGCGACGTACTTTCAAGTTTCGCAAAATATCAGCTTCTGGTATAACGCAAGGCTTTACCAGCTCGATCCGACACTGATCAAGCTTGCCATCCCGTTTGCTGTTGTCGGCATCGTCATGGCGTTGTGCATTTCCCCGTCGGTCACGATTTTATCGCTAGGCGAGGAAGTGTCCATCGGTTTGGGCCAGCGTACTCTGCTTGTGAAAGCGGCCGCTACAGGAGCTGTCGTCATTCTGACGGGAATTTCCGTCGCTTTGGCCGGCAAAATCGGCTTTGTCGGGCTGCTGATTCCGCATATCGCCCGATTTTTTGTCGGCGTCGATTATCGTCGCATCATTCCGTGTGCGGGGGTGCTGGGCGGACTTTTTCTGGGGCTGTGCGACATTCTCAGCCGGTTTCTCAACTATCCGTTCGAGACGCCTATCGGGGTGCTAACCGCACTTTTCGGCGTGCCCTTCTTCCTCTATTTGATTCGCAAGAGAGGAGGCGGCAAGCATGCGTAAAGGCTCAGAAAGGCCCTTGTGGCATGTACAGCTTGGCTGCTTCGTCGTCATCGCGGCGGCGGTATACATCCATCTGACCAACGGCGAATTTGACATGACGGTCTCTGAAGTGCTGCGTACGCTGCTCCGTATTCACCCGCAGCCGGATCACGATATGGTACTGTTTGAGTTTCGTCTGCCGCGCATCGTCATTGCGGCGTTGGTCGGTTTCGGCCTCGGTATCGCAGGCGCGGTGATTCAAGGCGTGACCCGGAACGGCCTTGCGGATCCGGGGATTCTCGGCATCAATGCAGGTGCCGGTGCGGCGATCGTATTATTTATGTTTTTCTTTCAAGGGAATGTCATCCGTACCGGATGGACAGCCATTATGATGATGCCGCTCTTCGGTCTTATCGGAGGTTTGGCCGCCGCCGCACTTATCTATTTCTTTGCCTGGCAGAACGGACGACTCGATCCGCAGCGTTTAGTTTTGACAGGGATTGCGATCGGTTCTGGTTTCGGCGCGTTCACCATGTTCCTTTCCCTGCAAATGAACGCCAAAGATTTTGAAATGGCAACCGTCTGGCTGACGGGAAGCATTTGGAATGCCAACTGGGTCTATATCGCATCCATGCTGCCGTGGTTTATCGTGCTTGTGCCCGTTCTCATGCGCAGGGCGCCTCTGCTCGATGTGTTTCAGCTGGAAGAAAGCTTGGTTAAAGGTCTCGGCGTTCGCGTGGAAAGAGAGAAAAGCTTGTTTTTGCTGAGCAGCATCGGACTGGTGAGTGCCTGCGTGTCCGTGTCGGGCAGCATCGGCTTTGTCGGATTGCTCGCCCCGCATATTGCGAAGCGTCTTGTCGGTCTGCGCCATCGGCGGGTGATGTCCGTCTGCGGACTGATCGGGATGATGATGGTCATTGTCTCCGACCTGATTGCCAAAACCGTGTTCTCGCCTGCCGAGCTGCCTGTGGGCATTGTGATTTCGATAGTTGGCGTCCCGTATTTCGTCTACTTGCTGTTTAAAGCCAAAGCCTAGGATATAAAGAAGGGAGAGCGGGCAATGAAGGGCAAGATCGTTCGGGAAAAATTCGAGGGCAGGGAACTCCTGATCTACCTTCCCCAAACCTATGAAACGGACTCGAAAAAGTATCCCGTAGTCTATGTGCATGATCTCGGCGATGTGTTTGATCCGGCCAAGAGTGAAGCCCTCTATGAGCTGGAACGCATGTTTGCGGATGGGTCGCTGTTGGAGGTGATCCTGGTCGGGGTGGAATCCAAAAACCGGATGGACGAATATACGCCCTGGTTTGCGAAGGCCCTTTCCACACCATACAATTACGGCGATTTCGGCGGGAAGGGCGGCGAGTACCTCTCTTTTCTCGCCAACAAGCTGAAGCCATACATGGACGCCTCGTACAGAACAGCCACGGACCCGGAGCATACAGCCGTCATAGGCAAATCGCTCGGCGGGCTGATTTCGATGTATGCGGCTTACCTGTACCCCGGCGTGTTCGGCAAAATCGGTTCCATCTCCGGCTCGTACTGGTTCGAAGGGTTTGTAGACTATATGCGAACGCATGCGATGGACCACGGCAAAATGAAAATCTATATGGATGTAGGAAGCCTGGAAGGGGTCGGCAAGCAGACCGTTCAAAAGGACATGGTTCCACTAACCGGACAAGCGCATGCGATCTTGAGACAAAAGGGCTTTTCCGAAGAACGATTGACGCTGGTGACAGAAGAAGGAGCTGTACACGAACACTCCTATTTTTGCAGGCGATTTCCAAGTGCGTTGAGGTGGTTGTTTCATGCCGTATAAAAAAGCAGCTTTAGAACCCGTTCCGCCGTATGCCATCGTCCATTCGGAAGCGAGAGTCATGTATTCGCGGAACGGGAACCGGGAGTACCGGATTTTTGTGTTCAAACCGGCGCATGAGGCGCCTCCCGAGGGGTTTCCCGTCATCTACGTGCTGGACGCCAATGCCGTATTCGGAACGATGGCTGAAGCGGTCAGGCTGCAATCCCGCAAGCCGCACGGGTTCGGCCCTGCCGTCATTGTCGGGATTGGCTATCCGACGGATGAGCCGCTGGAATCAACAAGAAGATTTTACGATTACACGAAGCCCGCCTCCGCCAAGCTGCCGGTCAGACCCGACGGGTCCCCTTGGCCCGAAACCGGAGGAGCCGATGCGTTCCTGTCTTTCATTGAGGATGAGCTGAAGCCGGCGATCGAACGGGACTTTCCGATTGACAGGAACCGGCAAACCCTGTTCGGCCATTCGCTTGGCGGGCTTTTTACACTGGATGTGTGGCTGAACCGGCCGGAAACGTTCCAAACCTATGTGGCGGGCAGCCCGTCCATCTGGTGGAACAACCGGTATTTGCTGGACGCCGCACGCCGTTTGGCGGAAAGACAGGAGGACAAGGCCCTGCCGGCAGCGGTGTTGATGGCCGTGGGCGGCAAGGAGAAGCCGTTTATGATCCAGGATGCCAGGGAGCTGTTTCAAACGGTAGAGCCTCTTTCTGGACGGGGAATTCGGCTCCAATTCATGGAGCTGGAGGACGAGGGGCACATTACCATACTGCTGCCTCTGATCAATAGGGCGCTGCGGTTCGCTTTAGCGGAGAGCGGGGAGCCTGGAGGCAAACTTTAACCATTTATCATTTGAAGGGAGGTCGCGGACTCATGGAGCTCGCGCGATTAATCAGGGAACGCCGTTCCATTCATGCTTTTGAACACCGGGAAGTCCCGCCCGAGCTTATTATGGAGCTCATGGACACTGCCGTCTGGGTACCCAATTATCATATGACCCAGCCTTGGCGGTTTATACTGACCTACGGCGAGGGCCGCAGGAAGATGGCCGAAGCGGTCCGGACGATGAAGGAAAGCAGGGAGCCCGACCCGGCCCTGAAAAAAGAGGTCGGTCAGAAGTTTTACAATAAAATCATGGCTATCCCGATGATCATGACCGTCATTATGAAGGAAGATCCGAATCTGGTCGTCAGGGAAGAAGACTACGCTTCGACCAGCTGTATTATTCACAACCTCAGCCTGCTGGCTTGGGAACGGGGAATCGGCATGGTATGGGAGACATACGGCTGGCTGCATCACCCCGTATTTCGCGAGACGATGGGGATTTTGCCTGGAGAAAAGGTGCTGGGCAATCTGCACATCGGATACCCGGCTCAAATTCCTAAAGCTCAGCCGAGAATTCTGGCGGCGGAGCGCATTACTGTGGTTGATAGAGTGTAATGGCGGAAGGAAAGACGAAACAGCAAGTGCACAGACGTCCCTGATTACCACTCGGGGACGGTATTTTTATTTTTACGGACGTTTTCCGCATGCTCAAACTTATTTCCCGGCCCAGTATCTGAAACCTAAAACAACCCGACCGGAGATTCCGATCAGGTTCACAGGCCCCGAATTATGGCTGGGCGACGATGACATGAATGCCTTTATTCACAAACTCCTCAACCAGATGGGCAGGGGTTTGCCAATCGGTGACCAGGGTATCGATTTGTTCAATTGAAGCAGAGGTGGCCAGAGCCGTACGTCCGATCTTGGTATGATCGGCCACCACAATTAACTTTTTGCTTATGGAGACAAGCGATTTTTTCACTCCCAGTGCAAGCAAATTCGTGTTCATGGCCCCCAGTTCCGGCGATAATGCGTTGCATCCGATAATGGCTTTGTCGCAGCGGTATTTTAATAGCACTTCTTCGCATAAATCCCCAACCAGGGAAAGGGTTTTACTCCTCAGGATTCCCCCGGACAAGATTACGGTTATTTCTTCACGATCCGCTTCGCCAAACATTTGACCAATGGTAAGCGATGGGGTCACGACAGTCAAGGGTTGAATGTTTACTAAAAGCTTGGCTACCTCAGTGGTTGTTGTCCCGGCGTCCAAAGCCACGATTTCACGCGGCTGAATCAATTGTGTCACTGCTTTCGCGATGGCTTTTTTTTCGACAGTGCAATCCCCTACACGCATACTACCAGTATCGTTATGTTTCTGGCAGCAGCGGCAATGGTATCGTCATGGTTGATCACCGTAGCTAGTTTCCCCTGAAAAAGTCAGGGTGTTTTGAGCATAATTAAAAGGAATTCAGCACCTCAAAATGGAAATTGTTATTGTCGAGATAACAAAGTTCCACACCCCGAGGGAAGAATTCCTTTGCTATAGGAGTTCAACAGAAGCCCTCGGGAATCCTTCCAAGAGGTGAAGAAAATGTTGAAACTTCGAGACGAGCAATTGACCATCTGGGATGCCATTCTCCCGGAATCTGTTAGAAAGTTGCCGGTCGAGCTTGCAATCATAGATCAATTACTGGACGACGACCGTTTTCTTCAACCGTTTACTGAGTTGCACCCGAAAGGCAAGAAAAGCGGCCGTCCTACGCTTGCAATTGAAAAGTACATCCGTCTTATGGTCCTGAAGCATAAATACAATTTGGGCTACGAGTCACTCGTGAAGGAAGTCGGTGACAGCATCACATGGCGAATGTTCTGCCGGTTTGCCATCGACGAACCGATGCCCGACCCGTCTACGCTCATCTATGCCCGCAAACGCTACGGCGACAAGATCGTCGAAGACATCAATGCCGCACTCGTAAAGCAGTGTGAGGAAAAAGCCGTTCTGAAAACCCGCAAATTGCGCACGGATACGACGGTTGTGGAATCCGATATCCATCACCCGACAGACGCTACGCTGTTGCAAGATGGCGTAAAAGTCATCACTCGAACGATTCAGAAAATCCGGAAAGTCGCCTCCCACACTGTTCAAGGCTTTGAAGATCGTACGGCAGAAATCAAGGAAAAGATTCTGTCCATCGCGAAAGTTCTACGTCGCCGCACCCGTGAATCTTGGGAAGAAGTTGACCGGATCACTGGGAGCGTAATCGAAGTAGCCGAGAACGTTGTGAACAAGGCGCAAACCGTTATCGAGAAACTGCAAGACAAGGGCAAAGCTGCTCTTCGACAAAGTAAAACCAAACTGACCGAGGCGGTCACGCTAACCGGCAAGTTGTTGGAACAAGCCAAACAGGTCGTTTCCGGCAATCGAATCATCGCAGATCGGATCGTCAGTTTCTTTGACCCGGAAGCAAGACCGATTAAGAAAGGTAAGCTGGCCAAAGGAACTGAGTTCGGCTACAAGGTGCGAATCGACGAGACGGAAAGCGGCTTTGTGACCGGCTACGCTGTCTACGAGGGGAACCCCTCGGATGATGAACTGCTCGTTCCCGCTGTACAGGCGCATATCAAGCAATTCGGCAAAGCGCCGCAAGCTGTAGCGACCGACCGCGGTTTCTCAAGCAAGAAGAACGAAACGGCCATTACCGAACTTGGTGTGAAGCGAGCTAGCTTGCCGCGAAAGGGCAAAAAAGGCATTGCCCGATCCGAGTACGAAAACGAATTATGGTTCAAAGACTTGCAGCGTTACCGTGCAGCTGGAGAAGCGAAGATTAGTCTTCTCAAGCGGAAGTACGGTTTGAACCGCAGCAGGTATCGGGGCTTTGTCGGCTCAAAATGCTGGGTCGGCTTCGGGATTCTGACCCACAACCTGCAAAGAGCGGCAAAAATGCTCCAAAACTAACATGGAAACCGATCATTAGGGAAAGTTCCCCCTCACAACCCAGCCAGCAACCCGAAACTATTTTTGAAAATCGACTTTTTCAGGAGCAACTAGCTAACATACCTGGCGAGCTGACGGCCATGCTCGTTCCGTTGATGGAAAATAAATTGCTCCTGCTTATGGCCATCAACCTGGTCGTTTTCTTGGTAGGCACGGCGATGGATTTGACCCCTACGGTTCTTATACTGACGCCGGTGCTTATGCCAATCATTACGGCCGCAGGGCTGACGTTCGAAAATGCGGTTGTTCGCGATCGTGTCATGAAATGGCCGAAAATCCTATTGCAGTAGTGGGTAATATCATCACAGATGGGACCTGCGATGGAAAGTTATAGTTGAGGGAGTAAGGGTATAGTATTTTTGTTCTGTACAGGCACTGATAGGCTGCGGCCCACATAGAATAGTACTACTTTCATCATGGGGGTGGCTTGAGGTGCCTGGATTTTTTTCTGCAATTGCCTTGTTTATTAAAGAGTTAATGCTGCTGGTTTCGTACGTTAAAAATAATGCGTTTCCCCAACCGCTCGCTGAAGATGAAGAAGAGAAGCATTTACGATTAATGGCTGAAGGGAATCAGCATTCCCGCAATTTGTTGATAGAGCACAATCTGCGGCTCGTGGCTCACATTGTCAACACGTTGTGAACACGAAACGACGTCAGGAGGATGTGGCGCGGTTTTTGTGCAGCGGGCGGTTTGTGCGGTGAGGGTGGACGAGCTATATGGAGCCTGAATCAACTGGTCCGAGGGGGCCGGTTTTCTGCTTCTTCTGGAGTTAATACCGATACTTGAGAGCCTTGTACGGCAAGTATTCCGTATACCAACGGAGCTTGCCATTAAGATTGAAGGGAATAGCCGTATTCTACCATACTTCATATCTTCCAAATCTAGTATAATAAAGTATCGACATTTTTCTCCGAAAGGGTATGCGCGCGGTATGATGAACTTGTTTGATGTAGTACCGGAAGGATTATTTCATCTTCTGACGGGTTCCAATCGGAAGATATATGCGGAAGCACTGCTGCTTTTATACGAGCATTCGCAAAGGGAGCGGTTTGGCATTCGCTATGAAGTCATGCGGGATCTGCTGCAGGAGCTGCTGGAGACTCAACAAGAAACGGGTATGGTCATTTCTGCCGATGAGGATGAGCCGGTTGGAGCTGGAAGAGAGGATCAGCTTACGTTAGAGGATGTCTCCAGAGCTCAGGCCAATGCATTGCTGCGACGGCTGGAACGGGCGAAGTGGATTGATGTGGAAACCCGCAGCCAGTTCGAAGCTTATATTGTACTTCCCCATTATGCCAGCCGGCTGATTGCGGTGTTTCAGGAATTATGCGAAGCACGGACGGTCGAATATCAACGGTTTGCTTTTGTAACTTATCAGCTTCTTACCGGCGAGGAGGCCAAAATGCGCCCTTGTTTCGCCGTAATGGAGGCGGCACAGGTAACAAGGCAATTTCGCCATGAATTGATTGGGTTATACAATAATATGAAGCATCACATGGAGACAGTTGTTCAAAAAACCTCGATTCGCGAAGTGCTGGACCATCATTTTGAAACCTATAAATCGCAAATTGTAGATAAAAGCTATCACCGGCTCAAAACGTCGGATCATGTGGCGCGCTATCGTTTTCAAATCCTTCATACGGTTCAGAAGTGGCTCCTAGATCGGGGTTTGCTGCAGGAAGCTGCAATGGACGGCGTCAAGAGCGAGCTGTATGAAACGGTTGAACAAGCGGAATATGCCGTCAAGGAAGCTTTATTCTTCATTGAAGAAACCTTTGTCGGGCTGGAAGAGATTTTCTATCAGATTGATGTGCGGCATAACCAGTATCTTCGTTCTTCCTACGACCGGGCCAGATATTTGAGTCAGCAGCATGAAGGATTGGACCGCCGGTTGACACGTCTGCTGGAGCTGCTCGGCCAGCAAAAGCAGGATGCGGAATACTCGCTGTTCGCGATTAATCAGGTTCGCGGATGGTCAGAGCAGTCACTCCTGCCGCCGCGCCGCCGAAGGATGGCTCATCAGCCGGAGACCCATGTTACGGTTCCGATTCCGGCACACGTGATGGAGGAGCTGCGACAGAGGAACGTAGAGAAAATGCGCAAGGCCATTACCCGTAAAAAAGTGGATGATTACGTCATGACCCGGCTTGGTGACCGAAAGCGCATGGAACTGATCGAGCTCGCTCCAAGTAGTGCCGAGGAATTTCTTATGCTGGGGTATGTTTATTTGTATGGCTCGGATGGTGGCTCGCGTTTCAGCTTGGACCGGCAAGGCAAGCGGCAGACGGTTAGTGTCGGAAGATATCGATTCCACAATCACGACATTGTCCGTAAAGAGCGGGGAGGATAACGATTCATGATGTTTCAAGATTTGAGCGACTCTGAACAATCGAAGGTCAAAGAAGCAATCCAGCGACTCATGGAGGTTAACCTTCTGATCAAAGACAAGGACCGGGAGTTGTATGCGACAATTCGTCGCTACCGTACCGCGTTGGAGGGCTATTATCGATTCCTTGGTTGGGAACTTGTCGTGGACGAGCGGCATGAATGCGTCTATCTGCATATTCCCGATGGCCGTCTTCGCCGTAGGCTTGACCGGGAACAGACACTATGGCTACTGGTGCTGCGCTTACTTTATGAGGAGAAGAGGCAAGGCCTATCGCTGGCGGATTATCCTATGATTACCCTTTATGAAATTCGCAGCAAGTACGAGACGTTCCGGCTGGAATGGGTAAACCGTACCGCATTGGACAGGCTGGTTAGATTGTGCGTACAGGCCCAATTGATTGAACCGCTGGATTCCGACATTCGTTCCGATGATGCCCGGTTCAAGCTGTTCCATACTTGGATCTATATGATTCAGACGGATGAGATGCAGTCGTTACTTGATAAGCTAGAATTGTACCTGACGAACGCGGAGGGAGGATTGCTGGATGAAATGGATGAAGCGGCTGCGTCTGATTAACTGGCATTATTTCAAGGACGAGGAGCTGGAATTCGGAAAACAGACGTTGATCACTGGACAGAACGCCGCGGGAAAATCGACGATTATTGACGCGCTGCAGGTGCTTTTCGTTGCTGATCATCGAATGATCAAGTTCAATGCGGCTGCACACGATGACGCCAAACGCAGCTTTATCAATTATCTTAGGGGAAAAATCGGCAGCGACGAGCGCTCCTTTTTGAGGGACGGCGATTTTACGACTTATATTGCAGCTGAATTCCGGGACGAGGACCGTAAGGAATGGTTCGTTGTCGGGGTAGCGATTGATGTATACCGAGGAAGCACGACCGGGGAAGAAGAGTATTTCATTTTGTCAGATCGGCGGTTGGATGATTTGCAGTTTGTCAAATCCAACGGCCAGCTGCTCAATCGAGACGAATTCCGCAAGCGCTACGGTGGGGAAAGCGTCAGGGTCAGCGGGCTCTCCGGAAAAAAGGCTTTGTTTGAAAGGAACAAGACCAACTATCAGAAAGCCTTACTCGCCCGGATGGGACAGCTTCATGATCGGTTTTTCACAATATTCACCAAAGCGCTCTCGTTCAAGCCGATCCAGAATATCCGTGCTTTTGTCTACGATTATATACTCGACCGAAAAGAGCTGCAGTTGGATTTGATGCGGCAAAATTTCGAGATCCACGAACGGTATCGCCAGGAGCTGGAGCATCTTCAGGAGAAGAAGCTGCACCTGCAATCCATACGTGAGTGTTATGCCCAGTATGCCAAATACAAGGAGACTGCCATTGAGCAGGATTATGTGATCCGGCGCTTGAAAGCGGATTACGAGAGTGAGAATCTGGAGCAGACCGAACGGGACAATGTCCGGCTGGAAGAAGAGCTGCGACAGCTTGCGGATGATATTGACCTTGCCGCCCGGTTGCAGGCGGAAGCCCGGGACAAGCAGCAGGATGCTTACCAGCGCTGGCAGAACCATGCTGCGGAGAAGCGCAAGAAAGAGCTGAACGAGGACATTGCCCGGCTCACCGCTCAACAGAGCGAGGGAGAGAGGCTCTTGCTCACGTATCGGAGACAAATTGAACGGGAGCTTCAGCTATTGGCGAACTTGTACGATTGGCCGGACAATCCGTACTGGACATGGAAGCCTGGAGAGAGGGAGACGCTTCGCAGTTATCAGGAGAGCCTGGCGCGTCTTGACGCTGTGGCACGTTGCGGAATCATTGAAGTCCATGAGGAAGAAGAGTGGACACGGGATCTGGCTGAGATTGGAGAAGGTCTAACGGCGTGGCGTGACAGGATGCTCGTTCAACATAACCAGTTGCAGGAAAAGCTGGGTGAAACGGACGCTCGAATCGAAGAGTTAAGAACGATCATTCGTGATCTGGAGCAGCAGAAGCGCAGCTATGCCGAACCGGTGCGCCAGTTGAAGGGCATCTTGGAGGAACGGCTGCGGGGCCGCTCGGCGGTTTGGGTGTTTTGCGAGCACATGGAGCTCAAGGAAGAGCTTTGGCGTAATGCGGTGGAAGGGTATTTGAACACCCAGCGCTTCGATCTGTTGGTTGAACCGGAATGTTTCGCAGAGGCATTGTCTATTTATGAAAGGGAGAAGCGAACCTATCGGCTGGAAGGCGTCGGTCTCGTCGATACGGAGAAGGAGAAGCGGTATTTGGGAACGGCCGTAACCGGTTCCCTGGCACTCGAGCTGCAGGCGGAGCATCCCGTAATCCAGGCGCACGTCGAGCATTTGCTGGGCAAGGTGATGAAGGCTGCAAACGAGCAGGAACTGCGACACCATCGTACAGCGGTGACCCAATCATGCATGGTTTACAACAACCTGGTAGCCCGGCAGATGCGCAAGGAGCAATACGAGGTTCCGTTCATAGGCGCCAAAGCGATCGCCCGCCAGTTGGAAATCCGCCGCTCCGAGCTGGTGTCTGCCCAGGACGAACGGCGCATGCTGTATGCTTGGGGTGAACACCTTTCCGAATGGATCGGCAAATTGAAGGAAACGGGCTGTACCAAGCTTGCCGACCATCTTGGCCTGATGCGGCATATCCACGAATGCTCGGAAATGCTATTGCAGAAGACAGAGGAACTGAATGGTCTCGATTTCAGCGAAGCGGAGCGGCTGCAGGCGGAGTATGAGCAGTGGAAGAAGGATGAACAGAAGTGGCAACAAAAATGGGGATCCTTACTCCGAAAGCAAACGGAAACCGAATCGAAAAAGTCCGAAGCGGAAGGAAAGCTGCACTTGCTTCGGATTAAGGTGCAAGAGTACGAAGCCGCATGGCGGAATTGGATCAATGAGCACGGCAGCGAGCGGGAAGCGGGAGCGATGCAAAGATACGAAGAAGCATGCAATTCGTCCGCCTCCACTTGGCAGAAAATCCAAAATTGGGAAGGCAGCTGGAAGGGTCAGCAGACACTGCGCGACAGCCAGTTCAACAAGCTGCAATTAATGCGGCAAAAATATAATATCGATCAAAATTTTATCGCCGACATCCAGAAGGTCACGAACGAGGATTACGATCGGCTGCTTGAAACGATCGAACACCTGAATATTCCGGAATATCAGGATAAAGTTGCGGCGGCTTTGAAAGAATCGGAAGAGGAGTTCAAGTCCCACTTTATTTTTCGGTTAAGGGAAGCGATCGAGATGGCCCGTAGGGAGTTTCACGAGCTGAACTATGCGCTGAGGCATTTTCCTTTTTCCGACGACAAGTATCATTTTGAGGTTTCCCCTAGTGAACGTTACAAGCGCTTCTATGATGCCGTGATGGATCCCATGCTTTTGGAAAAGGGTTCATTGTTCGAATTACCGGACAATGATCGTACCGAGGTTCTGCATGAGTTGTTCGATCTTCTGGTCAAAGGTGAGGCCGGACAATTGGAGGAGTTCTCGGACTATCGGCAATACTTGGATTTCGATATTATCGTAACATCCGGCAACGGCAAATACCGCTTCTCGCAAGTGCTGAAGGAGAAATCGGGAGGCGAGACGCAGACACCGTTCTATATTGCGATATTGGCTTCCTTCCACCACTTATATTCCGGAAAAAGCACGCGGCTTGTCATTTTCGATGAAGCGTTCAATAAAATGGACGAGCAGCGGATTCAATCCAGTCTGCGGTTGATTAAGCAAATGGGTCTGCAGCTGATTGCCGCCGTTCCCGATGAGAAGATGCAGCATATGGCTCCTGAGGTGTCCACCACGCTGTTCGTCAGCAAGCATAACTACCAGTGTTATGTAGACATGATTGACAAATGGGACAACGGGGCGGAAGACGAGATGGCGAGAGCGGGAGCCGTGGAAATAGCGGAATATGAGGCTGAGGCGGCTGCCGCATCGAATTTATCGAACGTTGACAACGGGAAATCCCCCTCAGCCGATGATGCGGATGAAGGAAACGGTCAAGGCTTTTTATTCTAGATTTTATGGTAAGGGGTGATCTGCTTGGAGATTCATGAAACGCCATATAAATCCAAATTTGTCTCCCAGTTGCTAAACCTCCTGTTGGACAAATACGAGTTAAGCCAGTCTTTTGTAACCGGGCAGCCTTCCAAGCAAAGGCCGCAGCTATCTCTTAACAAAAGTCCATTCTGGCAAGATTATACAGACGAAATGGATTTCCGTAAACGAATTTGGATCAACGAAGCAGCTTCCGAGTTGGAGCGGCTCGGACTTGTTGAACTCAATTGGGCCCGGTTTCGCACCGGCGAGCAGTTGGAAAGAATCTATCTGCGATGGAGTGAGTTGAAGACGGCTTATCGCGTTGCGGGGCGGATGCCGAAGCGGGACAAGCTGGAACGCTTGCGGCACATCCTTACTCCCTTATCCCGCCATCCTTGGGAATGGGTCAGGGTGTGGTCTGAACAAGCCGATGTATCGCTAGCCGAAGGTAAAACTGCCCACCTGGAGGTGGACGATCCAGAGGGGTATAAGGATCTTGTTTGTGTATTGCTGGAGCTTCCTAGGCTCGAGCGAGCCGTTCCAATAAGATTACTTAGCCAGAAGCTGTTCAAGGACTCCAAGCACATGGAAAGAAACGTTCAACGAAGGTTGCTTTCGCTCGCCAAGCAGGCATCAGGAGAGGAGCGTGAAACCGAGGAAGAATGGCTTGATTTCCTCGGGGTGGCCAAAAATCCACAAATTGTGCTGGTAAGCGGGCCTCTTTCATTCCGTACTACCGACAGTCGTAAGGTTGATATTGGAGTGTTTGCCGGTGGGGTTGGCTTATCGGATAAAACGGTGGAAGAAATGTATCAAGTGCAAACAGTTGCCACTCGGATAGTAACAATTGAAAACTTGGCGACTTATCATCTGTGGCTCGAACACGCTTCCGAGCTCCGCGACACAGAGCTTGTTCTATATACCGGGGGATTTCCCCATCGGTCATTGCAATCCTTTTTGTGTAGACTGGCAGAGCATTTGGCCTCGGCATCGGAAAAGAACATTGAAGTGTATCATTGGGGTGATATTGATCTGGGAGGAATCCGGATTTTTGAATACCTGCGGAAGAAATTCTTTTCTAATCTGAGGCCCATGCTAATGGATGCGGAGACGCTTCTTCGTTACGAGTCCTCAGCGGCGTCAATCAGCGATGAATATGCCGGAAAGCTTGAGGAGGCTCTAAAGGATACCCGACTGACCCATTGGAGGCAGGTGCTGCAAACGATGCTTGATCGAAGGATACGCTTGGAACAGGAAAGTATTGTGGAATTGGATTAAAGAAGAAAACAATGGACATTAACTTTCTGACTTTTTGTTATGGAGGAAAACCAGACCACTCATCTTTGACGAGGGGTTCAGGTAACGTTCTTGTATTCACGAATCCGAGAACCTTAAGGCAGCGTAGCTGCCGGCCGCGACGCGGTTAGGTTCGCAGGGTTGTCTGCATGAATCTTCTCCCCCGAAATGCCTCGGGCAGACCAAGGGCCGTATGGCCCGAAGCGTGAATACGGTGTTAGCTGATGTTGCTGACTACCTTGAAATAGCCCGTACGATCTTTATGAAATTTCATTAAGTACGTGTTATAATAAAATTAATTTAGCCTTTCTAGATAGGGGTTGATCGAATGGCAGTTTCAAAAGATCATTTGAACAAATTAATTCAACAATTACCTGAAGAAGCCCTTCCAATCGCTGCTGATTTCCTGGAAAAATTAGTCACAAATAAAGAGTATCGTCATATCCCTTGGGATGATGAGCCAACT
Organism: Paenibacillus sp. JMULE4; assembly: GCF_013337105.1. Classification (NCBI taxonomy): domain Bacteria; kingdom Bacillati; phylum Bacillota; class Bacilli; order Caryophanales; family Paenibacillaceae; genus Paenibacillus; species Paenibacillus sp. JMULE4. The sequence continues at coordinate 327,100 of NZ_SGWF01000011.1, forward strand.
ACTCAAGATGATATTGAAGCAATTAAAAAAGCTAAAGAATCCTTTAGACGTGGCGAGAGTATTAAACTTAAGGATGTTATCGATGACTTACTCAATTGAGTTCTATAAAGATGCTCTTAAGTATTTACAAAAATTAGATAGGACGAATCGTATTCGAATTACTCAACATCTACAAATTCTCTGTGAAGACCCTTATCATCCAGAGCTCGATATCAAAAGGATGCAAGGAACAATGGACGAATATCGATTACGAGTGGGTTCTTATCGAATTATTTATTCAGTTGAGAATGATAAGTTACTTATCCAAGTAATTAAAATTGGCTCTCGTGGTGATGTATATAAATCTTAACTTCTAGGTCTATTCTTACAGGGTAGGCCTTTTTACTTTTCTTCAGATCTTCAGCAATTTCAGCTAACGGCGCGGTTTGCGAAGTAAGGGTGGACGAGCTACATGGGCGATATGCCGGTCCGTGGGGACCGGTTTTCTGCTTCTACAGGATTCGGGGCGGTTTATGTTATACTGGTGATAAAAGAGCGGAAAAGCTTATGACATGGGGTGACATCGAATGGAAAAGGTCAATTCACCGGAAGAGTTGATGGAGAACATATCGAATATGAGCCGCGACAACTCCGTGTACCACTTTCATATTCCAGGAAAGGGAAAGTTCACTCTCGTCTTGCAAGAGGAAGAGCAGCGGTCAGAGGTCTAGGATTTCTTTTGAACAGCAGGAGAATGAAGTTTAGAATGTTCCTGTTTTGTTTCCCGGAGAGAAATGAAAATGATTGCTCAGATTTATAATTGGGAGGAGAACAGTTGGCTATGCCCCTGCCAAATAAGTTGGACCGACAAATGTCTGAGGATGAATGCAGCATTGACGATATCCTTGAATCGGCTGGAGTTTTAACTCCGGAACAAGCTGCGCATTTGACTGATGAAATCAAAAGGATGCGCGAAGAAGAATGGGAATGAATCTAAATAGCCTACCCATTGTAATTCCAACCGGGATACAGTGGGATTGTTTATATACTCGGAATACTTAAAAGGAGAACAGACGATCATGGTTTATAGATGCAGAATCGAACTGAATGAGATTGCCCCGAAGATTTGGCGGGAGTTTCAATTTCATCCGGACGTGACGTTTCATCAGCTTCACAAAATCATCCAATCGGTCATGGGATGGGAAAATTACCATTTATACGAGTTTCATGTGAAAGAAAAGGTGATCGGTCTGCCCGATCCGACATTCGCAGATATGGAAGACCGAGAGGTATTGAATGCTCGAAGAGAAATCGTTCAGAAGCATGTTCACGAAGAAAACACCGTATTTACATACGTGTATGATTTTGGAGATGATTGGCAGCACACGGTTACGTTGATCAAAATCGACGCATCGACATCCGACCCGGCACCCTTGTGTCTAGATGGTGCCCGCGGCTGTCCGCAGGAAGATGTGGGAGGCGTGTGGGGGCATCAGCATATGCTGGAAGTACTGCTTACTCCCAATCATCCGGAGCGGGATCATTTTATAGGCTGGGTTCGAGAAGGATATGATCCCGAACATTTCTCCTGCGAAGAAGTGAATCAGGAGCTTGAGCGGCAGAAGGACAAGCTGATCCCCAAGTCACTGGTTAAGCGGCCGGTAGGGAAAAAGCCTGTGAAGCTGACGAAGTCTGCTCTGAATAAGCATCTGAAGCAGCTAAATAGCGACCAGCTTATCGATTTGGTGAAGGCTTGTTATGGCGCCAGCAAAGATATGGAGAAGTTTCTTGCTGTAAGAATACTGGGCGATGAAGCAGTAGAGTCTCTCTTTCAAGAGTATTGCAAGAAGGTTGAGAAAGAGTTTTTCCCTGAGCGGGGATTTGGCAAGCTGAGACTCCAGGAAGCGAAACATGCGATTTCGGAATTCGAGAGATTGACTGGAAATTCCAGGTACGCCCTGGAATTGAAGCTGGTCTACGTTGAAAATGGAGTTGATTTCACCCTAAGCTACGGGGATATTGATGAACGCTTCTACTACAGCATGGTGTCCATGTATGCCGATATCATTGATCAAGTAAATGAAGATGAAACAGCCGAGTTGTTCGACGAATTCGAGGAACGTCTCGAAGCCGTTGTTTCGAAAACAGAAGGGATCGGCTGGGGTTTTCATGACAATTTGGCTAATCTGCACGCTCAAATAAGATGGATTTAGGTGGGGAACTTAATGCGCGGCAGGAAGAAAAATAAGCGGACCGGTCAGAAAGCGGAATTCACGGGGCTGTTGGAGCAAGACGAGAATTTCTATTTTATCGCCGGATATACGGATGGAGGCTTCCCGTATGGAATCACGTGGGAGGAATATGAGGCGGAACAACGCGGCGAGTTGATCAAAGCGACAGTAGCTGAGGGAGAACCTATGAAAGAATTGAAATTGACCAAGCAGCAGTTTCAGGAGATTGTGGATGCATACGACATGTACGTAGAAGGAATAGAGTCCTTCCTGAATATCGAAACTGGAGATGTTGTCACGTTGCGAACGTTTGACCGGGATGAAGAGGACGAAGAATTAAGCGAGATCATTGAAGAAGGCTTTAATGAAATTTATTTTCGGATACCGAAACGGGAGTCGGATGAAGGATATACCGACATGGTTGATTTTGCGGAAACGGTTGAAGATAAAAAGCTGCAATCCACTTTGATGCACATATTAAGCGGCGGCAAGAGAATATTCCGAAGATTCAAGGATGCGTTATCTTCCGACAGTGAGCAGTTAGAGCGGTATTACCAGTTTGTTGAAGAGCAGAATCGCAAACGTGTTTCTGATTGGTTGGAATCCATTGAAGTGAAGTTGATTCTCGAGTAATCAAGAAAAATGTTTGGGCAGGGGATACCGGTGAAACGTTCTTCAAGACAGACGATGATTAAGCTGTATGCTCAAGCGGTCATTTCGGAACTTCAACAATTAGGTTATCCCAATGATCAAGCTAAAGCAGTCTTTTTTCGACACTATCGAGACATGAAACGTTTATTTGGTCTTGAGCAGAATGTATGCGATTTTGCAAAGATGATTGATGAATTTGAACGTGCCATGCAGAAGAAGCATGACCCGGGTGATCCCAATTCAATTGCTGTTGGCCATCTAAACCACTTGGCTAAAACATACATCCTTAAGCATAAAAGCAACAAATGAGCAGGATTATTTTCCAAATGGCAACCGATATACGACCTGTGTCGCTGTCACCATTTCTAAAAGATGAATATGTCGACGCTGCGGCAGACCAACATATTCCCTTCTTTACCACGGTGCGATCTTATCAGGTGTTCATCGACTATTGGAATTCCAAAATGGAAAGAAGCATCCAAAGGGGGTGGTCCTCTTGAATTTATCCGATTTTTCCAGATACATAGATCCTGCAGTTGTACACAGAGGGAAGGAATACGCGTTCGAAGGACGGGTAATTTCCTTGAAGTCCATTGCCGATGAAAAGTACACTGCGGTTGTGCGCGGGTACGAGGATTATGAGGTTTATGTAAGGCTAGACAACGAGAACAACATAATGGAATCGGAATGCGATTGTCCGTACGATTTTGGACCGGTATGCAAGCATCAAGTCGCCGTATTCCTCGAGCTTAAGAATAGAGAAGCAGACGGGGTATCTTCACCGGAACCGTCTCTCCGGCAACTGTTGGAAGCAGAGAGCAAGGAGAAATTAATCGAATTGCTGCTCTCGATTGCATCGGATTCATATACCGCGGAAGAGCGCATCAGACTCCACTTGTCGAAAAGGGGCGCGGATCAGGAGTTGGACGCCTGCCGACGGTTGATTCGATCCTACATTGACACATATTCGGATGATCATGGTTTTGTGTCTTGGCGGAACTTAAGCCGCGCGGTGGAAGGTGCGGAGATCGTCGCTGAAAAGGCTCTCTCCGCCTTCGATGAAGAGGAATGGTTGCACGGGCTGGCGATTCTGTTTTGCATCATCGAAGAGATGATTGAATTATTGCAGTCCGCCGACGATTCGGACGGTGGAGTCGGGATCGTGATCGAAAGCTGTCTGGAATCGATCTTCAAGCTGGTTCAGGATCGCCATCATATTCCGGCGGAAGAACGCATGAAGATTTTCCGCCGGTTGTTGGAGGAGACACACCAACCTTATTACGACGGGTGGTCGGATTGGCAGCTCGCGCTCCTCGAGGCGGCGGGCGCGCTGATCGAGTCGGAAGAGATGCAACATCAATGGGATGATGCGGCGGATTCGCTCCTGGGTCATATGTCCGGGAGCAATTGGTCGAAGAGGTACGCAGACGAGCGGGTGGCTGTGCTCCGATATGGTCAAATATTGAAACGTTCAGATGAAGAACAGGCGAAAGCTTATTTGTATAGACATCTGCATTTCCCGGAAATCCGGGAGATTGCGATTCGTGCGGCGCTTGAGCAAGGCGATGCCGAGGAAGCGATCCGATTGGCGGAGGCCGGGGAAGCTCAAGATCAGGGGCTGCCGGGGCTCGTCTATCGCTGGAAGAAATATCGGTATGAGGCATACCATCGCACAGGACAAGTCGAACAGCAGCGGAAACTCGGGATGGAGCTGATCATGAACGGAGAATATGCGTATTATCGCTCTGTGAAGGATACATTTTCCGATGAGGGAGAATGGACTTTGTATTTGCAAGATATGTTAGATCAATTAGAGCAGAGCCCGAGGGGAGAGCATACGTATACCCAAATTCTGGTGGAAGAGGAGATGTACGCACGGCTTTTGGAACATGTCCGCAAGGCACCTTACCGAATTGAATCGTTCTATGAGCAATTGCTTCCGCATTACCCGGAGGAGGTGAAGGCGCTTTTCGTGGCATATATCGAATTCCGGGCGGATCAATCCAGAGACAGGCGAGATTACGCCGATGTTTGCCGGATCATTCGAATGCTTCAACAGGTTGGCGGACGGAAAGAAGCGTTCACCGTCACACAAAAATTGTTAACCAAATTTCCGCGAAGACCGGCTTTCCGGGAGGAGCTGGGGAAGATTCGTTTTTGAACTTTATGGGAATAAGAAGTAACGCGGTTTGAGCATAGCTTGATTTTGTGAGTGGGTGGACAAACTGGTATGCGAGGCCTGTAATTTTGATCTGAAACGAGTATGTTATAATAATGGCAAGATTAAGTCGGGTTGGATGGTGACCTATGATGGATCGTATTCAAGATTTGCAAAAACTGATCAAACTTACGGGCGATCGCGCGAAACTGGATGCAAAAGCGAACGGGACTTACATTGTCTATCAAACGGAAAAAGGCCAGATTGTCAAAGAATATGCAAACGGTGTGATCGAGCCAATCGACAATCCTGGGGTTCATCATGAATGAGTACTCCACAGTGATGGTTGTATTCGCCGGCAATAACGGCAGCGGCAAAAGCACCATTCGCAATTTGATAGTGGACAGGCTTGGTATCAGTGTCAATATAGATCCCGACGCTTTAGCTCGCGGCATTGATTCTGACCATCCGGATCGCCGCAAAGTATCCGCAGGCAAAGAAGCGATTAAACTTGCGAGAGATTGTATCCATCATAAACGCGATTTTTCTGTAGAAACGACTTTGGCCGGCGGTAATGCGATACGACTGATACGGGAAGCCAAGGCGAACGGCTTTGAAGTGATGATGTTTTATGTGGGTCTAAATGATGTTCGGCTCAATATCGAACGTGTTGCCGCCAGAGTTCGAAACGGCGGACATCATATACCGACTGAAGACATCATTCGGAGACAAACCACATCCATGCAAAATCTGCTAACTCATATCCATCTCATTGATCATTTGATTGTGATTGATAATAGCGAAGTTTCCGGTAAAATCGTTATGCAAGCTGAACATAGTATTTTAAAATATCAGGCCGAATCTCTTCCAAAATGGGTGCATAAGATCAAGGATCAGTTACATTGATTATGGAGAATCATATGAAGTTTGAAATTAGCAAATCTATGGAAAACAAAATTAATAATTGGGATAAATGTGAACCCAAAGATGTAACGGGAGCAAAGTTTGCGTACATATTTATACCAACAAGTCTAGGATTGGTTATCAAGGTCCAGTGTGATGTTTGTAAAAGGGAATTACTACTAACCGAAGATGATTAAATCTTGAATTTTACATTTCTCCCAATGTGAATAAGGAATTCTACGCGACCGGATTAGATCTGGTCGTTTTTTTTGTGCAGAACATATATTCGCTGACAAAAAGTTGTCATGACTTAATTATAAAATAAAATATACTAGATCACTGAGGCAGAGGCAGAGTTTTTGGAGTTGTAGATGGGGGTGAAAAGAATGACTTTGATTAAAGATCTGAGTACGAATGATGAATTCGTCGGCTTCTATTTGCTGAAAGAGCTGGAGCTGAAGCAGACCAACACATCGCCGGCAAAGGATTACTTCGATTTGGTGCTGTGTGATGCCAGCGGACAGTTACCCGCCAAGTATTGGGATGTGGAGGAAACGGAAAGAGACAATTTTTCTCCGATGACGCTTGTCAAGGTTCAAGGAATCGTTCAGTTATATCGGGAAAAACCGCAGGTTAAGATCATCCGGATTCGCAATATAAGGGACGAAGACGGTGTGTCCCTAACCGATTTTATTCGAGCTGCACCAATTGGATTTGCGGAATTATTAGAGGTCATAAGCAGAGTCATCGAGAGTATTTCGGATCCGGCGATTCGCGATATAGTAAGCTTTTGCGTCGATAAGGTGAGAGAGAAATTAGCTCATTATCCGGCGGCCAAAATGCACCATCATGCTTACTTCGCAGGCTTGGCCTATCATATCGTTCGTATGCTGGAGATCGGAGAGTTCCTTTGCAAGCAGAGGCCATTTCTAAATGCGGACATGATCAAAGCCGGGATTATCCTGCATGATATCGCGAAGCCAGAGGAAATGATCGCTCAGCTTGGGGTCGTGATAGATTACAGCACCCAGGGTAAGTTGATCGGTCATATTGCCATGGCGGCTAGTTGGATCACAGAAGCGGCTTTGCGGCTGGAACTTCCACTCGATTCGCAACAAGTGATCGGATTGCAGCACCTTATTCTCTCGCACCATAACCTTGGGGAATGGGGAAGCCCGGTGCAGCCGCAAACGGCAGAAGCGGTAGCATTGCACTATATTGACGCACTGGATGCCAAACTCCAGATGGCGGAGGACGCACTAAGCGCCACTTCGGACAAGGAGTTGTGGACACAGCCGGTCCGAGGGCTGGAGAATAAAGCGTTGTACCGGATGTCATTGTAGAAATTAAAATATACGAAGAAAATGCAATGAAACAAAAATACTTTGCGGCAAAATAGCGGCAATGGTATAATGTTATTGAGGAAGGTGATGTTATGTTTACACCCAAATATTCAATAACGGACACCATAGCCCGCAGACTAATGGATATACAACGCGCCAGTGTTGTGGTGGATTTGCTTCCATTGCCCGCATCTATTCTGGATATGCTTAAGAAAGAATCCATGGAAAAGACAGTCATTCTTTCAACGAAAATTGAAGGAAACACACTTGACGAGGCGACGAAGCGAAAAGTTTTGTACCAAACCAGCAATGACAATGAAGAGCAGGAAGTTTATAACTTAATGAAAGCTTTGGAATATCTGGATGAAGCCGAAAAAAGGCAGCTCCCGGTCACAGAGGAATTTATTAAAAAGCTGCATGCTATTATCCGAATATCACACGGACGAAGACCGCGTGTTAGCGAGTATCGCGAAGAACAGAATCAAGTAGGCAGCCGCAATGCCTCCGGTTTTTATTTGCCGCCGGAATGGAAAGATGTCCCGGTATTAATGGAGGATTTGGTTGCCTGGGTGAACTCGCCGGAAACCTATTCGGTTCCGGTTCCTATCAAGGCTGGCATATTCATGTGGCAGTTCCTAACGATTCATCCGTATTTGGACGGGAATGGCCGAACGGCTCGGATGATCACGACATATCTTTTACGACGCGGCGGATATGGCTTAAAGGGGTTATTTGTACTCGAGAATTTCTATGACCGCAACTTGGCTGAATATTATCGCCGACTCCAGTTGGGTCTCCATCACAATTATTATTTTGGGCGGAATGAGGCTGACTTGACGCCTTGGCTGGAATTCTTTATCGATGGTTTGGCGGAGGTTTTTCAAGAAGCCGCTGCCATCGTAACGGAGAAATCTGCTCAAATGACGAAAATCGAACCGGATCTAATTCGCAAGTTAGATCCCCAGCAAAGAATGGTGTTTGCTCAATTAACCTTTAAACAAGATACCCTAACGACAAGCGAAATGAGGGACCTGCTGCGTTTGTCGGACCGTTCAATAAGGGAAAAGGTAAGTCATTGGAGAGAAGAAGGATTCATTGAGCCGCGCGATCAAGACGCCAAAAGAGTTCGTTCGATCAAATTATCCGCAGAGTACGAGAAGTTGGCACAAGACATTCGGAATGCGCCGGATCAGTTTGCCCATTTTCTAAAATGAATGCAGCACTGCGATCTCAAGTTGAGATGCCGCAGTGCTTTTTTTGTGCGCAGAACATATATTCGCTGACAATCTATGGTCGTTGCGATCCGTCATAATGAAGGAAAGACATGCGGGAGTGAGTACAGTGGATCAACCGATCTATATCGCCGTCACAGGCACGCAGCATTACTACGGAGCAGCATTTCTAAAGCCGGGTCAGGTCGTTCACTTGATCAAAGACCCGGATAATCCGCATGACCATGAAGCGATAAAGGTGGATATGATCCCATTGGGCAAAATCGGTTATGTCGCCAACAGTCCGCATACCGTACCGAAAGGATGCCGCAGCGCCGGCCGGATTTATGATATGTTTGAGCATCATGTTTGCGGCATGGTGCGATTTGTCGTTAAGGATACGGCAATTGTTGAACTTACGCCGGGTCTAGAGGAAGTGTACATCATCAAAACGACAGAGAACGTTGCGTTTTCTCCTTATAGGCAGGAAGAACCAGGTAAAGCGTAGAATCCCAATGATGATAAGGATTTACATTCTATATGCCACGATAGGAGATATAGCATGACGGATAAAGTGATTCGGCTCTTTAAAATACTTCTCGCCATTCAATCCAATCCGGGGATTTCGGCCAAGGAGCTGGCGGACAAATGCGAGACAACGGATCGTACGATTTATAGGGACATGCGGATTTTGGACTTGATCGCACCGATTACAAACGAGGGTTACGGAAAAGGGTACCGTTTTGTCGGTAATTTCGCCATGTACCCGCTGAATTTCACGGAGCAGGAAGCGTTGGTGTTCTCTGTCCTGCCCTCCGTGTTGGACACCAGCAAATTGCCTCCAGGCTTTGAATCCGCCTACGACAAGGTGATGGCTACCCATGTGAAAGAAACCCGGAAGCGGTACGATACACTGGAAAATGTCGCAGACATGATCCAAATGGGCACCCCGGCTTATCGGGAGAACAGTGCCAACTTCTTGCTGCCCATCATGGAAGCGATTATCGCCAGTAAGACGATCAGGGCTGTTTACCATACCCAGAGCCGGAATGAATTGACGGAGCGCCAAATTGATCCGTACTATTTGGTCCCGCGGGATCAACGGTTTTACTTGATCGGCTATTGTCATTCCAAGCAGGACATTCGCACGTTTCGTATAAGCCGTTTCCGCCATGTAGAGTTGACAAGTAATCGATTCGACAAGGGTGATTTTAACATTGCTCAGTATATGAAGCATACCTGGTCGATTGAACGCGGGGATTCTTTAATCACTTTTAAGATTAAATTCCATCCGGATGTCGCCCGCTATGTGAAGGAAGAAGAATTGTTCGTGAGACCGAAGATGACCGATCTGCCGGACGGCAGCTTATTATTCGAGGTCACCGTCAACCACGAGCGGGAGTTTATGAATTGGGTGGTTCAGTACGGACCTTCAGCGGAGATTTTAGAGCCTGCATCTGTCCGGGAAAAGTTTAAGGAACAGCTACAGCGTTGGGGACAGTTGTATGGGCAGTAAGGTGCTGTTGTTGAAAGATAGACGAAAGGAAGGTATCCCTTTTGAAAATAGTAGGCACGTTTCTAGAACGTTTATATGATGCAATCCGTAGAGAGCCATTTCGCCGCAAAATTGTTATTGCTCCTTCCTACATCGAAGGACAGTCCTGGTTGATGCGAATATGCCGGGAATTAGGGCCGGTTATGAATGTGGAGGTCCAAACGGTTCAATCCTTTGTAAGAAGTCAGGTTCAGTTCTCCCTGTATCAACAAGGGCTGACTTTAATCGGGGAACAGCGGTCCTTTTGGATTATCCATCATGTCATGGAACAAATGGCTTCCAAGCCGGATTCCTACATCGCGGTGGATCAAGTAAAGCCTGGTATTGCCATGCATGTTCACCAAGCCATTATGGATCTGCGCCGTGCCGGAGTGAGTGCGGGGGAGCTTCGAGACGACCACTTTATGAGCCAGCAAAAAGGCAGCTATGTCAGAAAGGTGTTGTCAGCGTATGAGCGCTTTCTGAATCAGCGGAGCTGGATCGATTTCCCCGGCCTTTTGTCGCATATACCAACCCAATTGCCGGAAAACGTGGAGCTTATTCTGCCAGACCCTATGCCGCTTTCACCGGTTTCCGCTCGAATGCTGGAGCGGTTGTCAAACGGACGGATGACGAGGATTATAGCGGTTTCTTCCTTCACTGACGTCCAATCCACAATGCCGTTCGGAAAGGTTCAGTTCTATCATGCGACCGGAAGGCTGGCGGAGGTTCGCGAAGCATTGAGACGCATTATTCAGGGCCGGATGCCATTGGATGAAGTGGAGATGATCGTACCGGATGAAGAATATGCGTTGGTTATTTCGACCATGTGTGCTTCTTTCGGTATTCCCTGTTCCTATGCAGACGGGCTGCCTGTGATTACATCCGGAATGGGAAGAGCCGCACATTTTCTGCTGAACTGGTTGGAGTCCGGTTATCAGGTGCGGCAGCTCGTATTGATGCTGCAGCAGCAATTGATCACGTTCTCCGATCGTGACCAAGGAATAACGAATGCGGATTGTATTCGAGCCCTGGAGAAAAGCGGAATCGGCTGGGGGAAAGAACGGTATATCAAGTTGCTGGGGTCGGGGCATGTTCGGTTCCAAGGGGATGCAGATGAAAGACCCGAAGAACGGGAGCGGACGGAACAACAACAGCGGGATGACGACATCAAGAAGCATCTGACAAACCTCCTAGGAGAATTGTTTCCAGACGAAGCGGCGCTCTCATCTCCTAAGGGAATCTGGGGATGGCTCGTTAACATCTTGGATCGATTTGGTGTATGCGGAACGGAAGAGGATGCGATCGTCCTGCAAGAAATGAAAGGTATCGCTAAAGAACTGCAGGAATGTCCTGTTCCGGACTCGATGCCGTTTCAGCAAATGTTCTTGTATGCCCGAGACATGCTGCAGGAACTTCGAGTCGGGGTGCAACGGTTACCCAAGCCCGGATTCCTGTACATATCGAGTTTGGCGAACGGGGGGATCAGCGGGAGAAAACATACGTTTCTTCTCGGGATGGATGAACAGTCGTGGTCCGGGAATATCAGGCAAAATCCCATGCTTCTCGATGAAGAGTGCAGACGGATCGGTGCCGGGCTTCAAACAGCCGTGCAGAGACAAAGAGATCGGCAACGCCTTCGTGATGGTCGGCTTGGGATGATAAGCGGCAATATCACATTTAGCTTCTCGTCGTATGACTTGGCAGAAGGAGCGACAGCAAGCCCGGCTTTTCAACTTCTACAGGTATTCCGAAAAGTATCCGGAGAAACGAATGCGGACTATGAGATGTTGCACCGAAGCTTAGGCGAACCTGTCGGGTATTTGGATGTAGAGCAGCCATCCTCTACTGAGCTAAATGGACTGCCATTGGACGCCTTTCATTACGTCTTCCGACAAATCCATGCGAATGTAAACCTTATGAGGGACCGGCAATCCTTCATCGAATCGGTCTATCCCTCGCTTCGTCAAGGCAGACTTGCACTCGAGGCACGCGGCAGCTCGCAAGTGACGGAGCATGACGGATATATAGCGGGGGATGAATGGGCTGATTATTGGAGAGGCCAGGCCGAACGGACGCTTAGTGCAAGTCAATTGGAGAAGTACGCGGAATGTCCGATGCGGTATTTTTTCCAATATGTGTTGGAGATTCGCGTGAAAGATCAAGTGACCTTTGATCGTACCTCCTGGCTGAAGCCGAATGAAAGAGGCTCGCTATTACACGAGGTTTATCGTCGTTATATGACAGAAATCAGCGCAAGTAATACCATGCCTATTACTCACGATCATGCTCGTTTGCTTCAGATCGCGGAGGAGACGATTCTCTCGTATGCTGAGCGGATACCGGCACCGAGCCCTCATGTGTTTGAGAGGGAACGGCAAGCGATGCTCTGGGATGTGGACGTGTTCTATCGCATGGAATTGCAGGCTAAGACGGCTCCCCGGTTTTTCGAACAAGAGCTCATCGTGGACGGCCAGCCGTTGCACCTTGAGCTTGGCGAGGACATGGCGATTACGCTGCGCGGGATCGTCGACCGGATCGATCAAGTTGCGCCGCATCAATATCGGATTATCGACTATAAGACCGGCAGTCCTCGGCCTTACAAGGAAAATGGCATGTTCGCAGGCGGTACGCAGCTGCAACACGCGCTTTACGCAATGGGGACGGAGCTATGGATGCGGCAAACGGGTGTGGATTCTGATGCAAAAGTGCTTGAAGCGTCTTACGTCTTTCCAAGCGAACGGGGGCACGGGCAAGTGATTACGCGCTCGCAAACCGAACGTCATCGAGTCACCGCGGTAATCCGAGGAATCCTTTCGTCGATGGAACAGGGATTGTTTATTCCCGCTTCAGATCCTGGGGTCTGCAGATATTGCGATTTTGCGGCTGTATGCGGAGATCACGCAGAGATGATGGCCGATAAGCGAAAGGACGAAGTGAATTCGGAGCTACTGTACACGCTGCTGGAGGTGGAGAACATTGAATGAACCATCCGATCAACAAGCTAGAAAGAGGATATTGGAGGAGCTGAACACGACCATTCTGGTAGAAGCCGGTGCAGGCTCGGGAAAGACAACCAGCTTGGTCGGCCGATTGCTGGCGCTCATCGAGACAGGAACGGCTAAGATGGAGCATATTGCGGCGATCACCTTTACGAATAAAGCGGCGGATGAGATGAAGGAGCGTTTCCGTATTGCTTTGGAGCGGAAAGCGGCTGATGTTGAAGGCGAAACTAGAGAACGAATGGAAGAAGCTTTGGCCAATCTGGACCAAATCTTCATTGGAACGATCCATGCGTTCTGTTCCTCCATGCTTCGGGAGCGTCCGATTGAGGCCGGATTGGACCCTTCTTTCGAAGAAATGGATGATGAAATGAATCGTGCGTTCCACGATCAATGCTGGGACGAATATCTGATTCAGCTGAAGGAGGGAGATAGTGAGGCCCTTGCCTCCTTTGCCGAGGTGGACATCGACGTCAGCATCCTTAAGAATGTCTATGATCGGGTATCTATTTTTACGGACCTCCAAATCCCTTGCGAACCGGTTCATTGTCCTGATTTCAACCTAATCCGGCTCTCCCTGCTTCCCATGATCGAAGAAGCCAGCAGGTTTTTGCCGACAGCTGAACCGGAAAAAGGGTGGGATAATCTTCAGGCAAAACTGCGTACTGCTAATCGTATGCTTCGGTTGTCGGATGAGCAGGACGATATGTTGATGCTAACACTTGCGAAGATGTTTGACTTCAAACTGGATGTGAAGCAGTACAAATGGACGGATAAGAAGCAAGCCAAAGCCATATCCGAACGATTTCACGATTGGCAGATTACGGTCCTGTTCCCCTTTCTTCAATCGTGGCGGGAATATCTGTATCCGAAAGTCATTCAATTTGTCTTGCCTGCATTGGAGTATTGCAGAGAACGGCGATTGCAGGCAGGGAAGCTGAACTTTCAGGATCTGCTGATGTATGCCTGCCGTCTTCTGCGTGATTACCCGGAGGTTCGCGCATTTTTCGCCGGGCGCTACCAACGGCTTATGGTCGACGAATTTCAGGACACCGACCCGGTCCAAGCGGAAATGATGTTTCTCTTAACGGGGGCCGGCGATGATCCGAATGAACGGAATTGGCGGAAGCTTACTCCAAAGCCGGGTTCCTTGTTCCTCGTGGGAGACCCGAAACAGTCCATCTATCGTTTCCGCCGCGCGGATATTTCCATTTATAACGAGGTTAAATCGCGGATTCAAGCATGTGGAGATGTGCTTCACTTGACCAGCAATTTCCGATCCGTCGATGCGATCGGCGATTTTGTGAACGGGCAATTTATCGGCAAGCTTCCCGTCCGGGAAACCGATGTTCAAGCGGCGTATGTCCGGATGGAAACGAATATACCGAATCCAAAGGGGAATAAGCGCGCGGATCACGGGGTTTATGCACTCACTTACCCGAAAATTCCCGGAGGCAAGGATGAAGTGGCGGCGGTTGACGCACAGCGTATTGCCGCAACCATCGCGTGGGCTTGCCGTGATGGAAATTTGCACATTCAGGAGCGGGCTGGAGCATCTTGGGTATTTAGAGAGGCACGGCCCAGTGATTTTCTGATTTTGACAAGAACAAGGCATTATTTGCACCTATACGCGGAAGAGCTGGAGAAGCGGGGCGTGGCCGCGGAAACGGTAGGAAGCTCCGCTTTATATCCCGAGCTTCATACGCTGGGTCAATTGGCCCTCTATCTGGCCGATCCTTCCGACCAAGTGGCGATGCTAAGCGTACTGCGCGGACCTCTATTCGGTATTAGCGACAAGGATCTGATGGCGTATCGTGCTCAAGGGAATGCGTGGTCAATCTATCGGCTGCCGGAGGAAGCAGCAGAACAGGGCAGACAAGTTGCCGCTGCATGCCGGAAATTACGGGAATATGCCGGCTGGGTCAAGGAAATGCCAGCATGGGCCGCTTTGCACCGCATCATCGAGGACACTGGTCTTTTGCCTTATTCTACAGTGCAAGAAGCAGGAGCCAACCGGTCGGGAACTCTGCTTAAGATGCTGGAGCTCTTGCAGCGTGACGCCTTGCTTGCATCGGATTGGCATGAACTGGCGAAGGCGATATCGGCCATTCGGGAGAGCCAGGGAATGGAAACCGCCAGCCTCTACGCGGGTAAGGGGCAAGCGGTGCGGATCATGAATGTGCATAAGGCTAAAGGGCTGGAAGCGCCTGTCGTGTTTCTTGCTTGCCCTTGCGGGGAGAAGGATCATGACGCTGACCAGTTTGTTGATCGTTCGGAGGCTGAGGCCGCGGGCTATTTCCTGATCCAGCAATCGAAAGGGTTTCAGAAAGATACGAT
This sequence comes from Paenibacillus sp. JMULE4, assembly GCF_013337105.1. Taxonomy (NCBI): domain Bacteria; kingdom Bacillati; phylum Bacillota; class Bacilli; order Caryophanales; family Paenibacillaceae; genus Paenibacillus; species Paenibacillus sp. JMULE4. Next base: position 342,449 of record NZ_SGWF01000011.1, read on the forward strand.
TGCTCAGCCGGTCGGCTGGGAAGCGATGAGAGTGCGGGAGCGAGCATTCATGCATGCGGAGCGGGATCGGCTTCTTTACGTCGCGGCGACGCGGGCCAAGCAAATGCTAGTCGTCAGTCTCTACCCCGAACAACCTGCCAAGTGCCCGTGGAGTTCACTCATGGATGGGATGGAGCTAATCCGGGAGTTGGATGTTCCGGAATCGGATGTTCAAACAGATGAGTATGATCGGGAACTTGACGGAGATATTGTAATTGGGACAACTTCATCTGGTTTATCCGGGTCCGAAGCCTCATCCATTGATCTAGGTGCTTACTTGGCCCAGAGAGAGCAGGTGTTCCATCAACTGCGCCAACCGACTTATGCCGAATCAACCGTTACCGGGCTGACGAAGAGCATGAGCGACACGCCGGAATGGTCAGCCACTGGGAGGGGCCAATCTTTCGGCAGCGTGATCCATAAGGGGCTTGAAGCAGTTGGAAAAGGTCTTCCGATGAGCGAATTGCCTGTATACGTTCAATACCTCTGCCAGACCGAAGGAGTATCAGAGAAGGACGCGACTGATGCTCTGCCTATTCTTCGAGAAGTTCTAGACAGTGAGCTCTGGCAGCGCAGTCTGCGGGCGAAGCAGCGATTGTTTGAGATCCCGATTATGATGCATCAGAGAAATGGGGAGACAACAACGCCTGATCCCGCAACCGAGCAGGCGATGTCCGAAACAGCCGCCGCGGTATTAACGCAACAATCCAATAGCTACTTTAATCTCTTGGTGAAGGGTGTAATAGATTTCGCTTTCGAAGAGGAAGATGGCTGGGTGATAGTCGACTTCAAAACGGATCAATTGGATGAGAACAAATTGGAGCAGTTTGTCCGGTTTTATGCGCCACAAGTGCAGGCTTATGCTAAACCCTGGTCGGAGACATTCGGCTATCAAGTGAAGGAAGCTGGTTTGTATTTTGTTAGTTTGCAGAAACATGTCATATTAGGACAGTCCGTAGTATAATTAGACAAGAATCTACATGCAGAGGAGATCGTTATGATTACAGGTGAATTAAGGCAAAAAGTAGACCGGATTTGGGAGACATTTTGGACCGGCGGAATCACTAACCCATTAAGTGTGATCGAACAGTTTACATATTTGTTGTTCATTAAAGGACTGGACGAAGCGGAAACGCGTAAGGAAAATGAATCCGTGCTGCTGTCGTTACCTTTTACCGGATTATTTCCAAGTGACAAGCAACACTTACGCTGGAGTCAATTTAAATTGTTCGATCCTCAGCGGATGTATGATGTTGTCTCGAACGAAGTATTTCCTTTCATCAAGACGCTTCACGGAGATAAGGATTCAGCCTATGCCAAATACATGGGTGATGCCATCTTTATGATCCCGACTCCGAATATGCTTGTACGCATTGTCGAAGGCATCGATACGATTGACATGAAGGATAGAGATACTAACGGGGATTTGTATGAGTATCTGCTATCCAAGGTAGCTACAGCTGGAACGAACGGACAGTTCCGGACTCCGAGACACATTATCGAAATGATGGTCGCTTTGATGAAACCGACGCCTGAAGATATTATTTGTGACCCGGCTGCTGGTTCGGCGGGATTTCTCGTTGCCGCGGGAGAATATTTGCGTAACCATCATGCCGATCTATTCCTAGTTCAGGGGTTAAAGGAGCATTTCAATAATCATATGTTCTACGGTTTCGATATGGACCGTACGATGCTTCGTATCGGTGCTATGAATATGCTGCTTCATGGAGTGGATAACCCGAATATCGAATACCGTGATTCCTTGAATGAAAACAATACCGACAAGGACAAATATACACTAATCTTAGCCAATCCGCCGTTTAAAGGGTCGCTTGATGCGGATGCGGTAGCAGCGGATCTATTGCGTGTGACTCGCACAAAGAAGACGGAGTTGCTATTCCTCGCTCTGTTCTTGCGTATGCTCAAAGTCGGGGGGCGTTGCGCTTCCATCGTGCCGGACGGTGTCTTATTCGGTAACAGTAAAGCCCATAAAGATATTCGCAAGGAAATTGTTGAGAATCACAAACTCGAAGCTATTATTTCAATGCCAAGCGGGGTTTTCAAGCCATATGCTGGGGTGTCGACAGCTATTATAATCTTCACCAAGACAGGTGCAGGCGGAACGGATCACGTTTGGTTCTATGACATGAAGGCGGACGGTTATTCGCTTGACGACAAGCGGAATCCCATTGAGGCGAATGATATACCCGACATTTTGGAGCGGTTTGGCAATTGGGAAGCAGAGAAGGAGCGTAAGCGTACGGAGAAATCCTTCCTGGTTCCGGTTGATGAGATTCGCTCCAATGCTTATGACCTCAGCATTAATCGCTACAAGGAAACAGAGTATGAGGAAGTTCAGTACGAAGACCCGAAGGTCATACTGGCTACGATCAAGCAGCTAGAGGAAGAGATTGTTAAGGGGCTTGACGAATTGGAGGCGTTGTTGGGGTGAATGAGCGTAAATTAGGAGATGTGGTAGATCTAATATCAGGAAGAGATCTCACTAGCGATCAATATAATTCACATGGACGTGGTATTCCTTACGTTATGGGTGCAAGTAATATGATTGACGGAAAACTTGCAATCGAGCGATGGACGGAATCTCCATCTGTAGTAGGATTGAAAAATGACATTATAATATCTGTAAAAGGTACAGTAGGTGAATTGGTAATTCAAAAGGAAGAAAAAGTCCATCTTAGTAGGCAAGTAATGTCAATAAGACCACATGAGGGTTTAGAAAATAAGTATGTATATTACTTTATCAAATATTACCTTGATAGATTGAGAGAGAAGGCAAAAGGACTAATTCCTGGCATCTCCAGAGAGGATATATTAAATATTGATTTCTTCACATCACCCAAAGATCAGCAACAACAAGTTGTACTGATACTCGACAAAGCCCAAGCCTTAATTGATAAGCGCAAACAAGCAATAGCCAAGCTTGATGAGTTGGTTCAAGCAGTGTTTTTAGATATGTTTGGTGATCCCATTAAAAACGCCAATTCACGGAAAATTAGTAAACTTAAAGAAGTTTCTGAGCTTATTACTGACGGTACTCATCATTCACCCGAACCTATGACAGAAGGTATACCGTATATAACTGCAAAGCATGTTAAGGTAAATAATATTGATTTCTATTCGAACCCAACTTACATTTCAGAAAGTGATCATACTGCCATCTATAAGCGATGTCCTGTAAAAAAGGGAGATATTTTGTATATTAAAGATGGGGCTACGACAGGAATCGCAGCAATTAATCCATACGAGTTTGAATTTAGCATGTTGTCCAGTCTCGCGTTAATTAGAATAGATATTAATATGATCTATGCAGTTCGTGTCATTAACTGGTAAACGGTGGTTTTTGCTGCACAAATGTCACTAATTTCTCGAAATTAGGACGAAAAACCACTTGACATTTTGGAAACACCCCCATAATCGCGAAGGATACCTCTATTTGCAGGGTATATCTTCTAGATTATAGGTGGTTTGCCAATGTCAGCGTTACAAAAACCGAGATTTACTGAGCTCAATCATAGTGAATGCGCGGGAGCCCCCGTCCTAAAAAGTTTGTGGGATCGTTTTGACTTCTCTCTGCTGCTCTCCCAATCCGGCATGATGAAGCGTAGTGGAACACCGTCTTGGCTCCTTTGCTTCCTTTATGTCGTCGGTCTCGTTTCCAATTGTTCATCCGTTGTTCAAATGGCACAGTTAGCCGACAAGGATGCCTTGCTGAAAGTCATGTTCCAGCCCTGGAAGCTCACTCAGTATACGTTGAGCCGCTTCTTCACGACTAGCTTTGCCTGGATGACCTTTGGAAAAAAGCGTGTCGAGCGATTGCAGCAAGATACCCTGACCCGACTCTCCGATGGGGATGTGGTCAATCTCGATGATACGCATAGTGCGCATCCCTACGCCAAACAACTTCCGTTTCTCAGCTGGCTCTACGACCATTCCACAAAAACATATGCATGGGCGATGAATCTTGTGGTCCTGCAAGCTGTCCTAAAAAGCGGATTGGAATATCCGTTGTTTTACCGCGTGTGGCATAAGCCGGAAACGAAGGGTGAGGGTCTTACGAAGCTGGATCTGGCCAGACAGATGCTTTTGATGCTGCGTGAATCCGTCACATGCCGACTGTGGGTGGCGATGGACCGGTGGTATCTGTGCAAGAAATTTTTCGTATTCCTAGAAGAAAACAACTTTGATTGGGTAACCAAGGCCAAGCGCAACACCGCTTTATTCCGTAAAGTCATTGAACCCGGTACCCGTCGAGAACGCTTCGTGCCGCTGACTCCGGTCATGCTCATCCGCGAAGTGTTCAAGGATTTGACTCGTCAAGCGACATCCGGATTGAGTTCCATTTCCATTCCGGGTATTTACATGAAGCGCCCTTACACCACTATAAATCGAAAAGGAAAGCAAGTGACCAAACAACGATTTGTACCGATCGCCGCTGTTGTCGCCATGCGATTAAAGGAAGATGAACAACCCGATTCGAATCCCGTCCAGACAGAAGAGGAAGAGTCCCCTGCCACTTACAGAGGCGCGTACTTGCTCATCAGTAACCGCTTTGATGCGCCGGAGCAAGCATTGCAGACCTACGTAAAACGCTGGCGGATCGAAGTGTTCTTTCGTGCAGCCAAGCAGGAACTGGCTTTTGAAAAGTGCCATGCCCAATCCGAAGCGCATCACCATGCTCATTTCGAGCTATTGTTCGCCGCTGAGACATTATTAGCCGTTGCGCTTTTCGAACTGAACAAAGAAAAAACGAGTGATGAAGGCTACACCCACGGCGAAATGGTTCGTGGCCTCTTCCACACTCGTTGTCAGGTTCGCGTGAAAAACCACAAGGGCATTCAGCGAATCTCTATTGATTGTGACATACAAGTGCGGCAATTTGCAAGACTAATTGAATTGTTTTGGCCAGAGCATTATTTAATGCTTCTTTGGGTTACACCCAGACCAGAACTTTACCAGGTCTTACCACGAACTGCATAGGTCATGATATTAAATATGCGACCCCCCAATATGTTGTAAGCTATTTGAACAACCAATATGTCAAAGAACAAATCACAAATAATATGTCTGGAGCAGCAATAAAGCGACTAACACTAGCAAAAATTAATGATATAAAGATACCGATTCCCGATTTAGAAACACAACATAAGTATGTTGGGGTTTTCGAACGATACCTAATACAAAAAGGGAAACTGATTGAATCCCTTCAACAACTAGAATCCAACTTCCAGGCACTACTTCAAAAAGCTTTCAAGGGCGAATTGATAGTGAGGGATGGTGTAACGGTCTAGATGGGCGATGTGCAGCTAACGAATTTTGGATTTCTCAGAGAAAATAAAACCTATGCCAGCTTTGCAGGTGCATGTATAGAAGCGGAAAAGGCGTTGGTCGTCAGTCCCGCGACCAGCGCTATCCTCAGCCGACGTGCTTTAGAGCTTGCTGTCAAATGGCTGTTTACCTACGATAGCGACTTGAAGGTCCCTTATCAAGACAATCTGTCAAGCTTGATTCACGATGTAACTTTTCTCCGCGTAATCGATCAGTCCATGCTACCACAGTTGAAATATATTACGAAGCTAGGAAATGTCGCCGTGCATTCCAATGCAACGATCAGCCGTGGTGAGGCGATTCTGTCTCTTCGCAACCTGTTTAACTTCATCAGCTGGATCGATTATTGTTATTCGGTCGAGTATACGGCCAGAAGTTTTGACGAACAACTCTTATTGGAAGAGAACAAGCAACAAGAAAAAGTTAGGCCTCAGGAGCTGCAGGATTTATACGACCGATTAGGTTCAAAAGACCGTAAGCTGGAAGATCTGATCAAAGAAAATGAAGAGCTTCGGAAGCTGCTGACCGAGCGCAAGGCGCAGAACACACAGGAGTACAACTTTGTTCCGGACGAAATCAGCGAGTTCGAGACTCGCAAACGTTACATCGATCTCGAGCTTAAGCTGGCCGGATGGACATTCCAGAAAAATATACTGAAAGAGTTTGAAGTACAAGGAATGCCAAACGGTCAAGGGATCGGTTATGTCGATTACGTGTTATTGGGTGAGAACGGGAAGCCGCTTGCCGTCGTGGAAGCTAAACGGACCAGCGCAGATCCCAATGTGGGCAAGCAGCAAGCGAAGCTCTATGCGGATTGTTTGGAGCAGCGGTATGGACAGCGTCCGTTGATTTATTATACCAATGGATTTGTAATAAATTTCTGGGATGATCTTCACTATGCCAGTCGGCAAGTATCCGGTTTCGCCAGTCAGGATGAGCTGCAGTTGCTCGTCAACCGGCGCTCGATCCGTAAACCGTTACAGGAAGTACAAATCAACAACTCCATTGTAAATCGCCCTTATCAGCATGAAGCAGTCCTTTCGGTTTGTGATGCATTAAATAAAGGACAGCGGACCGCTTTGCTTGTCATGGCGACCGGAAGCGGTAAAACACGCACTGCGAGCGCCATTGTTGATGTGCTGAGCCGATATAACTGGGTTAAGAATGTGCTGTTTCTTGCGGATCGTACAACGCTTGTTCGCCAAGCCAAAAACAGCTTCAGCCAGTATTTGCCCGACATGACACTGTGCAACCTGCTAGACAGCAAGGACAATCCGGAGACGGCAAGAATTGTTTTCTCCACCTACCCGACGATGATGAATGCCATCGACGAGGGCAAGCGGAAGGACGGCAAAAAGTTGTTTACGGTTGGTCATTTTGACTTGATTATCATCGATGAATCGCATCGAAGCGTCTACAAGAAATATAAGGCCATATTCGATTATTTTGATGCCATCCTCTTAGGGTTGACAGCAACTCCTAAAGATGAAGTCGACAAAAACACATACGACGTGTTCCGTCTGGAAAATGGTGTTCCGACTTTTGCCTACGAACTTGAGCAAGCGGTCAAGGAAGGACATTTGGTGGATTACCGTACGGTGGAAACGACGACGAAGATTATGGATGATGGCATCCGCTACGATGATCTGTCCGAAGAGGAAAAAGAGCAATACGAAGAAGTGTTGCTCGAGGATGAAGATGAGGAACCGTGGGATATCGACAGTGCGGCGATTAATGAGTGGCTGTTTAACCAGGATACGATAGACCGGGTGCTTCAGTTTGTGATGGAACGGGGCTTGAAGGTCGAAGGCGGAGACAAGCTGGGCAAGACAATTATATTCGCAAAAAACCATCGTCACGCAGTTGCGATTGTGGAGCGATTCGATAGCCTATATCCGGCATTAAAGGGGCATTTTGCACGGGTCATTGATATCAAAACGAATTATTATCAATCTCTGATAGATGATTTTTCGATATGGAACAAGCTTCCGCAAATTGCTGTTTCCGTTGATATGCTCGATACGGGAGTAGACATCCCTGAAGTTGTCAATCTGGTATTCTTTAAGAAAGTTCGCTCGAAGTCGAAGTTTTGGCAGATGGTGGGTCGTGGGACACGGTTGTGTAAAGATCTGCATGGTATTGGTGAGGACAAGAAGGAATTCTTGATCTTTGATTTCTGCCGTAACTTTGAGTTTTTCCGAGCAAATCCAAAAGGGAAGGATACCGATATTGTCGAGACTTTATCGGAAAAATTGTTCAATGTCCGTACGCAGATTGTACGTGAACTTCAACAACTGCGTTATCAGGAGCCTGAGTATATCGCACATCGCACGGAAATGGTGAAATTGTTAAAGGATAGCGTGAACGCGTTGAATGAAGAACATTTTCGCATCAGGCAGCATATCCAATATGTCCATAAATATAAACAAGACGTTGCATGGCGCTCCTTGACCGATACCGATATGGGGGATTTGAAGGAGTATATAGCTCCTCTTGTCGTTTCTTTAGACCATGACGAATTAGCAAAGCGGTTTGACTATATGATGCTGATCATCGAATTGGCTAAGCTTCAGGGAACACAATCGGTGAAGCCAATTCGCAAAGTCATGGAGACGGCAGAAAAACTCTCCAAGTTGGGTACGATTCCTCAAATCGTCGCACAGCGACATGTCATAGAGAAGGTCTTGACGGCAGAGTTCTGGGAAGAAGCGGACATCTTCCAAATGGAGAAAGTACGTGAAGCTTTACGGGAACTGATTAAGTTCCTCGAACGGGAAACACAGCAAATATATTATACGAATTTCAAAGATGAATGGCTTGCTGTAGAGGAAAGTAGAGGCTTCTATAACACCAATGACCTGCAAAATTACCGCAAAAAGGTCAACCAATATTTACAAACTAACAAGGATCAAATAGCTATCTATAAATTACGCAACAACAAACCGATCACGAAACAAGACCTGGAGACGCTTGAACATATTCTATGGGCAGAACTCGGAACCAAAGCAGATTACGAGCGGGAATATAAAGACTTACCGGTAACGAAGCTTGTACGGACGGTCGTAGGGCTTGATCAGGAGGCCGCGAATGAAGCATTCGTAGTATTTTTACAAGAAAATCGTTTGAATGTCAATCAACTTCGGTTTGTAAAGCTGATTATCGACTATGTAGTTAAAAACGGTATTATAGAAAAATCCGTACTTCAAGAGGAACCGTTCCGTTCGGTAGGCAGTATCACGGAACTGTTCAGTAGTAATCTGGACGATGCGCGGGCAATTATTGGAATTATCGATACTATCAACAAGAATGCAGAGGTAGTTGGAGCGTAGGTTTTTATAGGTTTTGATGCCACAATTAATTAGTTGCTCCTGAAAAAGTCGATTTTCAAAAATAGTTTCGGGTTGCTGGCTGGGTTGTGAGGGGGAACTTTCCCTAATGATCGGTTTCCATGTTAGTTTTGGAGCATTTTTGCCGCTCTTTGCAGGTTGTGGGTCAGAATCCCGAAGCCGACCCAGCATTTTGAGCCGACAAAGCCCCGATACCTGCTGCGGTTCAAACCGTACTTCCGCTTGAGAAGACTAATCTTCGCTTCTCCAGCTGCACGGTAACGCTGCAAGTCTTTGAACCATAATTCGTTTTCGTACTCGGATCGGGCAATGCCTTTTTTGCCCTTTCGCGGCAAGCTAGCTCGCTTCACACCAAGTTCGGTAATGGCCGTTTCGTTCTTCTTGCTTGAGAAACCGCGGTCGGTCGCTACAGCTTGCGGCGCTTTGCCGAATTGCTTGATATGCGCCTGTACAGCGGGAACGAGCAGTTCATCATCCGAGGGGTTCCCCTCGTAGACAGCGTAGCCGGTCACAAAGCCGCTTTCCGTCTCGTCGATTCGCACCTTGTAGCCGAACTCAGTTCCTTTGGCCAGCTTACCTTTCTTAATCGGTCTTGCTTCCGGGTCAAAGAAACTGACGATCCGATCTGCGATGATTCGATTGCCGGAAACGACCTGTTTGGCTTGTTCCAACAACTTGCCGGTTAGCGTGACCGCCTCGGTCAGTTTGGTTTTACTTTGTCGAAGAGCAGCTTTGCCCTTGTCTTGCAGTTTCTCGATAACGGTTTGCGCCTTGTTCACAACGTTCTCGGCTACTTCGATTACGCTCCCAGTGATCCGGTCAACTTCTTCCCAAGATTCACGGGTGCGGCGACGTAGAACTTTCGCGATGGACAGAATCTTTTCCTTGATTTCTGCCGTACGATCTTCAAAGCCTTGAACAGTGTGGGAGGCGACTTTCCGGATTTTCTGAATCGTTCGAGTGATGACTTTTACGCCATCTTGCAACAGCGTAGCGTCTGTCGGGTGATGGATATCGGATTCCACAACCGTCGTATCCGTGCGCAATTTGCGGGTTTTCAGAACGGCTTTTTCCTCACACTGCTTTACGAGTGCGGCATTGATGTCTTCGACGATCTTGTCGCCGTAGCGTTTGCGGGCATAGATGAGCGTAGACGGGTCGGGCATCGGTTCGTCGATGGCAAACCGGCAGAACATTCGCCATGTGATGCTGTCACCGACTTCCTTCACGAGTGACTCGTAGCCCAAATTGTATTTATGCTTCAGGACCATAAGACGGATGTACTTTTCAATTGCAAGCGTAGGACGGCCGCTTTTCTTGCCTTTCGGGTGCAACTCAGTAAACGGTTGAAGAAAACGGTCGTCGTCCAGTAATTGATCTATGATTGCAAGCTCGACCGGCAACTTTCTAACAGATTCCGGGAGAATGGCATCCCAGATGGTCAATTGCTCGTCTCGAAGTTTCAACATTTTCTTCACCTCTTGGAAGGATTCCCGAGGGCTTCTGTTGAACTCCTATAGCAAAGGAATTCTTCCCTCGGGGTGTGGAACTTTGTTATCTCGACAATAACAATTTCCATTTTGAGGTGCTGAATTCCTTTTAATTATGCTCAAAACACCCTGACTTTTTCAGGGGAAACTAATTAATTTCGCTCGTGATGAGCAATTGCCGCAAGACACACGTTTTGTCCGTGATGGACGATTGGAAACTCTAGATCATTGGATCTAGGGTTTTTATATTTGTCTTTTTTATAAGTAAGAAAAATTTATTTTACTTCTAAAACTATATCCCCAAAATCTTGTCCCTCTATTTTAACTTGCAATCTCCATATTCCCGGTTCAGGTATAATCATTTTTGTTTTATGATGCGCATTTGCACCTAAATGTGTTCCACCTAAATTTTCAACTACAAGGATTTGGCTAGTAAGAGTGCTATCTTTTTTGAATCCCATAACCTCCATTTTCTTACCTTCTATTTTATTTTGATTATTCCAAAATAGCCATAATACATCATATGGAGTGTCGGCTTGAAACGGTTTAGTGTACGAAATTGCTATTTTCCCTTCTATACCCGTAACTTCAATTGCTTGATTACTGCCCATGTCTAAATCAAATGAAGGGGACAGTGCATAGTCTGACGTCCTTTCATTACATCCTGTAAGGGATAAAGCCACTATTAAGATCACAATAAAAAATGTTGCCTCATTTTTACATACACCTACCCTTGATACTTAATGAAAAAGCCAGGATATTTAACCCTGGCTTTATAATACTTTTTATTCGATTAATAAGTCCAGTCGTTTTGATTAGCAGCTTGGTCAAAAGACCCGCTACTGGAGAAAGCAATACTACCGTAGTTCGCAAAATTTACTTGTATCTGATAATTTGAACTTGTGTCATGGGCATATCTTGAATAGATTGAAGCTGTCCCGCTTGTAGAACCATTGCTTACGTAGACAGTTTGTAATGAATAAGCCTTATACCCATCGAAACCATTTGTAAAATCAATTTTCCAAGCTACACCCTTTTCTTCAGCGTTAAACGGTTGTCCTCCACAATTTCCTGGTGGATCATTACGAAAAATGCCGGCGCTATCTTTATACATTTGATAACAGCTGAATGTATTTCCATAAGCTCTGAGGTTACTACTCCATGACGTTGCAAGCGTGTCTTCAGGCCCCATTATAAAATCTGGATTCAGCCATTCAATCTCGTTTTGAATCCCCCAAGTTCTGGTTCCGCTAGATGCTCTTGTAATACGGAAAACCATATCAGATGAGGGGATGGTTCCCATCAAGCTTACATCCCCGGGCCCGGTAGAGGAGTCCACTGTTTGTTCTAAATTCAGTTTACCGGTCTCTGTGTCTCTTTTATAGTACTGTGAAACTTGACCTTCATATTTTGTTACACCACGGTCAACCCAATCCTGCTTAACGTTATCCGGCCATGTATCCAGAAGAGATTGGGGAAAACCAGCTTTAAGTAGGATCTTTTCAGGATCCTTTTCCTTTGGCTCTTTTTCTGTTGCAGCGGTGGAAATTCCTACAGGAATAACTAAAGAAATAGCTAGTATTAAACTAAGGGCTTTTTTAAACATTTGCACTAGTTCCTCCACTACCTTTTATTTTGACAGCTGGCCAGCATATCAACGAAAGGAATAATCTTCCAACTCTTTTATTGTATCAGAATTGTAAAATATGGTATATAGTTCTATAGAATTACATTTCTTTACAAAATATAAAGAATGCCGTATCATAGAACCCCTGCTCCTCATGCCGACAGGATGATTCCCGGAAAAATAATCCTTGGCCATGATCCAAATACAATGTGACATAATCCATCATTCCGGACAGATTTTGCGGCACGATGGAACGTTGGACTTCCAAATTTCTTCTTCGGGAATCTGTTGATGCCGTTAGACGAAACAATTGAAACGAAACTTTGTACAGCTTCAATTGTTGCTGATCCTTGCCGCACATTCTCAGCGTCGTCCCGGGAACTAGCAAAAACACATGCTTGCGCGACATTTGGGCATACCGGCCTAGCTGCCGCGCGGCGGGTTGAAGCCGGCGGACATTTTTACTCCAGAAGAAGATATTCGCCGCTGCGATCATTCTTCTCCTCTTTCCCCGGCATATAGCAAACCCAGTACCGTCGCGGTACTGGGTTGTGTTTTACAGAAACTGTATTCGTTTTGCATATCGCTCTGATGGGCGCCATTTGAAATTCGTATTCTTCATAGATGGTTTGAAAGAGAGGTTTTTCAACTCCTCCTTGCCTTGCCTTTCCATAGCTTTCTAACGACTCACTTATACTTTGAATTTCGTGAATTTTCTGTTCCAAGATGGCAATCAATTCCTCGATGTTTGTTGTAGACTCCTGTAACGGATCCTCTGCATGGAATTCTTCATCCCTTATAGTTCGTTCATCACATTTAAAATATAGTTTCCACTTTCCATCTTCCTGATGCTGGTAATTCGAAAAAATAGCATCACGAAGAAAGTACTTTTCTAATGAATCGGATAAACATATACGTTTATTTAAGTAATGGTCCAATCGGCTTGCTACTTCGTCAATGGATTTCGTATAATTTGAACGATCAATTGAACCTATAAGCCTAACAAATTTATCGTCGTTCTCTATGTACGTGTTCAAAGATGCTGGAAAGAAATGTGCAACTGAGTGCATAGTATCCAATCTAGGGAGATGAGGATCATTATCGCCTAACAATAAGTAAATATCCATAAAAGCGTCGTCGCAGGTAAGGTACAGCCAACGGATAAGAACGCTTCCGAAATTCAGATTGCATATGGTACAACGATTCAGATTCATTCACCCTCAAAGCCGCACGCCCGGGGACTGCTTGGTGGAGTTGCGTAAGCAAACACGAGCGAGTGTGCAGGTTTTCCCTGCGGTCCCGCGCTCTCTTCTCGACCGCCCGAACGGCTTAGTCGAATCGCTGCTAGGAACGGCTTGGCTAGCTAAGGCTGCAGGGTATAAGGGGCTTATCATTACGATCGACGAATTCGAGACGGAGAACAAGCATCTGACCAAGGCACAGAAGCAGAAGCTGATGCTGACCTTGAGGGCGATAGAATGTTATGTCAGTGGACAACGCAATTTACCAAAGGTGCCGCTAGCACTCTATTTTGGTACCGTGGGAGACTCGATGGACGAGGGAGACGTCTACCTGAACGATCTGGTCGAAGCAAGTGGAGGCTCCGCATTGGAACTGCGTTTTTTCCAAAAGGAGGAGCGGCTCGAACTCGCCAATCGAATTTACCGCTTTTATCAAGAGGCGTATCAGCTTCAGCGCCCTTACGATCCGAATGTAGCCGACCGCGTGCATACGCTGCTGGACGGACGCGGGTATGTAGAGAGCGAGCTGCTGAGGCAGTTTATCAAATGGTATATGGCGTTCCTGGACGTACTGTACGGACCGCCGAAGGAGATGGCTTAGTTTGACAACATCACAGGAGCTCGAGAAGGACCGTCAACTGAGCAGGCGTCTTCCTACGGTATGGCCGGTGTTCTTCCAGCGCTTCGGACGGCTGACTCCGGTCCAGCGGGAAGCGATCGGGCCGATTCTGGACGGTCGGAACATTCTCATCTGTGCAGCAACCGCCAGCGGCAAGACCGAGGCAGCTTATGCTCCGCTAGTAGAGCGGCTGAAGGGGATGTCCGGTCCGTGGACGATCTTGTATCTGTCACCTACCCGGGCGCTCGTCAACGACATCCATGCAAGGCTCGGTCCGGCCGCAGAGCGGCTCGGGCTTCGTCTCGTGCGCCGTACGGGGGAATACAAATGGGAGTCGGAGGCGGTTCCGCATATTCTTGTTACGACGCCAGAGTCACTTGACAGTATGCTGTGCCGTGGTTTGGCCGAGGATGGAAGCGCTCACGTTCTGGCTCACGTCCGCGCCGTCGTACTCGACGAAATTCATCTGCTGCACGGATCTCCGCGCGGCGAGCAGACAAGATGGCTAATCGAGCGGCTGAAACGGCTGGTGGCTCATGCTTATGATTCAGGCTGGACTCGGAGCAAACAATTGCAGATCGTCGGCCTCAGCGCAACGGTCGCCGAGCCTCAGGCCGTCATTGACACCTTTCTTCCCGGCGGCGGACTCGTGTTCGTACCCGGAAAGCGGGAGATTATTGAAGTGGTGCCGCCTGGCATGCGGTTTGCTCCTGTGGAGCGAGCCCTCCCGGCGTATCTCGGTGCAAAGGGACGAAGCTCTGAGAAATGGGTCGTCTTCTGCAATAACCGCAAGCGCGTGGACGAGCTCACCGAACTACTGTGCAAGGAGCTGCGGGTTTTTGGGTATTCTGTCGGTGCGCACCACGGCAGCTTGGGGAAGACACTGCGCGAGATGACCGAGCGGGACGTGCGCCGACTCGACCGCTACGTGCTGGTTGCCACCTCGACCATCGAGATAGGGGTCGACATCGGCGACGTCGACGGCGTCGCCCTGGACGCTCCGCCGCCGGATATGGCAGCTTTCCTGCAGCGCATCGGCCGCGGCAATCGCCGCTCGCAGCATACGCAGGTCATGCTGTGCGCCCGCTCTGAGCAGGACGCGGTGTTGCAGGAGGCGATGCTCGAAGCGGCTCGCGTAGGCTGGTTTGCTAATCAACCAGTAGGCCCGATCAGCTCCGTACTGCGGCAGCAGGTACTGTCTTACATATTTCAGGGTAAGGGGGGAGTGCGCAGTCGGGAGTTTATTTGCCGTCTGTTCGAGAAGGAAATTGATGGCGCCATTATGCAGGAACTGTTAACGATGATGGCTAACGGCGGTGATATTCATGATACACCGAGGGGGGTTCGCTTAACGACCAAGGCAAGAGATCGGGCCTTGCGGGGCGAGCTTCACTCTGTCATCGAGACGCTGCCAGGCCAAACCGCCGTGGATTCGGTCACTGGGCGGAGGCTGGCTAACCAAGTAAAACACTTGAAAGGCAAAGGACTTAGCATCGGCGGTAACCACTTTCAAGTGGTCGAACGCTCTGCTTACTCTCTCAAGGTCAAGTCCTCAGCCCGGCTGCCCGATGGCGAAAGTCAATGGTCATACGTGAGCGGTCCGGCAAACCGGAGGACCGAGCATCCGATGGTGCTTCGCCACAAGCTGCTGCTGGCGGAGGGGGAGTGGCCTGTCGTGCAGGATAAGGACGGGTATTACTGCGCCTTCCACCTCGGCGGCGTGCGTATGAGCCTCGCCTTGCGGCTGTTGTCCGTCTACGTCGCACCCGAGGAACGACCGTCGAAGATCACGCCGTACTACGTCAGCTTCCGCGAGGAGCTGAAGCCACGCTGGCTAGTTCATCCTGCAGCAGACCTCTTACACGTCGCTGTGAGCATCAGGTTGGATACTGCTGAGAGCCAGTTAGGTCTGCCACTGGCAAACCGGATGCTGCCAGATAAGCTTCGCCTGCGAGATGTACAAGGCTGGCTGCGGCCGGAGGGGCTTGTGCAAGAGTTGCGGGAGTCGGTTTGGACGCGTGCGGAGGAGGAAACAGTAGAGGTGTTGGGGTTGTTTATTGGAAATTAGGGCTAGTCTAAAATTAACAACTGCTGTTAGGCCTATAGTAGTAATTGTCGACATTAAAGGCATGAAACAGAAATCAATGCTTGGCGGAGAGAGTATCATCATTTCTATCGATCTTTGAAGAAAAGATTCATCTCATTTTACGCGGGTCTATAAGAATGTTGAAATTAATCATTACTAGAATTATAATGTAATCAGTCCTTCTATCGCTTCTGTTCCCAACGGAAGCCTAATGAGTTGCCATCCTCTGGCCCAAATCATGTCCTCGCGGGACAGCTGATTGATACCTATCCCGTGAGCTTAACGGTATCCAATTCCCTTTATGGAGATTAATTACACCACAGGACTAGTCTGTCTTTGTGTACTATAATTGTTCAAATAAATGAACCCGAATGAAAGCATGTTTTCTTTGCTTTCTTCGGGTTCTTTTTGTTGTTATTCAATTAGAGTTGAGCACGCGTCGTTCAACAGCTTGGCAGCGTCAACTGGAGGAACATATCGCAAAGTTGTCGACAGCTGCTTATGGCGTAGTTGGCGCTTAATGGCGATGATGTCAATTCCACTTTTTTGCATCAAGTATGCCGTTGTATGCCGGAAACTATGGGCTGTGACTTTCTTTAGTATTCCGGCTTCCCGACAAAACGCCTTAATGATCCGGTTTAACGCTTCCTTGGTTAAGGGACGATTATTCTCGAAGAAAACCTCTGGATGGCCGGATTTCAGCCATTCTTGTATAGAAGGATGATTCAAATAACGTTCCAACTCTTCAACGAGGGAATCGGGCATGTAAACGACTTCGGATATGGTTTTCTGTCCTTTATTCACTATAATAACCCTGCGCTCAAAATCAATCTGTTCAAGCGTTAACTGTATGATCTCCCTGTTTCGAAGAGCGGTCGTAGTCATTAGCAAAAATAGGGTGAAGTACTTCCGGACAAATGGGTCGGCTTTAATAGCCACTTGAAATAATTTCTGACACTCTTCGAGCGAAAGAGAACGATCAATAATTCGTCTTTCGTAATAAGGGTTTGGGAAATTTTTCATGGGGTTTTGCTTAACCATACCAAGGCCATGGAGTAATGTGAAAAAGTGCTTCAGATAAACTATGTTATTGAAAATGGTATTCTTTGAGGCCTGATATCTTTGCTTCAAGAACTCAATATAACCATCGATGCAATTAGCATCAATAGGACGATAGGTCTCGGATTCCGTGTCGTAGTAAAATTTATCGAAATCCAGTTCTCCATCGTAATCCTGACTAAGGTAGTGCTCAAATTTGAGGAATTGACGGCTATAAGTGTATTTTGCCGATTCTTTAAGATGGGTATGTTTCTTCCAATTGGTATAGTATGGAGAGTCCAATAATAAGTGGCTCATTTTTTCTCCAGCCTTTCCTTAATTTGCTTCATGACTTCTTGAGCAAATGGGTGCTTGTTAATGGCGTCTCGAAGCTGATCATCGAATAGCCGCAAGTATTTCATTGTGCTGTCGATCGATTCGTGTCCTAAAAGCTTCGAGAGGGTGTATATATCGATCCCTGCTTCAAGGCCTTGAACGGCAAAAGAATGACGAAAAGAGTGAGGACCTAAACGATCTTTGTCTTCCTCCTTTATCGACTGAGACTCGCGAATAATACGTTTTATAAATTGCTGAATGGCTCTAGATGTGATGGGTTTATCCCCGGCAGTGCTTGAAAAGATATAGAGCCTTTGATAATCGGAATCTGGCATCACCTCGCGAGCGCGACTGTATTTTTTCTCTATAAAATCTGTGAGCATCATTAAGGCGAGCTCGTTGATTTTTCGGACTTTCTTGGTATTCTCAGCCCCTTTGGGTGTTACCTTGATTGTTTGAGTATCAGGAGTGATATCACCGATTCTTAGATGGCAGAGCTCGTTTATGCGAATTCCACTCCCAAGGAAAGTCCAGATAATTGCAGTGTAAAGGCTATCGTGGTTACGAGATTGAGCGATCTGCAAGATTTCCGCGATCTGCACTTTAGTAAAGGCTTTTGGTGCGTCATCGTTTGACCATCGAACGCGTAGTATAGTCTTCAAGTCCCCGAGATCCTGATGGCCATAAAATATTTTGTATGTGGTCTTTATGAAGGTGCGAAGAAAGGAAGACTTCTTGGCTTTTGTATTAGGATCCTCATTAAGCTTAATATAGTCGGACAAGAATTCGCCGTTTGATACCTTTTCAAACTGCGGATCGTTGCCAAACTTTTCCTTCACATGTTGCTGGAAAAGTTTCATCTCTGACCGATACGTTGTTTGCGTGGTCCGGCTAAGACCAGAAAACTTGCTGCTTTGATAGAAAGCATCAACGGCTTCGAGAAATGAAACGTTCCGCACTGCCGGGGGCATATTAGGTTTTGTCTGTGTCTGGACAGGAAAGGTTTCCATAACTTGTCGCATTTTCTCTGGACCATAATGACTTAACAACTGGTTTAATTGTTCCTTGAGTTCAGAGTACTTAGTATCTCGGATTACTTTTGGCATGTGAACAACTCCTATCAGTAGTTGATTTTATTCACGGCATCTGTTAATTGATGTGGACTTCGATGAACATATCGTGCAGTATTTTCTGGCCGGTCATGTCTTGCTAGATACATCAGTAACTGTGGCGGGCAATCCGAACGTTCCGACAGCCTGCTTATGAAAGCATGCCGGAGTAAATGGGGACCTCCCGGATAATTCCAACCAGCGACAAAGGAATAGAGCCTGTAGCGTGCCCGTAATTCGCGAATAATTGCTTGGATATTGTCGCCGAACACATAGTCATTACGAGAACGGCTTGCCATCAGAGATTGAAAATACTTTTGTAATGGTTCAGGTAACGGGAGCAAGACCGATTTCTCGTTTTTGCCGAAGACAGAGATGGTTTTATTCTCTATATTGAGGTCCTCATAACGAATACTTGCTACCTCATGTATCCGCAACCCAAGTAAGAGCATCAACCCAAATGCTGCGAGCTCCAGTATTGGCTGGTCTGAATGACGTAGGATCGTTTGGTAAAAGTTTTGAAGTTCAGCATCGGTCGGTAAATCGCGATAAAGGTACTTCTCATACGGGATTCCGGAGACATCCAAAGTAATGTCTTTAGAGAGCCAGCCTAACTTGAAAAGGTTAGACAATAAGTATCGGATATCGTAGAAACGGTCACTAACCGTGTGTTTGCTATAGACACCTTTCGATGCCAGCCGTAATAAGTACTGCCTGAATTCGATGAGTAGCTCTTCCGTAACCATCGATAAAGGAAGGTCGTTGATCGAGTTACTCTGGAATTGGATGTAATTGGTATGGAGCCAATTCATAAACATGGTGTAACTGAACTTGTACTTGGCAACAGATTTAACTTTCACCCCTGATCGGATTAAATAGATGATGTGCGCATTTATCGCAGGGTGATGGATAACTTGAGTTGCTTCTTCTGGAGACTGACTCTCACAAGGTTTCTTTAGATCGAATTCATACGAGAATAATTTTCTAGATATCGCAAGAATCATGTCTCGTTGAATAAAGTCCGGGTATGATTGTTCCGTGAAATTAATAAGGTCATCTTTATTGGTCAATTCCTTGTCTTGAATGGATCGAGCATCAAGCCCAGTGCGGGTTTTGAAAAAATTAATGAGCTCTAGTGCGTATTGAATCAAAGAAAAATAGCTGGTTGATTTGAGTGACTTTTTCTTTTCCAGGAAATCGAGTACTACAGGTGTAAAAATTCGACCTTGGATTTGGGTTTTAAAAAGCCATTCATTCAAGCCATGCGAGCCTAGAGAACTTATTGACGTATCCTCTTCAGGCCATCGGAATGCATACAAGTTATTCAAGAACGACAGCACCTTCTCCCAACTTAGACTTCTAATATCATGATTGCCAGTTGGGGAGGTTTCTAAACATTCTAGCGAAGTAGATTTCGCATAAGAAGCAATCTCTGCAATAGTTTTCGCATTTTGCTTCCAATGATCCGAATACGTGAATCCCAAAATATCGATATCTTTAATATTCTGATCGTTATCCATCTACATCTCTCCCTCAGATTCTGTTTCTTTGACCGTTCAGACAGCAGCTTTTGCTTAAGAAAGGAGGTGGGGCCCGATGGTCCACATCATTGATGTAAAGGTATCATTTGCTTTCGTTTTCTGTCCTGGTTGCTCCACAAATGGAGCAAAAGCTCGTTGGGTTTTCGGGTTATGCGAGGATTTCGGTCGAAAGAAACAAGAATCAGCTCCATTTGTGGAGAGTTGATGATGAGTGCTTTGATACGGGATTAAGCTGATGGAGTGTAAAGCTTAGGTTGAAGGAAGACATTCTTCAACTAGCCTTAAAATTCATCCATGGTGAAATAGACGAAATCACTTATATCAGCAGGCATGATCGAGACTGGTATGAGGTGAAAGAACTGGCAGCTACTGACCCAATAACTTTTGGTATTCTGCTGCGGAAGCTCTCCTTGCCTAATCGTCGAAGAGCATTGATTCAGGCTTTTGCTTTAAGGACAGTGGAGCTAAGAACACTCTTGCTGGGGGATTTTTCGGATTCTTCTTCAACGATTTCTGACCTATATCATCCAGTGAAATATAGAAGAAGATTTACCAATGAGCTGCTAGCCCAATTTGGCATCATCCACCGCGTACCTTTTGATTGGGTTTATAAGGATGGGTCTGTTGTAGAGCGATGGAACTTCAAAAATTATGATTTTAGTGGGATAGCTTTAACTTGTATGGAAGCCATAATTCCGCTATTGAGAATGGCTGAAGACCGTAATAGAGATGTAAATGGATATGTCGTCCAGACAAGCACGGATCAAGAATGTTATATCCGATTGGAATCACGAGCGGATGTGGTCGTTGTTGATCTTTATCAAGCTGATTTATTGATTTTGGACCAACTCATGTCCGCTCTAAAATCGACGTCCTTCACATGGTCTGGATTCATTACCCAATCCGTTATACCTGGGTACCGATACTGGACATTCATTGGGGCGGATCATGAATCAGCTATTGCTCGGATCATGGAAACAGAGTTCAAGTATATCCAAAACACCATGCGCTTGTGATAGGACAAACCGCAGATGGAATAAGGTGTATTGAGGTGAAAAGTATGGAGCGAATGCCGACAATCAAAATCGTATATGTGCCTCATACTTTATGTAGCGATACTGCACAAAACTCAAACACCTTATCTGCTGCCGAAGCCAAAAATGCCGTTATAGACTACATCCTAAAGCGTTTGATCTTGAAACCGACTGAATAAGCCGGTTTTTTGTTTCTTCGTTTGTCCATACTGGAATGTAATTGTGGTAAGAAAGGAGAATGGTGAACCTCCATGTATACGGCTATATATCCACGGGTTTCTACAGGAATGCAAGCATCAGAGGGCACAAGCCTTGATGCACAAATTGAGATTTGTATGCGGAAAGCGAAAGATTTGGGGATCCCCGAATCCATGATCAAGGTTTATCGCGAGGAAGGATTCACGGGTGAAGATATTGATCGGCCCGCCATGAATGAATTCAGGCAGGATGCTGCACAAGGTCTGATCCGTCGTTTGATTGTTACGCATCCTGACCGGTTGACCAGGGACTTGACGGATAAATTAATCCTTTGCCGAGAGCTGGAGCGGAGCAATATCGAGCTGGTGTTCGTGGACACGGAATACCGGAATACACCGGAAGGACAGCTTTTTTTCAACCTGATGAGTTCCATTGCACAATACGAGTTGTCTTTAATCAAGAAGCGGACGGTACGCGGAAGACTCAAAGCGGTGGAAAAAGATAAGAAGATCATGCCCATGCGTGTGGCTCCCTATGGATATGACCTTCACGAAAATACCTTCATTATCAATGAGCAGGAAGCCGAATTCGTTCGTAAAATGTACCACTGGTATGTTCATGAGAACTATACGCTTCGTGAAATCGGGGATCGACTCTATGCGTTGGGGGCGGTACCCAAACGAGGGGAAAGCAGGAACTGGAGCGCCAGTTCCATTAGAAGGGTTCTTACTTCTGAGGTGTACATCGGCAAGTTCTATTACAATCGTAGAGAAACCCGGAAGATTCGCGGGGAGAAAACCAAGAACGGCACACCGAAAAAAACATATGCCTTTCGCGAGGAAAAGGACTGGATCGAGGTTACCGTGCCAAGTATCATTGACCCGCAACTGTTTGAATTAGCCCAGGTGCAGAAAGAGAAAAACATGAAACGGTCAGGAAATGTAAAGTATGAGTATTTGTTAAAATCCATGATCCGGTGTGGACATTGCGGCAGAATGTGGCAAGCAACTACTTATACAGGCCGGGTAAATAAAGAAACGGGAGAAAAGATCCGTTACACCTGCTACAGATGTCCAAACCTCTTCCCAAAGAAGTATGGTGAAGGAGTTGAGAAGTGCCCAACTCAAACGTTGCGCGCCGATATGTTGGATCATTACGTCTGGCAGCTCATTTTGGAGACATTGTCTAATCCCGATGATTATATGGAGCGGCTGCAAAGCAAATCGAATGAGATTAACCTGGAACTTCAATCCGCCGCGGACCACATCAAACGTCAGCTGGAGCAGAAGGAGAAGGAAAAGGAAAAAATCAAAATCATGTTCAAGCGGGAGGTCATTGATGAGCAGGAGATGCTTACCGAAATGCAAAAGATTAATGCCGGACTAAAGTCGTTGGAGCAAGAGCTTGCCGGGTACGAAAAGCAGTTGTCAGAACAAGCGGAGAAGGAAATATCGGCCAATCGGATTGCCGAGGTCTCCAAGGCTGTCCGAAACTTTATCGAGAGCGCCGGCGACGAGCTTACCCTTGAGGAGAAGCGACATATCCTGGAGACCCTGGTTGATGAAGTTATTATTCGCTACGACGGGAACGAAGTACAGATTACTGCAGTCGGAGCACTAGATGAGTTAAAACGCCAACAATTTATTCAGCATGAGGATGACATCGGTTCGTGTTCACAACCTCAAAAAATTTGATAACACGGGAGAAGATCTGGAGGATTTAATCTCGATCGGGACGATAGGATTGATTAAAGCGATCGAATCTTTCAGTCCTGACAAAGGGACCAAGCTGGCTACGTTTGCAGCGAGGTGTATTGAGAATGAAATCCTGATGCATCTGCGTTCGCTGAAAAAGACCCGCAAAGACGTATCGCTTCATGACCCGATCGGTACGGATAAGGAAGCGAATGAAATTACATTGATTGACATTCTTGGCACAGAAACCGATGATGTCGTGGATAAAGTACAGTTGAAGATTGAAAAATCGAAAATTTACCGAAACCTCGATATATTGGATGAACGGGAGCGGGAAGTGGTTGTCGGCCGCTTCGGACTCGAGGCGGGAGGAGAGGAACGTACGCAGCGCGAAATTGCCAAGGAGTTGGGCATATCGCGTTCTTATGTATCGCGGATCGAGAAGCGGGCATTGATGAAGCTGTATCATGAGTTTTATAAACAGAAACGGTGAAGGAAGGGGTTGCCCTTCCTTTTAATGTGTCATTTTGATTGCACTTATATATATGTCGCGAATTGAGAAGCAAGCGTTAATGAAGTTGATTACAAAGCGCGGATTCTCACCACAAAGCTGGTAGAAAGCGCCATCGATAAAGCGAGTCACCTTTCTCCGCTTACCAAGCGCTTATCGAGTTAAACTACGGTTGCGCGTCCATTTCTCAGGTTGATTCCGCTGTGTTCGATGCCTTATCCCAAGATTCCTATTTATTGCTGAGAAAGCTCATGTCCTGATACATGGGCTTTTTTCCCCTTTGGCCCAAATAACGGGTAACAGCCGAATACCGAATTGACTAAAGATAAAAAATGAAATACAATGAATTAGTAATTCAGTTAATTACTAATTTAGTAACAGAAAGAAGGAAATAAAATGAAAATTCCTACTACGTTAAAACATAAGCCTGTTGTCGTTTCTGAAAACTATGAGCAGGTTGACGGTCGACTTGCCGGAAATACAGATGCGAAAGGTCTTTCCTTGGGATTAGCTCAGTGGAACGATAGGGGAAAGGTCGATATTTCTGCGAAAGTATGGAGATATACAGGGGAAAAATGGTCGCGGCAATCCGAGGAGCTGCCTCTCCATCGCGTTCTTGATCTGTCTATTCTGATTTGCCGCTCCTTGGCGCATTTCCGCGAAGCCTACAGATACGAGCATCTATATGATCCGCATAATCCTGTCATCGACAGGGTTGGTCTGCAGGGGGATGCTATGACTGTGGCTGTTTGTACGGACAATGAAAAAATCAATGAAGATATCAAACTGTTCAGTCAAGCCCTGAGTGATGATGATGAGCTGATCGGTGAAAGGCTGCGCACGTTATCAAGAATGTTGAAGGAAATGGGGTATTAAAGCTGTTTTCCAATCCTTATGTTCGAACCATTATTCTTTCACGGGTATTGTTACAGTCGGAATTTGGATTCGAAACTATGCTGTTCATCTTTATGTCACCCAGCTAACAAATAATAACCCGGTGTACGTATCGCTTATTTCAGTCGCCGAACACCATCACGCGCAACGAAGGCAGGATGGTCGTCGACATTAATGCCGACATCACCACAAAAGATGTAGCGAAGGCATCCTCCGATCTTGAGGCAAAAATCGAAGACTTGGAGAAACCGGCGGACGTTGAAGTCAAATTCGGCGGCGTTACGGAACAGATCAACGAAACCTTTACCCAACTGGGTCTCGCGATGGCAGCCGCCGTTGCGATTGTTTACCTCATTCTTGTCATTACATTCGGCGGGGGGCTCGCGCCGTTTGCGATTATGTTCTCGCTCCCGTTTACGGTTATCGGTGGTCTTGTCGGACTTTTCGTCACGGGGGAGACGCTCAGTGTATCGGCCATGATGGGGGCGCTTATGCTGATCGGTATCGTAGTCACGAATGCTATCGTGCTGCTTTTGATCGTGCCTGTCGTTTATGAGTTCCTGATGAAACTCAGCGGCAAGAGTAAACGGAGATACCGTCTATCCATGGATGGCTCGGGTTAATTGTAAGGGAACAGGATGGATAAAGGGGAAAGTCTGTACTTTCTTGAAGTTCAATTTTTCGTGATTTACAGCCACTGCCAGTGGCTTTTTTTTGTTTGGCTACAAGTTCGGAGACTTACGTCTTATCCATTGAAATCGACATGTATCGTCTAATCGTTCCAGAAGCTTGTTCAGGGTGCGCTCGAGCGCCTACGGTTTGATATATTTTGCACCGGCATGAGTTTATAAATTGTTAATAGTTTCTTTAGAAGGATTCAATAAGCCCTGATTATAATGAAAGGTAAGGAAACGTTTCCCCAAGATGAAATAAAAGATAAATAAAGGAGATCCGAAATGAAACTTAGTAAAAATGCGATGACTGTCCTCTCATTTACGATCGGAGCGTGTGTCTTTATCTCCACAGCCTTTGCCGATATGGCGCTTGGCTCAGGCTATGACCGGTTTAAAGGTTCAATAAAAAATACCGCGGCGCAGATGGAGAAGGGATTGAACAACTACACCATCGAGGCGCTGTACACGCTGAAGGATAACGATCAAACCTTGCTTCAGGCTTCCCTCTTCAATAAAATCGATAATGAAAAGCAAGTTTTTGAAAGCTCAGGTAAGATTCAAAAATCAAATGGCGAAACATCAACGGAATATTCGTATTCCGACCAGAAGCTTTCGATTTGGAAAAGCGGAACGGAAGACAAATATTATGTGACGGAATACCCCGACGATCTCAACAGGAAAATAGGGAACAGGTTTACCAATCCGTTTAACGAGAAGGGGGCGCCGGAGGTCGAAAAGATCGTTGACGCCATCGTCGGCAATTTGAAGGACTATGTGCAGGCTGAAGAAAGACCAGAGGGCGGACGAGTATACTCGGGAAGCTTGTCTGAGGCGCAGGTGCCTGCCGTAGTCAATGCCGTCTCTTCCTTCGGTATAAAGCAGTTTATCAGTTCCCAAAGCCGCGCGTATAAAAATTCGAAGCTGCCGGATATTGATAGCGATGTTTTTGTTAAAAAGATTTCGGGCACGGCCGTTGAAAACAAAGCGGGATTATTGGAAAATGTAACGGGCGATGTGTTTCTCTCCGGGAAAGACAAAAACGGAGTGCAGCATGATTTATCGCTGAACGTGGTTCTCAAGCTATCCGACATTGGAAATACGAAAATTACAAAGCCTGATCTGACAGGCGCAAACGTTGAGAAAGTGAGCCATTCCAGCGGATTTAGCAGCAAGCATGTGGGGAAATATAAAAATAACATCGTCCTCGAGAAAAACGGCAAATTCGTGAAAATCGGCGAGAGAATCCTTGAAATCACGAGCGTGGAAAATAATAAAGTGACGGGCAAATACTACGAAACCGTGAAACCCGGATTCGAGTCCGACTATCCTGACAAATATAACTTTAATTTTGAATATAATCCGGACCAATCAAAGGCGATGTCTTTCTTTACTTATACCAATTCCAAAGGCGAGCAGGAAAACGGGCAGCTTCATCCGAGCAGCTCCGGTAAAATTTATCTCGACCTGAACATAGAAATCCTGGACGAAAACTCGTATAGATCCAACGCAAGTCACCCGTATTTCGACGGGGAATTTGACCGCGTATTTGAAGAGTAATCGAAAGGCTGTCCCTGAAGTGAACTTGAACTTCACTTCAGGGACAGCTATGTCATTTGTATTGGGGGATGTTATCTTTGACAAAAGCGATTGAAATCACAGACCTTACCAAAGTATATAAAAACGGCCGGGGAATCAGCGATTTGAATTTGGAAGTCGATCAAGGCGATATCTTCGGTTTTTTGGGACCAAACGGCGCGGGGAAGACGACCGCTATGAAAATGATGGCGGGACTCATGAAGCCGGACCGCGGCGACGTGAAGATTTTCGGCGCCAGCATTGTAGAGGACTATGTCAATGCGATGAAGCATGTGGGGTGTATTATCGAGACGGCGGAGTCGTATCCTTATTTAACGGCAAACGAAAACCTGAAGCTGTTTGCCAGGTTTTATCCGCAGGTGGACCAGCAAAGAATCGACGAATGTCTTGAAATCACCGGCATGTTAAAATATAAAAATGAAAAATCGAGAAAGTTCTCGCTTGGGATGAAACAAAGGCTTGGGGTAGCGGCAGCGATTCTTTCGAGGCCAAAGTTGTTAATATTGGACGAGCCCTTAAACGGACTTGATGTCGAGGGTATGCTGGATATGCGGAGGATGATCAAGCGGCTTGCCGAGGAAGAAGGAACCACGTTCTTTATTTCCAGCCACCTGATCCATGATGTCGAGCTGACCTGCACCCGGATCGGAGTGGTTTACGGCGGAAAGCTGGTCAATGTGGAATATACCCATAATATCCTTTCCAATTATTCGTCACTTGAAAATTATTTTGTTAGCGAGGTGGACCGGAATGGCAGGGTTTAAGGCTGCATTTATCAATGAAAACGTCAAGTTGTTGAAAAAGAAAAAAATGATTGCGGCCGCCATTTTATCCATTCTTGCCGTGGTGATCGGACAAGTTGCCGTTACGGCAATTAAGCATGGTCTTGGATTAAGAGTTGTAGGCAGCACCGAATTTCCTTTGGTGGTTCTATCGATGTTTTCTTATACGATCCTGCCTCTTTTTGCAACCTTTGTGGCCATCGATATGTTTAACGGCGAATTTTCGTCAAATACAATGAAAATCACGCTCACCAGGCCTGTTTCCAGATTCGGCGTATTCAGCGCGAAGGTTTTGAATTTAGCCGTGTTCATTGCTGTAAACCTGCTGTTTGTGATGATTCTTTCTTTGCTTGCCGGGTTTATATTTAATCCTTCGTCCGCCAGCCTGACGGGAATCGTAAGGGTCGTTTTGTCTTATGTCACAACGTTTTTTCCTGTTTTTGTATTTGGTCTTCTCGTGGTATTGCTGTCCAATATCCTTCGGGGCGGACTGGCGGTTTTTTTTCTCTCGATCATTATTTTTATCGGGTTTAACTTTTTAGGCATCGTTTTTTCCAATTTTTCGAGTTTCTTTATTACCTCCATGTTTGACTGGTATACGCTTTGGATTTCGGAAACGGTCAACGGTTTTAAAATTTTCCGCCAGATCCTGATCATGTCGGGCTGTGGTATAATGTTATTTACAGCGGGTTATTATTTGTTTGACCGCAAGGATATATAGAAAGGTATCTCCAAATGCAATTAACCAAACGCTTTTTTATGATGAATGCGCTGACCGTGCTGGTTTCCATTGCATTAACCGTTCTGGCTGTCATCATATTCGTTGCAGCTTATACGAAAGTGCTTGGTCCGGAAGCGGATATCGACGATTTCAAAAGGATCTTTGAAGTCCGATCAGGGATCGGCGAGATCAAGAGGGCGGCGCAGACCCTAGAGTTCGAACAACTGCTTGATAAATCCTATCAGCAGGAGCTGTCCGATCGGGTTAAGGCTTTGGGGGCGAATGCCGTTATTTTGAAAAACAGAGAGGTTGTATATACCACAAAAAAGTTTAATGCCATCGACATTGAAAAAAGCTTGATGTTATCCGATAATATGCCCAATCTTGATACTTTGGAGCTGGAGGGCAAAACCTATATGTTTGCCAGAGCGGACTACAGCCTTCAATCGGGAGATAAGGGCGTTTTGCTGCTGCTTGCGCCGATCAAGCTGAAAACGGGCTTTTACCTGTTTCTCGGCATCTTTACGGTCAGCTTTTTTATTCTTTCTTTTTTGATCATGAACTTTTGGGTTTCCTACCGGTTCTCCCGGGGCATCATTACACCGATCGCCAGGCTGAGAGATGCCGCCGTTAAAATTAGTGAGGGCGATTTAAGCTTCGGGATTGCGGAGGAAGGCGAAGGAGAGGTCAGGGAACTGTGCAGGACGCTGGAGTTCATGAGGATTAAGCTGAAGGAGTCTGTTTATCTGCAGCAGAAATACGATGAAAACAGGAAATTTTTGATATCCAGCATCTCTCACGACTTAAAGACCCCTGTGACTTCCATTAAAGGATATATCGAAGGCATTATCGACGGGGTAGCCAACACACCGGACAAAATGGAGGAATACCTGGAAACGGCACGATCAAAGGCGATGCTGGTGAACGCCATGATTGACGATCTTCTTTTGTACTCCAAGCTGGATTTGAACCAAATCCCTTATCATTTTGAAAAAACGAATCTGGAGCAGTACTTCGAGGATTGCGTGTTTGACCATCGCTACGAATATGAAAAGGCGAATATCAAACTGGCGCTGATCAGTGAATTGAAGGAGCCCGTCTATGTGTTAATCGATAGGGAAAGGTTGAAACGGGTTATTCAAAACATTCTCGATAATTCTAGGAAGTATATGGAAAAGGTTAACGGACAGGTGGATATTATTTTAAGGGAAACCCGGACATCCGCTATCATAGAAATCAGAGACAATGGAAAAGGAATACCCGAGGTTGACCTTCCCCATATTTTTGAACGATTTTATCGTGCGGATCCGTCTAGAAAGAGTGTGGACGGCAGCGGCCTTGGGCTGGCTATTGCCAAACAAATTGTGGAAGGCCATGAAGGAAAGATCTGGGTCAGAAGCACTGTAGGAGAAGGAACCCGCATGATGATATCTCTGAAAAAGTATTAGCATTTTTGGAGGTTACGATGAAAAAAAAGATATTGATTGTTGAAGACGATCAAAGCATAGCCAATCTGCAAAAGGATTATCTGGTGCTGAGCGGCTTTTCCGTGAAGATCGTCAATAGCGGAACGGACGGTTTGAAAGCTCTGGAGGAGGAAACGTTTGACCTCATCATTCTGGATATTATGCTGCCGGGGATGGATGGATTCGAGGTTTTGAAAACGATCCGCGAGAAGGAGGATATTCCCGTGCTGCTGGTATCGGCCAGGGCGGAGGAAATTTATAAATTAACGGTTTTGGCCTTGGCGCGGACGATTATATTACAAAGCCCTTCAGCTCCGGCGAGCTGGTGGCCCGGGTTAACGCTCATCTAAACAAGTTTGAACGGATGAAAGAACGGTTCGGCCATGTTGACGAAGGCGGCAAGATCCGGGTCAGGGGGCTGGAGATCCAGAAGGAGGCCAGAAGGGTTTTTGTGAACGGGAAAGAAGTAACGTTGGCTCATAAGGAATTCGACCTGCTTCTGTTTCTTCTGCAAAATGCCAACCGGGTATTTGGCAAGGAAGAGCTGTTTGAACGGATTTGGGGGATGGATGCGCTTGGCGATGCGTCCACGGTTACGGTACACATCGCCCGGATCAGGGAGAAAATCGAGGAGAACCCGTCCAAGCCTCAATATATAGGTACAGTCTGGGGATCCGGGTACCGGTTTATAGTTTGACAACGACGGTCCCCGCTTTAACAGGCGGCCTCCTCCCACCCCCGCTGATTTTTGCCGGGCCGGTTTAATGGCTTGGCCGCAAATTCCCATATGCTAATACCGTCTTTTCAAACTTATTATCGTCATAGCATAAGACACGACAACGAATGCAAATAAACAAGTGAAGGCAAACGTATATTGTTCTCCATTTAGCGGCACGATCGTATTGATCATAAAAATAACCAAATAGCCTAACAAAAATGAAAAATAAACGGCTATTCCTGCCATACCCAATATTTTATCCCCTCTTTCGTCTCCCCCTTCCTTTTTAATGAAATACGCTGAAAAGATGACCGCGGCAAGTCCGATAAAAGATAAAATGATACCGATAAGAGTAAACATCATGATTTCTCCTCGACTAATTCGTATTGAAAAACTTCCTGCAGCTCTTTATCAAAAACAAATGAAATCTCAAAGGCTAAAATCAGGGATGGATTATAGCGATTGGCTTCAATAGAAGCGATGGTTTGTCTCGAAACTCCGACTTTTTTGGCTAAATCTTGCTGTGTCCACTTTTTTTCAGCTCTTAGCACGTTTAGTTTATTATATAGTCTGCCGTTTTTCTGCATATTCGATTTATCGCCTCCTTTGGTGTATAAGGTAATTTATTTTTGACATTTTGTAAACTATTTTTAACTTTTTACCTAAAGGCCTCCAATATCAAGAAGTGCGGGGGACGGTTTATATCCGACTGCCATCGGGTGGAATCATTCATTGGTATGGGGTTTCCACGATGTGAGAGCTTGTCCAGATATCGTTTTATTTAATATAATATAATTGAAGAGAGAATTCGTATGGCTTGTTTTGCTGCAAGCTGGAATAAAGTACAAAAAAGAAAGCAGGTAAAACATGGGGCGTAAGTGGAATAATATTAAAGAAAAAAAAGCGTCGAAGGATGCCAACACGAGCCGGGTCTATGCCAAATTCGGAATAGAGATTTATGTAGCGGCGAAAAAAGGGGAACCCGACCCGGAATCCAATCAAGCGTTAAAATTCGTGCTTGAGCGGGCCAAAACATACAATGTGCCGAAAGCCATAATCGACCGGGCCATCGAAAAGGCCAAAGGAAGCTCGGAGGACAATTATTCGGAGCTCCGTTATGAGGGATTCGGACCGAGCGGCGCCATGATTATCGTTGATACGCTTACGAATAACGTCAACCGCACTGCAGCGGACGTACGCTCGGCTTTTAATAAGAACGGCGGCAACATGGGAGTTAGTGGTTCTGTATCTTATATGTTTAGCCCGACGGCGGTTATCGGCGTTGAAGGGAAAACATCCGACGAAGTATTGGAGTTATTAATGGATGCCGATGTGGACGTTCGAGATATCACAGAAGAAGATGATTCCATTATCATCTATGCCGAGCCGGACCAGTTTCATGCCGTCCAAACCGCGCTTAAGCAGGCGGGCATTACGGAATTTACCGTGGCGGAACTGACCATGCTTGCGCAAAATTACGTGAATCTTGCACCAGACGAATTAGCGCAGTTCGAGAAACTGATCGATGCACTTGAAGATCTGGAGGATGTCCAGCGCGTTTATCACAATGTGGATGAAAAATAAGGCTTTCAAGCTTTGTTATACACGCTGAATGTATTTTTGCCGGTACGTTTTGCATGATAGAGCGCCTGATCTGCACAGTTATATAATTCGTCCGAGTCTTGAGCATGATCAGGAGCAAGAGCAATGCCGATAGATGCGGTAATGTTATACTCTTTTACGACATCCGCCCCTTTAATTTCGATGGGGCGCTTTAACTCTTGAATAATCTGAAGCGCAACGTTCGAGGCTGCATTCTCATCCATTACATGGTTAAGGATGATCACGAATTCGTCTCCTCCAAGACGTGCCGTGATATCGTTCGGATCATTAACAACGGAGCGGATTCTCCTGCCCACTTCTTTGAGAAAATAATCGCCCGCTTCGTGTCCAAGCGTATCGTTGATCTTTTTGAAATTATCAAGGTCTATGTGCAATAACCCTGTTTTTCTTCCTTTTTTCTTGTTTTTTTCAACGCTTGACATAAGCGAATTTTCGAAAACTGCGCGATTTGAAAGGCCCGTTAGCAAATCATGGGATGCCAGGTACATTGGTCTTGCAACCAGCCTTGTAATAATGTAGGAAATCATTAAGGCACAGGCGATGGTAGCAAATAGCTGAAGCAAGAAGATTTGATTATTTTGCTTTAGTTTGTTTTTTAAATCTTTTTCGTTGTAAACAATTTCAATAATGCGTTGATCCGTATGCTTAGCCACATCGGTTTCAAATTGAACGATATATGGGACATAGCGATAAGTGACAGGATCGCCATGTATCGTTCTTTTTACTTTTTGCACTATTTTATCATGGACCGCTTTGTTGAAGATTGGCCTGTTTTCGTCGGCGACCAGGAGCGACTTTCCATCTTCGCCTGATTTGCCGATGGCTTTTCCCGAGGTTGTATACACAGTGATGTCATTGATATAGCTGTATTTTTCTTTCAGTTTACTGCTGATTTCAAGGAAGTTAAAGCTCTTGAAAATCGGATTATTTTCTTGGTACAAGCCAAGTTCGATCAAATATTTATGGTCATGCGTGGGAACGTAGCTGTATTTTTTAATTTGCCCGTATTGGTTTCCTGATCCAGGCCGTCCGCTACGAATTGGTTTCCTTTCAGCCTTTCTCTTAAGAGCTGTGCGAATGGACCCAAGGTGCCGTCTTTTTCTCTGAAATTCAATCCTATATCCTTGGTAAAACTGCTGTATAGGATCGTTTGCGTATCATCTATGATATAGATGTCCATCCCATCCAATTCATTTTTCAGTGCTTGGTAGTCCCATGATTCTACATTCGGGTTTTCCCGGTATTTGTTTAACAGCCGGTCTGAATAGTCGCTCATCTTTTTCTCGATATCGCTGTCCAGCATTTGAAATGCTTTGTCGGCGTCCGAGACAGCGTTGACGATGATGTCTTCAACCAAAGAGACCTCTCTCATGTAGCTTGTTATTAAATTATCCTTCCAGCGGTGTTGGTTCACTAACGACACACTGAGTGTCAATACAATACTGAAAAAGCCCATGATCATCATCAATTTAGTTTTGAAACCACGATGCACTGAATTACCTCCTATAGGATGTTCATGGCTGTCAAAAGAATAATTGGATAATTGAAGGTCTCCTTTGCTGAAAAGAGACCAGGAATGTTTTTACTGATTCATATATCGGTAAGTGCGCTGCATTTGTTTACAATTTTGTGGTGCGCTTATTCAGAAGGAATCGAACAAACCGTGTCCGGTAATGGGGTAGTGGATGCTTGATACTGGGAGGTTGTCTAATTTATTGACAGAAGTTCCAAGCAATAATTATAATCATAATACCAACTATATAAATAAGAAATATAGGATTGCTAACCATTCGTATGGAGGCCTCGTTGCCAGCAAACATTTGCTGACATCGAGGTTTAATTTTTTTTAGCCGGAATGAAAATCGAAAAGGATGCGGCAACCACGTTCGGATCCGATCGGTTGATGTGCAATGACTGGGATCTGTATACAAGTAGAATTCAAGGAGGATACGTCATGTCCAGTAAAAAAACGACAGTCGAACGTATATCGATTACACGCTGTCCGGTTCCGACGGCAAGCAGCGTTGCGTTTGACCGCGGATTTCTGCAAAAGGAGCTTGCGAAAGCGGGGATTCTTGCCAGTGTGCTGCAGGATGAAAAGGATGCTGCCATGCACGGGGCACACTTTGACCACTCGCTTCCGTTCCTCGTCCGCGAAGGGGGCAACATTCCGGCTCTGTGGGCGCGCTCGACGGGACGTGACACACGGCTGGTGGCTCTTGTCTGGGTCGATGAGTACCAGACGATTCTTGCGCTCCCTGACGCCAATATTTCCGGACCTGCCGATTTGCGAGGACGCCGTATCGGTATCCCCCGTCACCGTTATTTAGAGATCGACTTCCGGGCAGCGCAGGCACTTCGGGGGTTCCACAGCGCACTGTGGCTAGCCGGACTCACGCTTGACGATGTCGAACCTGTCGATCTTGAGGCTCCCTCCGCCGGCCGCCGTGATTCCTGGGACACCGAGATCGACGCGCTTCGTCGCCGCGAGGTCGATGCCATCTTTGTAAAAGGCGCAACCGGTCTCCAGGCAGCCCGCACGTTGGATGTACGCGAGGTCGCAGATCTCGGGTTTCACCCGGACCCGCTTGTGCGGGTGAATAACGGTGTGCCACGAGCTGTGACGGTCGATGCGGAACTGATCGAGCACTCTGGTGTCGTTGAGCGCGTTCTTACAGCTCTGCTTCGCGCTGCCGACTGGGCCGCCGATCATCGCGGTGATCTAACCCGGGTCATTGCCGCCGAGACGGGCGCTTCTCCTGAATTTGTCGAGACGGCTTATCGGAACGGATCTCTTCGGCCCGCACTGCATGAGAACTTGCTCGCTGCTCTTGACGCCCAACGTAAATTTCTATTCGAACACGGTTTCCTTGCCGGTGATTTCAACGTCCGGGAGTGGGTCCACGCCGGACCGTTGGCCGCCGCAGAAAAAAATTACTATGAAGGAGTGTCCAATCATGACTAACATTGCTGGCGCCGACGTTAAGATCGGCGTGCATCCGAATAACCATTCACTGTTCGTGCTGCGCCGCACAGGCATTTTAGAGGGCATTCTCCAGGAGCATGGCGCAGCGGTCGCCTGGGTTGATTATGAAGACGGGGCGGGAACCCCTCAAAAACTGGCGGCGGGAGAGATCGATTTCGGCGGCACGGGTGCTACTCCGCCGTTAACCGGGCAAGCTTCCGGCATTGACCTGGTTTATGTCGCCATCTCGGAACCGCGCCCCGCAAGCGGAGCGCTTGTTGTTCGTACCGACTCGCCTGTGAACTCGATTGCGGACCTGAAAGGCCGGCGTGTTGCCCTTGCCGAAGGCTCGTGGCAGACCAGTTTTCTCATCACTGCGCTCGATCAACATGGTTTAGCCTACAAAGACATCGAGCGGATCGATCTGAGTCGCGGAGGGGATGATGCGCTGGTGGCCGGGGAGGTCGAGGCATGGATTGGAAACGATCCGCAGCTTGCAGCACTTCAGCGTGACGGTGCGGTTCGCACGCTTCTCCCTGTCGCCCCCTTTATTTCTCACCGATCCGTATGGTTCGCCAGTCGTGACTTTGCAACGAACAGGCCGGAGATCCTCGACGCGGTCGTCAGTGCATTGCAGCGTTCGGATGCATGGGTTCGGGAGCATCATCGTGAGGCTGCCGAGATTTTTGCCCGCGACCTGCCCGATTGGCCTTCTATCGATGCTTGGGAGGACGCGCTCCGGCGGCGGCCATGGGGTCTTCACCCTGTCAGTCGGGATTTTGTCTCCGAGCAGCAGCGTGTAGCTGATCTCTTTGCCCGTCAAGGCTCCTCTCCCGGCCGATTACGGTTGCAGATGCGGTTTTAGCACCCACGGCTGCGCTTAGGAGGGCGACGGCATGACGGCACACAAGGATGGGGTGGAAGTATTATGGTACCTCACCGCACCTGACGGACGTAATCCGTGGACGCCGAACGGTGCGCGGAAAATTGACCTGCCATATCTGCGGCAAATCGCTTCCGCCATAGATCATTTGGGCTACACCGGCGCTTTGCTCGCAACGGGGCCGCACGACACCTGGGTGCTCGGTTCATCGCTTATTACGAGCACGGAGCGGATGCGATTTTTGATCGCCGTTTCCCCGCCGCTTATTTCTCCGGTGCTTGCGGCAAAAATGACACAGACGTTCGATGAGCTCTCGCAGGGGCGAGTATTATTGAACATCATTAACGGCAACTCAACACAGATGCGTGCATACGGTTCAACGCTTGAGCATGACGAGCGCTACGCGTACACCGATGAATGGATTACCGTGTGGCGCAAGGCAGTTGCAGGCGAGAGGCTGGACTTTCATGGCAAGTATATTACCGCGGAGGGACAGGCATTGCAGCTTAAACCGGTGCAGATGCCGACGCCGCCCCTTTGGTTCGGCGGTTCGTCGCAGGCGGCGCATGAAACCGCGGCAAAGCACATAGACACCTATTTAAGCTGGGGTGAGCCCCCTACCCAAGTCGCAGAGAAGATTAGAGATCTTTCAGCGCTTGCCGCTAAGCATGGCCGCACTCTCCGCTACGGGATTCGACTCTATCTTATCGTTCGGGACACCGATGAGGAGGCTTGGGAGGAAGCAAACCGGCTTTTGGGCACCATGGACGAAGCCACGGTGAGGCACACGCAGGCTCTGCTTCGCGGCACGGATTCCGTGGGCCAGCAGCGCATGCTCAAATTCCATAACGGCCGCATTCCGGACGATGCACGAGAGCTCGAAATCTATCCGGACTTGTGGGCTGGTCTCAGTCTTGTAAGACCCGGACCAGGCACGGCCATCGTCGGCAGTCCCCAGACCGTCCTTGCGCGAATCCAGGAGTACCGGGATGCCGGCATCTCGACATTCATCTTTTCAGGTATCCCGCTGCTTGAGGAAGCTTACCGCGTTGCGGAACTCATCCTGCCTCACCTTCCGGTAACCTATGATACCGGGTTGGCCAGGAACGTGGAAGCCCAGCGCGATACCGTTTTTACTTGGAACCAAAGCATTCCGTAAACAGCTATTTTATCTCTCTAAGGAAGTGACCCGATGCGGAAAGTTAGTGCGATTTTGCTCTCATTAGCCATGGCCGCAGGTTTAGCGGCCTGCGGCAACCAAGCGGAACCCGCGCAAAAAAGTGATGTTACCGTCCGTGTTGGCATCCTGCGCGGTGCGGATCCGATGAACCTGGCGCAAAAGGAAGGCCCTCTTGAGAAACGGATAGAAGCCGCTGGTGCTAAACTCGAAAGGTCGGGAAGCTTCCCCGCGTTTGCGCCCGCAATCGAAGCTTTGACCGCTGGATCAATCGACATCACCGTTGGATCCATTACAGCGGGAATCAGTTCTCTCGTAGGCGGTACCTCAGATTTTAAGATCTTCGCTCGGCAGGAAAGTGACACCAATAATACCGGTATCGTTGCGAGGCCGGAATCGGGTATCCGCGGTCCGTCCGATCTCAAGGGCAAGAAGGTAGCCGTGAATCGCGGCGGAACAGGTGAATACCTGCTTTTTAAGGCCATAGACAAAGCAGGGCTCCAACCCGGCGACGTTGAGTTTGTGTATCTTCCTCCAACCGAAGCCGGCCCGGCGTTCGGAGCCGGAAAGGTGGATGCGTGGGCCACATGGGGAGCATTCACGTCGCTTGCGAAGGAGCAGCACGGTGCCCAGCTCGTGATCCCGGCGTCAGTGATCGATACGCAAAATGATGTGATTTACGTTGTGCGAACCGCATTTCTGAATGAACATCCGCATTTGGTGCGGGAGTTCTTCGAGGGTCTGCGCGAGGAAGTAAATTTATCCGCCAAAAACCTTGATCAAACGACAAAACTCATCCAGAATATTCAAAACGTTTCCAAGCAAGTCGCCCGCCAACAAGCGAAAGAAGGCGTTATCCCGGTCGATCCGGTCGATGACACGATCCGCGACCGGTGGCAGGGTATTGCGGACTACGTTTTCGGCAAGGGGATCATCCCGAAGGCCGTCGACGTGAAGTCGCACACGGTGGACGCACAATCGATTGAAGCGGACAACCTAGCATCTTAGCATGCCATGGGCTAATCGATATGAGTTTGTCTCAGGGGTTTCGGGCAGGCCATTTCGCTTATGTTGGGGAATCCGGTATAACGGTGACCGCGTACTTCTATGTCTACTATTCAGTCCAATTGCATAGGGTTGACAGCATAAATATCCCATGATAAAGTGAGAAAACAAAGTAATTCGCTTTAATTAATCAGGTTTACAACCGACTATACTATTAGAGGTTTGTTTAATTCAACGAACGTTGAAGTTAAACAAGCCTCTTTTTGTTTAGTCGGGCAAATGACTCCATAGAAGGATGCAAGCGACAAACGATTCTGAGTGAGGAGATGATTTTATGGGAAAAGAAATTGCAGTCGAAAGCTTCAGTATCCAACAAGCCAATGGCCTGCCCTTGAAGGGTGAGGTACGCACGCAGATCGATGGCTCCGGGAAGCCGGTCTTGATTGTCAGCCACGGGTTTCGGGGACATCGGAATTGGGGGTTTTGGCCGGATGTTGCGAGTCGTTTTGCGGAACTGGGTTATTACACGGTGAATTTTGATTTTACCCGGATTGCAGCCCGTCATCTTCAAGTTGAGGAGAAGAAACTGGCCGAGGCCAGCACTATCACTCAAGAACTTCATGATTTAAATGCGGTTCTGTCGAATGTGCTTGAAGCAAAGCTGCCATTGGCAGGCGAAGCGGATCGCAGCCGTGTGAGCTTGTTGGGACATAGCCGTTCGGGAGGAAGCAGCATTATACTCGCCTCCGAGCAACCGGATGTTCGCGCAGTCATTGTTTGGAACGGCGGTTCCGGACCTGTTCGGTCCAATGGTGCAAACGGCTCTTCCCAAACCTTGATTGAGAAAGCTGTGAATGAGGATGTATCGTTGAATACTGAACGTTTCGACATTGTGAAGCATTTTAAAGAATTGCGTATTCCGGCTCTTGTGGTACAGGGCGATGCGGACAATGAGAGATTGCTCCAGCGAAATAAAGAACTGAAAGCTGCGGCCCCCCATCAGAAATTTATCGATATCGCCGGCGGAGATCATACCTTTGGAGTCGCGAATCCTTACCAAGGGTCTACATCACAACTGGACCAAACGGTTGAAGAAACCCATCGTTTTTTGCAGCTGGCTGTTACCGTTAAAGCCCCAACTTCATGATGGTTGAAAGGGGAGAACCGGAATCGCGGCATAACCCCGGGAGTTAATGACCTGTTGAAAAAGATCTGTCGACAAAACGCTCGGACCTGCGAAATACTTTCAAATCACAGGAGGTATGAAAGATGGGTAACAGAGAAGAACTGAAGCTGGATACGGATGTACTGGTCATCGGCGGCGGTCCCGCCGGAACGTGGGCGGCGCTGACAGCCGCGGAAAGAGGAGCGGATGTGGTGCTGGTCGATAAGGGGGTATTGCGGCACAAGCGGCGCAACGGCTCCTTCGGGAACAAGCGTATTATATGTCAATCCCGAACCCAAGCTTCGCGAGCAGGCGAGAACGGCGAGAGAAGCATTAGGAGGATATTTATCCGATGATGAGTGGTCGCATCGCATCATGCATCGTACATATGAGAATGTGAATCGTTTAGCGGACCTAGGGTATCCGTTCCCCGCCGTATATGAAGGATATGCTTATCGAAGCCAATTGCAGGGCCCTGAATACATGCGGCTGATGCGAAAGCTGGTCAAACGTGCCGGCGTTCGTATCCTCGATCATAGTCCCGCATTGGAATTGATCGTAGACGAGCATGGCGTCGGAGGCGCCAGAGGCACACAGACCCAGAAAGATCGGGATTGGACCATTCGCGCGGGAGCCGTTGTGATTGCCGCCGGCGGCTGCGCCTTCTTGAGCAAGGCTCTCGGGTGCAACGTGCTGACCGGCGACAGTTACTTATTGGCCGCCGAGAGCGGAGCCGATTTATCCGGGATGGAATTCTCCAATCACTATTCATTATCTCCCGCGTTCAGCAGCGTTACGAAAGGCCGGTTTTTCAATTATGCGACATTCTACTATGAAGACGGCACAGTGATTGAAGGCGCAGGCTCCCAAAAAGGACGCTCCCTGATCGCGAAAACCCTGCTCAATCAACCGGTTTATGCGCGTTTGGATCAGGTGGAGGAATACATGAAGGAATGGATGCCGAAAGCGCAGCCCAATTTCTTCCTCCCGTTCCGCCGCAAGGGCATCGATCCGTTCCGCGATTTGTTTCCGGTCACATTGCGCCTGGAAGGGACGGTGCGGGGCACGGGAGGCATCCATTTGACGGACGAATCCTGTGGAACGAAAGTGCCGGGACTTTATGCTGCCGGAGACGCCGCTACGCGTGAGTTGCTGTGCGGAGGATTTACGGGAGGAGGCAGCTATAACGCCGCCTGGGCCATTTCTTCCGGGTATTGGGCCGGGGAAGGCGCGGCGTTGTATGCGAAGCGGCTTGGCCCCAACAAAACCAAACGGAATCTGACCGGCGCATCCGGCGCAGCTTTGAAAGGATATTCCGCTTCAACCGATGTTGCGAACAGCCGTGAAATTGTCAAGGCCGTCCAAGACGAAATTTTGCCGTATGACAAAAACCTGTTCCGGACCGAAGAGACGCTTACCGAATCTTTGCGTCGGCTCGACCACATTTGGTCGGAAATCAAGCGCGGAATCGGAGGAGTCCAAAACAATCTCGATCGGGTTCGGGCAAGAGAAGCGGAAGCGATGGCCGCAACGGGCAGATGGATGTATACGACAGCGTTGGAACGCAAAGAAACACGCGGTATGCATAAACGTCTGGATTATCCCGAATTGGATGAAACGACTCCTCTTCACCGTTTGATTACTTCGGGAACCGATCAGATCGAAGTGTCCCGGGAATACCTGAAAACCGGGAAGAAGGAGGCTGCTGCGGTTTGATTGAGTTGTTAAACGAAGAAACTTGTATTTCCTGCAATATATGCGTATCGGTATGTCCAACGAATGTATTCGATCGCAAGACAGACGGCGTTCCCGCAATAGCGCGTGTAGACGACTGTCAGACATGTTTTATGTGTGAAGCGTATTGCCCGGTTGACGCCTTGTACGTTGCGCCCGATGCCGAACAGCTGACGGGAATCCGGGTAACGGACTTGCCGGAAGACATTATTGGCGAATACCGCAAGCAAGTGTTTAAACATGACAAGATTCACGCTTCAAAATAACGGAATATAGCTAACTGGATCACTGGAGGCTGGATCAAAACACAAGATTGAGCCTCTTTCTTTTTTAACATTTGTAAAGAAGGAGGGAAACGTACCATGTCATTAGCCGTCGGGCAAGCGGTTGCAGAGGGGATTTCTTCCAATCAGGAACAACCACAGCCAAAGCTGTCCGTTGAAAATCTAATGATTTCCTATGAAAACCATAAATCCGGTGAAACCACGGAAGCGGTTCATAACGTATCCCTGGACATCAAGCCCGGAGAGTTCGTGACGATCGTCGGCTTAAGCGGCTGCGGGAAATCGTCGTTTCTTAATGCCGTTGCGGGATTGCTCAAGGCGTCCGGCGGAACGATCCGGATAGACGGCAAACCGGTTCAACGTCCCGGCCCCGATCATTACGAAGGATGAATACCCGTACCGGAATATTGCCGGCCCGATTTATGACAGCGGTGATTTTGATCAATTAATGCGTCTTGCCCTGGAGAAGGCCGGTTACGATCGTTTGAAAGAGCGGCAAAAAGAATTGCGCAAGCAGGGCAAATATATAG
Source organism: Paenibacillus sp. JMULE4 (assembly GCF_013337105.1). Lineage (NCBI taxonomy): Bacteria > Bacillati > Bacillota > Bacilli > Caryophanales > Paenibacillaceae > Paenibacillus > Paenibacillus sp. JMULE4. The sequence goes on from NZ_SGWF01000011.1 coordinate 383,922, forward strand.
GAATCGGTATTTCAGCCATGCTTGAGCCTTCAGGGGCTGCGGTATTTAACGGGATCTTTAACGGTTTCCAGGCGGCTACGGTCCGCATGACCCCGGAGGGAGGTTTTCAAATCCTGACGAGTCATCAAAATATAGGGCAGGGCGTTGAAACTACATTGCCGCAAATCGTATCCGACATTATGAAAGTAGACATTGATCATATTACGTTCTTGTACGGAGACACCGATGTAACTCCTTATGGATTGGGACCTTTCTCATCCCGCGGAGCAACGTTCACCGTATCGGCTGTACATGAAGCGGCTAAGCTGCTGCGGGATAAATTAATCAAAATTGCCGGACATCTTCTCCGGATAGATCCGAGCGAGCTTGAAATGGATAACGGTTTCATAAGAAGAAAAAGAGGAAGCAGCGCTCAAGAGGAATCCATCCGTCTCAAGGACCTTGGAAATAAAATTCATCTGTGGCCTGGGCCATACGGCACGATTCCCGAGGGATTGGATGTGAATTTGGAATGCACCTACACATGGACCAGTCCGTCGGTCACATGGGAACCGGACGAGAACGGCCGGGTCAATCTGTATACGACCCATCCGACAGGAGTGTTCATTGCCGTAGTAGAGGTGGATGTTCAGACGGGGCAAATTAAAATCGAAAAATTTGTAGTTTCCCATGACTGCGGAACCATTATTAATCCCATGATCATCAACGGACAAATTGCCGGCGGTATTGCTCACGGAATCGGCGGCACCCTAATGGAGGATTTGGCGTATGATTCAAGCGGTTCATTAGTCAATCTTGATTTCCAAACCTATTTGTGTCCAACCGCGATGGAAGTACCGGTTATCGAATCCCATCATATTCAATGTCCTTCTCCTTTTACTCCGCTAGGTACCAAGGGAATGGGGGAAGGCGGGGCCATCCCGTCGCCTGCCGCCGTCGCCAATGCGGTCGAGGATGCCTTGGAGCCATTCGGTGTAAGGGTGAAAAACCTGCCGCTTTCGCCGGAGAAGGTATTGCAATGGATTAAACGAGGTGAGAGAAACGCTTATGCCAAATCCTGACTGGAAAATCTACCCTTTGCTTGTCGGAGAAGCCGATGTGCCGCAAGTTCTGGACGCGTTCTGGTCGCTGTCCCGTGAAAAGTCGCTTGTAAGCGTTCCAATTACGGCATGGCTGCTGGTACCTCAGCACGGAGGCGAACCCATTCTCGTCGATACCGGTTTTCGTGACGCGGAACGTTGTGTGCAGCTGCAAGGTCTGGGTCCGCATCGATCCAAGCCTGAATGGACGCTGAAGGCGCAGCTGTCCAAGTACGGCTACAGTTTGGAGGATATCCCAACGGTCATTTTCACGCACCTCCACTACGATCACGCGGGGGGATGCGGGCTGCTGCCTCGCGCCAAATTCATTATTCAGCGGACGGAATTGCAGGCGGCGGCAGCACCCATGGTTTCCCGCGAGCTCGATTTCGGCGGCGGCGCTCTTTTCTATGATCGTAAAGACATTGCGGAATTAATTGATCCGTTATGGTCCAGAGTACACTTGATTGATGGGGATGAAGAAATTGCTCCAGGCGTCAGATGCGTTTTATTCTCGAATACGCACACCCCGGGAAGTCAAGCCGTCTACGTCCGGACTTCTGCGGGTAACGCCGTGATTTTGGGTGATATCGCCCGAAAAGTGGAGCTAAATGTCAACAAGGGGATCCCGCCGGGCCTGTTTTACGATTTGGAGGCCGCGTACCGCGCGATGAAGAAGATCAAGAGGGATGCCGATTTTGTTCTTCCTTCCCATGACTATGAGGAGCTTAGGAAGTATTCGGAGGGACTCCCTTTTGGAGAAAAGCAAGCATGAGGAAGAATCGGCAAAGCCAGCTAGCCAATTTCTGGATTATTTATCCGGGAAGGACAGGTGAATCAGGATGAAACCCGCTCCATTTGAATATGTGGTTGCCCACAGTGTAACTGAAGCCATTCATGCCTTACAAAAATACGGAGCAGATTCCCGCATTATTGCCGGAGGTCAAAGCCTTCTTCAAGAAATGAATATGCGTCAAACCAGACCCTCCTATATTGTAGATATCAATGGCATTACCGATTTGGACTATGTTCGGCTAACCTCGGACAGTTTGGCCATTGGAGCGTTGACCCGCCATCGTACGATTGAACGTTCGGACCTGGTAGAGTCTCATTGCCCTATTTTACGGAAAGCGGCTGAGCATATAGCGCATTTTCAGATTCGCAATCGCGGGACGATCGGCGGAAGTCTGGTTCAAAATGCGCCGGGGGCTGAATTTGGAGTCGTTGCCCGTTTGCTTGACGCCGAGATGGTCATTGCAGGACCGCAAGGCGAGCGAACCGTCCCGGCAGCAGGCTTTTTTCAAAGCCATTTCACCACCGTACTCAATCCGAATGAAATGTTGACCGAAATCCGGTTTCCGCTGCTTTCAAAAACGACCGGCTATGCCTTCCTGGAAGTGACCCGGCGTCACGGCCATGTCCCTATCGTGTCTGCAGCTGCCACGCTTGACCTGGATGATAAGGGCACCATTATCGATGTGCGGGTAGCTCTGGGGAATGTGAGCGGCGAAGGCGTGCCTTACCGTGTCCGGGCGGTAGAGAAATGGCGCGGCTTAACGTTCGGTCATGAATGGGTTGAGCAGCTCCAAAAAGACATTCAAGCGGAAGTCAATCCGGATGAGGAAGCGGATAAACAGGCGGCATTTGTCAAGCAATTTTCCGATATCAAGGGCCGGAGAGTATCGGAGATTGCCAGTGCTGAATACAGGAAGGAAGCGGCGGCCGTTTTAAGCGGCAGAGCATTAAAGATGGCTTACGAACAATGGAAGGGAGTAAAGTAAATGGCTGAGGCGGTGGGCACACAAAAAATATCCGTGACGGTTAATGGAGTAAAGTACGAGCGGGAATATAATCACTGTCTCCGCCTATCTTGCCGAGAATCCCGACCCGTCGGAATACGAGATCCGTGAAGCGTTATCCGGCAATATATGCCGCTGCACCGGGTACCAAAACATCATCGAATCCGTCATCGAGGCAGCGCAAAAAATGAAAGCAATCGAACCGGCGACTTAAATTGATACCGGAAAGCTTGGGGCTTCCTGGGAAAGGTGCAAGTGGAAGCAGGCGGCGTAGTTGTACATTAGGGATCGGAGGAGATTTCACATGCCCTATATTGAACTGAAATTGGTGGAAGGCCGGGATTTGGAAACGAAAAGAAAGCTGGTTGCCGGAATCACGAAGGCTTGCTGCGAGGCCTTATCCGTCACGCCGGGTGATGTGCGGGTCGAATTGATCGAGCTTAAAGCAGACTTGTTCAGCATAGCTGGGGAATTGGTTTACGATACGAGGAGAAAAAACGATAGCGGAGGTAACGATCAATGAAGCTTGGCAGCAGCTATAACGGCATCGCTAAAGTTAAAGCCTCTACGCTGTAACGGAATATAGATTAAAGGAGCTGTCCTTCCAATCGGAAGGCAGCCCCTTAGATCAACCGAAGTTTTTGGATTGCCTTTTTGGTGTAGCCTATGAAGAAATTAGAACGTTACGTCTTCGCCTTTAAACGCGGCGATGTACAGTTTTTTCATTTCTTCTACAGACGTTTCACGCGGGTTCGTACCTGTGCATGGATCTTTCACGGCGTTTGCCGCCATGCTGTCCATATGCGCGTTGAAGAGTTCTTCGGACACACCGTACTCTTTCAGCGTGCTGGGGATACCCATATTACGGTTCAACTCACGGACCCAAGCTACCAGCGCATCTACCAGCTCATCCGTCGATTGGCCGTTAAGACCGATCCGTTTGGCAATGGCCGCATAGCGGTCGGCGACAACCGTACGGTTAAACTGGATGACGTACGGCAAATAAATCGCATTGGCACAGCCGTGCGGAATATCGAAGGTCGGGCCGCTTTTGTGGGAAAGGCTGTGAACATTACCCAGCACTGCGTTGGCGAAAGCCATACCGGCCATACCTTGGGCGATATGCATCGCTTCGCGCGATTGCGGATTGCCTTCGTACGAGTGAAGAAGATGCTGTTTCACCAACTCGACCGATTCAATCGCCAGCGCATCGGTTAGTAGAGTGCGGGGCTTGGCTACATATGATTCAATCCCGTGAGTCAGCGCGTCCATGCCGGTATAGGCCGTTATTTGTTTAGGCATAGATTCTACCATCGAAGGATCGATGATCGCCAGATCCGGTGTCAGCTCGAAATCGGCGAGGGGGTATTTGATACCCGTTTTCTCGTCAATGACGACCGACAGTCCGATACGGTATTTATAGAAAATTTGAGAGTGCATAAAGACAACCTGATCGGAGAAGAAGGCAAAGGCTGGTCTTACCTTCTGGATACGCTTAACGCGGAACGGATTGTGACGACAGCCGGGCTTATTGGGACGGGACAGCTCGCTTTGCAGCTTGCGGTGAATTACGCGAAAGAACGGGTGGTGTTTAACGATACGCCGATCGGCGCTTATCAGGGCATCCAATTCCCGCTTGCGAAAATTCGGGCCGAACTGGAGCTGGCGCAGCTGATGAATTATAAAGCCGCATGGCTCTATGATCAGAAGAAGCCGAACGGCACCGAAGCGAACATGGCCAAATTAATCGCGGCCGAAGCCGCCTTCCATGCCTGCGACCAGGCCATGCAAGTCATGGGAGGGTATGGCTATGCGAAAGAATACCACATTGAACGGTTGTGGCGCGACGTCCGACTTTTCAAAATCGCTCCCGTATCTGAAGAAATGATTTTGAATTATATCTCGCAGCATGATCTCGGTCTGCCACGGTCTTATTGACTTTCGTTTTCCTGATTGATTGCGGAGGAGGGGTGAAGGATGGACATCTTGGTTTTGCTGAAACAGACATTTGGCACGGAAGAAAAAATTTTCATCGAGAACAGGAAGATCAAAGAGGACGACGCGGAATTTGTGATCAATCCTTATGACGAATATGCGGTGGAGGAAGCGATCCGCTGGAGAGACGAATTCGGCGGTGAAGTGACCTTGCTTACCGTGGGACCGTCCAGAGCCGAAAGCGCGCTGAGGACTGCGCTGGCTATGGGGGCGGACCAAGCGATACACGTGATATCCGAGGAAAGCCAGGATGATGAAGCGGTGATTGCCGGCATCATCGCCAAAGCCATCGACGGGAAAGCCTACGATTTGATTCTTGCCGGAAATATGGCCATTGATTCGGGAGCCGGCCAGGTTGCCGTACGTGTCGCCGAACGGCTCGGGATTCCCCACGTGTCGACGATTACGAAACTAACCTTCAACGGCAATCGTGCCGCCATTGAGCGTGATGTAGAGGGTGACGTAGAGGTAGTGGAGGTCGACCTTCCTTTTCTGGCGACAGCCCAGCAAGGATTAAATGAACCTCGTTATCCGTCTCTTCCCGGCATCATGAAGGCGAAGAAGAAGCCGCTTCAACAGCTGACCGTCGCCGGTCTGAATATGCAGCCGGAAGAATTGCAGCCGTATACCGAGGTTGTCGATCAATATTTGCCTTCCCCCAAGCAGGAAGGTCGCATGCTCCAGGGAGAGTTGAAGGATCAGGTGAAGGAACTGGTACATTCGCTGCGCAGCAAAGAAAAGATCGTATAGGGAGAGATTGATGATGAGCAGAAAAGTGCTGGTAGTCGGGGAAATAAAAGACGGGCATTTGCGAAATGTAACATTCGAAGCTTTGACGGCCGGAAGAAGAATGGCGGACGGCGGACCGTTAATAGCCGTACTCTTTGGGTCAGACGCTGAATCGTATGCTGAGGAATTAAGCAAGTACGGCGCAGAACAGCTTTATGCGATTTCCGGTGCAGGCGCCAATCCGACTAACGAATACTGCACCGAAGCACTTTCTCAACTCATTCAGGAGATACATCCCGATGCCGTGCTGATGGGACATACGTCCTCAGGCAGGGATATCGCTCCCAGACTCGCGGAGCGGATGGGTGTCGGATTGATCTCCGATTGCATTGGATTGGAAGTGGCGGGAGAGGACATTTTCTTTACAAGGGCGGTCTATTCCGGTAAAGCGTTCCAAGTAAAGACATTCCGCAGCGGAACGATCTGTGCCACTCTGCGTCCGAATAACGTTGACGTCTCCGAAGCTCCCGCCCAGACCGCTGCGGCGGTTTTCTACCTGGATGTCAAAGATCTGAAAGTGCTGGTCAAAGACATCGTTCGCAAATGTCGGCTCGATGGGCTCTTACGATCAGCGAACGCAGAAGGTGGCGCAGTCGTTCGCCAAAATCATGAATGCGGCTGGAATTCCATTTGCTATTCTGGGAAATGAGGAGCACAATTCGGGGGATACGGCCCGCCGGATGGGCAATGAATTTCTATTCCAGCAGTTGTGCGAGAAAAATATCGCCAATTTTAAAAAGTATGGGGTGAAGAAAATCGTAACGATCTGCCCGCATACATATAATACGTTCAAGCATGAGTATCCGGAATTTGGGCTGGAAGCGGAAGTTTATCACCATACGGAGCTGATCTGGACCTGGATGGAAGAAGGGAGAATCAAACCGTCTCAACGGGTCAATGAAGCCGTCGCTTATCACGATTCCTGTTACCTCGGCCGGTACAATGGCATGTATGAGATTCCGCGAAAAATACTTCAGTCCATTTCGGGTGTGAAGCTGCTGGAGATGGAGCGGAACCGGCAGGATTCGATGTGCTGCGGGGCTGGCGGCGGCATGATGTGGATGGAGGAAACGCAGGGTACACGCGTCAACCTCGCTCGGACCGAGCAGGCGCTGCGCATGAGCCCGACAGCGATCGGAAGCAGCTGTCCGTACTGCTTGACGATGATGAGCGATGGCGTCAAAGCCAAAGAAGCGGAAGAGCGGGTCGCGACACTGGATATTTCGGAACTCGTGGAGCGTGCTCTCGCATAAACGATTCCGGTTCAAGCGCTGAATGGAAACGGCGGATTTTTTATGTTGGAGTAATGGAGAGGAGGGTACGCAATGACGGGAAAGGACGCCGTTATTGTGAGCGCCGTTCGTACGGCCATCGGCAGTTTTAACGGGAGCTTAGCCGCTGTACCGGCTACGGAGCTTGGATCGGTTGTGATCAAAAGCGCGCTTGACCGCTCAGGAATCGCTGCCCATGAAGTGGACGAAATTATCATGGGAAATGTATACCAGGCCGGACTGGGACAAAATCCCGTCCGTCAGGCTGCGGTCAAAGCCGGCCTGCCTGAAACCATTCCGGCGATGACCATCAATAAGGTATGCGGTTCAGGTCTGAAAGCCGTGCATTTGGCGGCACAGGCCATTTGGGCTGGAGAAGCCGAGGCCGTTATGGCGGGTGGAATGGAAAATATGAGCAGAGCGCCGTATTTGTTGGAAAACGCTAGAAGCGGCTTCCGGATGGGGGATCAGCAGGTGGTCGACAGCCTCATTCGCGACGGATTATGGTGCGCTTTTCATGACTATCACATGGGTATCACGGCAGAGAACCTGCGCGAGAAGTACGCCATTTCCCGGGAAGAGCAGGATGAATTCGCAGCCTGGAGCCAGCAAAAAGCGGAAACGGCAGCAGCACAAGGGAAATTCAGGGATGAAATCGCTCCTGTTCTGATTCCGCAAAGAAAAGGCGACTCCCTTGTCTTTGAAACGGATGAATTTCCCCGTAAAGGCGTAACGGCTGAGGAGCTCGGCAAATTAAAACCGTCATTTTTGAAGAATGGAACCGTGACCGCGGGCAACGCCTCGGGCATCAATGACGGAGCCGCATGCCTGCTTATAATGAGCAGGGAAAAGGCGCAAAAGCTCGGAATACCTCCACTGGGAGTGATAAAAGCCAACGCTTCCGCAGGGGTTGAGCCAAGTGTCATGGGGCTCGGTCCCGTGCCGGCCACACGGAAAGCGCTGCGAAAAGTAAGTCTCACCCTCGAAGACATAGACTTGGTCGAAGCGAATGAAGCTTTTGCCGTGCAGGCCCTTGCCGTTGACCGGGAGCTCAAATTCAATAGAAACAAGCTAAATGTAAACGGAGGTGCGATTTCGCTGGGACATCCCATTGGCGCGAGCGGCGCCCGGATTCTGGTTACCCTGCTTTATGAAATGAAACGCCGGTCCTCCCGGTATGGTCTTGCTACGCTGTGCATCGGCGGAGGCCAGGGCATAGCAACGATTATTGAAAGGGAATAAACCGATCCTTGTTCCCCTGTGATGAGTAAACATTAGCCCGGAATGCCCTGGCGAAGACCGATGCAGAAGAGAGCGAGCAGCGAAGTGAATTTCGCAGGTGTCCGGCGACAGCAGCATAAGCAGCATATGCGTATGAAGATCCCCGCTCGTCAAATTGGGACGGGGGACATCGTTCGATATAGGGCATCGCCCTTTGTATTAGTGCTGCCTAGAGCAAGCCGGATTGCTTGACCTCTGCGTAGAAGCGGTTAAATTCGTCGATGTTAAGCTGCTGTGCCGCGTCGGACAAAGCGGTGGCGGGATCCGGATGAACCTCGACCATAACGCCGTCGGCTCCTGCGGCCAGCGCCGCTTTTGCGCATGGAGCCAGGATGTCTTTTCGTCCTGTAGAATGGGTCACATCGACAAGAACCGGTAGATGGCTTTCCTGTTTGAGAATCGGTACGGCAGAAATGTCGAGTGTATTGCGGGTCGCTTTTTCATAAGTGCGGATGCCTCGTTCGATCAGCATAACTTGTGTGTTGCCTCGAGATACGATGTACTCCGCTGCATGAAGGAACTCATCGATTGTGGCGGCCATTCCGCGTTTTAACAGGATCGGTGTGCGTACATCGCCCGCCGCTTTCAGCAATTCGAAGTTTTGCATATTTCTGGCCCCGATCTGAATGACGTCAATATAGCTGCCGGCTAGCTCGATATGGGCAGGATCTACGATTTCACTGATCGTTTTAAGGCCGAATTCGCTTGCTACTTCTTTTAAAATTTTTAGACCTTCAATCCCCAGGCCTTGGAAATCATAAGGCGATGTTCTGGGCTTAAATGAGCCTCCGCGCAAGACGGTGATGCCGGAAGCTTTTAAAGCGGCAGCTACTTGGCGCACTTGCTCGTAGCTTTCGACAGAGCATGGGCCCGCAATGATCAACGGCTTGCCGCCTCCAATGGTAATATCTCCTAAGGGTACAACCGTATTTTCCTTTTGCTTTTTGCGGCTGACCAGCAGCTGCTTTTTGTTTTCCGTTTGCTGCAGCTTTAATGACGCTTGAAAAATTTGTTTGAACAGGTGACGAACCGTCTCATGATCGAAAGGTCCGTTATTGCGGGAAACAAGCTCCTCCAGCATATTTTTTTCACGAACGGGATCAAATTTGGGCACCCCTTGCTTTTCTTTCTCCTGCCCGATCTCTTGAACTATGTGCGCCCTTTTCGACAGCAGTTCTAAAAGCTGAATATTTATAGAATCCAATTGTCCTCGTAACTGTTCTAATTTTCCCATGCTCATTTTCATTCACTCCTTTACAAAATTGAGTATGAAAATACAAAAAAGCCCCCCATCGCAAGGGACGAGGAGCCGTGGTACCACCCTTATTAGAAATGTTCTCGCCTGTAACGGAGTACATTTCTCACTTTCAGCCCTATAACGCAGGGAATACGGGTATCCCTAAGGGATGCCAAAGGACAGGCAGCCGTTCAGGAACCAGCTCGGGAGTGAACTTCGGCAGACGTTCGTTCGGGTGCTTCCAGTCAGCGGCACGCCTTCCCTGTAAACGATAATCTGCTTACTCTTTCCTTCATCGCTTGTACTGAGATTCAGTTAATGTTTGATTAAGCAGTATTATATAATACGCTGGGAAACATTTGCAAATATGTGAATTAACGCGAGATTGCTTTCTGGTGTTAACGTGTTATCGCATCGAATATCGGTTTGCAATCCATTGAATGACTTCGCTATCGTTAAGGATTGCCTGGGCAATTTTTTAGCTTGATCGAGGTCTTTTTGATTTTAACGAAATAAAGCGCTTGCGCGTCGACACGAACATACATCCTGTTTAGTCTATAATGGACGTTTGTTCGTTATTCTAGTTTTATTGATATGGTCATCTCTGAAGCTATGTCCGATGAAATAATGGTTGACACATTTTGGAATTCGGGGTTTAATAAATATGATCCACAGGTCAGACCATCATAAATGTAAAGGTGATTCTATGGCTTTAAAGCCGATTAAGAAGAAGCGGCTCTTTGAAGAGATTATTGTTGCGATTGAACAATATGTACAGGAAGAAAATATCCAGCCGGGTGAAAAGCTTCCATCTGAGAATGAGTTGGCTTCCATTTTTAACGTCAGCAAAACGGCGGTCAGAGAAGCGATGAGTGTCTTGAACGCGAACGGAATTCTCGAAACCAGACCGGGTTCCGGCATTTATTTGAAGGATATTCATGGTGAATCCATCGTTGTGAGGGTAACCTCCAATTTGATGGAAAAAGGGGAGCTGCAGGAGATCCTTGATTTTCGCAGAGGGTTGGAGGTGGAAGCCGCCGGGTTGGCCGCCACTCGTGGTACGGAAGAGCAATTTGCGAAAATCAGGAAGGCGCATGAAGATATGGTCGAAGCAAACGGAGCGGGCATAATCGGGGTGGATGAAGACTATAATTTCCATGAGGAGATCATCCTTGCTTCCCATAATTCGATCTACAGGGATATCTTTAAAGCCGTATCGCCAAAATTGAAAGAAGCGATGCGCATCAGTAAAATGCAATCGATGAAAACGCCGGGATTGTTCCTGCAGGCTTATCAGGAGCATGAGGATATTATGGAAGCCTTGTTTAAGCGGGATTCGGAAGGGGCCTCCAGAGCGATGCGCCATCATCTGATCCGCAATGAGGAAAAAATATGGGCTAACTTGAGAGCGAATATTTCTTTTCCTCATAAAATGGTCTGACCATAATAAATCATTATTTTAATAATGATTATCATACCTTTGAGATTGGGGATAAGAGATGTCGAAGAAAAAAATTATTTATTTTGACCAGGTGTTTGATGAATTCAAGCAGCTCCTGGAGGAACACAAGCCGGCAGGCTTTGAATTATGGTACTGGGAGGAAATGAATCCGCAGGAGCAGCAGAATAAGCTGGCTATAGCAGACTATTTGCTGGTCGCTACCCGCCCATTGGATAGAACCATTCTATCCGGGGCCAGGAATGCCCGCTTTATTCAGAAAACGGGGGTCGGGGTGGACAATATCGACATCGAAGCGGCAACGCAATTCCACTTGCCTGTATCCAATACGCCGGGCGGCAATTCGACCGGAGTTGCAGAATTAACCATTTTGTTAACGCTTGCATTATACCGAAAGCTTCCGCAAGTCAATCAAGCCACCAAAAACGGGCAATGGTTGATGTGGGAACTTCGTCCATCCTCTTACGAGATGGAAGGAAAGACGCATGGTTTTATCGGCCTGGGCAATATCGGCAGAGAGACGGCCAAGCGTTCCAAAGCTTTCGGAACCGAAATCATATACTATGATAAATACCGGGTTTCCGAGGAGTTCGAACGGCAGCTGGGGGCAACCTATCTTCCGCTGGAAGAAGTATTGAAAAAGGCGGATATCCTGAGTTTGCATCTTCCATTGTTGCCCGAAACCAGGGGGATGATCGGTCTAAAGGAATTGCAATTAATGAAGCCGTCGGCGGTATTGATCAATGTAGCACGCGGGGGAATCGTCAAGGAAGACGAATTATACCATGCCTTGAAAGAAGGAATCATAGCCGGAGCAGGGATCGATGCGTGGGAATTCGAGCCGACCGATCCCGGTAATCCTTTATTAACGTTGGACAATGTGATTGCCAGCCCTCATCTTGGCGCAGGAACAAGAGATACGCTGAATAAAGTGCTTCATCTCGCGTTTCAAAATATAAAGCGGGTGGAAGAGGGGGATGCCCCCCGGTTTGTTGTGAATAACATAGAAACGGCAAGAATCGTAGATTAGCAGAATAGCATGATGAAAAAGGAGAGGATAAGCAATGCGTCTTGCAACAGTGAAGAAAAATGGAGCTGAAGTGGCTGCGGTTGTTACAAAAGCAGGGGTTGTACCGGTGGAAACCGTAAATCAAAGGTTCAACCAACATTGGTCCACCAGTCTTTTTGAAATCATTCAAACCAATCAATTGGACGAAATGAAACATTGGTATCAAAACGGAGGCAAGCAGCAGTTGGAAAGGATAGAAAGCGATGCGATTCCTGCGGATCAGGTGGAATACGGGCCGCTTTATCGCCACCCGCGAAAAATTTGGGGCATTGGACTCAACTATGTCGAACACGCCGCCGATCTTCATGAAAAAGCGCCAAATACGGAACCTGCCAGCTTTATGAAGCCGGATACTGCGATTATTGGCCCTGGCGATACCATCGAAATTCCATTCCAATCCGACCGTACAACAGCGGAGTCGGAATTGGGAATTATTATCGGCAAAGCATGTAAGAATGTATCCGAGGAGGAAGCGCAAAGCGTCATTGCAGGTTTTACGACCATTATCGATATGACAGCTGAAGATATATTGGCGCAAAATCCCCGCTATCTTACTCGTTCGAAGAGCTTTGACACCTTCTTCAGCTTCGGTCCGCATTTGGTGACTCCGGATGAAGTGGATGAAGTGCTCGATTTGAATGTATCGACTGTCATCAATGGCAGAATTCACCGGAAAAACGTAGTTTCCAATATGACTTTCCGTCCCTGGTACCTCGTATCCTTCCATTCCAAAGTCATGAAGCTGCTGCCTGGAGACATTATTTCCACCGGAACCCCGGGAGCTGTCGTTATTCGGGACGGCGATGTCGTAGAATGCCATATTGACGGTTTTGAAAAATTGGTTAATCCGGTAACGGATTTGAAGGTCAAATAGGAAGGGGAAGAGCTTCATGGATTTGAATTTACAAGGAAAAGCCGCTTTAGTCGTCGCCTCGAGCCAGGGCTTGGGAAAGGCGGTCGCCGCCGAACTGGTGAAAGAAGGCGCACACGTCATGCTGACAAGCCGTAATCCGGAAAAATTGCAGGCGGTTCATAAAGAACTCGAGCAGCTGGGAAAAGGAAAGGTGGCCTGGCAACCTGCCGATATTACCAGTGCCGAATCGATCAAAAATCTTGTCCAAGCCACTCGTGAAACATTCGGAAAAATCGACATTCTGATCAATAATGCAGGCGGGCCTCCCGGAGGATCGTTTGAACAGTTTTCTGATGAAGACTGGCAGAAAGCCTTTGAACTCAATCTTTTAAGCTATATCCGGATCATTCGGGAAGTGCTGCCCGATTTGAAGCAGGCAGGCGGGCGTATTGTCAATTTGGCATCCTCTTCCATTAAGATACCGATTCCGGGATTAATTCTCTCCAATACTTTCCGTACGGGAATCGTCGGATTAACCAAGACCCTGGCCGAAGAACTGGCACCCTACCATATTCTCGTCAATACGGTTGCGCCTGGGCGTATTGCAACGGATCGCGTCGCTTTTCTCGATGAATTGAAGGCGAAAAAGACCGGACAAACTCGGGAGCAGGTAGAAGAACAGTCCAAGAAGCAAATTCCATTAGGCCGTTACGGTACCCCGGAAGAATTTGCGAAGGTGGTTGTTTTTCTGGTATCTGACGCCAGCACCTACATGACGGGCAGCTCCATCCTCATTGACGGCGGAATGATTAAATCGATCTAGGAAGCTGTTTACAGAAAGGATATATGTTCAGATAATAAATTTATTAGTTTTTTGAGTTTATGGATATCGGAAGCATGGTAAGCATCGATGATTTCCTGCATTTCAAAAGGCGCGCTTGTTTCGGGCAAATCTCCGGATTGCAGGACGAGCCCGAAGGTTTCGGAAAACAGAACGAAAAAGTAAGGATTTTCCAATGATTCCCCTAAACCGGTAATGAAAAACAGCAGGTTTTCCCAGAATGTTTTCCCGCTTAAAACGTTACTATAGCGGACGTGATGTTGAATCGACAGCATAAGAACGGTTTCCGCGCACATAAGGGCGATCTCAAAATAATGGCGCAAAGCTTGTGGTTCAAGTTTTTGCCCGATCACCCGGTCAGGGATGAGAAAGGGAGGAGGATCGGATACAAAAGTTCCTTCCCCTTGCTTCGAATCCAGAAAACGGAGCAGCTCCAGCACCCGTATGCCTTCGCGCACAGAGGAACGGCTGACTTGAAGCAGCTCGCTTAACTGCCTTTCGGTGGGCAGCTTGGATCCCGGCTCCAACTGCTCTGCCTGAATATAATCGGCTATTTGCCTGGCAACTTGCTCGAACATCCGCGGTGAAGCTTTGACATTGTAACTTTTTTTCATATCGACATTACCCCGTCATATTAATGTAAATATAATACCATTGAATTGGATTTAATCCCACATGTCATTCTTTTGTTCATTCATAGGTCGGACCATCATAAATTATTCAGATAGGAGTAGGCGTATGGACGATGTAAAGCTTGCCGCAAGCCATGAAGAGAAAGCAGCGCTTGTCATAGACCCGAAAGACAACACAGCTGTTGCTTTGACGGATTTGAGCAAAGGAGATCTTTGCATAGTCAGAAAAGAGAACCGGGAGGAATCGATTGTTGTTCTTGAGGATATCCCCTTTGGTCACAAAATCGCTTTGCAGCCCATTGGCAGGGACGAAAGCGTTTATAAGTACGGCGAGGAAATCGGGAAAATGAAAGTTCCGGTTCAAAAAGGCGGTTGGATACACAGCCACAATATGTATTGCGAAAGGGGAATGAAGCATGGCCGATAAGTTTATGGGGTATTGGAGAAAAGACGGGACCGTAGGGGTTCGCAACTTGATTGCGATCATCCCATCTGTCTTCTGCTCCGCGAAAGTGGCTGAAAGGATTGCCTATCAGGTGCCTGGAAGCGTTTACTTTCGTCATCCCGTCGGCTGCAGCCAGGTTGGCGAGGATTTGGAGATTACCGCAAGAACATTGATTCAAATCGGAAGAAATCCTAATTTTTCCGGCGTCGTTGTAGTGGGTTTGGGTTGCGAACGTTTTAGTCCCTACGAGTTGGCGGAGGGGATAGCCCCGGCACAAAAGATGCTGGAGACCGTGGTCATCCAAAAGGAAGGAGACTCTCTGGCAGCGATCCAGAAGGGCGTTAAATACGCCAGGAAAATGCAGCAAATGGCCTCCAGACAGCAGAGGGAGGAAGCGGATGTCAGTCATTTGATGATCGGTCTGAATTGCGGGGGGTCTGATATGACATCGGGATTGGTCGCAAATCCTGCATTAGGCATTGCCTCCGATATGCTGGTATCCCAAGGAGGCTCCTCTATTCTTGCTGAAATTACCGAGCTTCTCGGTACAGAGCATATTTTGGCGAGAAGAGCCGTGAATGAGCAAGTAGCGCAGGAGATCAAGGAGATCGTCTCCCGTACGGAAAAAAAGCTTGAGCGGCAGACTCGCGAGTCCAGCAATGTGAAGAGGACTCATCTTATTTCGACAGGAAATTATGACGGAGGATTGTCCAGTGTCGTGGAAAAATCATTGGGCAGTATGAAAAAGTCCGGGAATGCCCCGTTTAGCGGTACGATTCAGTATGCCGAAACGCCGAAAGTGAAGGGGCTTTTGCTGATGGATTCTCCCGGGCACGACGGGGAGGTCAGCACCGGGCAGGTAGCGGCGGGAGCGCAGATGATTGTATTCCCGACCGGCAGAGGGACGCCGACGGGATTTCCGGGCGTTCCCGTACTGAAAATTACAGGCAACCCCAAAACCTATGAAAAGATGAAAGAAAATATAGATATCAACGCGGGTGAAGTATTGCTTGGCAAAAAGACGCTGCAGCAAATGGGAGAAGAAATTTACCGCGAAATTCTCGAGGTGGCCTCCGGAAAAATGGTCAAGGCGGAAATTTTGGGGCATGATGAGCAGTTTTGCATTACCAGAATGACTTAATTTTAAAATTAGGAAAGCAGGGTGAATGGCTGTGAAAAAATGGATTAACCTGTCTTTGGCGGTCATTTTAACGTTAGCGCTTACATCTTGTGGCGGAGGCGGAAGCCAATCATCTTCCGTCCAAGGTTCATCCCCGGATCCGGAACCGCAAAAGGAAAAATGGCCGGATAAGCCGATCAATCTGATCATTGCTTATGCGGCCGGCGGCGGTACGGACGTCGGAGCGCGCATGCTTATGCCTTACGTGGAAAAAGAGCTCGGCGTGCCGATCAATATCATAAATAAGCCCGGCGGCGGCGGTTGGATCGGTTGGACGGAGCTGGCGAATGCCAAGCCGGACGGCTATACCATCGGGTATATTAATACCCCAAACCTGATGACGGGTTACCTGGATCCAAAGCAAAAACGCAAGGAGAATCTGAAAAGCTTCGCCCCGATCGCTAACCATGTTACGGATCCTGGGGCCATCGCCATCCGCAGAGATGAGAACCGTTTTACGGATATCAAAGGTTTAATTGAATACGCCAGGAATAATGAATTAACCGCCACTTCTACCGGAGTGGGTAGCGATGATCATTATGCCATATTGAAAATGAATAAGGCCTTGGGTACCAAATTCACGGCCGTGCATACCAAAGGAGCCGCAGAAAGCCAGACCGGAGTGATCGGCGGTCATGTGGATGTTTTATTCGCGAATGTCGGGGAAGTCACGTCGCTTCATAACAGCGGCGAGATCAAGGTCGTGGCCGTGATGGCCGAAAAACGTTCCCCCTTCTTGTCCGATATTCCGACATTGGAGGAAAGCGGATTCAGCGGGATTATTTCCGGTTCCGCCCGGGGAATTGCCGCTCCGAAGGACATCGATCCGCATAAGCTGGAAATTTTACGTGCGGCATTGGAAAAAGGCATCAAAAATCAGGAACAGATCGATAAGCAAGGCCAATCCGGCCTTCAAGTGGACTACAAAGACGGAAAAGATTATATGGATCTGCTGGAAAAAGATGAGCAGGATGTGCTTGCATTAAGAGATTTACTTGGATGGTAATCCCCCTTCAGTTGGAACGATAGTGTCATTGTCAGGTCAATCCTCGCTGGCCAAATCAAAGGAGACAAAGGATGTGAGAGAATTGAAAAATGCAGGCGTTTGGGTCGGTTTGGTCATTCTCATTATTGCCGGCACCCTCTTTTGGCAGTCATTATCCTATGACTATTACAGCAATTATGGACCGGGTCCCGGATTATTGCCCCTTTGGCTGAGCGGATTTTTAATCCTTCTTTCCTTGTTGTATATTGTGGAATCGATTCGAAAAGAAAGGATCAAATTAAGTGACATTTTTCCTAAAGGTGCCGGATTAAGGAAAGTGGCTTCGATATTTGCGGCCTTCATCGTGTTTCTGATTATAATACCCTACACAGGCTATACCATCGCGAGCATTGTCATGCTGTTCATATTGTTTTTCAGGGAATATAAGTGGTATTGGGGATTAGGCATTTCGGTGGCGGTAACATTGGCGATCTTTTATGTCTTCCAATCGTTATTAAACGTTCCCCTGCCTGAAAATGTATTCGGGTTATAAAGGGGGAAGCCGCGATGGAATATTTGCTTTCGGGATTTGAAACAGCTTTCAGTTGGTGGAATTTATTGTATTGTTTCATCGGCGTTACGATCGGGATGCTTGTCGGTGTCCTGCCGGGCCTGGGCCCGACCACCGGGACCGCTGTCCTTTTGCCACTGACGTTTGGCATGGAGCCGATTTCCGCGATTATTATGTTGTCCGGGATTTATTACGGGGCGATGTATGGCGGGACGATTACATCCGTATTGATCAACACGCCGGGGGAAGCCGCCTCCGTCATTACATGCCTTGACGGCCATCCGTTGGCCAAGCAAGGCAGGGCGGGAACCGCCTTGGGTGTGGCCGGAATCGGCTCCTTCATCGGGGGGACGCTGTCCATTATCGGTCTCGCGCTCATTGGACCGCCCATTGCCCGGCTGGCGCTGCAGTTCGGTCCGCCGGAATTTTTCGCCTTAATGATACTCGGAATGACCATGGTCATCGGCCTGATGGGCAAATCGGTCATCCGCGGCATGATTGCCGCAGTCATCGGGTTAAATCTTGCCCTGATCGGATTGGATCCGGTAACGGGTGTCGTTCGCTTTTCCTTTGATCGAATGGAATTGATGAACGGCTTTGATTTTGTGCCTTTAGCCATGGGGCTGTTTGGGATCTCTGAAATTTTGATCAGCGCGGAAAAAAATTTGAAGGCGGAAAAACCGCCGAAGGTCAAAGGGCTTCTGCCGAGGCGGGAAGAATGGAAGCCGACGATAGCCGCCATTTTGCGTGGAAGCGGACTTGGCTTCATCATCGGTTTGCTCCCGGGGACGAATTCGGTGATTCCGGCGATCTTGTCGTATTCCCTTGAACAGAAGCTGGCAAAAGATCCGAGCCGCTTCGGGAAAGGGGCGATCGAAGGTGTGGCCGGTCCGGAAACGGCGAACAACTCGTATTGCGGAGGGGCCCTGATTCCCCTCTTTACCTTGGGGATTCCGAGTTCCCCGGTGATTGCCGTACTCCTTGGAGCGTTTATCATGCATGGTCTGACACCGGGACCGCAGCTTTTCCAGAAAAATCCGGACTTCGTATGGGCGGTTATTGCCAGCATGTTTATCGGAAATTTCATACTTTTGATCATGAACCTGCCGATGGCCGGATTTTGGGCCAAAATTACGATGATACCGTTCAAGCTGCTGTTCCCGATCATTTTGGCGGTGGCGGCCGTAGGGGCATACAGCGTCAGCAACAGTTTGTTTGATGTGGGTGTCATGGTGGCCTTTGGCATCGTAGGCTACATCTTCAAAAAAGTCGATATCCCGTTGGCGCCTATCGTGCTGACGTTCGTTTTGGGGAAACTTATGGAAGATGCATTGATGCAGTCGCTGACGATCTATAAAGGAGACTTTTTCGCCTTGTTTACGAGACCTCTTTCCGGCACCCTGCTGATTCTTTCCATCGTGATTATGATCCTTAGTATTCTGGCCGGGTTCAAGAAGAAAAAAGAAGCACTATCGTCGGATATTGAAATGTAGGCTAACGATATTAGGAGGAGAAAAGCATGTCGATTAAAGCAGCTTCAATTAAACTTTATCCGATTCAGGTTCATTCCCAGACCCCGGTTGTCGGCGATATTTCAAAATCGATAGAGCAGGCCGTAGAAAACATACTGCAAAACGACCGTTCCCGGCGTTTGAAGCCGGGAGCGTCGATCGCGGTAACGGCCGGAAGCCGCGGGATTGCCAATTATGTAGACATTTTGCGGAAGGTAGTGAGCGTACTTCAGTCCAAAGGATATCTCCCATTTGTCTTTTCGGCCATGGGCAGCCACGGGCGCGGGGAAGCCGAGGGGCAAAAAGAAGTATTGGACAGCATGGGAATTAAAGAAGAGGCTCTGGGCTGTCGGGTTTCCTGCTCCAGGGATGTGCAGTTGATCGACGAGTTTGAAGCGTTTGGACGGCAAATTCCGGTTTATTGTGCGAAAGAAGCGTTCGAGGCGGACGGGGTTGTGGTCGTGAATCGGATCAAACCGCATACTTCGTTTCGGGGTGACTACGAAAGCGGTTTATTAAAGATGATGACGGTTGGCATGGGACGGGCGAAGGGAGCCGACATGTTCCACAGCCTTGGCGCCGGTCACCTGGCCGATATGATTCCTTTGATCGGCGGACGCATATTGGAGCATGCCCCGATCATCGGCGGGATTGGCGTCGTAGAGAATGCGAAAGAGCAAACGGCAATCGTGGAAGGCATACCTTATGACCGGATCTTTGAAAGGGAGAAGGTTCTTTTGGCACAAGCAAAAAGCTTTATGCCAAGCCTCCCTGCCGATCAGGCAGATTTGCTTATTGTCGGAGAAATGGGAAAAAATTTCAGCGGTACCGGGATGGATACGAACATCATCGGCCGGCTTCGTATTCAGGGCGTACCGGAACCGCAAAAACCTTACTTCACCTATATCGGAGTACTCCGTTTATCCGAACCGTCCCACGGCAATGCCACGGGGATTGGGCTTGCCGATTTGACAACGGAAGCGCTGGTGAAGGAAATGGATAAAACGGCTACTTATTTGAATTGCGCAACAAGCGGTTTCGTGATTCGGGCGGCTGTTCCGATGACATTTGCCGATGACCGGGCGCTTGTTGACGGGGCATTACAAATGCTGCGGGTCGATGATGCGGCCAAGCTGCGTATGATGGTGATCCGGAATACCCTTCATATCGAACATCTGTGGGTAACCGAAGCCATTTATGAGGAGATCAAAAATCAGCCACATATCGAGTTAAATCATGAGCCCAAGTTTCTTCAATTCGATGAACTGGGCAATTGGATTTGGGAATAGGAACGGGCATCCCGTTAACCGTACAAATAGGGAACTGGAGGAAGTGGGACGGTTAACGGGATGCCTTATCCAAGCCTCGTTTTATTGGTCTTACCATCATAATGAAAACTGAATACATTATTAATTGTTGGATGCAGCCTTTTTTATCAATTTAATCAATTTATTTTATTGCAAAATATACTTCTGACCTGTGAGTCAGAAGTATATTTTTTTTGGATACGGAATACTGTATACAAAACGAAATTTTTAACATTTTGAGGAGAGGTGATTTTGATGCTGCCTTTGCATGGAATGAAAGTGTTGGATTTGACCCAATTTTTGGCAGGTCCTTACTGTACGTTGATTTTGGCCGATCTTGGGGCGGAAGTGACCAAAGTGGAACGATTCCCGGGCGGCGACGATTCGAGGAGAGTCGGGCCTTTTAAAAATGGCGAAGGCTACTGCTTTGCTATGCCTAACCGAAACAAAAGAAGCATCGCGCTCGATTTGAAAAATGAAAAAGGGAAACACATTTTTATGCAGCTGGCTGAAAAGGCGGATGTGGTAATCGAAAATTTTCGTCCTGACGTCAAAACGAAAATGGGCATTGATTACAATGCGGTGAAAGCGGTTAATCCGGGGGTGATCTATTGCTCCATATCCGGGTATGGGCAAACGGGGCCATACAGCCAGAAAGGAGGTTTTGATATCGTTGCCCAAGGCGTTACGGGGCTGATGAGAATGACCGGCGAGCCCGGCGGACGTCCCGTGAAAGTCGGGATTGCCATTAATGATATCTCTGCCGGCATAACGGCGGCCTATGGAATTTTGGGCGCCTATATCCATAAGCTTAAAACCGGGGAAGGGCAGTATCTGGAAACGTCCTTGGTCGATGCCGCGTTGGCATGGACGTTCTGGGAATCAGCGGCTTACTTTGGGGCCGGGGAAATTCCGGCTGCAACCGGAGCGCGTCATAGACGGTCCACTCCTTATCAAGCCTACAAAACGAAAGACGGGTATGTCACGATTGGAGCCGGAAACGATAAGCTTTGGACCAACTTATGCAATAAGGTTTTAGGAAAACCGGAGTGGGTCGGCGATCCGCGGTTCATCGATTTGCAGACAAGAATGAAAAATATCGACTTGCTGGAGAGCATGATAGAAGAAATATTGAAAGAGCAACCGACCTCGCATTGGGTGGAAAAATTGGATGAATCCGGCGTACCGGGAGGACCGGTCTACACTTACGAACAAGCGTTAAACGATCCGCACATTTTGGCCAGGGACATGGTTCTGGAAATTCATCATCCCATCCTGGGGGATATGAAAACCATAGGGTTCCCCGTCAAATACTCCGGGACGCCGCTTTCGATCCGAACGCCTGCGCCGTGGCTTGGGCAGCATACGAACGAGGTATTGAATGAGCTGGGATTGCAGGAAGAGGAAATCAAGGAGCTGTATAATGAAAATGTGGTATACAATAAATATCCGGAAAGGATGATCATCTGATGTCTACGAATCATGTTTATCTTGAGAAAAAAGGTGAAATTGCCACGATTTATTTTAATCAGCCGGAAAAAAGGAATGCTTTGACCCACGAAATGTGGAAAACGATTCCTTCCCTGTTGGAAGATGCCGAGCAGGACAGGGGGATCAAGGTGCTCGTTTTGCGCGGGGCGGATGAAATGGCGTTTGCCGCCGGGGCTGATATCAGCGAATTCAAAACATTAAGATCGACTCCGGAAGGGGCGAAAATTTACAACGATGCTTGTCATAAAGCGGAAAGAAGATTAGCCCACTTTAAAAAGCCGACGATTGCGATGATTCAGGGACCTTGTATCGGAGGAGGGTGCGAGTTGGCGTTGGCATGCGATTTCCGTTTTTCCGATACGACCGGCCGTTTTGGGATCACCCCCGCCAAATTGGGACTGGTATACAGCCTTAACGCGACCAAACAATTGGTTGATCTGGTCGGTCCGGCCAACGCAAAGTATATTCTTTTATCCGGCAAAATTATCGATGTGCAGCGCGCATTCCGAATCGGCCTGATCGACGAAGTCTATTCCCCGGAAGAAATCGTAAGCAAAACTTACGAATTTGCGGAACTATTGTGCCAAAATGCGCAATTTACGGTACGCAGCATGAAATATATCATTTCGGAAATTATGAGAGGCGTGGCGGAAGATACGGAGGAGACGAAAAGACTCCGGCAGGATTCCTTCAGCACGGAAGACTATCAAGAAGGAGTCAGGGCTTTTTTGGAGAAACGTAAACCGGACTTCAAGTATTCCTAGAAAAGAAGGTATAAATATGGAACAGGCTAGGATCAAATTTGAAGAAGCCATGGCCACCCAGGCAAATGATTTTGAAACGTTTTTTCTGGCGCGTTTTTTTGATTTGAAATTCAAGTACGGGGATGAAGTTTGCATCGTGGAAGCCCCTGTCGAAAATTACATGTTCAATCCGCAGGGGACTTTGCATGGCGGGGTTATTTCCTTCATCCTCGACGTGTCTATGGGACATTTGTGCAAAAAATTTCTTGGTTCGGCGGTTACTCTGGAAATGAAAACCCAGTATCTGAGCGGTGTCCATGGTGGAATCGTTACATGCACCGCCGCTTTTTTGAAGAAAGGGAAGAAAATCGTCCAGATGGAATCGAGAATGACGAATCAGGACGGAAAACCGGTCGCCATGGCGACCGCCACCTTTTATCTGCTTTGAAAGGGAGAGTTTATTATGAAAAGTGGAGTATGGAAAATGATGTTGGCTGCTCTGACGGCTTTTTCATTAAGCGCCTGCGGGGGAGCGGGCGGAGGGAACGGCCAACCCGCCAACGGCGCTTCAGAGAATACACAAACGCAATCGAAAACGGAATTCAAATATCCGGAAAAGCCGCTTGACTGGACGATCGCCTTCGGACCCGGCGGAGGAAACGATATCATGTCCAGAACCATTATCGATATTTTGAAAAAAAACAAACTGTATACACCGCCGATTGTGGCTGAAAATCGTCAGGGCGGCAGCGGAGCCACGGGTTGGGGGTATCTGAACAGCCACAAAGGGGATCCTTATCAAATCAGTTCCACCAGCGGAAGCTTTATCACAACACCGCTGCTTTCCAATACGGGCTTTGACTACAAATCTTTTACCCCGGTCGCATTGATGGCAACGGACGACATGGTGTTTATTGTAAACGGCGACTCTCCGTACAATACGCTGGACGATTTCATCCAAACCGCAAAAAGCGGCAAAAAAATGAGTATCGGAGGGTTGGGAGCGGTGAATGTGGATTACATTATCCCCCGCATGCTGGCGAAAGAAGCCGGATTCGATTTTGAGTATGTGCCGTTCCAATCTGCAGGAGAAAGTACTTCGGGCCTGCTTTCAAAAAGCATCGATGCCATGATGGCAAATCCATCGGAAGTATTGGGGCAAATTAAAGCCGAAAAAATGAAACCGCTTGCATTTTCCGGTAATAGCAGGATACAGTCCTTATCGGACGTCCCCACCTTCAAGGAACTCGGCTACAACGTGAACCTGCCTATGCCGCGCGGAATTGTTTTGGCAGGCGGCGTTTCAGATGACGTTCAGAACTGGTGGATTGAGACGATGAAAAAAGTCGCGGAAACACCGGAATGGAAAAAGTACATCAGTGATAACAGCTTGACGGAAGATATACGATTTGGGGACGATTTTGCCCAATATCTTGAAGAGACAACCAACACCTTTAAGACACTTCTTAAAGAGACGGGAGCGATAAAATAGTGGGCATGATGAAACTGGGATTTTCCGCATTTCTCTTTTTGTTCACTTGGGTATTTTTTCTGTTAAGCCTTGAATTCGAATTTTTCACAAGCTCCGGCAAGCCGGGACCCGGTCTGTTTCCCATCACGATTGGTCTTTTGCTTCTCATATTTACAGGCATTCGGGTGATGAACGATTGGCGGAACAGACGATCGGACGAAGGCAGCGAGGGGTATGCCGGCGATATAGGGTGGGTGATTCTTCTTACATTTCTGCTTGTTCTGCTCATGACTTATATCGGGGCCGTACCCGCAATGGCATTGTACATTTATTTCATTCTGTTTCGTTTCAACCGCAAACGATATGTGCAGAATGCGGTCATCAGCATCACGATTCCGGCGTTAGTCTTTGCTATGTTTGAGCTTTGGCTGAATGCGGGGCTGCCAAAGGGAATACTGGGATTTATGTAAAAGCTGTGGGAGGCGAGCAGTATGGAATTTTGGGATCATTTGCTATTGGGTTTTTCAATAGCAGTCACTCCTACCAATTTATTATTTGTAACCATAGGGGCGTTTATCGGCATGATTGTAGGGATCATCCCCGGATTCGGTCCATCAGCCGGAATCGCCATCCTTTTGCCGCTGACATTTTCATTGAATCCCACAACGGCAATCATTATGCTTGCCGGGATATACTACGGTTCCATGTATGGAGGCACGATTACTTCTATTCTGATTAATACGCCCGGGGAATCGGCAACCGTCGCAAGTACATTAGATGGGTATCCGCTCGCCAAACAAGGTCGGGCGGGCCCCGCGCTTGTCATGCAGGCGGTGGCTTCGTTTATAGGCGGTACACTCGGGGTCATCCTGATTTCCTCCATGGCCCCTTTTCTGGCCGATGTTGCCGTATCATTCGGCCCGTCGGAATATTTCATGCTGATGTTGATGGGTCTGCTGATGTTGACTTTTATGATGGGAGACAACAAGATTAACGGCATCATTTCGGCTTTGTTCGGTTTCGCCATTTCCATGGTAGGCGTTGACGTCGTATCGGGTCAACAAAGATTTACCTTCGGATCGGCCGAACTGATCAATGGCATCGACTTTATTCCCGTGGCCATCGGCCTTTTCGGTATCGGGGAACTTCTAAGTTCCGTCCATGAAGGAGCCCATCGGGAAGGAAAGAAAGAAATGATTGTTTTTTCCTTTAAGAAAAACTTCTGGCCCAATGCGAAAGATTATCTGGAAAGCAAATATACCTTTATCCGCGGGTCGCTGTTAGGATTTTTTGTCGGAGTGCTGCCGGGTGCGGGGGCTACGATTGCATCTCTGATGTCTTACTCTATGGAAAAGAAACTTTCCAGGACCCCGGAAAAATTCGGGAAGGGCGCCATGCCGGGCCTGGTCGGTCCGGAGGCGGCCAACAATGCGGCCTCGGCGGGAGCGATGGTGCCTTTGCTGACCCTTGGGATTCCCGGTTCGGGTTCCACTGCGGTTCTCCTTGGCGCGTTCATGATGTGGGGGCTGCAGCCCGGGCCGCTGCTGATGGACAGCAATCCCGATTTTGTCTGGGGCCTGGTATCCAGCATGTATTTGGGCAATGTCGTACTGCTGTTGGTGAATATTGTCGCCATCCCGCTATTTGTAAAGGTCATGCAGGTTCCTTACCGTTTGCTGCTTCCTATGGTCGTTGTCCTTTGCGTGCTGGGAACCTACACTCTTCATGCAAGTATCGTGGAAACCTGGATTATGTTGATCTGCGGAATCATTGGATACTTTATGAAGCGGAACGGATTTTCCCCCGCAGCAGCCGTCCTGGCTTTAGTCCTGGGGCCCATGGCGGAGAATACCTTGCGGCAGTCCCTGCTTTCTTCGCATGGAAGCCTGGATGTTTTCGTTACACGTCCTGTTTCACTGACGTTGTTCATTCTGATTTTATGCATACTGGCCATGCCGTTCGTCATGAGAATGATTAAAAAAGCTTGGAGAGGATGAAATTTGCCCTAAAACCGATCAAGGAACAGGGCGGCGATGAAGCAGAAGCGAAATGTAAGATTTTCCCTGACGTTATTGATTGTCGTTCTACTTATTGTTATGATTCCATTAATAAGCTTGTTTAGATAAAAGGGAGAGAACAAAAAGATATGATTCGGCCTAAAACGATCAGGGAAGTTGTATACGAGCAGCTGAAAAATAACATTTTAGCCGGGGTGTACCGGCCGGGAGAACGATTGATCGAAACCAATCTTGCGCAGGATTTGGAGGTGAGCCGCACCCCGATTCGCGATGCCCTGAACAAGCTGGAATCGGAAGGATTAGTGGAAACGCTGCCTCATCGGAGAATTTTCGTAACCAAACTGTCCAGGAAAAATATACTCGATTTCTATCAAACGAGAGCGGTTATGGAGGGCTTAGCCGCCAAACTTGCCGCCGAGAATGCAACCGAGGAGGAGCTGGCGGACTTTCACTCGTTGTTAAATGAAATGGAGGTTGTTTTTGAAAAGGAAAAAGAGCTGACCAATTATAAAGTGATTGCCGAAATCAACAACGAATTCCATTCAAAAATTTATTACATATCCAAAAACGAAGTGCTGAGAAAAATGCTGGAGAGCTTACAAAATCCGATTACTTTGATCAGGTCGACGGCTTGGACCAAAAACAGCACACGCAAGTATAGCACGTTGAACGAGCATCGGCTCATCGCCTCGGCCATTCTGCAGCGGGATGGAACAACGGCCCAGAAAAAAGCGGAAGAGCATATTTTCAATGCGTGGAAAGCGGCCGACCAGGCGTTGGAAGACGAGAACGCATCCGGGTAAAAATAGGCCGGGAAGAGTTGGATGACGCGCAAAAAATGAAACCGATTACTTTGGCCGAAATCGTTACGGCTTCGCTACGACTTGTCCTGAGCCACAATGCGACAACCCTCGCATTGTGGCTTTTTTGCGGGCTGAAATATTTCAGAATCTGTTTACTTTTTCTTAAAATTGAGATGATATTCCGCTTACAAACCTTCACTATAATCCATAAATACGCACACGTTTGAATGCGGGATCGTATGTTCTGGTTGTGCGGTAAATCATGATAAGGATGGGGAGAATGTGTTGAAACGGAAATGGATCAAATTGTTTTTAGCTTTCGCCGTCGCCGTATCCGGCCTTCCAATGGCGGGTACGGTTCCGAAGGTTGAAGCGGCGGCCGCACCTCCGTATGTGCTGATTACGGAAATTATGTTTAACTCCAAACAGCCTTCCGGGGTGTCTGCGGAGCCATATGAGTACATAGAGATTTATAATAACAGCAACAAGACGATCAATTTGAAGGATTACCCTTCCTAAAGAGTATCAGGATATTCTCATCGAGGAATGCAACAAAGCCGGGCTTGAAATTTCCAAAAAGATGGAGCAGGAAACGGAACAGCTCAAGAAAGAAATTGCCGCCCACGGCGTAACGATCATTCCGGCCAACGAGATCGACATTGCAGCGTTCAAAAAAGCCGGCGAGGCAGCTTACACGAAATTAAATCTGGTTCAAGCCAGAGATACCGTTTTTAAAGAAATGGGCAAGTAACCAGGAGCTGAAATCGTAATTCTTATTTTCCGGCCTGCCCGCAAGGGCAGGCCGGAAAATAAGAACGTGATGCGGAGGTGTGGAACCATGAAAAAACTGTATGATTACATCGGTAAAGCAGAGGTTTTTATCGTCAAAACGGCGTTGGCGATCATAACGGCATTGGTTTTTGCCACGGCCATCGCAAGAACCATTGGTCACCCTATCTCATGGGCTGTGGATGTAGCAACCTTTCTGTTTGCGTGGTGCGTCTTTCTAAGCGCCGATATGGCGATGAGAAACGACAAGCTGGTGAGCATCGAGCTGGTTGTAAGCCGCCTGCCGGTAAAGGCGCAGTTTTACCTTAAAATCATGAACCAAATCTTGATTATCTTATTTTTGGCGGTACTTATCGGCTTTGGCTTATGGCTCTCCTATACGACACGGCTCAGAACGTATCAGGGAATTCCGGGCTTCAGCTATACCTGGGTTACGCTGAGCGTGCCCGTCGGGTGCATGTTGATGTTAAGCACCACGATCGTGAAAATCAAAGAGCAAATCGCCAGAGGCTATCAGAGTGTTCAAACGACGGAAAGCAATAAAGAATTTCTGTAATCACTTTAATGGAAAGGAGGCATAAAACGTGTTATTGGTCACTATCGTGTTCTTATTACTGATGATTCTGGGCATGCCGGTAGCCTTTGCGATAGGGATTTCGGGGTTCGTTTTCTTCTTGCAGCAGCCGACACTGTCGTTCACGATGCCGGTCCAGCTTGTGCTAACTCAGACACAAAGCTTTGTTCTGCTTGCGATTCCTTTATTTGTATTCGCGGGCAACCTGCTGAACGAAACCGGCATTACGCATCGGCTGATGAAGCTGGCGTCCGTGTTGGCGGGACATATGCGTGCGGGGTTGGCACAAGTGAACATGGTGCTGGCCACGATGCTGGGCGGAATTACGAGCTCGGCGATCGGCGACGCCACCATGCTTGGACGCGTTCTGGGACCGGGCATGATCGAGAAAGGGTATTCCAGAGGATTTGCGGCGGGAGTTATCGGTACCAGCTCGATGATTACGACAATGATACCGCCGGGCATCGGTCTTGTTCTTTACGGAAGCATAGGCGAAGTTTCCATCGGCCGGCTGTTTGCCGCAGGCATTCTTCCCGGTCTCCTCATGATGGTATTGTTAATGGTCGCGGTTTCCGTTACCGCACGGAGTAAAGGTTATCAGCCGGAACGGGCAAAAGTGGCTCCTCCCAAAGAAATCTGGACGACTTTCATCGATTGCATATGGGCGTTTCTCTTTCCGATCCTGCTGCTGGCGGGCTTGCGAACGGGCATATTCACGCCTTCCGAGGCCGGCGCTTTTGCCGCCATTTATGCGATCGTGATCGGTCTGCTTGTTTACAAAGAATTTACCTGGAAAAAATTTGTGAGGACGTTGGAAGATACTGCGCTCGACATCGGCATGATCATGCTGTTAATCGCGCTGTCGGCGATCTTCAGTTACGGCTTAACCTGGGAACAGATCCCGCAAAAAATGGCGGCCTTGCTGCTGAACATTTCCGAAACGCCATGGATCATCATGCTTATTCTCATCGTGTTCCTGCTGATCGTGGGCATGATCATGGACTCGACGGTCTTGATCCTGTTGTTGACCTCCATTCTCATTCCGGTCGCCGTACAGCTGAACATCGACCTCGTTCATTTTGGCATTGTGATGGTTTTGACGCTGACGATCGGGCTTTTAACGCCGCCGGTCGGAGTGGTCATGTATATCGTTTGCTCCATCTTTGAAACCTCCTTCTGGAGATTCATAAAAGAATCCTGGCTGCTGCTGCTAAGCGTATTGCTGGTCGTCATTGCGGTTATTTTCATTCCGGATTTAACGTTGTTCATTCCGAATTTAATCTTCGGCAAGTAAATATTGTCTTTCCGTGATTAGGAGGATTCTAACATTGGATTTTTTGAGAAAAGTGGTGCTGGTGACCGGAGCAGGATCGGGGATCGGACTTGCCACTGCCATACAGTTTGGCAAATATGGCGCTAAAGTGGCAGTGAATTCCCGTACGGCCGGCCATGGGGAAGCAGCTGTAGAGCTATTGAAAAAGGCGGAGGCTGAAGGGATATTCGTCCAAGGCGATGTCTCCAATCCGGCCGATGCCGAACGTATTGTAAAGGAAACCGTCCAAGCCTTCGGCAGAATCGACATCCTGGTCAACAATGCGGGGATTGTACTGCCCGGCAGAGTAGACAACATGTCGGAGGAAGATTTCGATAAAACCATGCAGGTCAATGTAAAGGGGACATTTCTGGTTTCGAAATATGCCGTACTGCAAATGAAGAAGCAAGGCGGCGGAGTGATTGTCAATAACGGTTCTGTCGCGGCATTGAAAGGCCACACCGACAGAAGTGCCTATTCCGCATCGAAAGGAGCCGTGGTATCGTTGACGAAAGCCATGGCGGCCGATTATATCAAAGACAACATCCGGGTGAACTGTGTCTGCCCCGGCACGACATATACGCAGGCTATTGAGGAAAAGATCAGAAATGCCGCCGATCCGGCGGCAATGGAAGCGATGTTTACCGCAAGACAGCCGATGGGACGTCTCGGCAGGGTGGAAGAAATCGCGCATGCGATTTTATTCGCCTGCTGCGATGAGTCCGCCTTCATGACCGGCAGTCTGATTACGATAGATGGCGGAATGACCATGTAAACGCTTGAACGCATAGAAGCTGTACCTGATTGTAGTTCGTCTACAACGGGTACGGCTTTTTTATACCCCGAAAAAATATAAACGTTGAAATTCATTCGGGTATTTATATATAATAAAATTAATTATATATAATAACAGATTTTTTATAAAAATGATTGAAAAGGAGTGAGAAGATGAATCCGATTAATAACCAGTCAACTCGATTGGTTTCTCTAAAAGATGAGATCAAACAGAAACTGAGAGAGGACATTATCTCGAATACATTAAAACCTGGACAGCGTATAGTAGAAACAGAAATTGCAAAAATCATGGTATTAGTCAGGTTCCTGTCCGTGAAGCGTTAAGGGGATTGGAAGAGGAAGGATTAGTGAAAACAGTTAAATACAAAGGAGCCTTTGTTACTGAGATCAATCAAGTCGAACTTTATCATATTTTCTCTTTACGTACCGAAATAGAAACCAGCGTACTTGAAATTGTTGTCCCCAAATTAACAAGACGGGATACAGGGGAACTGTACGATATAGTTGAAAAGATGAAAAGCGGAACTCCGGACTATTTAACACAATCAGGCTTCGATATGGATTTTCATTCTAAAATTATTGAATGGTCTCAAATTGAAATTTATAACAGGGTATGGGGAATTTTGAACACTCATATTCGAAGGTATATTGCATACCTCCATCCAACTATACAAATAAAACCTGAAGAAGTCTATAAATACCATTTAGAGCTCG
Organism: Paenibacillus sp. JMULE4; assembly: GCF_013337105.1. Taxonomy (NCBI): domain Bacteria; kingdom Bacillati; phylum Bacillota; class Bacilli; order Caryophanales; family Paenibacillaceae; genus Paenibacillus; species Paenibacillus sp. JMULE4. The sequence continues at coordinate 414,936 of NZ_SGWF01000011.1, forward strand.
TTGAAGTGTTGGAACAAGGCGATGTAGAAAAATCAAAGGCAGCATTTAGAGAACATATCATGTCCTTTTGTAATGAAACAAGAATAAAATGAGTGATATAAATGGCTTTTCCTTTAGGAAATTCACAAGGAGAAGGCCATTTTTTTATTTAGAAGAAAAAACATTATATATAATATTTAATTTTATATATAAATATCTTGACGATTTTTGTTATATTATATATAATCCGTATTAATATATATAATAAATAGGAGATGGATTGAGAATAAGAAACGGGGGAGACAGACGCTAGACTGACTATAGTTATGATTTGGGGGAGATGCTTCATTTAAACTGCACTTCAATCGATTGAAAGCGCTATATTAACCTCTGCCATTTCATGGGAGAAGGCTTGGAAGAAGAGTAAGAATAAGCGGCCGCTAAACAGAAAACATGTAAATGTGTATGTCTAAACAATAATATGTAACCGCCATCATGAATGATGATTTGTATTTCAATATCTTAACAAGATCAATTTTGTGAGAGGAGCATTACAAGTGAAAAGTTTATGGAAAAAAGCGATTTCCGGTCTGGTCGTCTTTGGTCTTCTTATTTCGGTAATTGGCTGCGGGGGAGGTCAAAATAACAATACTACAGTTCAATCCGGAACCTCTGAAAACAAGGGAATCAGTGAACGTAAATTTAAACTTTCTGTCGGTTTAACCGAGGATCATCCTGAAGGCGTTGGCGGAAAAAAGTTCAAAGAAATCGTTGAGAAAAACAGCGGAGGAAAATTTCAAGTAAACGTATACTTTAACAACCAATTAGGTGATGACAAAAAGGTTTCCGATTCCCTTCAGTCAGGAACCGTAGAGTTGGGGATCATTTCGACCTCGCCACTAACAGCAAGTGTGAAAGAATTCGGTATTTTCGACCTGCCGTTTATATTCAACAATGAAAAAGAAGCCGATGCCGTGTTAGATGGTACGGTAGGAAAAACTTTGCTGGATAAATTGCCGGCCCATAACTTAATCGGGCTCGGATATTGGGAAAACGGGTTCCGTAACCTGACGAATAGTAAGAAGCCGGTAGCTACTCTAGAGGATTTCAAGGGATTAAAAATTAGGACGATTCCAAACCAAGTCCATCTCGATGTATTTAAAGCTTTAGGTGCCAATCCAACACCGATGCCTTTCTCGGAGTTGTTTACAGCAATGGAGTCGAAAACCATCGACGGACAGGAAAATCCCTTGACTGCTATTCAATCAAGTAAATTCTATGAAGTCCAATCCCATTTGAGCCTATCCAAGCATTTGTATACACCATTTATTTTCATTGGACAAGCTCAATGATCAAGAAAAGAAAATTTTACAAGATGCGGTCATTGAGGCAGGAAAGTTTCAGCGTGAGCTAAACCGGGAAGAAACGAAAAAGTCACTGGAGTATTTGAAAAGCAAAGGCATGCAGGTAAGTGAATTTTCAAATGAGGAAACAAAAAAGATTCAAGAAGCCGTTAAACCAGTGATTGACAAGTACTCTAAAGAGCTTGGAGAAGAGCTTGTAAAGAAAATGTTCGATGAGATTCAAAAAGTAAGAGGAGAGAAGTAAACAAGAAAGCCCTAGCTTTTTAGAAGGGAGGATTAGGGTAGATGTGAAGCGGGTGTCGTGAGCATCTTTCATTAATCCTCCCCATTTCGTCACGGCTGCGATTGATTAACAACTTGATTAAACAACTGGAAAGGAGTGATCACCGTGGTAAAGTTGATCGACAGAATCAGTGGCCTGCTCAATTTTTTTATCGTTTGTTCTTTATCATTGATGACCATATTTGTGTTCGGGAACGTTGTTTTACGGTACGTTTTTAATACAGGGCTCACTTGGTCAGAGGAACTATCAAGGTTTTTGTTTATTTGGATGATTTTTTTAGGATCGATTCTTGGCCTTAAGGATAATGAGCATTTGGGTGTCGACATGATGGTGAAGAAGCTTTCGTATAAGGGTAAGAAGATATGTTTCGTGGTCAGTAATCTATTAATATTAATTACACTTGTGTTCCTGTTTGACGGAAGCTGGAAGCTGACCATCATTAATTTAAATCAAACAGCTCCAGCTTCAGGCCTGCCCTATTTTTTCATCTACGGCATCGGACTTGTTACAAGCATTGGAATGATGGTTATTGTTTTCGCGAATCTATATCGTATTTTGTTCAATAAATATAGCGAGAAAGATTTGATTATGACGACAGACTCGGAAGAACTGGTAGGGCAAGCTGGATTCGGGCATATGAATGAGCGGCGAAACACCGGGGACAGAATAGGAGGCGGAACATCGTGACTCTGGTTGTATTTGTAGCTTCACTGCTAGGAATAATGGCATTGGGTACCCCAATTGCGTTCGCTCTGTTAATTAGTTGCTCCTGAAAAAGTCGATTTTCAAAAATAGTTTCGGGTTGCTGGCTGGGTTGTGAGGGGGAACTTTCCCTAATGATCGGTTTCCATGTTAGTTTTGGAGCATTTTTGCCGCTCTTTGCAGGTTGTGGGTCAGAATCCCGAAGCCGACCCAGCATTTTGAGCCGACAAAGCCCCGATACCTGCTGCGGTTCAAACCGTACTTCCGCTTGAGAAGACTAATCTTCGCTTCTCCAGCTGCACGGTAACGCTGCAAGTCTTTGAACCATAATTCGTTTTCGTACTCGGATCGGGCAATGCCTTTTTTGCCCTTTCGCGGCAAGCTAGCTCGCTTCACACCAAGTTCGGTAATGGCCGTTTCGTTCTTCTTGCTTGAGAAACCGCGGTCGGTCGCTACAGCTTGCGGCGCTTTGCCGAATTGCTTGATATGCGCCTGTACAGCGGGAACGAGCAGTTCATCATCCGAGGGGTTCCCCTCGTAGACAGCGTAGCCGGTCACAAAGCCGCTTTCCGTCTCGTCGATTCGCACCTTGTAGCCGAACTCAGTTCCTTTGGCCAGCTTACCTTTCTTAATCGGTCTTGCTTCCGGGTCAAAGAAACTGACGATCCGATCTGCGATGATTCGATTGCCGGAAACGACCTGTTTGGCTTGTTCCAACAACTTGCCGGTTAGCGTGACCGCCTCGGTCAGTTTGGTTTTACTTTGTCGAAGAGCAGCTTTGCCCTTGTCTTGCAGTTTCTCGATAACGGTTTGCGCCTTGTTCACAACGTTCTCGGCTACTTCGATTACGCTCCCAGTGATCCGGTCAACTTCTTCCCAAGATTCACGGGTGCGGCGACGTAGAACTTTCGCGATGGACAGAATCTTTTCCTTGATTTCTGCCGTACGATCTTCAAAGCCTTGAACAGTGTGGGAGGCGACTTTCCGGATTTTCTGAATCGTTCGAGTGATGACTTTTACGCCATCTTGCAACAGCGTAGCGTCTGTCGGGTGATGGATATCGGATTCCACAACCGTCGTATCCGTGCGCAATTTGCGGGTTTTCAGAACGGCTTTTTCCTCACACTGCTTTACGAGTGCGGCATTGATGTCTTCGACGATCTTGTCGCCGTAGCGTTTGCGGGCATAGATGAGCGTAGACGGGTCGGGCATCGGTTCGTCGATGGCAAACCGGCAGAACATTCGCCATGTGATGCTGTCACCGACTTCCTTCACGAGTGACTCGTAGCCCAAATTGTATTTATGCTTCAGGACCATAAGACGGATGTACTTTTCAATTGCAAGCGTAGGACGGCCGCTTTTCTTGCCTTTCGGGTGCAACTCAGTAAACGGTTGAAGAAAACGGTCGTCGTCCAGTAATTGATCTATGATTGCAAGCTCGACCGGCAACTTTCTAACAGATTCCGGGAGAATGGCATCCCAGATGGTCAATTGCTCGTCTCGAAGTTTCAACATTTTCTTCACCTCTTGGAAGGATTCCCGAGGGCTTCTGTTGAACTCCTATAGCAAAGGAATTCTTCCCTCGGGGTGTGGAACTTTGTTATCTCGACAATAACAATTTCCATTTTGAGGTGCTGAATTCCTTTTAATTATGCTCAAAACACCCTGACTTTTTCAGGGGAAACTAATTAGTTGCTCCTGAAAAAGTCGATTTTCAAAAATAGTTTCGGGTTGCTGGCTGGGTTGTGAGGGGGAACTTTCCCTAATGATCGGTTTCCATGTTAGTTTTGGAGCATTTTTGCCGCTCTTTGCAGGTTGTGGGTCAGAATCCCGAAGCCGACCCAGCATTTTGAGCCGACAAAGCCCCGATACCTGCTGCGGTTCAAACCGTACTTCCGCTTGAGAAGACTAATCTTCGCTTCTCCAGCTGCACGGTAACGCTGCAAGTCTTTGAACCATAATTCGTTTTCGTACTCGGATCGGGCAATGCCTTTTTTGCCCTTTCGCGGCAAGCTAGCTCGCTTCACACCAAGTTCGGTAATGGCCGTTTCGTTCTTCTTGCTTGAGAAACCGCGGTCGGTCGCTACAGCTTGCGGCGCTTTGCCGAATTGCTTGATATGCGCCTGTACAGCGGGAACGAGCAGTTCATCATCCGAGGGGTTCCCCTCGTAGACAGCGTAGCCGGTCACAAAGCCGCTTTCCGTCTCGTCGATTCGCACCTTGTAGCCGAACTCAGTTCCTTTGGCCAGCTTACCTTTCTTAATCGGTCTTGCTTCCGGGTCAAAGAAACTGACGATCCGATCTGCGATGATTCGATTGCCGGAAACGACCTGTTTGGCTTGTTCCAACAACTTGCCGGTTAGCGTGACCGCCTCGGTCAGTTTGGTTTTACTTTGTCGAAGAGCAGCTTTGCCCTTGTCTTGCAGTTTCTCGATAACGGTTTGCGCCTTGTTCACAACGTTCTCGGCTACTTCGATTACGCTCCCAGTGATCCGGTCAACTTCTTCCCAAGATTCACGGGTGCGGCGACGTAGAACTTTCGCGATGGACAGAATCTTTTCCTTGATTTCTGCCGTACGATCTTCAAAGCCTTGAACAGTGTGGGAGGCGACTTTCCGGATTTTCTGAATCGTTCGAGTGATGACTTTTACGCCATCTTGCAACAGCGTAGCGTCTGTCGGGTGATGGATATCGGATTCCACAACCGTCGTATCCGTGCGCAATTTGCGGGTTTTCAGAACGGCTTTTTCCTCACACTGCTTTACGAGTGCGGCATTGATGTCTTCGACGATCTTGTCGCCGTAGCGTTTGCGGGCATAGATGAGCGTAGACGGGTCGGGCATCGGTTCGTCGATGGCAAACCGGCAGAACATTCGCCATGTGATGCTGTCACCGACTTCCTTCACGAGTGACTCGTAGCCCAAATTGTATTTATGCTTCAGGACCATAAGACGGATGTACTTTTCAATTGCAAGCGTAGGACGGCCGCTTTTCTTGCCTTTCGGGTGCAACTCAGTAAACGGTTGAAGAAAACGGTCGTCGTCCAGTAATTGATCTATGATTGCAAGCTCGACCGGCAACTTTCTAACAGATTCCGGGAGAATGGCATCCCAGATGGTCAATTGCTCGTCTCGAAGTTTCAACATTTTCTTCACCTCTTGGAAGGATTCCCGAGGGCTTCTGTTGAACTCCTATAGCAAAGGAATTCTTCCCTCGGGGTGTGGAACTTTGTTATCTCGACAATAACAATTTCCATTTTGAGGTGCTGAATTCCTTTTAATTATGCTCAAAACACCCTGACTTTTTCAGGGGAAACTAATTAGCGGTTTAACGCTCATGCTAGTTATGGATAATTTCGATACGCAAATTTTAGCATCCAACCTGATTGATGGTGCCGACAATTTTGCTCTTATGGCGATCCCCTTTTTTATTCTGGCAGGAGAGGTTATGAACGCAGGAGGCATTTCCAAACGGATCATCGCGTTAGCGATGGCTCTCGTTGGCCATGTCCGCGGTGGGCTTGGATACGTTGCCATTATCGCCAGCCTTTTGTTTGCAGGTTTGTCCGGTTCGGCAGTGGCCGATACGGCGGCTCTGGGAGCTATATTAATCCCAATGATGGCAAAGGCGGGGTATGACCGGAACCGATCGGCTGGCTTAATTGCCGCAGGGGGCATTATCGCACCTGTTATTCCGCCAAGTATTCCCATGATTATATTCGGGGTAACGAGTGGAGTTTCCATTTCCAAATTGTTCATGGCAGGGATCGTGCCCGGTATTCTTCTTGCAGTGGCTTTGACCATTACCTGGGCATGGATTGTGCGAAAAGAAAAAGTGGAAACACAGCCGCGAAAATCAGCCAAAGAAATGTGGCTCGCAACCCGGTCTGCCATCTGGGCCTTGATGCTTCCTGCAATTATTATTGGAGGTTTGCGCGGGGGAATCTTTACACCTACGGAAGCGGCAGCAGTGGCTGCGGTGTACGCCTTGTTTGTTGGTATGGTGGTTTACCGTGAGTTAAAGTTTGACCAGCTATACAAAGTAGTGTTGGCTGCTGCCAAAACAACAAGCGTGGTTATGCTTTTAGCGGCTGCCGCTATGGTGTCTGCTTGGTTAATTACAATAGCGAACATACCGGGGCAAGTAACCGCACTTCTCGAACCTTTTCTGGATAACAAGGTACTTCTTTTGCTCGCTATAAATGCATTAGTATTTTTGGTCGGTACGGCCATGGATTTAACGCCTACGATCTTGATTCTTACCCCCGTGCTGATGCCGATCATTGAACATGCAGGTATAGATCCTGTCTTTTTCGGATTGCTCTTTGTGCTGAATAACTGTATCGGACTACTAACCCCGCCAGTCGGAACAGTGCTCAACGTAGCAGCAGGTGTAGGGAAAATTGGAATGGACGATATCATAAAAGGCGTAGTGCCCTTTTTAATTGCGGAAGTGTTGGTTCTGCTCTTGTTAACCATTTTTCCTCAAATCGTTTTGGCTCCTTTAGGGTGGTTGCATCAGTAACCAAGAACCTAAAATAAATGAAATTCTTATTGTAAAAACACATTTGGAGGCGCATGCAATGAAAGCAGGAATGTACATTGCCGAGAAAAAAGTTCAAACGGAATCCATCGAAAAACCCGTTGCAGGGGAAGGCGAAGCACTGATTAAAGTTGCCTATGCAGGGATTTGCGGTACGGATATGATGATTTTTGCAGGGAAACATCCACGGGCTAAGGCTCCGGTAGTTTTGGGTCATGAGTTTAGCGGAACGATTGAGTCCATTGCGGACAATGATCACTTCCACCGGGGGGATCGCGTAACCGTTGAGCCTTATTTAACTTGCGGAACATGCGCTGCTTGTCTTGCTGGACAGTATCATGTATGTGCAACATTAAGATGCATCGGTATTGATAAGGACGGGGGATTCGCCGAATACGTTGCCGTACCCATTCACCGTCTTCATCATCTGCCTAACAACGTGTCTGATGAAGAGGGTGCGCTGACAGAGCCGCTTGCTATTGCCGTACATACGGTTAGGCGATCGGACCTGAAGGTTGGGGACAGCGTAGTTATTTTGGGAGCAGGCCCGATCGGGCTGCTTATTGGCCAGGTGGCCAAACAGGCGGGCGCAAGCGAGATCTTTATTTCGGATATCAGTCCTTACCGTCTGCAGGTCGCAAAACAAATGGGCTTTACGGCAGTTCATGCGAAAGAAGAGGACATTAAAGAAGCGGTGCTTTCTTTTACTAAAGGTGTTGGTGCCGATATCGTATTTGAGGTTGCGGGAACTCAGGCTACAGCCAATCAGATGATTCAATGTATCAAATACCAGGGCAAAATCGTGGTCGTAAGTGTGTATAAGCAAGCGCCAACCATTGATTTAGCCGCCATGCACTTCAGAGAAATATCTTTGACAACGACAAGATGTGCAAATTCAAACGATTTTGCTATAGCAATTAGACTTATGGAGAAAAAAATTATTGATGTTGCTTCTCTGATTTCCCATAAGCTTCCGCTGGATGATATTCAGCAAGGTTTTTCAACTATGGAAAATACGGATATTTCTTTGAAAGTATTATTTCACCCGTAAAAATAGGAGCGAGAACCCCATGACCATGAATGAATTTAGTCTAAAAGGAAAAGTAGCTGCAATCACTGGTGGAACCCGCGGCATTGGCCGGTCCATTGCTATAGGGATGGCAGAAGCGGGAGCGGATATTGCATTACTGCAGCGCTCGCCTGATCAGGTTTCCGTCAAACAAGAGATTGAACAGTTGGGCGTGAAATGTTCTATTGTTCCATGTGATTTATTTGATCTGCGTCAAGTGAAAGAAGCTATTCCTGCGGTAGTCAATACCTTTGGCAAGATCGATATCCTGGTTAACAATGCAGGTATTCAACGGCGCTCGCCTGCCGTTGATTTTTCAGAAGAAGATTGGGATGACGTTATACAAGTCAATTTAAAAGTGGTATGGCTGCTTTGTCAACAAGCGGGTAAATATATGGTTCCTCAAAAAAGCGGAAAAATCATCAATATCGCTTCCCTCGTATCGTTCCAAGGAGGTATTCTTGTTCCGGCTTATGCTTCCGCAAAGGGGGCTGTGGCTCAATTAACAAAAGCGTTAGCTAACGAATGGTCCCCGCACGGGGTTAATGTGAATGCGATCGTGCCGGGTTATATTGCCACGGACATGAATGAGGCTTTGATGAATGACCCTGTCCGGAGCAGGCAAATTCTCGAACGTATCCCTGCTGGAAGGTGGGGAAATCCAGACGATTTTAAAGCTCCTGCCGTTTTCCTTGCTTCAGAGGGGGCCAGATATGTTCATGGACACTTGCTTGCTGTTGACGGCGGCTGGCTTGGGCGCTAGCTGCGCAGAAAAAAATACGCCTCTGCTTTTCAGAAGAGCTGCAGGATAACTACACCCGTTAAAAGGAGGTCCATCAAGATGCTCAATTTGAAAATTGAAGATGTAAAAGTCATATTAACCGCTCCTGGCGGCATTGATTTGGTAGTAGTGAAGGTCGAAACGAATAAGAAGGGCTTGTATGGGCTCGGCTGCGCTACGTTTACCCAACGGATTTACGCTGTTCAATCTGCGATAGAGAATTATTTGAAGCCTTTCTTAATCGGTAAAGACCCATCTAGAATAGAGGATATATGGCAGAGTGCAAACGTAAGCGGCTATTGGAGAAATGGACCGATTATGAACAATGCTCTTTCTGGAATCGATATGGCTTTATGGGACCTTAAAGGGAAAATAGCCGATATGCCGGTCTATGAATTGTTAGGCGGCAAATGCCGTGACGGGGTTGCGTTGTACCGCCATGTTGATGGCAGCAATGAAATGGAAGTGGAGCGAAATGCCAGACAACTCATGGATGAGGGATATCAATATCTCCGCGTTCAGATGGGGATGTACGGCGGAAGCGGGACGGAAGACACACGTTTGATTGCCAAAGTCATTTCACGGGCATCGAATATTCAGTCTAAGCATTCGCCGGAGCATGTTCAACCCGGGGTTTATTTCGACCCGGAAGCCTACGCGAAAAGTATTGAACATTTATTTGCGCATCTGCGTGCAACCCTTGGATACAACATTGAACTGATCCATGACGTTCATGAAAGAATCGCACCGATTGAAGCGGTTCGATTGGCCAAGAAGCTGGAGCCTTACCATCTGTTCTATTTAGAAGATCCGACATCTCCTGAGAATTTGGATTGGATCGAACTGATTCGTCAGCAGACCAGTACACCGATCGCTATCGGGGAGCTTTTTACAAACGTGAACGAATGGAAGCCATTAATAGCCAAGCGTCAGATTGATTTTATTCGTGCCCATGTAAGCGCGATAGGGGGAATTACGCCCGCCAAAAAATTGGCTGTTTTTGGGGAGTTTTACGGTGTTAGAACAGCTTGGCACGGACCAGGAGATATTTCCCCTGTTGGCGCAGCGGCAAACTTGCACTTGTCTATAAGCACCCCCAACTTCGGTATTCAGGAGTGGACGCCGCTTAATGAGCAGCTGCAAACCGTTTTTCCAGGCTGTCCGATTGTTAAAAATGGATATGCTTACTTGAGCGACCGGCCTGGGCTTGGTATAGATATCATCGAGGAAGAGGCGACCAAATACCCTTGTCAAGGGACGATTCCAATGTGGACGTTAGCACGTACGCCGGACGGAACAGCGGTCAAGCCTTGAGTCTAACTGGTCATACCCATGCCTCCCTGTGCACGTAGTATATGTTTAGATAAGGACCTGGCCAGCGGCCAGGTTTTTCTTATTTTCGCTTGCGGAAAATGGTGTATAATCAAAGTGTGAATAGTAAAATATTTCCTAAAACTCTTGTATGTTAAGGAGGTTGCAATGGCTGAAACTTGCTTTATTGTGGACGATGAGCCCATCGAAGCAAAGGCACTCGAATGGATTTTAAAGGATGCCTTTCCTGAGCTTACAGTGTATCGGGAAACAAGCGGAAGAAGGATACTGGAATTGGCGGAAGCCTGTAAACCGGACTTGCTGATTGCAGATATCCAGATGCCCGGGATTAATGGCCTGGACTTGATTCACGAATTGAAGGATTCGTTTCCTAAATTGAAAGTGATCCTGATTTCGGCGTACGAAGAATTCGAATATGCCCAGCGTGCGATCCAACTGGAGGTCAAACATTATTTGGTCAAGCCGGCCGGCAGGGAAGAAATCGTACGGACGGTTCGAAGCACATTGGATGAATGCAGAAAGGAACGGAAAGTACGAACGGAACACATCTTGAACCGGGAACGGTTCCAGTTAACGAACCATTTTTTGCAGAAGGAATTATTCAATGGACTGATCCAAGGAACCTTAAATGATGCCAATTTTCAGGAAATGAGACAGCTGCTCGGCATCGATGAAATGCCCGGATACCTGGTAACGTTCAAGCCAATGGGCAGCAGCGGGATGGAGGCGGCCCAAGAGCTCATTCGAAAGTGGAAAGTGCTGTTTCCTGTTGTGCTGGAATTGGCTTTGGGGGAAATGAAGCTGGCGCTGATCTTCTCATCCGAACTTCCTTTGCAGGTAACGGCTGAGCTTGACAAAAATATAAAGCGCTTCCAAAACCAAAAGCAGCCGGGTCTGGTATGGGAAATCCAGCCTGTCGGAACTGAGCTGTCGGCAGTAAGAGAAGCTTTTCGCAGGGTGCTGCTTCAGCTGCGGGGAGACAATCAATTGAAGCTGAAAGTGGAGGATTATATCCGGAAAAACTATCACCGGGACTTGAGGGTGGAAGAGATGGCGGCGTATGCCCGGTTCTCCGTAAATTATTTCAGCAAGTGGTTTAAAAAAAGCTTCGGAGAGACGTTTTCCGAATATCTTACGGCATACCGGGTCGAGCAGGCGGCCGCTTTATTGAGACTAAAAAACGGAGCCAGTATTAAAGAGGTAAGCTTTCAGGTAGGCTTTCATGATCCGAATTATTTTAGCCGCGTGTTTAAAAAAATCAAGGGGAAGAACCCAAGCGAGGTCTGATGGAGATTAAAGTGAAACAGATCTGGTTTCTGTATTTCGTTTTGTTCGCGGCGCTGTTGTCAGGTTCATTCTGGTTAGGGATATCCTTTTATCAATCGTGGGAATTGGCGAAGGATGCGAGGCGGCACTTTACGGAGAATGCGAATCCGGTCAAGCAAAAGCAAATTTTACTGGTATCCGAGGAAGCCAAGCACCCCTACTGGGATGTGGTTCTTAAAGGGGCGCAGGCTGCCGCGGGAGAGGATCTGCGGATTGATCTGCAGGGGCCCTACCGGGCAAGCATCGAAGAGCATCGTCTTCTCATTGAGAGAGCGATCGCTTCTAAAGTGGATGGCATCATCACTCAGGGGCTGGATGACGTGTTTGTTCCCGTCATCAATAAAGCGGTGGAAGCCGGCATTCCTTTGATTACGATTGACACGGACGCCCCACAGAGCAAGCGATTGGCATTTGTCGGCACGGACAATTATCGGGCGGGCGTGCAAATCGGAAACTACCTGAAAGCGCACCGGCATGATCCTGCTCATATCGGCATCATTTCGGGAAATCCCGAAGGGCAGCATATGAAGCTGCGGATCGAAGGGTTCAAGGAGGCCATCAAGGACCGCAGGGATTTTACGATTGTCGCTTTGGAGGGTTCGCAAATCAGCAAGCTGGAAGCGGTAAAAAAGGCATACGAGATGTTGAAGGAGCACCCGGACATTAATGTGATGTTCGGTGTAAGCGCTTTAGACGGTCCGGGAATTGCGCAAGCGGTGAACAAGTACTTTCCGGCACGCCAGATCGATATCATTGCTTTTGATGATTTGCCGGAAACCGTAGAGCTGATTAAGCAGGGCGTGATTCAAGCGGCAGTCCAGCAGAAGTCATATTTGATGGGCTTTAAAAGCGTGGAATTGATGAGAAGAATTATACATCGGAAGCCGGTATCCCCGATGAACTATACGGAATCGTTCATTATCGACCGCTCGTCTATGGATGCCTATTTGCAGACAAGAGAGGAGTGAAGGCCTATCCGGATTTACAAAAAGGTATTTATCTATGTGATTATTTTCAGCGCCTTTTTTAACGGGCTGATGTTTATCATTTATTATAATTTCACACAGCATCTCGATAATTATGAAATGATCTTAAGAAGCTTTGTCCGAATGAACGACATTGCCAATACGGTGGAAGCCACGCAAAGCTCTTTGAATCAATATTTAAGCAGGGGCTACGAGAAAGATCGTGATGATCTCACAGCCGGGCTCCGTTTGCTGAACGATTACGCAGCAACCATGGAGCAAGAAACGTTTTTGCACAACAGCCAATTCCAGCTACTTCAATTGACCCATTTGCTGGATCGTTTTCAACAGGAGGTGGAAGTGAGCGTCACATACTATGATCGGCAGGAGATTGATGCCTATACGGCGCATTATGATGAATCGTTCAAGCTGGCCGGATTTATTATGGACAACACGAGAAATATAACAAGCTCTGAATTGACCTCCTATCGGGAGCAGTTTGTTAAAATTACAGAAAGCAAGCATTTGTTTCAGATCATGGGAAGAACCATGTTTTTCGTTTCCATTGTGATTAGTATTCTGTATTCCCTGTTTATTTTTCACGGTGTTTCTTTGCCGTTGAGAAAATTGGCGGCGCGCTCCCGCAAAATATCGTCGGGCGATTTTAATGTAAGCGACATATCTCTGGAACGAAAGGATGAGATCGGCGAATTGATGGCGGCCTATGTGGTCATGGGCCACAATATCGAGCGGCTGCTAAGAGAAGTCAAAAGCCAGGAGGAATATAAAAGGCTGCTGCAGGAGATGGAGTTAAAAGCGCTGCAAAGTCAAATGAATCCTCACTTTCTGTTCAATACGTTAAATATTATATCCCGGCTGGCCTTCATGGAAAAAGCCTACAAAACGGAAGATTTGATGATGAACCTGTCCAAGCTGCTGAGATATCATCTGAAAAAAGTAGAGAGCCGGGTAACGCTGCGGGAAGAACTGGATATTATCCATAAGTACCTTTATATTCAAAAAGTCAGATTTCAGGATCAGATTGACATTCAATTCGAAGTGGATGAAGCCTGTCTGGATATTGAAATGCCGTCGTTGACCCTTCAGCCCATTGTCGAAAATATTTTTGTTCACGGTATTCAATCTGCGGAAACGATCACCCGAATCCGAATTCACATTTATCGGGACGAGGGCTGCGAAAAGATCGAGATCCATGACAATGGAGCGGGAATGTCCCGCGAAACCATTGAACGTTTGCTGAATGTAAATTCCGAATCCTATGGCTTGGGACTTGGTATTCAAAATGTCATCCGGCGTTTGCGTATCTTTTACCAAACGTCTGACGTCATCTCCATTCATAGTGAAATGGGATCGGGAACCTGCATCAGGCTGAACTTGCCTCGTCATCGGCATTATCAGATCGTTTAAAGCCGCGTAAGCGGCTTTTTCCTATTGGAACAAAAATCCAGAGCGTGGCAAATAAATGCTAGAAAAGGGTTGGAATAGTCAGAATATTGGAACAATCGTGTAGAGTCATTTTGACCGGGCTTTGTTACATTCTCAACTTTCGCACCTAGAAAATCAATGTAAAACCAATTGTAGAGCGGGCTTAAGGTCTGTTGAATAGCCAGCTTGCACAAATAGAAAAACACCACTTCGTTTGGTAAAGTGAGAGTGACGAACAATCACCACCAGACAGAAGAGGTGTCTTCCATCATGATAGACCATCAGCCCGACCTGAATCAACTGCCAAACGAATTAAAGCCCGCTTTTCAAGAACTGAAAGTGCTGAAACATCTTCAGCAAGCCGGGTTCCGTAAGCGATTCGGCTTTAGCTGTGCTCGGCTGTTCCAACTCGTCTTCGTTCTGCTGTTTCACCAGAAGAATTGGTTCCGACTGCTCGAGAGCAGCAAGGGCGACGCATTTCCCGGCAAGGAGGATGCCGTCTATCGTTTCCTCAACCATGCAGGCTTTGCCTGGCGTCGTTTTCTGACGTCGCTCAGCGTCGCGACGGTGCAGAAGGTCAACGTGCTTACGTCGTCCAATCGGGACACCGTCTTCATCGTCGACGACTCCATGTTCGAGCGCAACCGCAGCAAAGCCGTCGAGTTGCTGGCCAGGTTCAAAGATCATGCTACCGGCGCTTATTACAAGGGCTTTCGCATGCTCACCATGGGATGGTCCGACGGCCATACGTTTCTGCCGCTGGACTTCACACTGCTCAGTTCCAGCAAATCTGCCATTAACGGCATGAACGAGAAGATCGACAAACGGACGAACGGCTATAAGCGACGTCAAGAAGCACTCCTGCCGGCTCCGCAGGTAATCGTATCGATGTTGGATCGTGCGCTTACCGCTGGAGCCACGGCCTCCTACGTCTTGATGGACAGTTGGTTCACGCACGCGCCCCTCATTGGCGAAATCGTTTCTCGCGGGCTCGACGTGATCGGCATGGTCAAGAACGACAATAAGCGTTTCCTTGTTCAAGGCCGGAAGCTGTCGCTCAAAGAACTATATGCGGCAGCGTCTCCGGTGCAGAGTAAGAAACGGGGCATCCTCCGTTCGATTCAAACCGAGCTTGCCCCCGGCATACCGGTTCGCGTGGTATTCGTCCGTCATCGTACGAAGAAGAATGAATGGCTCGCGGTACTGTCGACGGATCTTTCCCTCTCCGTGGAGGACGTGATCCGTATTTACGGGATCCGCTGGGACATCGAGGTCTTCTTCAAGTGCACCAAGTCGCTGCTTCGTTTGCAGAAAGAGTTTCAAGGTCGCTCCTATGATTTGCTGATTAGCCATACGACCATTGTGTTTTCACGCTATATTCTGCTGGCATGGCAGCACCGGCAAAGTACAGATGCTCGCTCGTTCGGCGGCTTGTTTTATGTTTTGTGCGACGAAGTTGGCACGTTGGACTGGGCGATCGCCTTGCAGCAACTGCTCGATCTGATCAACGAAACCGCAACGAAAGCAGGAAAAAAGCTTTCGGCTCTGATTCAACGTCAACTCCAGCAATGGATTGCCGCTTTACCCAACTACATTAAGGCTTGTTTGCCCATTTCATGCTGCGAAAGTTGAGTTACATTGAATTCAGCAATGAAAACATGATATGAGGGGTGTGCCATCATGAAAAAAGGATTTACCGCTATGCTCATTTTATTGCTCGTATTTCTAACGGCTTGTTCCGGTTCCGCTCCTTCCGGATCCAATGTAAGCGCAACCAACCAACCTCCAACGCCTGCGCCTCAAGGCGGCGGTACTGCGGATAAGAAGCTCGTCATCGGAACGTCGGTGCCGTCGCTCGAATTTACGTTCTTTGTAGCCGCCCAGAAGTCATGGCAGGAGACAGCCAAGGAATTAGGCGTGGAAGCGCCCTTCTACAATGCAGAGAATAATCAGGCGAAGCAGAACAGAGATGTGGAGGATATGATTGTCAAAAAGGTAAATGCCATCGTTCTCATTCCGATTACAACCGAAGGCGTAACCCCGGCGATCAAAGCGGCCAATGAAGCAGGCATCCCCGTCTTTACGGTAGACCGCAGCGTCACCTCCAAGGATGCCAAGGTTGTCGCGCATATCGGGACCAACCATGAGGATATGGGGGAAAATGCCGCCAAGCTGTTCCTCAAGGGATTGGAAGAAAAATATCCGAACGAGCCGGTATGGAATGTGGCTGAGCTTCAAGGTACACCCGGTTCGTCTGCGGCGATCGAGCGCGGGAAAGGGATTCACAATATACTCGAAAACAATCCCAAGGTGAAGATTGTAGCCAGCTTAAACGGAGAATTTCAATCCACCACTGCGATGCGGGCTGCAGAGAATATCCTGACCGCCAATAAAACTTTGCACGGTTTCATTGCTCATAACGACATGATGATTGAAGGGGCATGGCAGGCGGCCAAGGCGGCAAACCGCGATACGCAGCTCATTATGGTAGGGATGGATGGCCAGAAATCGACTGTAGAAAAAATCAAGTCGGGAGAAATATACGGTTCGGCACTGCAATATCCAAGCATGCTCGGGGACGGGTTAAAGACAGCAGTGAAGCATTTAAATCAGGAGAAGGTGGAGGAGCAGGTATGGGTTCCTACAGATCTTATCGATCAAGCCAATGCGGATGACATGCTGAAAACAAAGGCTTGGTAATCCATGCGGGGAGCTCTATCGGGGGCATGATAGAGCTTCCGCTTTCATTGAAAACGATCATGGAAAGGGGAGCGGGAATGTCCCGACGGGTAGAAAAGGAATGCGCGCTGTTTACAAAGCATATTGGCAAGCAGTTCAACGGGATAACGGTGCTCCAGGATATCAATTTATCCATATACAAAGGCGAGATTCATACACTATTGGGTGCCAATGGCGCCGGGAAAAGCACTTTGATTAAAATTATCGACGGGATTTATACGGATTACGAAGGGGAAATCTATGTCAACAACCGGCGGGCCGAGATGAAAAACAGCGAGGATGCGAGGCTACTGGGCATCGGCATGGTTCATCAGGAGCTAAGCCTGATCCCGCAGCTGAATGTGGCTGAGAACATCTATCTTGGGCGCTTGCCGCGAAATTCGATCGGCTTGGTCCATTACAAAAAGCTGCACGAAAATGCGCAGCAGCTTCTTGCTCTGCTGAATTTAACGATCTCTACCAATGATTTGGTCGGCCGGCTAAGTATTGCTGACCGGCAAATGGTCGAGATCGCCAAGATGCTTTCCATGAATGCGGAAATCCTGCTGCTGGACGAACCGACCTCCGCTTTAAGCGACAAAGAAGTGACCCGATTGTTTGAAACGCTCCGTCAGCTGAAGGCAAGCGGCAAAGCGATCATATTCATCACGCATAAGCTGGAAGAAATTTATGCCATATCTGACAAGGTGACCATTATGCGTGACGGACAACAAATCGAAACCTTGGATTTATCCGTTAAAAGTCCGGATCTCGAAAAGAACCTGATTTCTTTAATGACGGGTACGGAGCATCATGCAGAAACGATATATCCCGGGAAGGGAAGCGTGCAAGAAGAGATTGTTTTTCGAATTGAGCAGTATACCGGACGAAACTTTCATCATATTTCACTGGAGGTTCGCAAAGGGGAAATCCTGGGGATTGCCGGCTTGAACGGGGCAGGCCGTACGGAGCTGGCGCGTGCGATTTTCGGAGCAGACAGGAAGGACTCGGGAAATACGTATCTCAACGGCCGGCCCATTGTCATTAAAAGCCCTATGGATGCGATTAAACAGGGAATTGCCATGATTACGGAGGATCGTAAAAAAGAAGGCTTCATCGGCTGCCTGGGGGTCAAGGAAAATATTAATTTAACGACGATCCGCGATACGGTCAGGCATCTGCTGCTTCATCGCCGTCTGGAAATACAAAAGGCCAAAAAGTATATAAGCAAGCTCAATATTAAAACCTTTTCCGAGCATGTTCCGGTCCGCAATTTGAGCGGAGGCAACCAGCAAAAGGTCATTTTGGCCAAATGGCTGGCGCTGGATTGCAAGCTGATGATTTTGGATGAGCCCACCAAAGGAATTGATGTCAAAGCGAAATCGGAGATCTATCAACTGATGAGGGAGCTGGCCGAGCAGGGGATCGCCATTATATTTATTTCATCGGAATTTACGGAGCTGATCGGCATGGCGGATCGCGTATTGGTCATGAATCACGGAAAGATCGTCCATGAGCTAAGGAATGAACAGATCACGAAGGAAAATATAATGAATCATATCTTCAAGGATGTGGTCTAGCTGGGAAAGGGGGATAACAGATGGCTGTATCGAACAAAGAAAGTAAGCTGAACCAACATCTCCAACGGTCTTCGGAAGTCCCTCTCGGGAGCAGAGGACTTCGGCAGCTGGATATGACAACGATAGGTCCGTTAATCGGCTTGTTCCTTATTATCATCGTCTTTTCCATCCTTGCCGAAAGCTTTCTTTCTGTAGCGAATATCCTTAACATTTTAAGACAGTCGGCGATTATCGGCATTATGGCCATTGGGGTAACCTTTGTCATTATTACGGCTGAAATTGATTTAAGCATCGCGAGCATTATGACATTCAGCGGTTTAGTTGCGGGCGCTCTTAGCACCGGAGGCTTTGGATTAGGCGTTGCGCTGCCGGTTTGGCTTGCGATCATCTGCACATTGTTCATCGGGGCTATGGTCGGGGCGGTTTCCGGATTTGCCAACGCCAAATTAAAAATACCTACCTTTATGGCAACGCTGTCGATGATGTTTATCGTGGACGGGATCAGCTTATGGTTTTCGGGCGCTCAACCGTTGTACGGCATTCCCGACCGTCTCCAATGGTTCGGTTCGGGCAAAGTATTCGGCATTCCGTCCATTGTCCTTGTTTTTGCAGTGATCTTTGTGATCAGCCACATCATCTTAAGCAGGACGGTGTTCGGAAGAAATGTTTACGCGATCGGGGGCAATGAAGAAGCGGCGAAAATGTCGGGGATCAACGTCGCCAAATATAAAGTACTGGTGCTAACCATCAGCGGCATATTGGCTGCTCTCGCCGGCATTCTCATGCTCGGGCGGATCGGGAGTGCTCAGGTGACAGCCGGGGTCGGTTTGCAGCTTCCTCCGATTGCCGCGGTCATCCTGGGCGGAACCTCGCTGTTCGGCGGAGTGGGCAGCATGTGGAGGACGCTGGTCGGCGTATTGTTAATGGGCGTTCTGGTCAACGGATTAAATCTGCTAGGGGTTGGGTCCGCCGGGCAAAACCTGGCTACGGGCATCGTCTTATTTGTCGCGGTGGCGGCCAATGTGATGGGCTCCTCCAAAACTAAAGGATAGGGAAGGGATACGAATGAGCAAGCATCGGATAGGTTTCATTGGGACAGGGGCGGTGGCCGAACTGCATCAGCTGTCCGTTGATAAGCTGGAGCATGCGGAATTGGCCGGAATAACGGATTTGAATCAAGAGCGGCTGAGCAGAAGGGAAAAGGAATGGCAGGCCAAGGCTTATCCCGATGCCCGTGCGCTGATTGAATCCGATGAAATAGACATCATCTATATCCTGTCTCCGGTGGAGGCCCATTATGAACAGGCTGTTCAGGCTTTGAAAGCCGGCAAGCACGTACTGATCGAAAAGCCCGTTGCCATGACCGTAGAGCAGATCCGCGAGATCGGTCGGGTGGCGCAGGAAATGAACCGTGTATGCTTTCCCGCTCACAATTATATCTACCATCCGGAAATGATCAAGATGAAGCGCTACATCGAAGAAGGGGCGCTCGGGCAAATATGCAGCGCCTGGTTCACATTTATCATTCATCATAGCGAGGAGCTGGCTTCACACTATCCGGGCGTGATCCGGCAAATCATGACCCATCACCTGTATACGACCCTCTATTTGCTGGGGAAGCCTGAGGCGATGAGCTGTTCCGCGACGAAACTGCACTATCAAACACTGGAACGCGAGGATCAATCGGTTATGCTGCTGGAAATGCCGGGCGGCGCACAAGCGGTTCTCTTTTCAAGCTTTGCTTGTGACGACGATACGAGCAGTCCGTGGACGTACCTGGTCAAGGTGTTGGGTACCCAGGGAGGAATGAATTATTCCTGGAGAGATGTGCTGTACAACCGGGCGATCGGTACGCTTGGCAAAGCCTATCCCAAATATGAGGAATTGTTTTTCTATGAGTCTGAATACTTTATTAATGAATGCATCGACAAGGGGAAGGCTCCGTTATCTACTTTGCAGGATGCGGCGGTGGTTCAGCACATGGTTGAGCTGGCCGAAGCCAATTTGGGCAAACATATGATCTCCTGCTGATGAACGGATAATAAGCGGCATGGAAATAAGCAGGTAGAGAGGAGCTTGGCATGAGATTGGCGAAAACGATGCAAGCGGTGCAAATCACAGGTCCGAGAATCATTCGCTGCGGCGAACTGGAAGTGCCTGTCTGCAGGGAGGATGAAGTTCTGGTCAAAGTCCATTGTTTAGGCGTCTGCGCTACAGATTTGGAAATCTATCAAGGGACGATGGTCTATTTTCAAACGAATCAATCCTCCTTTCCCGTCATTCCGGGTCATGAGTGGTCGGGGGAAATCATCGCCTTAGGCAGCGAGGTACAGGATTTTAATGTAGGTGACCGGGTCGTTGGGGAGACAACGATAGCGTGCGGGCATTGCTCTTATTGTCAAAAGGGGAGGTATAATCTGTGCCCCAAACGATTGGAAAACGGAGTGCTGGGCAAAGACGGAGCGGCTGCGGAGTACATGGTTTATCCGGCCCATGCGCTTCACCGTTTTGATGCTTCTCTTTCGTATGAGGAAGCTTGCCTGATCGAGCCTGCGGCCGTGGCCTTCCGTGGAGTAAGCAAAATATCGATTACTCCCGAGGATACGGTGGCGGTGATCGGGGCGGGCCCTGTCGGGCTGCTTGCCGTACAGATGGCGAAGGCGTTCGGTGCGAAAAAAGTGGTTCTCTTCGATATCCGCCACCGCCGTTTGGAAATGGGGTTACGCCTCGGTGCGGACGAAACGATGAATGTAAAAGACGGGACAAGGACGGATTTATTTACGGCGGTGGTGGAAGCGACCGGAAATGCTTCCGTTGTGGAATCGCTATTGGACTATATCGTGCCGGGAGGGCGGATTAGTTTGCTTGGATTGTGCGGAGGTAAACGGGCTGCTTTTGACGTGGATCAGTTCGTAACCTACGATCTTGAAATGCATGGGTCATTAGGCAGTCCCGGCGTATGGAAAACCGTGATCGAACTGCTGCAGTCCGGTAAAATAAATACGGCGCCGCTCATCAGTCACCGGTTTGAACTTCACGAATTGGAAAAAGCATTCCAGCTTATGGAGAATAAGGACCCGGATATATTAAAAATCGTGCTCAACGTGGCACGCTGAAATGAATGGAGGCCCGGATAGGGATCGGTGTCCCGATGTTCATTCTGGAGAGGAGAGGATACGATGCATGCAGTAGAACTGGTGCTTGATGTGAAGAATACGCTGGGAGAAGGTCCGGCCTGGGATCATGACAGACAACTTCTGTATTGGGTAGATATCATTGAAGGCAAGATTTGGAGCTTTGATCCGGAAACGAACCAAAGCCGTTTCATTGAAGTAGACCGAATGGTTGGCGCCGCAGTTCCGAAAGCTTCGGGGGGATTCATTGTGGCTGCACAGCATGGCTTCTACAGGTTGAACCCGGCTTCGGACTCATTGATCCCGATCGCCGAGCCGGAAACCGGTCGGCCCAACAACCGCTTCAATGACGGCAAATGTGATGCAAAGGGACGTTTTTGGGCCGGCACGATGGATCATAACCAGGAAGAAATTAGCGGAGCGCTTTATTGTCTGGATCAGAATCTCCAGGTAAGAAAAGTACTTGATGGCGTGGGGATCTCCAATGGCTTGGCCTGGGATAAAGAAAATAAAACGATGTTTTATATTGATTCGGTAACGAAGCAGGTGGCCGCCTTCGATTATGATCTGGAGAGCGGCTCCATTCGTAACAAGCGGACGGTCGTCACCATACCGGAGGGAGAAGGCATACCTGACGGAATGACGATTGACGACGAAGGGATGCTGTGGGTGGCGCAATGGGAAGGCGCTCGAGTTTCGCGTTGGAATCCGGCTACCGGGCAGAGATTGGACTCGATTGCATTGCCTGCTTCCAAGGTCACTTCCGTTGTATTCGGGGGAAAGCATCTGGATGAGCTGTATATTACAACGGCAAGAGTAGGTTTAAGTGAAGAAGAATTGGAGAAGCAGCCGCATGCGGGGGGACTTTTCCGCGTCAAGCTGGGCATCAAAGGCTCGCCGACCTATCGTTTCGAGGGGTAGGCGGGAAGCAAAGCAGCCGCCCCTGGTGTGGAAACGGAGGCGGCTGCGAATCTGTTTTTGGCGCCAATCATATATTAAACTTCCGAAGTCTTTTATAAAAAGTGCTCCGGGGTATACCTAATAATTGAGCGGCCATCGTTACATTGCCTTTCGTTTTTTGTAAAGCTTCCGTCATCTGCTCCTTTTGGATTTGATCACGCAAGCTGCAGGGTGCCGGTTCATTTGCCGGGATATGGGTGTTGTTTTGTTCCAGTGAAGGATTTGAAGATAGAGCTCCGCGGATATTTAATCTGTCCAGAACATGCATTGTTTCCAAAGGGGCGATCTCTTCACCCTGGGATACAATGTGCAAACGTTCAAGCACATTGATCAGTTCCCGTATATTGCCGGGCCAATGGTATTCCAATAACCGCTCGAATAATGCCGGATGCAAGGGGATGTTCCATTGATGCTTGCCGCAAAAATATCGGACCAGGTACGGTATGTCTTCTTTCCTTTCACGCAAAGGCGGGACATCGATCGGATAAACATGGAGACGATAATACAAGTCTTCACGAAATTTCCCATCCTTAACAAGCTGGCCAAGGTCGCGATGCGTAGCTGTAATGATTCTGATATCGACAGGAATCTCTTTGGCGCTTCCAAGAGGAACGACTTTTCGTTCCTGGAGAACGCGTAAAAGTGCAACTTGCATCGAATGGGGAATTTCTCCAATCTCATCGAGAAATAAGGTCCCCTGATTCGCTTGTTCAAATTTCCCCTTATACCCATGGCGCCGTGCGCCTGTAAAAGCTCCTTCCGCATAGCCAAACAATTCGCTTTCCATCAGATCCTTTGGAATCGCTCCGCAATTTACAGCCACAAAGGGTCCGTTTTTCCGAGAACTGTTCTCATGGATGGTTCGGGCAATGACTTCTTTTCCAGTTCCTGTTTCTCCTGAAATATAAACACTGGTGTCGGAGGGGGCCACCCGTTTCATTTCGTCCAGTGTGCGTTGAAAAGCTTGGCTTATACCTTTTTCTCCTTTAAATTCAAACGGGGTAGAGGGAACCTGAGAGATGAAACACAGGGGGGCCGGCTTTATTTTCGCCTCTATGAAATGGACGGCACTTCCGATGATTCCGTTATGAACATTGGAATAGATGGGGATCTCCATTTGAAGCGCGTATCCATATTCCATGAAGTCATGAGGTTTTGACCCTATCCATCCCGGCATGTTATGACGAATCGGTTTGCTGGCGCATACCACGACTTGCTTATTGTTGCAAATGACGACAGGCCGATCCGTTTCAATGATATCCATGGAACGCTGGATGAGCTCCATCTCATCCTTATGATGGCGTATACTGATTTCACGTTCAATCGAATAAGCAACGGAAGTCACCATCCCGAGCATATAAGGATGGGCACGGTCGACCGGACACGAAACATCGAGGATGCCGATGAGCTTTCCGTCATCGTGGCGAATGGGAGCGGCAGAACAACTCCAGCGATGGGAAGCCACCGAATAGTGTTCCGTACCCGTTACCATGATGGGTTCTTCCGTCGATAAAGCTGTACCGATGGCATTCGTGCCGACTTCGCCCTCCGTCCATCGAACTCCTTCGACAAAATTCATTTTGGATGCGGCCATTTGAACATCTTTATTGCCCGAAATGGATAGAACATAACCTTCCGGATCAATCAATAATGCGATCATGCCCAAATCATTCGCAAAGGAATTCATTCGCTGCAGATGAGGCAGAGCGATATCCTGAAGCAGTGCATTTTTGGCCATTTGGCAGCGAAGCAGATCATCGTTTAAAATCGATCTGCCCTTATCCAGATGAGGATTCACATGCGCGTTCCTGGAACGGTACCAAGATTCAACGATCCTTTGATTGAGGCGCGATGAATCAAGCACACCTTCCCGAACGAAGCGATTCCAAATATCAAGGTTGAATGCGCTTTCAAACATTTTACCCGCTCCTCTGAAATTATGTCGCAGCATATAACTTCAAAGTTTACGTAGGCATGGTTGGTATTCTCCTATTATAACCTTAAAATGGTTTCGCTTACAACGCCGGAATTACAAATTTATCCTCTGTCTGCGCCCGACAACGATTCGCCTCCCGGAAGGAAGCCTCAGGCAAGCGAATCGCTGTCAGGCATTCACTAAACCAATGACGGTGAAACCAGAATTTTGATGTGCTCCTTACTTCGGATCAGTTCTTCAAATCCTTTTTGCGTTAAATCATTGAGGGAGATCTTCCTTGTAATCAATTGATCGACCTGTAATCTTCCTTCCGATATGAGGTCGATGACAGCCGGGAAAATATTGCGGTAAGCCAGCACGCCTTTGATCTCCCGTTCCTTTAGTACGAGGTTGTTTGGAAAAATGGACGCCTGCTTTTCCCAAATGCTAACAATGATGATTTGACCGTCGGTTTTAGCGCAATCTATGGCATCATTCAAGCAGCGGTCAACCCCTGTGACCTCAAAACAAATATCGGCACCGCCGTTGGTGAGCCGGTGAACGGCCTGGATCGCATTTTCTTTTAACGGATGGATGATATGATGGGCTCCCAGGGCCTTGGCCATCTGTTGGCGTTCTTCTGAAACCTCTACAGCAATAATACGGCTGGCTCCTGCCGTGCGGGCCGCTTGGATCACCAGAAGTCCGATGGGACCCGCCCCATAAACAACACAGCTGTCGCCGGCTTTTAATTTGCTTGTGCGGATGGCATGCAGGGCAACGGCAGCCGGTTCGACCAGGGCTCCCTGCTCATAAGACATAGGATCGGGCAGCCGGTGAACCATGCTCTCTTTCACCATGGTAAATTCCGAAAAGCCGCCTCCGCCTCCGCTTAAACCATGAAACCCTAATGTGTCGCAAACGTTGTATAATCCTTTTTGACAAGGAATGCAGGAGCCGCAAGCCAATATCGGTTCAACCGTGACACGGTCCCCAACCTTGACCCTGGTTACCCCTTGGCCGACTTCAACGACTTCGCCGGCAAATTCATGGCCCAAAATAACAGGAGCCTGTTGATGGGTAAGGGCATGCGGTTGATCGGGGATAAAGATGGGGCCCGCCATATATTCGTGTAAATCCGTGCCGCATATGCCGCACCACGCCACCTTGATGTTAACCATTCCCGGTTGAACGACCGGGGCAGGAATTTCATCGATACGTACATCACGGATACCGTACCAAAAAGCAGCTTTCATTTGAACCCCGCCCTTGCAATGAATTTGTCGAAGGCATTCAAGCATGTAAAGCTGGGCCGATAGCGCTGAGCAGAGCCTCGTGAACGGCTTCGGATAATGTCGGATGGGCGGCAATCCAATGCTCCATAACATCCGCAGTCAATTCCGCGTGCAGCATGACCGCGCCTTGCCCGATCAGTTCCGTGGCCCGGGGTCCCACGATAGACATGCCGATAATTTCGTTAAATTCAGGCTCGACCAGCACTTTGACCTTGCCGACAGGCTCATTTAGAATGAGCGCCTTTCCATTCGCAGTGAAAGGGAATTCCCCGATTCGAATATCTCCGTATTGCTGTCTTGCCTGATTTTCGGTCATTCCTACGCCGGCAATTTCAGGCGCTGTATAAATGCAGCGGGGAACTGCCCGATAATTCACTTTTGCATCGCCTCCGCAAGCATGCATCGCAGCTACGGTCCCTTCATGAAATGCGACGTGAGCGAGCTGAATGCCGCCGATGACATCCCCGCATGCATAGATATGAGGAATGTTGGTTTGCATATGTTCATTGACCTTGATGCCCTGCTTGGAAAATTCAACCAGAGTATTTTCCAGGCCCAGCCCTGAAGTCCGGGGCCTTCTTCCAATGGAGACCAGCACATAATCGGCGCTTAGCTCATAGACGCCGCTGCTGTTTTCAAGCCTGGCCTTTTTGTCATGGGAATCCAAATGATGCAGGACCGTTGAAGTATGGATCGTCACACCCGAGTTTTCCAATTGCTGCCGCAGGATGGCGGCAATATCCGCATCTTCGCCCGGAATAAGCTGATCCGCCATCTCAACCATCGTTACTTTGGTGCCCATCCGGCTGTAAATGCTTGCAAATTCGCAGCCGATAACGCCGCCGCCGACAATGAGCAGGGAAGAGGGGATTGCAGGGAGAGCCATGGCTTGGCCGCTATGAACCACCCATTCGCCGTCAAATGGCGCAAACGGCAGGCTAACGGGCTCTGAGCCGGCGGCAATAATGATTTTATCCGCTTCAACGAATACTTGTTTGCCTTCCTGCTCTACACATAAACGGCGATCCGTTTCAAAGCTTGCTTTTCCTTTGAGGACCTTGATTTTATTTTTTTTCATCAAATATCCGATCCCCATGACAAGCTTTTTTACAATATCGTTTTTGTAGCCTTGAACACCGTCCCAATCGATTTCCGCTTCATGGGAGGGGAGGCGTACGCCAAACTGTGCGGCATGTTTGATTTTTTCGGCCGTTTCTGCGCTCTCTAACAAAGACTTTGTCGGCATGCATCCCTCGTTTAAACAAGTGCCTCCCAAATCCTTTTGCTCGATAAGGGTGACTTCTTTACCCTGCCTGGCGGCGACGATCGCCGCCACATATCCTGCAGGTCCCCCTCCAATAACAGCTATTGTTTTCATGAAACTTCCCTTCTTTCTACAGAACCAAACGCAAAGGATTTTCTAAAAAGCTCTTAAGCGTTCGAAGAAACTCAGCAGCCGGCGCCCCATCCAATACCCGATGGTCGAAGGTAAGGCTGAGCGGGAGGAGACTTCTGCGCTGCAAAGCTTCACCCAGGTAGACAGGCGTATCCTGAACGGCTCCAATCCCGAGGATTCCGGCTTCAGGCGGGTTCAATACAGGAGTGAAATGCTCGATGCCGTAAGCGCCGAGATTCGTAATGGTAAAGGTTGAACCCTGCATATGCTCGCTGCCTAACTGGCCGTCGCGCGATTGCTGAGCCAAGGATTTGATGAGTCGGGACAAATCCGGCAAAGAGCGTTTTTCGGCATGGCGTATGACAGGGACGACCAGGCCTTTATCCAGGGCGACAGCGATGCCGAGGTGAACGTGGCTGTACGTAAGAATTCGATCGTCGATATAAGCGCTGTTCATTTGTTTGTGCTGCAGCAGAGAAAGGACGGCTGCGCGGGCGATAAAATCGGTTATTGTCAGCTTGACCTCATATTGCTGCCGGATAAATTCGCTGATCTGTTTTTGGAGCGCCAAAAGCTCAGTGACATCGGCCTTTAAGTTGAGCGTGAGTTGGGCGCTATGGCGCAAGCTGTCAAGCATCCGGGTCGCTATGACCTTGCGGATGCCGGTGACCGGCGATTGCACGGTTTGCTCTTCGTCTTCGGATATATCGGGTTCGGACTGCCGGGCCGGTGTGGCGGAGGATTTGTTCGAAATTTCACGTTCGATATCCTCTTTCGTAATCCTTCCCTGCGGGCCGGTTCCTGAAATGGAAGCGATATCCAATCCGGCGGCCTCCGCCATTTTTCGAGCGATAGGGGAGATCCTGATCTCCCCTTTCTTTTGAGATCCGGCGGCCTCCGCTGAAGCGGCCGTTTCTACACTTGCAGCAGGAGAGTCTTGATTTTGGGCTGCGGGTTGGGCCGTAGCTGCAGCAGGTCTGTTCACTTTTTCATCCGGATGGCCGATATAGCCGATGACTGCTCCCGGAGGAACACCCTGCCCTTCGGGTACAACGATCTCCAAAAGAACTCCGTCTGCAGGGCATTCCAGTTCCATCTCGATTTTCTCCGAACTGATATCGGCAATGATTTCTCCTTTGGCAATCGTATCTCCGGCTTGTTTATGCCAAATGGAAACCGTTCCTTCTTTCATTGCCATTCCTAATTTAGGCATTACAATGTCTACAGCCATTGGTTTTCCCACCGATCATGTTGAAATTAGACGCTTTGCAGCGATTTGTCCCCCAAAAGCTCAGCCACAACGGCCAGTACCTTTTGCGGTGTCGGCAAGTAAATATCCTCCAGCGGAGGAGAGAAGGGGACAGGGGTATGGGGCGCCGTAATCCGTTTAATCGGCGCGTCCAGACTATCGAATCCTTTATCCGCGACCAATGCGGCGATATCCGTCGCTATACTGCATCGGGGATTGGCCTCGTCAATGACGATAAGCCGGTTGGTTTTGCTTACCGAGGCCAGTATCGTATCTTCATCAAGCGGGGACAAGCTTCGCGGATCGACGACTTCCGCCTCGATCCCTTTGCCCGCAAGCTGTTCTGCGGCCTTTAATGCCGTGTGCACTTGTTTGCCGATCGCCACAATGGTCAGGTCGGAGCCTGCCCGTTTAATGTCCGCTTGGCCTAACGGAATCGTATAATACCCTTCGGGAACCTCGCCGGTCGCATTATACAGCGTCTTATCCTCAAAAAAGACCACGGGATCGTTATCTTCAATAGCGGCCAGCAGCAGGCCTTTCGCATCGTAAGGGGTAGAGGGAACGACAACCTTAAGCCCCGGAATGCTCGTGAAAAGCGCGTACAGGCTTTGAGAGTGCTGTGCTGCCGCCCGGAAGCCGGCGCCATACGTCGTACGTATCGTGACGGGCACCTGCGTTTTGCCCCCGAACATATAGCGGAATTTAGCGCCTTGATTAAGGACTTGATCCAAACAGCTGCCAATGAAATCATTAAACATGAGCTCGGCGATCGGTCTTAATCCTGTAGCGGCCGCCGTCATCGCAGCTCCGATGAATCCTGCCTCGGTAATGGGCGTATCGAGAACCCGTTCACGGCCGAATTCCTGGACCAGGCCCTTCGTAACCCCCAATACACCGCCCCAGGCTTCATCATTTTGCAAATGGTCAACGCCGCCTCCGCCCGCCACGTCTTCGCCAAGCAAAATGACATTTTCGTCTTTACGCATGGCAAGCTTCATCGCTTCATTAATTGCCGATGACATACTCAATTTTCTGGCCATCTTGGTATCCCCCTTTTAATAAGATACATAAACATCGGTTAGCAGCTCGGATTCGTCAGGGAAGGGGCTTTGTTCCGAATATTCGATAGCCGCCTCGACCGCTTGATCTATGGATGTTTCGATTTCAACCAGATCCGCTTCTGTAAACAGCTGCTGATTCAGCAAATAAGCTCTGAATTGCTGAATGGCATCCTTTTCATTTAGATGCTCTTTTTTCTCCTCTTCTTTTTTATATTTTTGGGCATCTCCTTCAAAGTGTCCGTAGTTGCGGTAGGTGACACATTCGATTAATGTCGGGCCCTCGCCTCTGCGCGCTCTTTGTACGGCTTCCTCCGCAGCTTGATAGACGGCAAGCACGTCCTTTCCGTCGACCCGGATGCCCGGAATGTTGTAAGCGATTGCACGTTCGGCGATCGTTTTGCAGCTAGAGGCCATATGAAACGGGGTTGCTTCCCCATAGCCGTTATTTTCCGCTATGAACACAACAGGCAGCTTCCAAATGGAGGCCAAATTGATTCCCTCATGAAAGGTTCCCTGATTATTCGCGCCGTCGCCGAAAAAGCATACGCTTACCGCATTGGTTTTCTTATATTTGGCGGTTAATGCAGAACCGCATGCCAGCGGATATCCGCCGCCTACGATCCCGTTTGCGCCCAGCATGCCTTTATTAAAGTCGGCGATGTGCATGGACCCGCCTTTTCCTTTGCAGAGCCCGGTTGCTTTTCCGAACAGCTCGGCCATCATGCCATCCAAATCGCAGCCTTTGGCAATACAATGGCCATGTCCGCGGTGTGTGCTGGTAATACTGTCCTTATCGTCAAGGTGTGCGCACACGCCAACAGCGACCGCTTCCTCACCGGCATACAAATGAACGAATCCGGGCAGCTTTCCCTGGGCAAACAACTCATGAACCTTATCCTCGAACTTACGAATTTCCAGCATTTTTTGAAAGATCCAGCCGGCTTTTTCTCTGCTTAACGTGATCTTCTTGTCCTTCACAACGTCTACCATACGTTCAACCTCCTCTTGAATTTGAAATGACATGGCCTGCAGCTTGTGAATAAGCGGCAGCGGCAATCCGTTTCGCCGCCTTCACACCAAATAACTAAGCAAAAACTGTGCCAAACCAAATCTCCCGCAGCAATGGCCGTTTTGTGCCCATGTCCCATAAAAAGTAGACAAAATGAGAATGGAGTCTCGTTTTGTCTACTTTTGTTCCCGATTTTACCGGTATAGAACTGGCATGGATGCATATTGTGCCATGAAGCGGAAATTTTTTTCTTTTGAAAAAGGAGAAAATATAGTATTGTGTAATATATATGCTACACACATTGTCTTCTGGGAGGATTGCAATGAAAAAATGCATCACAGGCTTGTAGATCTTGAATGTAAGCCCTTACGGTAACGATTCTATTCTTCATTTATAAAAGGAGCGACAGGTGGATGGAAGGGGCATTTCTGGTTGGACTGCTGAAGATTATTTTGATTAATATTGTATTAAGTGGTGATAATGCGGTTGTAATCGCTTTAGCGTGCCGTAATTTGCCTCAGAACCAGCAGAAAAAGGCCGTAGTTTGGGGGAGTTTTGGCGCCATCGCATTAAGAGTCATTTTGACGTTCGTCGCCGTTTGGCTTCTGCAAATTCCTTTTGTACAAGTAGCCGGCGGATTGCTGCTGTTGTACATTGCCGTTAAGCTGTTAAAAGGCGGGGAAGATGAAGAACACTTGAAGTCCGGATCTACGATAACCGAGGCGATTAAAACCATTATCATTGCCGATTTTGTCATGAGCTTGGACAATGTGCTTGCAGTAGCCGGAGCAGCCGGCGGGAATCTTGTTCTGATCGGCCTGGGTCTGGCGATCAGTATACCTCTGATTATTTGGGGCAGCCAATTGCTCATGCGCCTCATGAACCGGTTCCCCATCATTGTGTGGCTGGGTGCCGGACTGCTTGGATATACAGCGGGAGAAATGGTATTAAGCGACAAGGCCGTGGGAAGTTATTTGGAATCGGTGTTCCCGGCGGGCCACTATGTGCTTCCGATCGGACTGGCTGTGCTTGTTATCGTTCTTGGAAAATTGGCTTCAAAGAAAAAAGGGAAAGAAAGCAGCGACGCCGTCATCGCCGAAGATGTTCATTCCACAGTGTCATAAATCATCCGGCATGGACGGCCGGATAGAGATTTGACTCCAAGGTATCGTGTCGGAACAATCATGCATATGGAAAACACCAAAAAGCTTAGTGAAGAAGCTGAAACTTCTTTACTAAGCTTTTTAGGCATTGCCGCATTGATGTGCCGCACCATGCCCTGGAAAACAAAATATATTTAACCTCATTAAATAACAGAATATTTATAAAATTTAGAAAATTGTTATTGAATTATTAGCGTGTGTGGAGTACTATTTAGTTAGAAAAGAACATTAACTAACTAACATAAGGCTAAAGTCCAGCGGTAATATGTCAAGTCCCTGATTCGTGGAAATTGGAAATTATTTTGGCCCAAAACGCGATGACTCAGGGAAAAAGGCAACACCAAACTAAACCCAGTCGAAAATCGAGTTAATTACCAGATTTTAACTGGGAATCCGTGAAGGACTTTGGCAAAGGAGGCGTTAATCCTTCGCAGTTGTCACCTTCCTTCCAGGCGTGTAGAGTTGGCCGTTGCGTAGCAGCACATCGACCAGACGCACAAGTTTTCTTGCCGTTAAGACGAGGGCGCGTTTGTGTTGATGCTTAGGCACTTCAACGTACTTCTTCCGGTAATACTCGCCGAATTCCGGTTCGCGGTTTTTCACCGAGTTGGCAGCTTCAACAAGGTAATAACGAAGGAATCGGTTGCCGGAACGAATGCGTTTGGTATCTTCGGCCTCAAAGCCCCCGGACTGATGTTTACGCCATGTCAGGCCTGCATATTTAGCTACGGCGGCCTGATCGCTAAAGCGTTCGATGTCGCCGATCTCCGCCAGAATGCCGGCGGCGTACACCCGGTCGATGCCCGGAATGGAGCGCAGGCACTGAGCGCCGGGGATGCCAGCCAGAATGCGTTCGATCGCCTTGTCCAGCTCTTTCAGTTGGCTCTGAATACTCCGGATGGCCTGTATGGAAGTGCCGAGAACCAGATCAATGGAATCCTCTACGACCTTTGAAAGGCGGTAGGACGCTCGTGCAGCCTTCTGGATGCAGCGGGCGACATGCTCCGGGTCAGGGAAACGGTTCTTTCCCTTCTCCTTGAGATAGTCGGCCAAGTCGGCGACTTCCATGTCGGCAATCTCATCGAGGCTGAACTTTTCCGAGAGCATCTCCATGATGGCGTGGCCGAAAACGGAGCTGTCGACTTCGGAACGAAACGCATTGCATTTGTAGAACAGATTCTGCAGGAAGTACTGCTTCTCGCGTGTCAGGTTGTGAACCAGATGGTACCGCATGCGCGTCAGGCGCTGAAGCGCGATGTACTGCTCCTGCATGACGATGGTCGTCGTGAGACGGCCGAAGCGCAGGCGTTCGGCGATGATCCAGGCATCGATCCGATCGGTCTTGTCCATATCCGCGTAGGCTTCCCGGAACTTGTTGATAAGCTTCGGGTTGATCGTGAACACCTTGGTTTTCCGCTCTTGAAGCGAGGCATCCTCATGCAGGTACATAGCCGGATGCCAGCTATAGACCGAGGTTGCTTCAAGGCCGATATGGATTTCGGAAGCCGGCAGCTTGTCCGCAGCAGCCACGATGCGGTCGCGCAGATGCGAGGCACCGTGTAGATTGTTTTCTACCTTGAGCGTTTCAAGCGTATCGCCTTCCGGATTCATGAAACACGCTTCCAGTTCTTCTGAACTGACGTCAATACCGACAAATAATTTCAAGGGTGATCCCTCCCTTCTGGATTCGGGATTTAGGGAATTGGACTCTTCGGGATGCCCCCAGCGCGCTCGCCGATCAGTCACCCTCGCATATGAGAACTTCCTTCGGTCCATGAGCTGCCTCGAAGCTGCTATCTTCGAGCATGGGTTGCCGAAGGGGACAGCCAGCGGGTAAGAAGTTCAAACGAGTGCTGGGGAAACAGACTTTAGATGTAGTCGAACTACAGGAGTGAGACGAATTTCCCCAAATGACCCTAAGCTCATTGTCTGGGAACATCACGAAAAGTCCAAGACCCTAATTGTATTTTTTAAAGTTGTCAAAGAGCGGTTTTCTCTCTGGACCCCGACTTCCGCTCCTTGCCCTTCGGGCTGCGGTGCGGGTCGGCTACGTCCACCATAGTTTCACTGCAGATTAACTGGAAATTCTTCAAAAAGAAGATTCTAAACATACTATACGAGGAGTTGATGGTGTGAAATTACAGAACAAAACGGCCATTGTAACAGGGGCCGGCCGGGGGATCGGAAAGGCTATCGCCAAGAAGTTTCTTCAGGAAGGCGCACAGGTGGTCATTTGCGATCTGGGAGAAACAAGATTACATAACGCGGCCAAAGAATTGAGTGAATATGGAACTGTGCACCGTATTACGGTTGACGTGACGAAGCGGGAGCAGGTTTTGGAGCTGGTGAAATTTACGAAAACGACATTCGGATCCATTGATATTCTGGCCAATAATGCGGGAATTGCCCGTTTCGAACCGTTCTTGGACATCACGGATCAAAATTGGCAGGATACACTGAATGTGAATTTGACAGGTGTCTTTCTGTGCTCCCAATTGGTTGCACACGAAATGAAACAACAACATGCAGGGGTCATCGTGAACATGGCTTCGACGAATGGAATATTGGGCGAAAAAGGTCTTGCTCATTATAATGCAACGAAAGCAGGGGTTATCCTGCTTGGCAAATCGATGGCGATCGAGCTTGCGCCGTTTAACATTCGGGTCAATTCGGTCTGCCCGGGATTCATACTGACCGAATTGGCGCTGGAAGGCGGCATGTCCAAGGAGGAAGTCCAAAACTACACTTCCAAAATTCCCTTGAACCGTTACGGCAAGGTGGAGGATGTCGCCAACGCATTTGCTTTTCTCGCTTCAGAGGAAGCGTCATTTATAACAGGAACGGAATTGGTCGTAGACGGCGGACAGATCTGTCAAGAATAAGCGAATGGGAAGGGGGCTATTCATGCTCGCTAACATCAGCCGGTGGGTAGATGAACATCGCCAGTATATTTTGGATTTTAACAGGTCCCTGGTTTCGATCCCGAGCGAAAATCATTATCCTGTGGGCGACGAAAAACAGATTCAGGAATTTATCTATCATTTTTTAAGTACGTTGAATTGTGACATGGATATGTTTCTGCCGACCGATGTACCGGGCCTGACGGAACATCAAGCCTATCTGGGCAATCGGAAGTATGAGAACCGTCCTAATGTTGTGGCAAGAAAGCGGGGAAAGGGCGGCGGAAGGTCGCTGATCTTCACCGGGCATGTAGATACGGTACCCAGAGGAGAAGACCCCTGGTCGGTCGATCCCTTCTCCGGAACAGTAAAAGACGGCAAGCAGTACGGGTTGGGCCTGTTCGACATGAAGGGCGGGATGGCGGCGGCTATGATGGCTCTCCAGCTGCTCGAAGATCTGAAGATTGCCTTAAAGGGAGACGTCATCATCGAGACCGTCGTCGATGAAGAGTATGGAGGCGCAAACGCCACGCTGGCCTGCGTGTTAAAAGGCTACGAAGCGGACTTGGCCATCGTGCCGGAACCGTCCAATCTCGCCATTTGCCCGGCCAATCAGGGCGGCAGTATGTTCCGAATCACCTTCCGGGGGCGTCCGGGCCGTTCCTTCAGCGGAGAGCCTTTGATCAATCCCGTCTTTGCCGCAGCAAGATTCCTTACGATCTTCCATCAGTTTGAAACCGATCATCGCAGAAAGAGATCCCAATCCCGTTGGTTCGTGAATGACCACGGCCTGCCCGCGTACGTACAAAGCGTGAAAGCGGGTCCCGTTAACTCGCCTCTAAGCGACAGGGTGCCAAGCCACTGTACGATCGATGTATGGATTCAGTGTTATCCGGAGACAACGGAAGAGGAGCTGCGCCGCGACTTCGAAAATTATTACAGGGAAAAGGCTGCCCATGATGACATTCTCCGCGATATGCCGCCTGTCATTGAGAAATTGATCCGTTTTCTGCCGGGGACAGGCATTCCTGAGGATCATCCTTCTTTAGAGGTGCTGTCCAAGGTGGCCCAAACCGTATATCCCGGCGGTCTTCCCGTACAAGGAGCGCCCTTTGCCTGCGACTCCTTCGTATTTAATCTTTACAGCCGGACACCGGCGGTCATCTGGGGACCCAAAGGCGGAAATGCCCATGCTCCTGATGAGTATATCGAGGTGGAGGACTTTTTCCTGCTGGTGAAGCTGTATGCGCTGGCCATGACGGAATGGTGCGGAGTTGACGGCAGTACGGAATGACCAACCGATGGCCATTGATAAAAAGGGAGGAATAGACAATGAAAAAACAACTGCTGACCCGTCTGGCGCCGGCTCCTGCGGGTCCTTACTCGCAAGGGATCCAATTCGGCAATACGATCTATACGGCGGGACAAGGACCGATCGATGCCGAAACGGGAAAGGTTCAAGGCGATACGATCGAAGAACAAACGGCTAAAACGCTGGATAACCTCAAGTACATATTGGAGCAAGCCGGCGCTACGTTTGACGATGTGGTGAAAGTGACGGTCCATCTAAGCGACCTGGGGGATTTTCAGGCCTTTAACGAAGTGTATAAACGCTACTTTAAGGAGCCTTACCCTGTTCGTACAACCGTAGGCAGCCAACTGCTGGGCATCAAAGTGGAAATCGACGCCGTGGCCATTCTCAAATAAAATCTGATGCATCCGGGCAAATCGTTATACCGTTGGAATAGTGGATACAAAGGTCATATGGAATTGGGGTGAGCCATGGAAATTGAAAAAGGTACGGTCGGATCAGGAATAAAGAAGAAAGAACAAAAAATTCGCCGCAGCAGCCGGATCATCGGGAAAACAACGCCGTATCTCTGGCTGCTTCCGAGTATCAGCCTCATCGTATTCATTACCGTTTTCCCGATTTACGAGCTATTTTCCGCTTCCGTGTCCCAAATCAGCTTATCCGGAGTGAAGAAAGGATATATCGGATTTCGCAATTTCTCCAACGTCCTGAGCGACGCCGTATTTTTGACGGTTTTAAAAAACACGCTGATCTGGACGGTTAGCGTAGTCGGCATCAGCACCGTGCTGTCACTGGGAATCGCACAGCTGCTGAACAGGGATTTTCCCGGGCGGCGATGGGTGCGTGCCGCCCTGATTATCCCATGGGCGGTATCCTTGATTATTACCTCCGTGATTTGGAAATGGATTCTCGATTACAACTACGGTGCCTTGAATTTGATTCTGCTTAAGCTCAACCTGATTAATGAAAATATCTTCTGGCTGGCTTCGCCGTCGACTTCTTTTCCTGCGATGATCGGAGTGGGGATATTCGTGACGATTCCTTTTACGAGCTTTGTGCTCCTCTCCGGCCTGCAGTCGATCTCCGCCGAATTGTACGAATCCGCCAGTGTGGAC
This sequence comes from Paenibacillus sp. JMULE4, assembly GCF_013337105.1. Lineage (NCBI taxonomy): Bacteria > Bacillati > Bacillota > Bacilli > Caryophanales > Paenibacillaceae > Paenibacillus > Paenibacillus sp. JMULE4. The sequence goes on from NZ_SGWF01000011.1 coordinate 451,535, forward strand.
GGCGCAAACGCCTGGAGCCAGTTTTATCATGTCACCCTGCCGCTTTTAAGACAGCCTCTGACCATCAGTACGGTGCTCAACACCATCTATGTTTTCAATTCGTTCCCTATCATCTGGTCGATGACCAAAGGGGATCCTGTCCATCAGACGGATACCATCATTACCTATCTGTACAAGCTGGCCTTTGCCGCTCATAAGATGGGTGAAGCCGCCGCCGTATCCGTGATCAGTTTTCTTCTTCTATTGTTGTTTTCCATTATTTACACGACCATTGCCTTGAGGAGGGAATAGCCGTGCCAAGGTCAATGAGAATTCAAAATGCATTCCTTTCCATGTTCGCTTATGTTCTCTTTGCTGTCATGGTTTTTCCTTACCTGATCATGCTGATCGTTTCATTAAAAAGCAAGGCCGAGGTCTATCCCCCGACCTTCTTTCCGGTCAACTGGACATTTTCCAACTTTGCGGATATTTGGCATATGGTGCCGTTGGCCGATTATTTGCTGAACACCGTCGTGATTGCGGGCGGCGCCACGGCTTTGGCGTTGATCTGTGCAATTCCGGCCGCTTACGTGCTGGCACGGATGAAATTTAAAGGGAAACAAATGTATTTGTATCTGATTATGATAACGCAGATGTTCTCGCCGATCGTGCTGCTTGTCGGCTTGTTCCGCGAAATGCATTGGCTAGGTCTGATGGATTCGGTCTGGGGACTTGTTCTCACCAATGCCGCCTTCAATCAGGCGTTTGCGGTGTGGATACTCAGCGGTTATTTCTCGACGATCCCGTATGAGCTTGAACAGGCCGCCTGGCTGGACGGTTGTACGAAATGGCAGGCCCTGCGCAGGATTACGCTGCCCTTGGCCGTTCCGGGGATCATGACCACCGTCATTTTTGTTTTCATTGCCGCATGGAATGAGTTCGCCGTCGCGTTGACCTTCATTTCGACGGAAACGTCGAAGCCGCTGACCGTCGGAATTTACGCTTTCTTCGGCATGTATGACGTCCAATGGCAGTATGTGTTCGCCACCTCGCTGGTAGCGATCGTGCCGGTCGTTATTCTTTTTCTCAGCATCGAGAAGTATTTAATTAGCGGACTTACGGCAGGAGGAGTGAAGCATTGATGGAAAGTGAAGCAGCTTTAGGAATCGAATCCATAGACACCCCGGCGCTGGTCGTGGATTTGGACATCATGGAAAGAAATATGAAGCGGATGGCTTTAAGAGCGGAGGAAGCGGGAGTGCGTCTTCGGCCGCATGTAAAAACCCATAAAAGCCCCTGGATCGCCTTGAAGCAGCTGCAGTATGGAGCGTTCGGCATTACCGTGGCCAAAATCGGGGAGGCCGAAGTGATGCGAAAGCACGGGATTACCGACATTCTGATCGCCTATCCGATCGTCGGAGAGCAGAAGCTTCGGCGGCTGGAGAAGCTGGCCGCTCATGCCGAGGTAACCGTAGCTTTGGACAGTGTGGAAGCGGCGCGCGGGATTTCCGAGGTTGGCCGCCGGCTCGGCAAAACCATGTCCTTATACATTGATGTGGATACGGGGCTGCAGCGCTGCGGAAGACAGCCGGGGAAAGAAACGCTTCAGCTCGCCAGGGATATCGCCAAGCTGCCATTTGTTCGCATAACCGGGCTAATGACCCATGCGGGCCACTCCTACAAGGCGGATTCTCAGGAAGAACGGATTCGTATCAGCCGACTGGAAGGAGCGCTGCTGGCGGAAACCAAACGGCTTATTGAGGAAAAGCTCGGGCTGGATATTCCGGAGATCAGCGTGGGTTCGACGCCGACATCGTTTCACTGCAAGGAGGTTGAAGGCATTACAGAAATCAGGCCGGGCACCTACGTTTTCAACGACGCGACGATGGTCTCGCTAGGGCTCGCCGGGATTGTCGATTGCGCCTTGACCATCCATACAACGGTAGTCAGCAGACCTTCGGAAGACCGTGCGGTCATCGATGCGGGCTCCAAAACCCTCTCCTCGGATAAAGGGGCTTATACGGAGGGATACGGATGCATTCGTTCGGCTCCGCAAGTCCGGATTGACCGGCTTTCCGAGGAACATGGGGTCATGCTTACCGCACATGATTTTCCTGTCTCCATTGGCGGCCGTCTGGAGATCATTCCCAACCATGTTTGCCCGACGGTAAACCTGGCGGATGAATTGATCGGTATCCGAAACGGAAAGGTGGAAACCGTGATTCCGGTTGAAGCAAGGGGAAAAAACAAATGAGGGAAGCCCATTACGGATGCCGCATCGATCCTTACGGGACCTACAAAGGCATGAGAACGCTGGTGCTGCAGAACGAATTGATCCGGATGTCGATATTGCTCGATAAGGGATCGGACATTTTCGAATTATTGTATAAGCCCAAGGATGTCGATTTCATGTGGCGATCCCCGATCGGGCTGAGGCATCCGCCTATCCCCGCTTCCATGCAGAATCCCCAGGGCATTTTTACGGATTATTATCACGGAGGCTGGCAGGAGCTGTTTCCTTCGGCCAGCGGACCTTCCTATTACCAGGGCGCCCATCTTGGCTTTCATGGCGAGGTGGCGACATGTCCGTGGGAGTTTGCCGTTCTCGTCGACGAGCCGGAGGCAGTAGAGGTGCTCCTCACGACCAAAACATTAAGAACGCCCTTTATTCTGGAGAAAAGAATCCGCCTGGAAGCGGGCCGGCCGGTCATCCAATTTCGTGAGACGATCCATAATTACGGCAGGACGGAGCTTGACTTCATGTGGGGTCATCATCCCAGCTATGGAGCTCCTTTCTTAAGCGAGGACTGCATTCTCGAGCTTCCGGATTGCACGATTATTACCTCGGACAAAGCGGAGCCATCAAACCGCCTGCCGCACGGCAACCGCTTTGACTGGCCGTACGCTGTCGATGTACATGGAAAACCGGCGGATTTGCGTAAAATTGGAGGCATCGGCGCCGAAACTACGGATATGTTTTATGCGACGGCCTATAAGGAGGGCTGGTATGCCCTGACCAACCGCCGCATGAATCTGGGCATAGGGATGGCGTGGCCTGTGGACGATTTTCCCCATCTGTGGATTTGGCAGGAGTTTGGCGGAACGAAGGGCTATCCGTGGTACGGTAACGCTTATACGGTCGTCATCGAACCTTTCACCAGCCGTCCGTCGATCGGGGAAGACGGCCTTAATGAAGCGATCCGCAACGGAACGGCGAAGAAAATACGCGCAGGGGATAAGATCAGCAAGGAATTAAAGGTTGTTATCTATGAAACCGACAGAGGCGTGGAGAAAATCTTACCGACAGGCGAGGTGATCGAACGGTGAAAGCGGGCTGCTGCAAGATCGATATCACGCCGCAAACCGGTACTCCTATCGGCGGAAACATTCGTCAGGATAACCGGTCCAAGGGCGTACATGATCCTTTATATGCCAATTTCCTGTATTTGAACGACGGAAAGCATGCTTTGTTGTTCATCGGACTGGATTTGATCGGCATTTTCGCATCGTTCGGAAAGCTTATTAAGGAAGGCATCCGCGAAAGAACGGGAATCCTGCCCGAGAGCATCATCCTGTTCGCCACACATACTCATTCCGGGCCTGATGTGATGGAAGCCTTCAAGGACGAATACGATCCGCTCGTCATCACGTATATTGAAGAACTGACCCGCAAAGTGATCGAAGGGGCCGTCCTATGCACGGACAACGTCTGGGAAGCGGCGGTCGGTATCGGCAAAGGATATGAAGACGCGCTTAGCTTTAACCGGCGCATCATGATGCAGGACGGAACGCTGCGCATGAACTGGGAAGGGCTGGATCCCTCCCAGGTGAAATCTGCGGCCGGGCCGATCGACCCGGATGTATTCGTGATTTCGGTTGCGGACGAACGGCGGGCCATCCGCTCGATCTTGGTTCATTTTACGCTTCATACCGCTGTACTGGTCGGTAAGGATGGGTTGATATCGAGGGACTATGTGCACAGCTTGACCGAACGCTTGGAGCACCGGTTCGGCCGGGATACGGTTGTGCTCTTTGCGAACGGCGCCGAAGGGGATATCAATCATATCGATATATCCAATCCGGGGCAGGCGCGCGATTTTGGGGAGGCGGAGCGCATCGGAAGCCGGTTGGCGGGTCGGGTGCTCGATGTTCTGCCGACATTGAAGTATTCGGCTGCGCTCCGGTTGAAAAGCGTTTCGAAACCGGTTTTACTCCCGAGAAGAAGGATTACGGAGGAACAGGTCCGGCACGCCCTGCAGCTTCTGGAAAATGCAGGATGGGGCATTCCCTCTCTGCTTGACGGCGTGCCGGATGAAGCTTATGCCAAAGAAATATTGATCCTCAGTCAACATAAAGCCGAGTTTCTGCAAACGGAGCTTCAGGCGGTTCAAATCGGAGACCATGCGCTGCTGAGCCTGCCGTGCGAGCTTTTTGCAGAACTGGGTCTGGCTATAAAAGAACGGTCCCCTTATCTCCATACCCTGATTGTGGGGATGGCGAACGATTATATAGGATATGTGCCTACGGAACGCGCTTTTGAAGAAGGAGGATATGAAATCAAAACCGCAAGAACCAGTCAGCTCACGCCGCAGGCCGGAGAGCTGATCGTTCGGGAGTCCATCGGCCTGTTAAACGGACTTAAAGGGGGTGAGAGCATCCCGTAACGGATCCACCGTGCTCTTGCAGACGCTTGCTTCACAAAAAGTAACTTTTGGAGGGATTCAAAGTGAACAACAGGAATTCATTAAAACGGGCGCCGGTATTCTTTACGTTGTTATTACTGATGTCCTCTCTATTGGGAGCATGTACCGGGGGCAATTCGACAGACGGAAGCCCGCCACCCTCTCCGGGCCCATCTTCTTCCGGCGGCGGCAGCGGGGAGAAAAAAGAAATCACCTTCATCGCCGCTCAATACAGCAATGCGACCGAGCCTTTTCTCAGAAAGGTTGTCAGTGCATTTGAACAAGCGAATCAGGATATCAAAGTGAACCTGCAGGTTGTCGGTTGGGACGTTCTGGAGCAAAAAATAAATACGATGGTGAGCACCCAACAGACGCCGGACATTTTGAACTTGAACCATTATGCCGCATTTGCCGCTGATGATCTTCTTCTTCCGTTGGACGAAGTGATTTCTCCAAACCTGAAAAGCAAATTTTACGAATCGTTTTACAAAGCGGGTGAGCTGGACGGCAAAAGCTACGGCCTTCCGCTTCTCGCATCGATCCGCGGTCTGTACTATAACAAAGATCTCTTTGAACAAGCAGGCATTAAAGAGCCCCCGGCAACATGGGATGAACTGAGGCAAACGGCCAAAGCCATTAAAGAACAAACGGGAGTCGACGGCTTCGGCGTACCGATGACGACCTTCGAAGGGCAAGCCTACTTCTCCTATTTCATTTGGGGGAATGGAGGAGATTGGAAAAAGGGCGATCAATGGGTGCTGAACTCTCCGGAAAACGTGGAGGGACTACAGTATCTGACCAACCTTGTGCGTAATGACAAAGTGACCAACCCCGAGCCGACCGCCATCAACCGGGATGAGCTGCAAAAGGTGTTCGGAGCCGGGAAGGTCGGGATGATGATTACGGCCAACTTCCTGCCGACCATTCTGAAGGCGGATGCGCCGAATCTGAAATACGGAGTGGCGCCGATTCCGGTCAATGCAGGCAAACAGCCTTTCAACCTGGGGGTACAGGATTTCCTGATGGTGTTCAAGTCGACCAAAAACAAGGAGGCCGTCGGCAAATTCCTCGAATTCCTCTATGAGGATCAACGTTACGAAGAGTTCATGAAAAATGAAGGTATGCTGCCTGCGACAAAGAGTGTCGGGGAAAGTCTATCCAAGCAGGATCCGTTGGCGGCACAGTTCATCAGCCAACTGCCGATCGCTAAATTTTATCCGTTAAACGATCCTAAATTTACTCAAATACGTTTGGAAACCATCAAGGCGGTGCAGCAGTCGCTGCTTGGCCAAAAATCGCCCAAACAGGCATTGGACGATCTGCAAAAAATAGCGGAACAATAATCAATGAAGAGCGGCTGGAAAGCATATTTACGTTCTATCCGCTCCTTTTCCATGAACGGAACAAATGGGGGATACGAATGGACAACGGGATTTTTTTGAACTATGCTCAAATGGAAGAAACTTTAACCAGTGCGGTCCTGGCGGATATTCTGGACGAAATGGGTTACAGGCAGCAGTGCATGACTCATGATATACGACCGGTGATTCCTTTTTCCAAATTTGCAGGCAGGGCTTTAACCGTGCTCGCTGCGGATGTTTACGAAATTCCGTCCGCACCTTATCAAAAGGAGCTTGAAGCGATCGATGCGCTGCAGGAAGGGGATGTCCTTGTTGCTGCGACCAACGGTTCGACCCGCAGCGGATTTTGGGGGGAGCTGCTCAGTACGGCTGCCAAAATCAAAGGATCGAGGGGAGCGGTGATTGACGGGTTGACCCGCGACAGTATGCAAATCAAACAAATGGGGTTTCCTGTGTTTGCCCGTGGCTATAGTCCGTATGATTCCAAGGGCAGGACCGACGTGATCGCCTGCAACGTACCTGTTCAATGCGGCGGTGTGCTCATCCGTACGGGGGATTTGATTTTCGGCGATCATGACGGCGTCGTCGTCGTTCCCAAGGAGATCATCCATGAGACGGTAACAAAGGCTTTGGACAAAGTGAGCGGAGAGAACCAAATGAGAAAAGCCCTTGAAAACGGGATGGGGATCGTGGAGGCGTTTAATAAGTACGGCATTTTGTGAAACTATATATAGATTTGGATAGGAGCTGCGTGAAATTTGCTTATCATTTCAAGAAAAACAGATATCAAACAATCGAATAAACTCAGTATTTTGCAGTGGGTCCGTAATTCGGGCGAAACGACCCAGCCGGAAATCAGCAAGGAATTGGGGCTGAGCCGCCCTACGGTTTCCGCTTTGGTGGAAGAATTAATTTTGGAAGGATATATCAAAGTGAGCGGAATGGGCAGTTCCACGGACCAGGGAGGCAAGCGCCCCAAATTAATCGCCTTTCATGCCAGGGGCGGAGGCATTCTTGCCTTGTATTTTACCGTGAATACCATAAAGGCGGCGCTCATGGATCTTTCGGCAAACCTTCTGCACGAGCTTCGCGTATCGATCACCCCGAAGGATACGACGGAAACGATGCTTGCCAAGGTGAAGGATTTGGCGGGGGCTTTGCTTCTAAAGGCGAAGGAGTTGGGGATTCCCGTCAAAGGAATCGGAGTAGGCTGCCCGGGACTGGTCGAGACAAGCACCGGAACGATTCTGACATCAACCCATTTAGAAGTGTTAAACGGTTGTTCACTGGGAGAAAGCCTGTCTTCGGCCTTTCATCTGCCGGTTTGGGTGGATAACGAATGCCGCAACCAGGTGCTGGCCGAAAAAATGTTTGGCGAAGGCCAAGACGTGGATACCTTTGTCAGCCTCATGACGGACGTTGGCATCGGGGCGGGGATCATTATCGATAACCGGATTATGAGGGGCAAAGACGACAGCTTTGGAGAAATTGGGCATACGACCATTCAAATGGACGGCTTGAAGTGCCGATGCGGAAATGACGGCTGCTGGGAGATGTACGCTTCGTCGAATTCCCTCATGTCAAGAATTCACGAAAACTTATCGCGCACGTTACTGCTGAAAGACATGGTGCAAACGCGGGACGAGTTGACCTTCGAACTGATCGGGGAAGCGATCCGCCGGGGAGATGACGTCGTATACCAACTGGCCATTGAGGATTTGGGCAAATATCTCGGGATCGGTATCGCCAATCTTGTCAATTCAATCAATCCGGAGCTGATCATTATCCATGGCGAAATAATTCACTTGGGAGAACGCCTGATCACCGAAATTGAGAAGCAGATTCAGCAGAGAGCTCTGCCGGTACCGAAGGAAAGGGTGCGGGTCATTTTTTCCAAACTGGGGCCGAAGGCCAACCTTATCGGATCGTGCGCTCTTGTGTTGAAAGAATTGTTCGATAATCCGGAGCTTTTATTTCAGGTTAATTTGTAAGGAAGGCTTGATCCGGCAGGCCGCGATGCCGCCTGCCGGATGAATGGTTAAAAAAGGGTATGGGGAGGGACTATCATGACAGAATGCAGCCTTGTATTGGATGCCAAAGCCGATCTTGGTGAAGGTGCGATATGGGATGCTGAAAAGCAGGTGCTTTACTGGGTGGATATTACGGGAAAAACGCTGCATGTGTTCGACCCGGAGCACCATACCGACCGTTCGATTCCCATTGGCCAATTCGTTGGAACCGTTGTGCCCAGAGAAGCGGGCGGTGTTATGCTGGCCTTGCAGAATGGGTTTTACTCGCTTGATTTGGAAACGGAGGTGCTGACCCCTGTCATGGATCCGGAACAAAATCAGCCGGAGAATCGATTTAATGACGGTAAGTGCGACCCCGCCGGAAGATTCTGGGCAGGAACCATGAACTTGAACGAAACAGGGCGGTCGGGTGCCTTGTATTGTTTGGATACGGATCTGAACGTCCGCAAGATGCTGACGGGAATCGGTATCTCCAACGGTATTGTCTGGAGCCTGGATTGCCGTACCATGTATTACATCGATTCACCGACAAAGCAGGTGGTCGCCTTCGATTACGAAATGAGCTCAGGAACGCTGAGCCGGCAAAGGGTGATGATTGATTTGACCTTAGATCATGCGCTCCCCGACGGAATGACCATCGATGCGGAAGGCATGATTTGGATCGCCCATTGGGGCGGATATCGGGTTACCCGCTGGAATCCGGATAACGGGAAGCAGCTTGACGAAATAAGGGTTCCAGCCTCTCAGGTGACGTCATGCGCTTTCGGTGGAAAGGATCTCGATGTCCTGTATATTACGACGGCCCGCCATGGACTCCATGAACGGGAGTTGGATAATCAGCCGTTGGCCGGTGGAATATTCAGCGTTGCCGCGCAGGTTAAAGGGCTTCCGGCATTTTCGTTCAAGGGGTAATGAAAAGGTTGCGGGCATCAGTCTTGTAATAGAATAGAACAAATTATGGACAGGAAGCTGCGGCTTCCTGTTTTCTTTTCCGGAAGGAAAATATTGTCTATTAACACAAGTTTTTTTGAAAAAAAACGAAAAACCTAAAGGTTCAATATTTTCCATATTTTGGGTTATTTAGGTTTACCTGAATCCGTGACAAACTTAAGTCCACTCCGCCAGAGAGGGCAGTATATGGAAAAAAGTAATCGGAAATCCCCCCATCAGCTAAAGATTCGTGATGAAAACAAATCTACAAATGACAGAATCCATCAAGCAAGGCATGCTCAATAAGCCTTGCTGTTTACGGTAAGGCCGGAACAGGGAAGAGCAGTTTGGGTTGGTCTGGATGGCGAAAAATGGATTCAGGCAAACGCTTGGTACACTCGTCGTACGGTCTGAAACCAGGGACTGTATCGCCCAAAATTGAAAATCGTTTGACGAGCGTGTCGGCTGACTCTAGCCGCGATGTACACGATGTTTTGAATCACGGTGCGGATGCGGCGACGTTGTACGCCTCCCCGAATCGGAGCATCGTCTTGGCGCAAGCTTTCCTGCCCCATGATGCGGAGCAGGTTGTAAGCGAACACCCCCGCGTGCAAAACCAGATCGTTGGTATCGAATTTGCCGGCGGGCAGTCGCTCCAAATCCAGATCCGTCTTCAGCTCACTATGAAATTGTTCGCTCGTGCCGTGATCGCGATACAACTCGATGACACGCCACGGCGAGCAGGTAAGAGAAGTCCAATAGACGTTCACTTCAATTTCCGGGAACAGGAGCATCTGACCTTCACGGTCGATCGTCCGTACGATCACTTGAAACACTTGACGAAGGGCTTGATCGAAGCCTTTTTCGGGAAAGGCGATCACGCCCATGTATTCCGTCTTGCCGGGGCGCTGCTCACAGGCCATGCCCTTGTCTTCGGCGATCCGTAGCCAACTTTCCTTGGATGTATTGCGCAGATTGACCTTGATGATATAATCGACCTCTGGCTCAGCATGACACACCTGCAGATTTTCCAGACTGTCGTGAGCGGAATCCATCCGCACGAGAAGGCGCTCTTTCGTGATGCGCCGGGCATACTGGATGCTTTCGCGCAGAAAATCAGCGCCATCCTTCTGACTGTGCGTGCTGCCTTCCCGAAGCTGCACATTCACGCTATACCCCTCCTGTCCGAGGTAGGCGAAAATGGGGGCGTAGCCGAACGTGCCTTTGTAGGTCAACGAAACACCCTCTTTTTTCGTACCGGAGTTATCGAACGGAGAGACATCGATATCCAGCGGAATCACCGTATGCTCGCCTGCTGTCAGTCCGGTTACAGGTGCTTTTACGTTTCGAATCAGATCGGCGGATTCTTGAAGCAGGATCTCGTTCCAGTTGGCATTCATCGTTTGAGCTGCGGCATCCAGACGCTGACGGAGCGTCGGGCTTGACGGCACCTTGCGGACACCGAGGCAGGTTTGGAATACGGGATCTTTTCGGAAAGGTTCGATGTGGTCGAAGTCGCTTTTGCCTTGGCAAAGCAAGCCAAGATAGCTGGTCATGACATCGCCATGACTGTGAATCGGGTTCTCCATTCCTTTCACGGTGGAGCGATTGAGACGCTGCGGCAATCGGGTATGGGAAAGCAAGGCGCCGACGGTGGCCAGGCCAGCATGCGTAGTCAACAGAATTTCCTTAGATTGGGTGAATTGGATTCTCATATGTAGCACCTCGCAGGTGAAAGTGGATCATTCATGGTTCCTTTAAAATTCACCATCGGAGATGCGATTTCCTTTCTTTTTCTTCTTTTTCACAGAAGAACTATCACGGATTCAGGGTTTAGAAAAATTACAATATGTAAATCATATCTATTCATTATGATAAAGCAACGATGAAATGAAGTTAATATTGTATATTTTATTGCCCTAACTATTTTCATTGTTGTAGACTGAGGAATAGGACAAACTCGAGGGTTAGTGAATGGAGACGAATGGATGGAGAATATTAAGCGATTCTTTTTAAATCTGACGGTAAGACGATTTCTGATCATCTTAGTAATATGTTTGCTGTTGTTTAGCATAAGGGACATGCTGAACCTCATTCTGTTAACCTTTTTATTCATCTACATTATGAACAGTCTTCAGCATTTTTTAACGAAGCAAATCAATAAATACATCCCGGTCAACAGCAAGGTCATTATCATATTGCTGTATCTTATTTTAGTTACGACCATCGTCATCGGTATCATTAATTATTTGCCGAAGCTTTATGTTCAAATCAAACAATTAAAAGCTACTCTGATCGGGCTGTCGCATTTGCCGGTTCCTCAGGATGAGCTGTCTCAATATGTGTACAAAACCATAAAAGACCTGGATTTGCAATCCTACGTAAGACAAGGCTTCGAATATATTCTTAAAATCAGCAATTGGGGGACGACGTTCGTACTGGCGATCGTGCTGAGCTTTGTCTTTATCCTCGAAAAAAACAGAATTGCCGCCTTTACATCCAGATTGAAAAACAGCAAAATTTCCTGGTTATATGAAGAGCTTGAGTATTTCGGGAAGAAATTCGTTTTATCTTTTGGCAAAGTGCTGGAGGCTCAACTTCTTATTGCTACATGCAATACCATCTTTACGGTTACCGGCCTATGGATTCTCGGCTATCCTTACCTTTTTGCGCTAACCATCATGATCTTCCTGCTTAGTCTGGTTCCCGTAGTAGGTTTCTTAGTTTCATTAATTCCTTTAAGTATTATCGGATATGCGATAGGCGGTTATCTGATGGTCATCTATGTGTTATCTATGATTGCTGTGCTTCACTTTCTTGAAGGGTATTTCCTGAACCCGAAGCTGATGTCTTCCAAAGTGAACCTTCCTATGTTCTATACGTTTATTATTCTCATTTTTTCGGAGCATTACCTGGGCACATGGGGCCTGATCGTGGGAATTCCGATCTTTATCTTTTTATTGGACATGCTTGATGTCGATACGTCGGCGTGACACGAAATTTATGAAAGCTGCTGGTGCAGTCATTGCAGTCCACAGCCAAAACGTTAGCCGCGGCGGCGCGATTCAAGGACGGGGGAGGATTTTGGGCAGCCCCACGTGGAAGTAGGGAGTGTTAGAGATCGGAAGATTCTTTATGCAGGCGGTTCATGATCTGGGACAAGTATTTCTGACTTTCTCAAAGTTGGAAATACTTTTTATTTTCCATCACTTTTTTGAAATGGTTCAATCCAGGATGAAAGTAAAGTTGCATATGTTGTAACAGAATTTTCTTGTTCCTCCCCAAATATTAAGCTATTATCTATACATAGCGTTTTATAGGAATCGTTCTATTTTCAGTACGACGTGCAGTCTCACCTCAAAAGCAAAAAGCACCGCAATTTCCTTCTCCATCACTCTTGCAAATACCCTTTCCTGACAAAGCTTAAGATCCGTGAAGCATTGTCCAAAATTCAACATTTCATGATCAGCGCGTTAATAAGATTATCATGCCGGGCATCATAGACTTTTATTTGATAAAATTTTTTGATTATTCAGATATTAACGTATTTCTCACAGCTTAATCATGCCCTATAGGAAAGGAGTAACCTAATGCAAATGCAGCACGTCGTTCAAGAAGCGTTTCATCCCCGCGCGTTTGGATCGCTGCCGTCCGAGGTCAGTGAACTTGCAACTCCCCGGTTTTTCCCGCGAGGGAGCATTATCATCCGGCAAGGCGAACCCGCACAGTATTTTTTCTATGTGCATGCCGGCCATGTAAGGGCTACCATCGTTCGTCCGGACGGTACGGAGAAAGTGCTGGCCTTTGCGGAGCCCGGGCAGTTTTTTGCGGACGTTCCGTTCTTTCAGCACGCTAATCACTGGTACACGGGAGAAGCCGTAGAATCTACCAAGGTCAGTGCATTTTCCAGGGAAACCATGGAGAAAATTATTCGCATCCGTCCGGACTTCGCCTTCACATTGATGCAATCGATAGCCCATAAGGTATGGATGCTGAGCAACCAGATGATGACCCTGACCTTCGATCCCTCCGAGGTTCGGCTGGCCCGGATTTTGGTGGAGATCCTTGCCCGCAAACCCGAGGGTACGCGGGCGCTGTCCATGACCCATCAGGAGCTTTCCGCTTTGGCGGGTACCTCCAGAGTGATGGTGACCCGGGTGCTCAACGGATTGCGCGCGCGTGGATTGGTCGATCTCCGGAAGGGCGTTCTGTTCATCACGAATATGCCGGAGCTGGAGCGGTTGGCGGCCTTCGAGATTGGGTGAGCGGGACGCGGCGCAATCGGGCCGTACCGGCAAAATGATGGATATGTAACTAATGAACAGATCGGCAGGTCACCTCCCTGCTATACTGGGTTCAGGCAAACGCAGATGAGGTAGAATCTCAACCTTGTGGCGTTATGCACAATCAGGAAGATTCAGAAAGGGGAGGACCGAATGAGTTGGCGCATTGGTATCGACACAGGCGGCACGTTTACAGATGTGGTAGCTCTCAATGATGTGACTGGTGAGGAGAAGGTGTTCAAGACATCGAGTATTCCCGATGATCCGTCCCGCGCCTTCCTTGCCGGCATCGAAGGTGTTCTGGCAGAGATCGGCGCATCCGCTTCCGACGTTGCCATGCTGCTTCACGGAACCACCGTAGCCACGAATGCCGTATTGGAGGCAAAGTATTCACGCCTCGGACTTATTGTTACGAACGGGTACCGTCATATGCTCGAGGTTGCACGCCAGAACGTGCCCGGAGAATTTGGCGCCATCACCTGGTGGATCAAACCGCCCCGGGTTGTACCGTTGGAATTGGTTCGCGAGGTTGAGGGACGGCTCAATTATCGAGGCGAGGAGCTGCGCCCGCTGGACGAGCTGCAGATTCGATTGGCTGCACGCGAATACCGTGATCTGGGCGTTCAAGCGATTGCCGTATCCTTCCTTCATTCCTATCAGAATCCTGTTCATGAAGAACGTGCCCGGGAGATCATTCAAGAGGAATATCCCGAATGCTTTGTATCCATTTCCGCTGATGTCATCCGGGAATATCGCGAGTATGAACGGACACTGACCACGTGCTTGAATACCGGCTTAATGCCTCTTCTTTCCACTTATCTTGACCGGCTGGGCGATCGGGCACAAGGGGCGGGAGTAGAAGCCCCGCTATATGTGATGAAATCCAGTGGCGGTGTCGCCACCGCCAATGAATTAATCAAACGGCCTATTGCCGCTTCTCTCTCGGGGCCCGCGGCTGGCGTCATCGCCGCCGCAGCCATTTCCGGCACGGCCGGGATCCATGATGTGCTGACCCTGGATATGGGTGGGACCAGCACGGATATGGCTTTGATTGAAGGCGGAATCCCCCGTCTGTTATCTGAAGGCAGGATCGATATCTACGACATCAAATCTCCAATGATCGATATGACGACCGTGGGAGCGGGCGGCGGATCCATCGCCTGGCTGAGCGGCAGCAAAGCCCTGCGGGTAGGACCGCAGAGCGCGGGGTCGTTTCCGGGCCCTGTGTGCTATGGAAGGGGCGGCCAAGAGCCCACAATTACCGATGCGAACCTGGTGCTGGGCCGGATTCCGCCTTACCTGCTTGGCGGCTCGATTCCATTGGATCGGCAGGCTGCCTATGACGCCATACAAGCCAAAATTGCCGAACCCTTGGGGCTTTCCGTCGAGAAAGCGGCCGCAGGCATTCTCGAGATCGCTACGCAAAACATTGCTGCAGGAATACGCGTCGTCTCTGTCCGCCGTGGACGCGATCCCCGCAATTATGCGTTGTTCGCCTTTGGCGGCGCAGGCGGTCTCATGGCTTCCCCTGTTGCGAATGCGCTGGACATGAGCAGGATTCTGATCCCTACGGCGCCTGGAGCCACCGCTGCGGCCGGGCTGCTTTATTCGGATGTGCGTGTGGATCACGTGATTACCGATGTGCAGCGCGAAGACGCGCTCGATGTGGACCGGCTGAACGACGAGTTCCTGCAGCTGCGCGACCGGGTCTCGGCGGATCTCGCCCGTCAAGGGTTTGACAGCAGCGGCATTCGTCTGCAGGCGTTTCTCGACATGCGATATGTCGGACAGGCGTTTGAAATTCGTGTACCCCTGCCTGTTCCTGACGGTTCCATTGCCGGATCGCTTGCCGGTACCATCAAAAGCTTCCATGCTGCTCATGAAGACCAGTACGGGTACTCCTACGAGAACAAGACGCTGGTCGAAATCGTAAATATCGGAGTAACCGGCTTCGGGCTGCTCGCACCACCTCGCCAGTATGCAAAGCAAAGCTCGGAGCTCCGGTGGAGCGACTTGCTGAAGTCTATACAGCCGATGTATGTAAACGAGGCGTCAGATTTCGTGGATTGTCCGGTGTACGCACGCCCCACAGAACCCATCCCGGAGCCGCTTGCCGGGCCGGCGGTCATTGAACAGTACGATACCACTACCGTTGTGGAACCCGGGTGGTACGTTACGGTAAACGAGTTCGGGCACTTGCTCCTCACACGATACGCTAAAGGAGGATCTTAATATGTCAAACGACAAACCTTTGATTTTCGACGCGTCCATTTACCAGCCGCCATTGTATAAGCCGTTCCGGCAGCAGGAGTGGCCCCGTTCGGAAGAGGAATGGGCGCGCATTGAACGCTTCAAGGCCCAAGTGGATCCTATTACTCTGGACGTCGTGGAGGGCGGTTTGGAGGCTGCGGTAGATGAGGGTGAAGCGGCTGTTGAGCTTGCCGGGCGCTCAACCATCATTCGTGAGCAGCACGATTATCGGGCTTCGATTTGTACCGTAGACTGCAATAATGTAACATCGGTTTCCTGGGGAGCCAGTGCGGACCCTATACGCGCCCACTTTCCTCTTGAGGAGATTCACGAGGGGGACGTATTTCTCTACAATGATCCTTACGACTCCCATGGTACGATTACGCATTTGCCCGACTACTGTGTGTGCATCCCTATTTTTCACAGCGGTCGTCTTATTGCTTTCTCCTTGATCTTTGGTCACACCGAGGATGTGGGCGGCCGGTCGGTAGGCAGTTGGCCGACCACTTCCACAAGTATATTTGAAGAGGGGATCCAGATCCCTCCGGTCAAACTGTACAACCAAGGCAGGTTACAGGACGATATCTATAAGATTGTGCTCCGCAATACCCGCTTCCCGGATACGATGCGCGGAGATCTGGATGCTTTCATCGGCGCCTGCCGTCTCATTGAGCGTCAAGTAAAGCAGCTTTGCGACCGTCTTGGAGCCGATATCGTCGAGGCCGCCATGTACAAGCTGATGGATCGCTGCGCGGAGGCGGTACGGGATGTGATCCTGCCTATGTTCCCCAATGGAGAGTTTACGGGGGAGGATTTCCTCGATAACGATGGAATCAACCTGGACGATCCTGTCAAGCTCATGGTCACCCTGCGCAAGGACCCCGAGAAGATCATTCTGGATTGGACGGGGACGAATCCGCAAACCGAAGGTCCTCTGAACTCGCCCAACGACGGACGCTTTTTGTCCAAATGGGTAGGCTCGTTCCTGGCCGGATTTGCACCGGGGACGGTGATCAACGAAGGCGTGACCAGAGTATTCCGCTGCGAGCTGCCGCCTGGAACCGTGCTCACGTCGGAGTATCCGGCGCCTGTGATCAACCGTATGCAGTGCTGGTTCCGCGGCTTCGGCGTTTATGGAGCGGCCCTTGCCCAGGCTTTTGGAGGAAACGTGTCGGCGGATATGCACTGCGTTCAGGTATATGGCGTTTACGGTTACGACGAGGAAGGAAAGCCTTGGCTGTACCGCGAAGTATTCGGCGGCGGCTCCGGAGCGCGGACCTATGCGGATGGAACCGATGCAGTAGACATGGTGAACGATGCCAAGAACCTTCCGGCGGAATTTATCGAGCAGCGCTATCCTGTTATTGTCGAGCGGGTTGCCCTCAATCCCGATTCAGGCGGATGCGGCAAATATCGCGGAGGGATGGGCTACGTGAAGGACATTCGTATGCTGGCCGACGGGTATTACGTTACGTATGTCGACCGCACGGCGTTCGGTTGTTACGGCGTTAACGGCGGCGGGCCGGGCAAGCCCGGGGGAACATGGATTAATCCCGGTACTGCTGACGAACGGCTGATCCAGTTCTGTCAGGAAGGAATCCCGGTGAAAGCGGGCGATATCATCCGGGTTACAACTCCTGGCGGCGGAGGTTGGGGGGACCCGCTGGAGCGGGATGTGGAGGCCGTACGCATGGATGTGCTGCGGCAGCTGGTTTCCATCGAAAGCGCCGAGCGCGATTACGGTGTGGTGGTTCATAAGCGCATGCAGGGACTCACCGCCGAGTATGTCGTTGACGAGGAAGCCACTCGGCTGAAAAGGCGGGAAATTCATCAAAAGAGGGCTCCTCTGAAGCTGATCGACCGCGGTCCATACGCTGAAGAGAAACGTAAAGCCGGCAAAATCACGTTCAATGATGTGTTTCTTCCACCTTCTGGCATGGCGGATCAGGAAATCTCCGGTGAAGCGCAGCTGTTATGAGTTTTGTCGAGCTGAAATATTTGACGTCGTCCGAGGCCAGGGCGGTTGGGCAGGACCGCGGCGCGGTCGGTCTGATCCCCATCGGTGCGCTCGAGCAGCATGGGCCGCATTTGCCCCTGGTGACGGATTCGGCATTGGCTGAAGTGTTGGCGGCCGAGGTTGCGGCACGGTGCAGAGAACCCATCGTTGTAACACCCACGATCATGGCCGGCCTATCGGAGCATCACGCGGATTTTCCCGGCACAGTGACCCTTGATCCCGTAACGCTCGGAGCCGTAATTCAGGCATACATCACGGCATTGAGGCGTATGGGGCTGACCCGTATCGGTCTGTTCAGTTTCCATGGCGGGAATTTCCGGTTTCTCGGCAAATATGCGGCCGGTTGCAGCAGTATATGGCCCGGAATGCAGGTAGCCGCTTATACCGATTTCAGGCGTTTCCTGCATGTCATGTTTCAAGCCGGGGTGAAGGCAGGGCTCAAGCTTGCGTCTACGGACAGTCATGCCGGCGCGATTGAGACGAGTCTGGCGCTTCACGTCATGGGAGAGCACCGTGTACGCGCGTTTGAAGCCGTCACAGGCTATACGGCAGGAGAAGCAGGATGGTTGGAAGCCATCGAGACCAAGGGTGTGCAGGCCATTAGCCCCAGCGGCGTTTTCGGGACACCAGGCGGCGCCAATGCAGCCGCCGGCAAAGTGATCCTGAATGCTTTGTCTGAAGAGGTCGCGGTTTGGCTGAAGGATGCCTTTAAGCTCGGAGAATTCAATTCATCCGCCCCGCTGCACAAACGCAGCTGATTCCCGGCGAAGCCTCCATTCCAAAAAACGACTTCATTCCTGTATCCCGGGAGTGAAGTCGTTCGTTTTTTGGGGGAATCCCTGTTCACGTTAAGAATCAGTATGGACAAATCGCGAGAAAACATGGATAGTAAGAGAAAAGCAGCATGGGATTCTTCGGATAAGGAGGTTTTATACGGATGATTCATGAATTATGGTCGCAAGGGATCGTTACCCGTGCGGATGAGCTGAGGGATTTGGTAGGCTCTCCTCACGAAGCCGTACTTAAAAAAAGCATTGCACAAATCGATTCTCATGTTCGAAATTATGTGTCGATGTCGCCGCTTTTCTTTCTGTCCACAGCCAATCAAGAGGGGAGGTGCGATGTATCGCCCCGCGGAGATGAACCGGGCTTCGTCAAAGTCATAGACGACCGGCATCTGATCTATCCCGAACGGCCGGGAAACCGGCGTGTCGACTCCTTGTTGAATATGCTTGAGAACCCATATGCAGGTATGCTTTTCATCATACCGGGCCTGGAGGAAGTGTTAAGGATTAATGGCCGGACAAGGATCACGCGCAATGAGGACATTTTAACAGCGATGCAATGGAGTGAAGTGCCTCAATTGGGTGTCATTGTAGAGGTGGAGGAGTGCTTTATTCACTGTCCGAGAGCACTGAAGAAATCAAAGGTCTGGGAAGCGGAGTCCCGGCCTGCAAAGAAAGATTTGCCTTCGGTCAACGACATGTTCCATGCTCATCTGCAAATGAATGGGTTCACGATCCAAAAGTAATATACGGAAATGAACAAGCTGGTGAAAGGAAAAGGATCCCCGCACCGGCTTGTTGTTTTAATGGCTAATATACTTGGCGTACAACGATTTGGCGATGTCAATGTCCTGCGTTCCCTGCACCAGCACCCGGCCGTCTTTGAACAGCACCAGCGCATAATCGCCGACGTGAAAGCGCAGAAGGAAGGGATTCCGCTCGACCTTCCCGATCCTGCGAAATACGTTCTCCTCTTCTTCCAGGTTAACCGATCGTCCGCCTCTCGGGGTGATCTGGACCGTATCTCTGCCGCATAAGGCCGTAAACACCTCCAGGCTGTCCGCAGCCGGATAGAGAAACTCGAATTCCCCTTTGCCGCAGGCCGGGCAATCCGGGTGCTTTCCCTGACGAATATCCATCTGCATATGCCGGTTCGTCCACAGCTCGAATTGCTCCAGGTAAGGGTTAAGGTGATGCTCTGCGCCAACCATAAGCTTTAAAGCTTCCGCCGCTTGATAAGAGGCAACAATATGAACGATAGGTCCGATCACGCCTACCGTATCGCAGGTTTCCCCTCGGCCGGCAGGGGGATCGGGGAACAGGCAGCGGTAGCATGGAGTGACGTAGGGCCGGATCGCCGCAAACATGCCTCTGGAGCTTACCGCACCGCCATAAACCCATGGAATGCGGTGCTTGACGGCGACATCATTCAGCAGGTACCGTATCTGAAAGTTATCGGTTCCGTCCAGGATGATGTCCACGTCGCTGAGCAGCTCTTCCGCATTATAGGCATGGACGTCCCCTACGATGGGCTCAATGGTAACCGACGAATTCATTTTTTTTAATTTGTCCGCGGCGGCAACGGCTTTCGGCATATGATTCCTGGCATCCTCTTCGTCATAGAGCATTTGTCTTTGAAGATTGCTGGTCTCTACGAAATCGCGGTCGATGCAGCGCAAATACCCGACCCCGCCGCGAACCATATGGTTGGCCAGCACCGTGCCGAGCGCCCCCAGCCCGACGATCGCCACCCTGCTGCCCGACAGCTTCTCTTGTCCCGACGGGCCGATGGGGGGAAACAGCATTTGCCGCGAGTAGCGGGCGTTCTGATTTGGTTCCATAGGTACCTCCTCTACCCCTGCAAGGGTTAATAGATCATTTTGCCGCTGATAAAATCCTGAAGGGCTTCGCTTTGGGGGGATTCAAAAAAGGCTTGTGTATCGTTTTGTTCCACGATCCGTCCCTGATAAAGGAACAGGCACCGGTCGGACAGGCGTCTGGCCTGCTGCAAATGGTGGGTAACCATGAGGATCGTCATCGGGCTTTCCCGGCGAATCCGGGTAATGATCTGTTCAATGATCGATACGTTCGGCGGGTCGAGATTGGAGGTAGGCTCATCCAAAAGCAGGAGCTTGGGCTGCAGGACAAGCGCCCGCGCCAGTGCAATTCTCTGGGCTTCTCCCCCCGACAGGGATGCCGCTTTACGTCCCTCCGCGGCTTCGAGACCGACCAGCCTCAAGGCTTCCTTGACCAGCCGCGCTTTCTCGCTGCGGGGAACGCCTCTATAGCTCAGCCCCAACGCTACATTCTCAAAAACCGTGGTCTGAAACATGACGGGCTTTTGCGCGACAAACGCCATTTGCCTTTGCAAATGAAGCCCTCCCGAATGGGAAAGGGAAGTTAAATCCACCCGGTGCCCGGAAAAAAATAAGCTGCCCGATTGAGGCTTCTCCAGAAAGTTCAATACGCGCAAAAAGGTGCTCTTGCCTGCGCCGCTGGGACCTACAATGCCATAAACGGCGCCTTCATCAAAGGCGGCATGGGGGATGGACAACAGCATCCGATCGCCGGCAGCAACGGTAAGATGCTCGACTTCAATGGGCTTCATCGGGACCGGTCCCTCCTGTCGTTTAAGTTCCGCAGCGCGCCTGCAACGAGAAAGCTGTTAAAAATAAAGCTGATCAGCAAAAGGACCATACCGATTTGCAAGGCGACATCGTAACTCCCCTTGCGGGTCTCCAGAATAATGGCCGTGGTCATCACCCGGGTCTCATGCTCGATGTTCCCGCCGACAAGCATGACCGCGCCGACTTCCGATATCGCACGGCCGTAGGCCGTGGATATTCCCGACCCTATTCCGCTTCGGGCTTCCCTGAGGATCGTCCATACCAGCTGGAAAGGGGAGGCTCCGAGGCTTTTGGCCGTTTCCCAATACGTTCTTTCCCGCGCCTGAACGGCAGACATGGTCAACCCCGTAATAATCGGAGCAACCAGGATGCTCTGTGCGATGACCATCGCCTCCGGAGTGAACAGCAGCTGAAGAAAACCGAGCAGGCCGTATTTGGACAGCAAGAAATACACAATCACGCCGGTAAGAACAGGAGGAAGTCCCATGAACGTAAAAACCAGAATGACAATCAAGCGTTTTCCGGGAAAGGAATAAAGCCCCAGAAAAGCGCCGCAAGGGATGCCGATGAGCATCCCGATGAGGATGGCCAGGGTGGAAACCCGGATGGATAATCCTATAATTTCAAGAACATGTAAGCTAAAGATTCCCTACACTCCCTTTTTCTTATCTTTTTTTGGCGCCGGGGACAAACAATCCTTTCCCATACTCGGCCTTCCCGAACTCTTCAATGATCTTTTGGCCTTCATCGCCTGTCAAAAATTGAATGAACTGTTCCGCCTCCTTGGCTTTTTCGGTAGATTTGACCTGGATCACGCCATAAGGATTGAGAAGGGAAGCATCTCCTTCCTTCAAAACGACAAGATCAAGATCTCCTTTGCGGGACAAGTAAGTCGCTTCATCCGTCAGTGTATAAGCATTCTTTTCATCCGCCATTTGGAGCGTCGCCCCCATGCCTTGGCCGGCCGACAAATACCATGGTCCTTCAGGCTTGAGACCTGCGGCTTCCCAGATGGACAGCTCCTTTTTGTGGGTTCCCGAATCATCTCCGCGAGAGATGAAGGCCGCTTTTTTCTCGGCTATCGTTTTAAACGCCTCGGGCGCCGTCGCCATTCCTTTAATGCCCGCAGGGTCGTCTCGGGGTCCGACAATCAGAAACTGGTTCACCATTACATCATAAGCATTGATGCCGAAGCCCGAGGCTACAAATTCATCCTCCGAAGGTCTGGCATGAACGAGGAGAACGTCGGCGTTGCCGTCCTTCCCTAATTGAATCGCTTGTCCTGTACCTACGGCGACTACCTTGACCTGAATACCGGATTTTTGCTCGAATGCCGGAAGAAGGGAATCCAATAGACCTGAGTCTTGAGTGCTGGTCGTTGTGGCCAGTGTAATGGATCTTTTTTCTTCGGATGCGGTCGTGGTAGCTGCTTCTTGTACAGGGCTGCCGCAGCCTGTAATTACGCCCAACAGGAGCAGGGAAATAAAGAAATAAGAAAACGCCGGAATTTTTCTGTTAGATAGCATGCTACCCTTCTCCTTCACAGTGAATTTTCATAAAATAAACGCTTTCAAAATATAATGTATTACGAAGTTACTTTCATAGCAATCTTTTTTGATCAATTCATTGGCAAAAAAAGGAGGAACTATTTAATATATGTCGAAATAGTATGAATATTAATGAAAATTTGTTTTTATTAGAATAGGAGGCGAGCGGCATGAACTTAGGCGGGTTCAAGAACAAAGAAGTAGTGGTCGATTTAACATCCGGAACCGTCAGCTACAGGGAGATTAATGAGGAGCTGGCAAGGAAATTTATCGGAGGCCGGGGGCTTGGAGTAAAATATCTGCTGGATAACGGGCCCCAGGTGGAAGCGCTGTCTTCCGAAAATATGCTCTGTATTATGACGGGCCCCGTATCCGGCTCAAGAACGGTAATGAGCGGCAGATTATGCGTCGTTACCAAATCTCCGCTTACGGGTACCGTTACCGATTCCCATATGGGAGGATGGACGGCGGCGAGGCTGAAATGGTCCGGGGTCGACAATATTATTTTTACGGGGAAGAGCGCAAAACCGGTCTACCTGTACATTGAGAACGGTCAAGCCGAGTTGCGGGATGCCAGCGACGTATGGGGTAAAGGGACGCGGCATACGATTCAGGTGATGAAAGACCGATACGGAAAAGAAAATCTGAGCGTCATGTGTATCGGGCAGGCCGGAGAAAACCTCGTGCGCTATGCCGGCTTCATGAACGAAAACGACCGTGCGGCGGGACGCGGGGGAACAGGGGCTGTCGCAGGCTACAAAAATTTGAAAGCGATTGTGATCAAGGCCGAACAGAAAGGAAATATGCCCGTTCCGGCCAAGGACGATGATTATAAGAAAGCGAATCAGAGCGGGCTCAAGGCGGTGATGGAAGGCGGGCTTACCGCTCCCAGGAAGGGCGGACTTTCCGTATACGGCACCAACGTGCTTACGAGCCTGATTAATGAAGTCGGGGCATTGCCGACCATGAACTCCAAATATACGAATTGGGATGCTGCGGAAGGCCACAGCGGGGAAACGGTCAATTCGACTTTGCTCGTGGCGGACAATACCTGTCACGCCTGTCCCGTGGCCTGTAAGAAGGAAGTGGAGGTCAAGGAAGGCAAGTACAAGACAAAGGTCGAAAGCTTCGAGTATGAATCGGGCTGGGCGCTGGGCGCGAACTGCGGATTGA
This sequence comes from Paenibacillus sp. JMULE4, assembly GCF_013337105.1. NCBI lineage: Bacteria > Bacillati > Bacillota > Bacilli > Caryophanales > Paenibacillaceae > Paenibacillus > Paenibacillus sp. JMULE4. The sequence goes on from NZ_SGWF01000011.1 coordinate 475,199, forward strand.
GCGATGCGGCAGCGATCTCTTACATGATCAATATGTGTAATGAATACGGCATGGATACCATCGAGCTGGGGAATGTACTTTCCGTGACCATGGAAGCCGCTGAACGGGGGCTTATCTCTGAGAATATTTCCTGGGGCGATGCGGATCGGATGATTGAGCTGGTAGAGCAGATGGTATTCCGCCAAGGCATTGGCGATATCCTGGCCGAAGGGCCTGCCCGTGCAGCTGCGAAGTTCGGCGATCCGAACCTGGCAATGGCCGTCAAGGGGCAATCGATTCCGGCCTATGATCCCCGCGGCATTCAAGGGATCGGTCTTGGCTTTGCCACAAGCAACCGCGGAGCCTGTCACCTGCGCGGCTACACCGTAGCCAGTGAAATTGCGGGAATTCCGGAGCCTACGGACCGGCTTGTAGCGGAAGGAAAAGGGGCGCTGCTGAAAATATTCCAGGATCTTCACTCCTTCTCGGATTCGATGAACGTATGTAAATTCTCCTCCTTCTCCGAAAATGCCGATCACTATGCGCAGCAGTACTCTGCGATGACAGGTGCTGACATTACGGGCGACGATGTATTGAAAATCGGGGAGAGAATCTACAATCTGGAGCGTTACTATAACAATCTCGCCGGCTTTAACAAGCGTGAGGACGATTACTTGCCTAAACGCTTTACGCAAGAGCCTGCCACCGGGAACAGCGCGGGCTCGGTAAGCCGGATGGATATCATGCTTGATGAGTATTACCAGGTTCGCGGTTGGAGGGACGGAGTCGTTCCGGAGGAAAAGCTGAAAGAATTGCAAATCATCTAAACTAAACAAGCATAAAAAAAGGTGGAATCCGGATTCCACCTTTTCTTTACCCTCCTGCCCTGAATGTTTTTCGGCGGAAGGCTGCAATGACTTGTTGAAGAGCTTCCTGGGACGATGCTTCAAAACGGATAAAGACGGCATTTACGATGAATACGGGTGTAAATCGGAGTTGATTTTCGCTTAGAATGTGTGCCTGCCAATCGGGTCCTTGAAAAACAAAAGGAAATTCAAAGGTCTGTTTTGCCGCCCCCAGTTCTATCAAATAAGTCTTCAGATGCTCTAGAGGAATGCCGCGAAATTCCAATGTCCGCTCTGCCGTCATCGATTATCCTCCGGCTACAGGGGGAAAGAGAGCGAATTGGTCTTCCCCGCTGACGGGAGTATTCAATCCGTCCAAATGAATGATGTTTCTACCGTTAATAAACACATGGACGAAGGGCTTGAGCTTCCGCTCATGATCAAATACCTCATCATCCATGGCGGGATAAAGCTTGATTAAATCCTCGAGCACCTGAATGACAGAGCTTCCGTCAGGAGAGGGTACTTCCACGACCTTGTCCAGGCAAATTTCACGGAAATTGGCAAACAGCTTGACCTTCATATGGACAGCTCCCTTCTTTTGTTATCTTTCATTATAATGGATTGATTTCCTTTTTGTGTAGATGCAGAGTTGATCCCATTTTTAGCCGCAGGAGGAGCGCATGAAATTCTTCAATGTAAAAACCGTAGACGAAACAGTGAACATCATCGAAACGCATTTTGCTCCCATTCACGAACCTGTTCGGGTTTCGATCCGGGAGGCGGTGGGCCGTGTCCTTGCCGAGGATGTATATTCCAGGGAACAGGTTCCGCCCTTTGCCAGATCTACGGTAGACGGCTATGCGGTTCAGGCGAAAACAACCTATGGCGCATCGGAGTCCATGCCCGCTTTTCTGGATATTACGGGAAAAATTCAAATGGGCAAGAGAGCGGAGATTCCGCTTCTGGAAGGGCAGGCTCAATATATTCCTACAGGGGGGATGCTGCCGGAGGGCGCCGACAGCATCGTGATGATTGAGCATGTGGAAGAGGTGGGCGACCTGCTTAATGTCTACCGTCAGGTCGCTCCGGGGGAAAATGTGATCCGGGCCGGCGACGACGTAGAGATAGGGGAGCACGTCCTTCGCAAGGGGATACGGCTTCGTCCGCAGGATTTGGGCTTGTTAGCGGCCATAGGCATAACGGAGGTGGCGGTCGCCTCCATCCCGGTCGTCGGGATTCTCTCCACCGGCGATGAGATTGTTCCTCCGGACAAAACGGAGCTTTCCCCGGGAGAGATCCGTGATATCAACAGTGTGATGATAGGTTCCCGGCTTATGCAGCTTGGGGCCGAAGTGATTTATGGCGGCATAGTGCAGGATGAGTATGAGGAGTTTTTGGCCCGTGCGCGGGCCCTCTTCGGCAAGGTGGATTTTCTTCTTTTGTCGGGAGGAAGCTCGGTGGGAACAAGAGATTTCACCGTTCAAGTCATTGAGGCGCTGGGTGAACCGGGCGTGCTGGTACATGGTGTGGCTACAAAGCCGGGAAAACCGACAATTATTGGAAAATCACAGGGAAAACCTGTCATGGGATTGCCCGGACATCCCGTATCCGCACTTATCATGCTGGATTTACTCGGCGTCCCTATCCTGAAGCAGCTTCAGGGCGAATCGAAAGATGCCTTTGATAAGCGGTTTAGGGCGCGCATATCCCGTAATGTTCCTTCCGCCGTAGGACGGAGCGATTATATTCGGGTTCGTCTGGAGGAGCGCGAGGACGGGCTGTGGGCGGTACCTGTCTTCGGCAAGTCGGGTTTGGTTACGACTATGGTCGAAAGCGACGGTATTATGGAAATTTCAGCGAATAAAGAAGGCATTTTGGAAGGAGATCATGTGAAGATCAAGCTGTTTGGCAAGGAGATCTGACCGTAGCGGCAAATGAAATAAATGAATGCAGAAGGCTTTGGAAGGGGTATACCATGCGAAAAATCTACTTGGAAGACACTCCGCTGCAGGACGCCCAGCGTGAATTTCTGGAGAAAATCACGTTTGACAGAAAGGTGGAATGGGTCCGAACGACCGAGGCTTTAGGCAGAATCACGGCCGATCCTGTGTATGCCAAGGTGTCGATGCCGAATTACAATGCTTCTGCCATGGATGGAGTCGCCGTTGCGGCGGCAAAAACCTATGGGGCGGATGAACAAAATCCCGTTCGACTGAAGCGGGGTGTTGATTATGAAATCGTGGATACAGGCGATCCGATCCCGCCCGGGTTCGATGCCGTGATCATGATTGAGCATATTCATCAGGTGGACGAGGATACGATAGAAATTTTGGAACCGGTAGCCCCTTGGCAGCATATCCGTCCTATAGGGGAGGATGTCGTGGTGGGGGAAATGATCGTTCCGGCTCATCATGCCCTGCGTGCGGTGGACTTGGGGGCGATTCTGGCAGGCGGAAGGGTCGAGGTTGCCGTGCTGTGCAGGCCGAAGGTGGCGATCATTCCCACAGGCACCGAGCTCATCGAGCCGCGCGATGCGGTAGGACGCGGGGAGATTGTGGAGTTTAACGGAACCGTGTTTGCCTCGTATCTGAAGGAATGGGGTGCGGAGCCGATTTATCTCGGTATCGTTAAGGATGAGTATGATACAATTAAAGATAAAGTGCTGGAAGCGACCCGGCTGGCCGATATCGTTATTCTGAATGCGGGCTCTTCTGCGGGAACGGAGGATTATACCGTTCATGTCATCTCTGAATTAGGCCGGGTCTTTACTCATGGAGTGGCCACGAGACCCGGAAAGCCTACGATTACAGGCGTTGTGAACGGGAAACCGGTGATCGGCGTGCCGGGGTATCCGGTTTCGGCCTATCTGTCGTTGGAATGGTTTGCGCGTCCTTTGGTCCATCATTATTACGGTCTGATCGAGCCGAAGCGCAATCTTCTTCAGGTGAAGCTCGGAAGAAGAATCGTATCCGATGCGGGAGCCGACGACTTTGTCCGCATGACGGTAGGCTGTATTGATGGAGCCTATATTGCCAATCCTTTGACCCGCGCGGCTGGAGTTACAATGTCGATGGTGCGTGCGGACGGCTTGCTTCGCATTCCGGCTGGACATATGGGCTATGAGCAGGGAGAGATGGTAGAGCTTGAGCTGTACCGCCCTAAAGAACAGATCGACCGTACGATCGTGATTACCGGCAGCCATGATTTGTCCGTGGACGTTCTGCATACCCTGCTGCGGAAGACATACCCCGATCGTTTTCTGGTTTCGTCTCATGTCGGCAGTTTGAGCGGAATCCTCGCGATCCAAAAAGGGGAGGCCCATGCGGCCGGTGTTCATTTATTCGACGAGGAAACGGGAAGCTACAATATTCCTTATATTGAAAAGTATCTGAAAGGCCATGAGGTCGTTCTGGTTCAGCTGGTTTATCGCGAACAAGGCTGGATCGTTCCGAAAGGGAACCCTTTGGGGATCAGGTCTGCCGCAGATATTGGCAAGTCCCAGCTGACTTATATGAACCGGCAGCGGGGGGCTGGCACCAGGATTTTATTTGACTACCTGCTAAAACAAGAAGGCATCGACCGGAATACCATATATGGATATGACAGGGAAGCCATCAATCACCTCAGCGTTGCGGCGGCAGTGGCGGGTGGCGCGGCGGATGTCGGTCTGGGTATTTATTCTGCGGCCCAGGCGATGGACCTTGATTTTATCCCTGTAGCGGAAGAACGTTATGATCTCTTGATGAGCAAGCATTTTTACTATAGTCTAGAGGGGGAGACCCTGTTACAAGCGATTCGATCCGAGTCGTTTAAAAAAGAAATGGAATTCTTGGGAGGGTACAGCTGCCGGGAGTCCGGACAGATCGTTTACGAGAATTAATTTCGCTCGTTGAGGGAGTGATTAGCGCATGCAGAAACCAACCCGTTCAATTGTCGACAAGCTACAACGCCCCCTCCGTGACTTGCGCATATCCGTTACGGATCAATGCAATTTCCGCTGTCGGTATTGTATGCCCGAAGAAATATTCGGGTCCGATTACAAATTTCTACCCAAGGAGAAGCTTCTCACCTTCGAGGAGCTGACCAGACTGACCCGGATTTTCGTTTCTCTGGGTGTGGAGAAGGTGCGCATTACCGGCGGGGAGCCGCTGATGCGCAGGGATCTTCCAACATTCATTCACATGATCAGCAAGGTCGGCAGAGTCAAAGACATCGCCATGACAACCAACGGCTCTTTACTGGCCAAGCACGCGAAAGCTTTGAAGGAAGCGGGGCTGCACCGGGTTACGGTAAGTCTTGACAGCCTGGATGATGACCGGTTTGGCCAAATGAACGGCCGGGGATTCAAGGTATCCCACGTTCTTGAAGGAATCGAAGCGGCCGCGGCTGCAGGCTTGCAAATTAAAGTGAATATGGTGGTTCAAAAGGGGACGAACGATCAGGATGTACTTCCCATGGCCAGATATTTTCGCGAGAAAGGGCACATCCTCCGTTTTATTGAATATATGGACGTAGGCAACTCCAATGGATGGCGGCTGGATCAAGTGCTTCCCAGCCGGGATATCGTTGAGCGGATCCATCGTGAAATGCCGCTAGAACCGGTCGGGCCCAATCATTATGGAGAAGTGGCTTCAAGATATCGCTATCTGGAGGGAAAAGGGGAGATCGGCCTAATCTCTTCCGTCACTCAAGCCTTCTGCTCCACTTGCACCAGAGTAAGGCTTTCCGCGGAAGGGAAGATGTACAGCTGTCTGTTCGCTTCAGCCGGAACCGATCTCCGCGCCCCTTTGCGAGAGGGTAAGAGCGATCCGGAGATCCGGGAATTGATCACGGAGTTTTGGCGTCACCGGACGGACCGTTATTCCGAAGAAAGGCTCTCCAATACGCCTGAAATCACGAAAAAGAAAAAAGTCGAGATGTCTCATATCGGCGGGTAACTGGAACGCCATAGGATGAAGAGGAGATGAAATGTCTCCTCTTTTTTGTGCTGTTCCGGTTTTTGCAGACCGTATGACAGGCCATCAAAAAGCGAATATATTCCAAAAATTCTATGAAAGCGTTGACAAGGGAAATGGCTTATATTAAAATCTAAGCAACAAACCATAATGTGGAATTATAAATCCACTGTATGGATTGAAAAGGAGGAGAGAAAGTGGCCAATTCGGTTAGCGAAGAAGAGATTTTCAACCAATATTATGAGGAGCTTGAACAGGATCAGTTGGGACCGCTGTGGACCAAGCTCAGGTATATGGTGACCAAAGAGCCGGCCCACGATGTGGAGCCTTATCTTTGGAAATGGCAAACGATCCACAAGCATCTTTTGAGGTCTGGGGAGCTGCTGCCACTGGGAAGAGACAGTGAGCGGCGGGTCGTTTATTTGCAGAATCCCTCCCACTATAAAGTAATTTTTTCTCCTGTTTTCCCGCCCATTCTTAGTTTTTCAACTTTGACGCCTTGAGGATGTTGATAGACATTGGTGAACAATTGAATAGATTACATTTTTTTCTGTAAGGGCCGGTGGCGGGAATAGAGCTTGAACTCGATTTTATCCAAACTATGGATATATTGGTATGATCGCACAGTGGATCTCCACATTCACCCTTGGGGTTTACCCTCCCATGTCACGCTGGGTCTATGCCCTTACATTCCTTCGTTCTACCTCTCAAGGGGTGGAGGCCGATTCTTGCTCCCTTACTGGGTCGTTGCCCTTATGGTGTATTGTTCTTCGGCTTCTCCGGTGCTTCCGTTGTCAAAGTTGTACACATATGAATACGTGAGAATTCAGGATGACATTGATTAATTTTAAGCTGCACTCCGTTGTAGCTGGGCTTGTCGAACGGGTCCTAATACATCGATTGCATCATACTCTTTTTGCTTTGTCCCCAAGGTGTATAAGATTCGAATGAGTTTTCCACATAGGGCGATGATCGACTGTTTTTTCTTCAGCGGATTCTGACTCCGCGTGGTGTAGTGCTTGTGTAGAGCCTTGAACACTTCGTTCTTGGCCACCATCGGCATCATACAACGGAACAAAAGCGCTCGGAGGCGAGATCGCCCTCGCTTGGTGATGCCGGTCTTCCCTTTACGTTTACCAGAGCTGTTCTCTTTCAGGTTGAGACCCGCCAGGCGGATGATCTGCTGGCCATGGTCGTACTTGTTCAGGTCTCCTACCTCAGCCAGAAATCCAGCTACGGTGACTTCTCCAACCCCTGGGATACTTAGCATGTGTGCAGCTCCCGGAATTTTCTCCAGGATTTCCATCACCTTCTGCATCGTGGACTCCAGTTGCTTGATAAACAGATCGAACTGCTCTAATAGGGCGGATAATTCCAACCTTGCTGCCATGGTTCCTTCCGTTAATCCAATGGAGGACGTTGCAGCAGCGTAGAGTTGCTCTGCTCGCTTGATGCCTACGCCTCGCTTTACTTCCGTCTTCCAGTGTGTGAGAATGCCTCTGGCGCCTGTAGAGACAACCTCCTCTGGCGTTGGAAACCGTCGCATGGTCATAAGCGAGGTCTTGCCGTCCCATTCCTTAAATACGCTGGAATACTCTGGGAAGAAGCGATCGAACCAGTTCCCGATTCGTGCCTTCACTTGCTTGAGATTGATGGATACCTTCTCTCGAAAATTCATCAGAATACGCAAATCCGCATATTCCTTCGTCGGAAGACTGGGCTCAGAGTACTTGCCATTTCGGATTAAATCCGCAATGACTTTAGCATCCTTGTAGTCGCTTTTGGTCGGTGAATTGTCTTCCAGCTCTTTAGTTTTGTTTACATGATGCGGATTCACCACTACAACTTTGATGCCTTGCCCTTCTAAGAATGCAGCCAACGGGAACCAGTAGTGTCCAGTAGGCTCAACGCCAAATACAATTTCCGTTTTGGCATTAGCTTGCTGAAGTTCCTTCATCCACAAGGCTAGTTTCATTAGCCCTTCTTGATCGTTGTAAAAAGTGCATTCCTTGCCTAGTTCAAGGCCACGGAAGTCCACAGCACGAGCTACATGAATCTTCTTGGCAATGTCCGCACCGATGACAAGCGTTCTTTCGGAAATTCTTGTAATTCGTTGATTTTGCTTCTGTTTCAGCTTATACTTCATGGTAGAGCGTCCTCCTTTTAATTAGGGCAGTGAATGTGTCCCATTCCAAGACCCAGCATACAGGAGACGCTTTTTTCATTCAAACCTCAATTTACTTCATTACAGGAATGGCTCCCTTATGAAAAAAGGCTTGATCGGCTATGCCACCAACACCTTATATGCCGGAATTCAATTATTGCTTCCGGGCGAAGTGGCGCCGGCACACCGTCATACTCAATCCGCGATCCGGTTTATTATTGAAGGGGACGGGGCTTTCACGGCGGTCGACGGCGAAAAAACCTATATGGAGCAAGGGGATTTAATTTTAACGCCGTCATGGACATGGCACGATCATGGACATGAAGGAAAGGAACCCATGATTTGGATGGATGGGTTAGACGTTGGTCTTGTCCGCAACCTTGCCGGTTCCTTCTATGAGCCTCATCCCGATAACGCCCAACCTGTCACGAAGCCGGATAACGGTTCTACGCTCCGATACGCCGGCGGTTCCTATCGGCCGGTAACGGAAAGAAAGAAGCGAGGCTATCCTTCACCGCTGTTGGCTTATAAATGGGAAAAGACGAAAGGGACATTGAATCATTTATCCCAATTGCAGGAGGCAGATCCATTTGACGGTTATGCGGTGGATTATATCAATCCTTTGACTGGAGGTTCCGCAGATCCGCGCATCGGTACAACGATGCAAAAGCTGCCGCCCGGCATGCATACACAGGCTCACCGTCATGTGCACACGGCCGTCTATCATGTGTTGGAAGGTACCGGTTATACCGTCATTAACGGTCAAAAGTTTGAATGGTCGAAAGGGGACTTTTTCGTTCTTCCGCCATGGAGCTGGCACGAGCATGTGAATGCAGGCTCCCGGGATGCCTATCTGTTCTCGATTAACGATCGTCCTGTCCTGGAAATGTTGGATCTGGAAAAGGAACAGCCCTATGAGGAGCATAACGGAACTCAACCCATCACCGGCATCTTTACCCCCGTGGTTCAGGAATCCGAATGAATGAAACCGATGAATGTGCATGGAGCATAAACGAAATGGATGTGGAGGTGCTGCCCGTTGAAAATTGCCCTATTTAATCAACATCGTTTAGGTATTGTCCAAAATGACCGGATCTACGATGTATCGGAAGCTGTCTCCTGGAATGCTCACAATCCTCAAGAATCGTTAGAGCGGTTGATTTGCAGCTTTAACGAATGGAAACCGAAGCTGGAGCTGGCCTTAACAAATTCCGATTCTTATCCGTTAACAGAAGTGAAATTACAAGCCCCTGTACCGAAGCCAAGCAAAATTTTAGCAGCTCCGGTGAATTATTTAAATCATCAATCCGAAATGAACGCCAAATTTAACAACGCTCCCTATACGATTGAAAAGCTTGGTTTATTTCTAAAAGCACCGTCGTCCATTATCGGGCCGGGCGAAACGGTCCTTTTGCCTTACAAGGACCGGCGGCATGACCACGAAGCGGAGCTCGCGTTTGTTATTGGAAAGGAAGCGAAGAATATCACCGCTGCTGAAGCGGGGGAATATATATTTGGTTATTTTGCCTTAATGGATATTACGGTTCGAGGCGAGGAGGAAAGAACGTGGCGAAAGTCGTTTGATACGTTTACGCCGATGGGCCCATGGATTGTCACATCCGACGAGATCAACAACCCGCATCATCTTCAAATGGAGCTGTGGGTAAATGAGGAGCTGCGGCAGAACACCAATCTCAGCGAGATCATCTGGGATTGCTGCACCTGCTTGGAGAAGGCCTCGCAAGCGATGACGCTGTATCCGGGAGATATCATTACAACGGGAACGCCAGAGGGAGTTGGACCCATTACCAAGGGAGATTGCGTCCGAATCCGCATTGATCGGATTGGCGAATTTAGCGTGAATGTCGATTTTAAAGATGATGCTGTTTAATGCATGGAGGACTCGAGGATGACAAAAACAAACAACATTCCTTTTATGGTTATCGGAGGCGGGATTGGCGGATTGGCGGCAGCTTTAAGCATTGCGAAAACCGGACGGCCGGTTCAAGTGCTGGAGCAGGCTCCGGAATTCGCAGAGGTTGGTGCAGGCTTGCAGCTTGCGCCTAATGCACTGGCGGTATTGGATAAACTGGGAGTATTGGGTACAGTCATGGAAAAAGCGGTTGCGCCCCGAAGACTGGTTTTGATGGATGCCATCACCGGCCAAGAAATGACCGCCCTGGATTTAGGCGGCGCCTTCCTCCAGCGTTACGGCTATCCCTATATTGTGACGCATCGGTCGGATTTGCTGGATGCACTGCTTGCAGCATGTCGTTCCCATGATCTGATTACGTTGTTGAACAACAAAGAGGCGCTGTCCGTCGAGGATTTGGGGGACCGGGCCCGGGTCAGTTGCAGAGACGGCTCGGTTTACACGGCCGATGCGGTAATCGGCGCCGATGGACTATGGTCCAGAACGCGTAAATTATTTGTTGAAGACAAAGCCGTCTGTTCGCATTATGTAGCTTATCGGGGAACCATTCCGATCTCTGAGATTCCCGAGGCCAATCTGGATGACGTCGTTTGCTGGATCGGTCCGAATCTGCATTTGGTTCAATACCCTGTACGCCGGAAGGAGCTTTACAATCAGGTCGTCGTTTTTAGGAGCTATCAATACAAGGAAGACTCCGACGATTGGGGGACCACGGCAGAACTCGATGAGCGGTTCAGCGTGTGCTGTCCGTCCGTTCTCAACGCCGTTTCCTTTATTCACCGCCAACGCCGTTGGCCTTTGTACGACAGACAGCCGATCCATACATGGACGGAAGGACGGATTGCGCTGCTTGGCGACTCGGGCCACCCTATGCTGCAGTATCTGGCGCAAGGAGCATGTCAGGCGTTGGAAGACGCCTTCGTTTTAGGCGAGAAACTCGAAGCGCATGGAAGCCAAATACAGCAGGCGTTTATGGCCTACCAGCAGGAACGGGCTCCAAGAGCCGCCAAAGTGCAGCAGACCGCCCGCGTCTTTGGCGATATCCTTCATACGGAGGACAATACAGCCATTCTTCTGCGAAACGCGATATTATCTCAGCGAAAAACGGATGACTACAGTGTGGTCGATTGGTTATACGGAACGTTTGTCCCGATAAATCAAGAACGTTAGTTTTGAAATGGATATCTTGAAACCGATTACAAACTGAAATAAAAATGGGCAAGGGGGATGGGAAGCATGAAAAAGCATCTGGATGAAGAGACAAGGAAAAGCATTGAGAACAGCCTGGAACGAGGATTGTTTCCCCAATGGGTATTGACCGATCCGGATATTTACAATATTGAAATGGAGCAGATCTTTTTACGTACCTGGCAGCTTTTGGGACATGAATCGGAAATCAGGGAACCAGGGCAATATGTCACTCGTTGGATAGTGAATGATCCGGTACTGTTGGTGCGAAACGGCGGCGGGGAAATTAAAGCGTTTTTGAATTCCTGTACACATCGGGGAGTTCACTTATGTACGGCCGATGCCGGTAAAAAGAAAAGCTTTACATGTCCGTACCATGGGTGGTCCTATAACCTTGACGGCGACCTGATCGGTATTGTTGCCGGGGATAAAATTTATGGAGAAGAAATGGATAAGAAAGACTGGGGACTCCGTCCCATTCCAAGAGTAGAGGTATATAAAGGCCTGATTTTTGCGAATCTGGACCCTCAGGCGATGCCTTTGGAGGAATTCCTTGGCGAATTTAGATGGTATTTGGATATCATGCTGGGACGGAGCGATGGAGGTATGGAGGTGCGGGGCGTGCCTCAGCGCTGGGTCGTTCATGCGAACTGGAAGATGGTATCGGAAAATTTTGTAGATCCCTATCATGTTCAAACCTCGCACCGGTCAACGGTTGAGCTTGGCATGAGTCCCGAAGATCCGTTATATGCAAGCTATGGTCATGGTGTAGCCTGTAACCACGGACACGGGATCTGCGTCATCACAAGCAGTCCCAAGTCCAAAGCCAGACCGGTTAAATATCAGGGGTTGCCGCAAGAAATGTGGCCTATGTTTGAACGGAATTTAACCAAAGAACAGCTGGAAGTGTTTGAAAAAGTAAAAGTGCTTGTAGGCACATGCTTTCCGAATATGTCGTTTAACTGCCCGCTTCACGGCAACGAAGGTCATTTATACAATTACTTTAACGTGCGTGTTTGGCGGCCGCTCGGACCCGATAAAGTGGAAGTCATTTCATGGTTCCTGATTGATCAAAGTGCGCCGGAACAATACAAGGAAGATGCTTATAAAGGATATATCGGCTCGTTTGGCCCTTCGGGAACGTTAGAGCAGGACGATACGGAAATATGGGCACGGGTGGTGCAGGCCAGCAAAGGCTTCATGGTTCGGGACAAATCGCTGAATTACAATAACTTCTCCAACTATTTAATGGGATATGACCATGTTGCTCCCGATGAAACCTTTCCAGGGCCGGGTGTGGCTTATTCAACCAACTATGTGGATTTTATGACCAGAGGGTATCATGACTACTGGTTTGAGATGTTGACCAAGGAATAGTCGGAGGAGATGAACAGGATGAACATGGAAACGTATTTTCGCGTGACTCATTTTTATACCCGCGAAGCATCTATACTGGACCGCAGGCTTTTTAACGAATGGCTGGATCTGCTTGCGGATGATATTGTATACCGGATGCCGGTTCGGATTACCCGTGAAGAGAGGGATGGGTCCAACATCGTGGATGACATGACTTTCTTTGAAGATACGAAGACTTCATTAAACCTGCGCGTAAAAAGGTTAAGCACAACGTCGGCATGGGCGGAAAATCCTGCGCCACGCACCCGGCATTTCGTATCCAATATTCTGGTTGAAAGCGAGTCGGATCAGGAACTAAGCGTTCGCAGTCACTTTTTATTGATGCGAAGCCGGGCGTCTGAAACCGAAATCGAACAACTATTTGGAGAACGAATGGATGTTCTGCGAAAGGCCGGAGATGGGTTTAAGATTTGTTCCCGAACGATTATTCCCGATCAAACGATACTCAATCTGAAAAATCTCAGCATGTTCTTATAATTCATCATTTATTTAGAGTAAGACGTGAAAGGGGGAAGATAGGGTTGGACGCACAGATGATGTTATTTCAACAAAGCTTTTGGAGCGGTATCACCATCGGATTTATTTATGCTCTTATCGCTCTCGGGTTCACGATCATTTTCAATGTCAGCAAGATTCTTAATATCGCCCAAGGAGAATTTACTATGATCGGCGCCTTGAGCTTGTACTCCTTTGTCACGACGTTAAACAGTCCGTATTGGGTAGGTCTATTGTTAACCGTCGTATTAGCTTCGGTGATTGGGTGGTTCATGGTCAAAATGGCCATTAACCCGTTAAAAAAGCCGGATATTCTTACGATGATTGTGGTTACCGTTGCGTTCGGGGAAATTCTCAAAGGTGCCGCGTTTCTGGTCTGGGGCAGCGATAACTTTGCGATACCGGCTTTGTTTAAAAGTGTATCCATCCCCGTATTTTCGGCGAATGTGGATTCGCAAACGATTCTGATCATTGCGGTGTCGCTGCTCATTTATTTTGGTTTCAGATGGGTGAATCAAAACACTTATTTTGGCAGGGCTTTGACGGCCATCTCGGGAGATCCGTATGCGGCCGGATTAATGGGGATTCATGTCAAACGAATGATCCTTGTCGTTTTTATTATCGGTTCCATTATGGGATCTGTGGCCGGAATTTTGGCAGGCCCGCTCATTACGATGAGTTATTATCAGGGATCGATGTTAGGAATAAAAGCGTTTATTGCCGCTCTTCTGGGAGGGTTGGGCAGCTATGGAGGGGCTATCATCGGCGGGTTAATCCTCGGACTATTCGAAGCCTATGCCGCCGGCTTTGTTTCTTCATTGTTAAAAGACGCGTTTTCGTTCATCGTCCTGCTTGTTTTACTCGTGTTTCTGCCAAGCGGTTTGGTATCCGTCAAGTCACTCTACAAAAAGAACGGCTGATTCTTAATGTGATGTTAACAAATCGACAGGAGGGGATAGAGTGACTAAAAAATGGGTTTCTTGGGATCTGGCATGTTTAGTGCTGTTTATCATCATCGCTCCTTTTCTTTTAGGAGAATCGTATTTTTTTGAAACGGTCAATATTGCCGGGATTTATGCCATTGCGGTGATCGGCCTGAATTTAATTCTGGGCTATGCCGGACTCATTGCGCTTGGACATGCGGGATTTTTTGGTTTAGGCGCTTATGTATCCGCATATCTGTCCATTCATTTGAATGTGCATCCGTTTTTATCGATTCTGCTGAGCTGCATCCTGATCGCGATGTTTACCTTTCTTATTGCGTTCCCGCTGTTAAGATTGTCCGGCTACTTTCTCGCATTGGGGACATTGGGGCTTGGGGTCGTACTCTTCACTTTAATCAACAGCGGTGGTGAAATCACGGGAGGACCCAACGGACTTGCCAATATTCCGGGCTTTTCTATTGGATCGTATCAATTTCATTCGTTCCACGATCATTTTTATCTGATCTGGATTACGGTGCTGATCATCTTCATTCTGACGAAAAATCTGGCGAATTCCCGTGCAGGAAGAGCGATGAAGGCCATCCATTCCGATGAGGGGGCTGCGGCTTCCTTTGGCGTCAATGTATTCCGATTTAAAATGAAAGTCTTTGTTCTGGGCTGTACCTTGGGCGCATTAGCCGGCGGATACTACGCTCATTATATGGTTTTTATTTCTCCGGACATTGTAAGTATGCATAATTCGATCAATATGTTGATCATGGGTTTTCTTGGCGGACTTGGTTCGTATCTCGGACCGATTACGGGGACTTTCGTTTTTCAAATTATTCCGCAGATCTCAGCCTTGATGGAGGACTACGAGATTTTGATCAAGGGGATTATTTTTCTGCTGGTTGTTCTTTTTCTTCCGGGAGGCGTTCAATCGGCGATCGATAAGGTATCGTTATCGTTAAAAGGAAGAAAGACGACCCCAAAGGAAAACAGGGTGTATCAAGAATCGATGGGGAAGGAGTGAACGATTTGGGTTTACTGCAAGTTGAGGGCATATCCAGGCATTTTGGTGATTTGAAGGCCGTTTCCAATGTGTCTTTTGAAGTGGAGGAAAAGCAAATTGTTTCGGTTATAGGACCGAACGGAGCCGGGAAATCGACGCTGCTTAATTTAATCACCCAAGTGCTTCCTCTCTCAAGCGGCAGAGTTATGTTCAAGGATACGGATCTGGCCAGTAGAAGGACTCATGAGCTTGTAGGTATGGGCATCGCGAGGACGTTCCAAAATATTCGGTTGTTTTCAATCCATAAAATGAATGTGTTGGAAAATGTCATGCTGGGTTTGCATCATCAATACGACCATGGTTTATTTTCTGCCGGTATCGGCTTGAGAAAAGCAAGAAGCAACGAGAAACAGATGGAAGAGAGAACTTTTGAAATCCTTGCTCTTCTTCGGATCGAACCCTTTGCCTATACACCGGTTACGGAGCTGCCGTTCGGTATTCAGCGTCTTGTCGAATTGGGGCGTGCGCTTGCAGCCAAACCCTCCCTGCTGATCCTGGATGAACCTGCAGCCGGGCTAAATGATATGGAAACCGAAGTGCTGTCAGATCTGATTCTGAACATTAAAAAGGAAGGTGTATCCATTCTTCTGGTTGAGCATCATATGGGTCTGGTGATGAATATTTCCGACAAGATCGTGGTATTAAATTGGTTCAAAACCGAAATCAGTGCTTGACGAATTGATCGAAGGCTAAATATGGAAAAACATCTGCTAATCCTGTATTGTTGTAAGTCCTACCCAACAACAAAGAGGAATAAACAGATGCAAACTCAGTATATCAATGAAATGCTCGACTTACCAGAGCTGAAAATTAAACAAATTCTGTCCATCGATGCCGATGAACTTCACATAGAAGCTCTACCCGTGGACGCCAAGCAATGCTGTCCATGCTGTAAGTCCATTGAACATGTCGTCCGCAAGGGAAGAAATGAACCGCGGATCGTCCGGCATCTTTCCGTATTCGAAAAGCAAACCTACCTGCACGTGCCGTCGATTCGGATGTATTGTACGCGCTGTGAAGCCGGATTTGTGTGGGCGTACGAATTTGTCGGTCCCAAGCAGCGCTACAGCCGACTCTTTCGCTCCCAGACGGTCGAACAAGCGCTGGGGTCCACGGCCGCGCATAGCGCCCGGATGCAGCAAACACCGGCCAGTACCGTACAGCGCATGCATAACGAGGCGGTGCCAGTGGAGTGCGAGCGGATCTACGAACGTGTCTGGGAAGAAGCGCAAGAAACGTCCGGATTGGTTCTGGGGATCGACGACTTTGCCATCAAGAAAGGCCATACGTATAACACCGGCATTCACAACCTCAAAGGCGAGACGATGCTGGACTTGCTGCCCGGTCGAAAGCTGGAGGAACTGCGGGCGTATTCGCAAGAGCATCCTGGCTTCCTGCTGTTGAACCCGAAGGCGGTGGTCATGGATTTAGCTCAGGCGTATCACACGTGGATTCGCGAGTGTTTTCCAAAAGCGATTCGCATTGCCGATCGTTTTCATGTTCACGGTTACGTCATCGAAAGCGTGCAGGCGGTTCGGAAAACCGTGCAGAACACCCTGTCGCCACGGGCGAAGGCTTATCTGAAAGCGAACCATCGGTTGCTCAATCCGCCAGCGGAGTCGCTTGATGAAAAAAGCCGCGAACGTTTGGAAACGCTGCTCCATTACTCCCCTCTACTGCGCGGCGTGTGGGAATGGAAAGAAGCATTTACGACGTGGTACAACTGCTCGCCGAATCTTGCCATTGCCCAATTGGGATTTGAGCGTTGGTGTGAGCAGGGCGATCGGATTGATCACCCCGCCGTCCAAAGCACCCTGAAGACCATGCGCAACTGGAAAGAGGAGATCGTTAACTACCATCAATGCCGCTGGACAAATGCGACTGTAGAAGGCCGCCACAATCGCATCAAAGCCTTTCAGCGCCGCCACTACTTTACACGAAATCGCAGTCGCTATAAGGCTGGCATTCTGATCGAATGCAACCGACATCGGATGTTCGGCTAATTGTCAAGCACTGATTTTGAGATTGAGCCATTAAATTACGGACAAAAATTGGTCGAAGGCAGCCCCGCAGACGTCCAAAACGACCCCAAAGTCATCGAGGCTTATTTAGGGAAGGAGAAAGCCCATGCTGGCGCTTAAAGACATTTATGCGAAATATGATCAGCTGAACGTATTGAAAGGAATCTCGATTCATGTTGAAAAAGGAGAGGTGGTTAGTATATTAGGCGCGAACGGAGCCGGGAAAACATCGGTTTTGAAAGCGATAACAGGAGGGATAACGGTTACGTCGGGAAAGGTGTATTTTGGGGAAAAGGACGTCACGTCTCTTCCTGCACATGCCGTAGTTAAAGAAGGCATATCCCATGTTCCGGAGAACCGCAGAGTATTTCGGGAGCTCAGTGTGGAGGACAATTTGATCATGGGCGGGTTTAAGTTTACCCGCTCAAAGAAAGAGATGGATGCCAGAATGGAATCGGTCTACGAGATGTTCCCCCGGCTGCGTGAAAGAAAAACACAGAAGGCCGGTACGATGAGCGGCGGGGAGCAGCAGATGGTTGCCATCGGCAGAGGCCTGATGATGTCGCCGAAGCTGATGATCCTGGACGAACCGTCCCAGGGCCTGGCTCCCAGGATCGTGGAGGAAATTTTTGAAGCGATTCAAAAGCTTGGCAAGGAAGGGCGAACCATTGTTTTAGTTGAACAAAACATATTTCAGGCACTGCAGATCTCAAACCGGGCGTATGTGATCAAGTCCGGGGAAATCATGATGGAAGGGGACGCTAAACAATTGCTGGCAAGGGAGGATATTAAGGAGGCCTATTTGCATTAATCTAAGGTTAAGCGAATACATAAAGTAAAAGGGGAGAGTAAAATTGAGAAAAGTGAGTTTGACCCTATCCGTTATGATGGTATTCGTTGTCGTCCTGCTTGCAGCTTGCGCGGGCAATCAGACGAGCAGTCCGGCTTCGGCTCCGAATAAATCCGGCGAAGCGGCAAAGACGGATGCGAAGAATCCGATTGTCTTGGGGTCCACGATGGCTATGACCGGAGGTGCGGGATTTCTCGGGTCAAGTATGAAAGAGGTTTTTGACATGGTGGCCAAACAGGTGAATGCGGAAGGGGGAATTAACGGCCGCGAGTTGAAGCTGATTTATTACGATGATGAGAATAATCCGGAGAAAGCGGTACAGAATGCACAAAAGCTGATTAAAAAGGACGGCGCCAAGATTATTTTGGGGCCAAGCACAGCTCAAACCTCCGGCGCTATCCAGTCCGTTGCCGATAAGAATAAAGTCATTATGTTTTCTTTATCCCCCACGTATACGGCTCCCGGGAACAGTTTTGGCTTCGTCACTTCTTTAAAGCAAGATGCGTTTCATGAAATTCCGCATGAATGGTATAAACAGAAGGGAATCAAAAAGGTGGGTTTGATCGCAACGACAGATACGAGCGGCAACATTTCGGCAAAGATTATCGAGGCCATGAACAAGAAAGACGGCATTGAGTATGTCATTGAAAGAATGGGGCTGCAGGATATCGATGTGACTCCGCAGTTGACCCGCTTAAAGAGCGCGGGCATTGAGGCGCTTGAAATTGTTGGCCCGGGTGCGCCACCGGCTATTGCCATCAAGAATGCAGGGCAAATCGGTCTCGATATTCCGCTGATCCTTAATGCTAGCCAGGTTTCCTACGCGTTTGCCAACTCGATCAAAGATTATATTCCGGAGCAGCTGTATTTCGCAGGTACTGCCCCTATCGCATGGAAAGGACTTAGCGAGCAAAATCCGCTGAAGCCGTTAATGGTCAAATTTGCGGATGACTTTAAGAAGGAATACAACAAGGAGATTGACCACGTGACGGCGATTGGCTACGATTCGATACTTACCGTTATCGAAGCGATAAAGAAAGCCGGCAGCGATGATCCGGAAGCGGTCAAACATGCGCTGGAAACTCAATTCAATAACTTTATCGTCACGACTGCGGTTGTAAACTATACCCCTGAGGATCATCAAGGTACAACCAACGATGGCGCCGTTATGCTGAAGCTGGATCCGGAATTAAGCTGGCATGTGGAATGGGAACCTAAATTTTGGGAGAAAAAATAAGAGGGTAAAGGAGAATGGGAATCATGGCTGACAATCGTGCGGTAGTCTATGTAGAACCCGGGAAAGTAGAGGTTCGGGATATCCGTTATCCGGAATTGATATTGCGGGATGGACCCGGAGTGAATCCGCTGAATGTGGGCAGAAAATGCGATCATGGGGTTATATTGAAAGTCGTCACGACGAACATTTGCGGTAGTGACCAACATATGGTCAGAGGCCGAACCACGGCTCCAAGCGGTCTTGTTTTAGGTCATGAAATTACGGGAGAAGTCATCGAAGTAGGGCGTGACGTTGAGTTTATTAAAAAAGGCGATCTCGTTTCCGTTCCGTTCAATATCGCGTGCGGCCGCTGCCGCAGCTGTAAAGAACGCAATACCAACGTTTGTGAAAATGTGAATCCGGACCGGCCGGGCTCCGCATATGGCTATGTGGATATGGGCGGCTGGGTCGGAGGACAATCGGAATATGTAATGGTGCCTTATGCCGATTTTCAGCTTTTAAAATTCCCGGATAAAGACCAGGCGATGGAAAAAATTCTCGATCTGACGATGCTGTCCGATATTTTTCCAACCGGTTACCACGGTGCCGTAAGCGCGGGCGTGAAGCCCGGTTCTACAGTCTATGTAGCAGGTGCCGGTCCTGTGGGTTTGGCAGCGGCTCATTCGGCTCAATTGCTGGGTGCGGCTGTCGTCATTGTCGGCGATTTGAACGGCGAACGATTAGCGCAAGCCCGAAGCTTTGGATGTGAAACGGTTAATCTGAAAGAGCATCCCAATGTAGGGGAACAAATCGAACAAATCTTGGGTGTTCCCGAAGTGGATTGCGCCATTGACTGCGTAGGCTTTGAAGCGCATGGCCATGGTCACGCACACGGTGAAGCACCGGCTACCGTATTGAATTCCATTATGGAAGTAACCCGTGCAGGAGGCCGACTTGGCATTCCGGGTCTTTATGTAACTGGTGATCCGGGGGCCGCAGACGAGGATGCGAAGATCGGAACGTTAAAGATCCGCTTCGGATTGGGGTGGGCTAAAGCTCATACGTTTGTAACGGGCCAAACTCCGGTGATGCAGTATCATAGAGAATTGATGATGTCGATTTTGAACGGTAGAGCACAGATTGCAAAGGCGGTAAACGCCACTTTGATTTCGCTGGATCAAGCACCTCAAGCTTACTCGGAATTTGATAAAGGGGCTTCCAAGAAATTTGTCATCGATCCGCACGGGTCGATTAAGCATTAAACCTTGCGGCGCTGCGGGATTTGCCGTGTATGCCAAGAATATACACGCGAACCCGCAGGGCCGTTTTGTTTTTTGACTTCCCTACAGGACATGGGAATCATAGGTTTAAAGCCGCACCCCGCCCAATGCTTCTTTAAAGCCCATTTTTAAGGATATTTGACTTGCGGCCTCCTTGACCATTAATTTTGCCGGCTCCAGCCGGTCGCCATCCAACTGCACGGCAGGTCCAAGAATTGCTAAAGCCGCAATCAGCTTGCCTTCCGCATCATATATAGGCGCACCGATGGCAATGCCGCCTTCATACGTTTCTTCCATATCCGCATAGACTCGTTCCTCTTTGATTTTTTTGAACCGGACGCGAAGCACGTCCAGATCGGTGACGGTCTTGGAGGTCATTCGTACGAGGGGATGCTTTTGCAATAAACGCTCAAGCTCATCTTCCGTCAAATGGGCCATAATGACTTGTCCCAAAACTCCAAAATTAATAGGGCGGCGCAGTCCGATGTAAGAGGAATATTTAAAACCAACCGGGTTTTCCCGTAAAAAAACATAAACAAACGTTTCCTGCTCGATGACCGCCATAATCACCGTTTGTTTGGTATTAGTCTGGAGGTTGATAAGTATTTCCTCCGCCTCTTGCCTGACGTCAAGGAGAGTGGTAAGCGTACCGGCATATTCTAACAATTTTAATCCCAACCGGTAATTTTGGTTCTTTTGATCGTATTGAATAAGCCCCCGAAGCTCCAGCGTATACAATATTCGATAAGCGGTTGTTTTCGGCAATTTGGTCTTGGCTACGATCTCATCGATTGTTAGAACGGGGTGCTCTACAGAAAACACATTTAATAAATCAATAGCCCGATCGATGGCCCGAACGGAATTTACGTTGACATCACGCATGATAAGATAGTCCTCCCCATCGTTATAACAAATATTGAATCCATTATATGAATTATACAATCCATTTTATTTTTATACAACTATAAGCTATGCCGTTGCCTGTACCATTGGTCCATTTTTTACTTATAAGGCCATCGTGGTTAAGAACCCATCCTTTCCGTAACATTTTCACATAAAATAAAGCAAAATACTTTCGAACTGCTTTAAGGGAGGAGGGAGGAGCGTTTATTGGACTATACCGACAAACGACAATTTAAAAAACATGGTAAACGTAGAAGTGCGGTTGTTTGTGTGCCGGAAAGGAAAAAAAGGATAAGGCGAAACCAAAAGGTTCCTTGCCGGAAAAGAAAAAGGAAGTGCAAGAAAAAGATCATCGTAACAAGAATCGTGTATAAACAGGGTCCGCCCGGACAGCAGGGGCCACCTGGACAGCAAGGTCCTCCGGGGGACGCTTCCATTCGTATCATACCTGATGTAAGGAGATACTTTTTCGTAGCGGATACAGACATCGATCTTTCCAATACCCAAATGATTCCCGCCAATCGATTTATTAACGATGATGGGGAACCAGTAAACGAATTCGTAGAGCTGGGCGATGAGGGGTATTATAATTTATATGTGAATGCCGTATTACAAGAAGGAAAGATATATAACGTAAACCCCAATGCTTTAACGATATATTCCAATGAAGAAGTGATTTACGCAAGTACTTTAATCATTTTAGAAGCGGTAGGCTTCTCGATCAAACGGATTCACTAAAGGGTGATTTAAACGATGATCCACATGCCTGCGCCCGATTTCTAATAAATGGGTCATTAATCTAAGAAATTTATGATAAGTAGAAATATAATAATCATAGAATGGGAGGTGAGGAAATGGCACTGAGAATTTTGAAAATTTTTGCTTCGGCGACTACGACAACAACGACGGAAACAGTACCTACGGTGGAGCGGTTTTTTTATGAAGTCGCGGCACAGGTAACAGCCGGAAATACATTGACGATTGCTGTAGGAGATTTTGAGACCGATGCTGGTGTAGCTGCTACCTCGCTGCCGGCACTCGCTACGAACAATAGTTACGTCAATGTGTTTGTCAATGGTATTTTAGTAATGAACAACCTGGTGACGTATACGGATGGCGCGGCAGGACAGCTTGAGATTGAAGTACCGGTAGGATCCGAACCTATTGAGGCGACTACTCCCGTAGTATTGGAAGTGGTCAATTTCGCCCCTTCATCTACTTCCACTACAACGGTTATAACCTAATTCCCGATCGGTTATATGAACGGAAGATCAACAATAATTTTATAGCACTCCGCGGAGTGTTTTTTTTCTACGGCGGCATGAATAACTAACAGGATCTTCCTAACGGTTTGTCGAAGTAATTACGGTCAAAATTTCCAAAGGAGTTGACCCGCATTGCTTTCCAAAAACCGTCTGCGTCCACAACGGAGAATATACTTTAGACCTGAACATAAGAATTGTCCTCACTGCCAACAGAAATTACGTCGTTCACATACAGCATGGAATAAGAAAATCGCCACATTGAAAGAAGTCGTTCACGTTTGGAGCATGGCCTACCATTGCGAAAATCCAGATTGCCCGAAGCCAGGTGTATACTACAAATCGGCGGAAGCAGAAGCAATAAGCATGAAGCATTCTCCTTACGGCTTCGACGTTGTTTGCCTAGTTGGTGAACTTCGCTTCAAACGGCATATGACCCGCAAGGAGATTGCGGATGAATTGAACGCGAGAGGTGTTCAGACATCCGAACGGAGCGCACAAAATCTGTATGAACGGTATCAAACATTGCTTGCTGCTAGTCTTACTGAACATACGAAGAAAGTGCTGGCTGAAGTCACAGAACAAAACGGCGGTATTATCTTGTCTATGGATGGCGTCCAGCCAGAGAAAGGCAATGAGACACTTTATGTAATTCGTGAAGTATTCAGCGGTACTGTCTTAATAGCAAAAAACATGAAAAGTGGTTCATCTGCCGAGTTACAAACGCTCATCCAACCGATCATCGAGCAAGGCTATCCGATCGTCGGTATTGTTAGTGATGGACAGCAATCCATTCGTCTAGCGATGGAGACGCTTTTGCCCGATGTGCCTTATCAATATTGCCAGTACCATTATTTAAAAGACATCGCGAAACCGGTTGTTGATGTCGATCGAAAGTTAAAGACCGAGCTCAAGAAAAGCATGCGCGGCATTCGTGAAGTCGAGCGGAAAATCGAACAGTCGGATTCACAAGAAGCAAGCATCGCGAAGGGTTACGTTGCTGCCGTACGTGCATTGCTCTTGGAAGACGGAAATCCTCCATTAGATTTACCCGGTATGCGTATCTATGAACAGGCCCAAGCCATTCAAGCGTCCCTTCAAAAATGCTTGGATAAAAAAGGGGGCCACCCTACTTCAAAACGTTTTCAGAATATTTAGTAAAGTCGATTCCCTTCAGCAACAATACGAGAAAGTCGCTCGCTGGATGAAGCCAATCCGTCACATTGCAGAAATCCTTGAACCCAGCATGGATAAGACAAGCAAGACAGTTGAATGGGAAATGACAAAGCTGTTGGATTGGGTTCGGCTTTCCTATACCGAAGAGAATGATCTGGAAATGGTTAACAATCTCCTTAGTTACAGCAAGGGATTCTGGAAGGGACTCTTCACTTGCTACGATCATTATCATGTGCCAAGAACGAACAACGATCTGGAACGCTTCTTCCGAGCTACGAAGACACGACACCGTCGGATGACCGGGCTACGCAACTGGAACGAATACATCTTACGGAATGGTGAGATGGTTGTGCTCGTTGATGATGGACTTAAACAGGAAAACCTAATCGCCCGTTTAAGGATGGTCGACTACACAAGCTACAAGAAACAGAAAGAAAAATGGAATAACCGGTTGAGCGATAGTGTTATGCGCAAACGGTTTAAACGCGATCCACAAAATTATCTTAAAAATTTAGAAAACCAATGGCTCAAATAACATGTATGTTATTCATGCCGCCGTAGTTTTTTTTTGCTGACTAAGCTGACATTTTTATGCTAAAAAATAAACCGACACGAGCTGCGAACAGCCTTTGCCGGTTTATTAAAACTAGCCGGATTGATTTTGTCTTGTGCGGCCGCCATTGATATATCCTCTTGCGATGCGTGAGGCCCGAAAGGTAGAAACGACAACCAGAGTCTCCTCCCGGGTCATGCTCCGGCCTTCATAAGAAAAGTCGGATAAATCGGCGATTTGCTCGTCCGTATATTTGTCGAATAAGTCAATTAACAATTCAATGTGTTGATCCATGTCATGGTTCTCCCCGGGTTGTTTTAATTACGATTATATTACATAAGGCAATGAGATCCGTCAACTTGTCTTATTTAATTGTTGCCGGACAAATGACGGATAAGAAATTTGTATAATTTTAAAAAGATAATTTGTTTTTATTGACAATTATTTTGATAACATGTTACTTTGGACATGGTATTAATTCCCTATCCGGTTTTTATTCGGGAAAGATGTTTTCATATATTGACATTGATAAAGGCATACTTATCGAAAGATAAGGACGCAAAGCCACGGGTCTAAGGCATAAGCTATGACAGCCGGGTTGCCAATGGGTAGCACAGGACCCTTTGGGGTCCTTTTTTATCCATTTCCGACATTCAAGACCAAAAGGACGACCTCGTAAGCGCTAGAGAAAATCTCTCTTCTCTCCGGCGGTTCGTCCAATGATCATGATATCCGGTTGCAAATAAAATCAACAAAAGAACAGGAGGATGACTTCAATTATGGATGAATTCACGGATGCCGAGTTGGCCGCTTGTGTAATTCAAGGCGACCAGAGCGCATTCAACTCTCTGCTAAGTCGTTATCTTCCGATGATTTATTATTGCAGCAAGAAGTATTATGCTCCAGGTCTCATGCGGGGAGATATGAATCAAGCCGGATGTATCGGGTTATTTATCGCTTGTAAAAGGTATAACCCCGCCAAAGGAATGGCGTTTTCGGGTTTCGCGAAGATGCATATCAAGCATTATATCATCAACGCCGTAAAAGCAGCCTTAAGAAAAAAACAGCAGATTTTAAATCAAAGCGTGTCGTTGGATGAAAGTCCTTTCTGCGATCAAGAAAGGACCAGCCGTTATGAACTCATCCCCCATTTCACGCCATCGGCGGAAGAAATATTTATGAATAAGGCAAGGAATAATGAGTTGTTCGACTTGATAAAAACGCATTTAACGCATTTGGAGAGGGCAGCGGTTTTGGGTTTGCTGGATGGTTTGGTCTATAAAGAAATAGCTGACTTGCATGGCGTGGGTAATAAATCTATCGATAATGCGTTGAAAAGGGCTAAAGGGAAATTGAGAAGCGCTCTTTATAACAATGCATAGTTTTGCAGGAGCAGTGCTTTGGCGGACAGGGCACAGGACATAAGACAAGCCCAAGGGAGCAGGAACTCCTTTGGGCATTTGCCGTTGGAGGTCGGGCGTTTAAATAACCAGCAGAACCAGTGCCAAAAAGAGAAAAAAACCTAAGGTGTATAGAAGGTTCCATGCTGCGATTCGAAATGTGCCTTGTCGGATAATAACGGAAAACATATTCAGCGTTCCGCTAAAAGGGCCGATGGAAAACGTCATAACGGCGCCCCCTACCAAAGCAATGGCCAAGTGCTCGGCCGAAATTCCCAACGCCAGGGGATTCATCGCTTCCGCCAAAAGGGTGATCGCTGTGATGGGATGCATTCCTATGAAGCCGAACCCGAGTGTGATCAAAGGGACGATGAGCAAAAAGAGGCTGGAACCAACCGCGTGATTGAATTGCAGCATAGATTCGATAACGTAATGTGGTCGCTACCACGGGTTCACCAACAATATCCCTTATCCCAAGGGCAATCCGGGCGGAACGCGGACGGACTCCTGGCCTCCTAACGGTCAGATCCCCGGCTCCGACCTCAACTTCATGCGGGAGCAGCTGCTTGATCCCTTGAATTTGGAGTGCGGCATTCTCAACTGCCTGTACCGGGTCGGGGAGCAGCTTAACGACGAATACGGCGCTGCGCTGGCCCGTGCGGTCAACGACTGGCAGATTGCCGAATGGCTCGATAAGGAGCCGCGGCTGCGCGCTTCCATTGTCATCCCGTATGAGAATGCCGAACTATCGGTGGAAGAAATCAACCGGGTCGCCGGCCACCCCGGTTTTGTCCAGGTTCTGATTATGCCGCGTACCCGGGAGCCGATGGGCCGGCGGAAATATTGGAAAATTTATGAAGCGGCGGAAAGCCACGGTCTGCCGATCGCCGTTCATTTTGGCGGATTAGGCGGTAACGCAACGACCTCCTCCGGGTTTCCTTCGTACTACATCGAGGACCATACCAATATGGCGCAGGCATTTCAATGCCAGGTGATCAGCATGGTATGCGAAGGGGTTTTTGAACGCTTCCCGAACCTGCGGACGGTGATGCTGGAAGGGGGATTCGCCTGGGTGCCTTCGCTGATGTGGCGGCTGGATAAGCATTGGAAGCGTCTGCGCGAGGAAGTGCCTTTCCTAACGCGTAAGCCGTCTGAATATATCGGCGGACATATGCGTTTTACGACGCAGCCGATGGAGGAGCCGCCGGTGGCCGAATATCTGCTTCAGGTCATCGGGCATTTGGGCTCGGACGAGATGCTGATGTTCGCGACAGACTATCCCCACTGGGATTATGATGCGCCGGATCTGACGTTCCCGCCCAAATTCCCGGAGGCGTTAAAGCAAAAGATTTTTTATGATAACGCCCGCTCGTTCTATCGACTTTCCGATACAGCTTGCCCTTCAGTCTGCGGCAGGTTACTATGGTAAAGAAGCATCATCCAATTTGGCGGTTCAGGGGGAGAATCGAATGGAGCACATCGTTTTCAACCAGATCGAACTACATCGAAGCCGTACATTAGAGCTCGTTACCGGATTGTCCGAGAGTCAGGCGGATATCATACCGGAAGGCTTCAACAACAACATCCGCTGGCATTTGGGGCACATATTGACCACTCAGGAGAGGTTTGCATACCGTTTAATCGGAGAACCGCTCGGGTTACCGGAGGAGTTGATGAACATGTTCCTCAACGGTACGAAACCGGCTGACTGGCAAACCGCCCCTCCGGATTTGCCGTCTCTCATCAAGCTCTTGCAGGAACAGCCGGGCCAAATCCGGCAGCGTCTGCAAGGAAGGCTGGAGCAGCAAATCACGGTTCCGTTTAAAGACTTCAAGCGGCATGACGAAGCGCTGCTGTTTGGCACCTGTCATGAGGCGATGCATGCAGGCTATATCATGGCCCTTAAACGAGCGGCGGCCGTCGCTCAAAGATAACGGAGACCAAAGCCCGGTGGAGCGGCATCCTCTGTCGGGCTTTGTGGCTTTGTGCAGAGAGTCGGACGATTGGCCGGCCTGCCGCCAAGACGGCTTCATATCCTTTATTGAAATGGATTAGTTTTCTCATTTCTTTATGTCTGTTGTGTATAAGCTTGTTCATGCCGGCCAAGAAAAGGTGACCATTCCTCCGGATCTCCCCAGACGTTTCCCCTCTGCAGTTCCATACCCATTCGACTCTTTCGGGACAGCATTACCCTGTTGCACAAACTGTCTTCTGCGGCGGCCGCACCCATCACGCCCCGGGCATTCGTTATCAAGATCAGTACATTGACTGTTGCCCGAAGCCGTGATAGGCTTAACATCATACAAGTCAAAATACCGAATAACGTTTATTATATCGAAGGAAGTGAACTCATGGAGCAAAAATATGCCGTTCCGGCTCTGGATCGGGCGCATGCGGTACTGACGCTGCTAACCGAGGAGCCCTACAAATGGAAGCTGTCCGATCTGTCCAAGCATTTGGGCATCAGCAAGAGCACGCTGTACTCTCTTCTTCTGACCATGGAACGTTTGCATTGGATCCACCGGGACCGCAACGAGACTTATGCCCTTGGAAGCGCCTTGGGCGATTTCGGGAGTGCTTATTTCCGCCAGTACGACCTTGTTGAAGAATTCCGGCGAACCGCCGAGCCGGTGATGCGCAAGCTTCAGGAATCGGTTCAGCTGGCTCGCTTAGATGGGAGCGATGTACTGTATCTGGCCAAATTAGAAGCGCCGTCTCCGGTACAAATGGTATCCGGGCCCGGGGTCCGGTTTCCGGCACATGCGACGGGCTTGGGAAAAATTCTGATGTCCGACATGGATGCCGAACAGGTCCGCCGCATATTTCCGCAGGAAACGCTGCATAAAGTTACCGTGCATACCATCGGCTCCCGGGAGGCGTTCCTGCAGGAGCTGGAAACGGTCCGCCGCAACGGATATTCCTTGGACATTCAGGAGGGGGTAATGGGATTTTGCTGTGTGGCTGCACCCGTTCGCCGCCGCAGCGGCGAGATTATCGCGGCGGTCAGCTGCTCCATGCCCATCCATCACTGGGAAGGAAAGAGAGAAGAGGCGATCCGTGAAATTCGCGCATTAGGGCAGCGGTTGTCAACAAGTATGTAAGATGAATGATCAGATCAAGCCACAGTCTGACAATCATTCCGATCCCAAGCCAGAGAGGGAAAGGGATGATTGTTTTTTTTGCCGAAAACTCATTGACACAAACTAAAAACTGTGGGAAGATAATGTCAAGGCTAAATAAAGAACGTTGTTCAAAATAATGAACAAGGAGGGCGGATAGTGATGATGCCGGGATTTGACAAGGCACAGCTGCAAACGATTTCGTTCGTGAATCGACGGGAGAGATCTTCACGAGCCGTTGGAAGGCCGAGGATTCAAGTGAGAGCTAATCAATCATTTGATAAATAAAGGAGAATGAATGATGGTACAATATGTGAAAACAGGAAATCTTCAAGTTGCTCCGGCCCTTTATCACTTTATTAATTCCGAAGCTTTACCCGGCAGCGGGGTGGATCAGGAGCGGTTCTGGTCCGGTTTTGAATCCTTGATCCATGATTTGGCACCCAAAAACAAGGCGTTATTGAAAAAACGTGATGAAATCCAGCGATTGATAAATGAATGGCATAAGGAACATAAAGCAGGGTTTGAATTCGAAAAATACAAGGCGTTTTTGCAGGAAATCGGTTATCTGGAGCCGGAAGCAGAGGATTTTCAGATTACCACCCAAAAGGTCGACGATGAAATTGCGCGGCAGGCGGGTCCGCAGCTGGTTGTGCCGGTCAATAATGCCAGATATGCGCTTAACGCCGCGAACGCGCGCTGGGGAAGCCTGTACGACGCTCTGTACGGAACGGATGCGATTGATGATGAAGGAGGAGCTCAGCGTACAGCGGATTACAACCCGGTTCGTGGCGAGAAGGTCATCGCCTACGCCAGAGATTTTCTCGATCAAGCGGCTCCGTTAGCAAAGTCTTCACATCGGGAAGCCGTCCGGTATTCGATCGTTGAGGGGCAATTGGCCGTTTCGCTTCGCAGCGGAGAGACTACCGGACTCCAGGATGCTTCCAAGCTTGTGGGGTATCAGGGAAGTCCCGAGGACCCTTCGGCCGTATTGCTTCAAAATAACGGGCTGCATTTTGAGATTCAAATCGACCGTAACCATCCTATCGGCCGAACCGATCAGGCCGGCGTGAAAGACATTCTCCTGGAAGCTGCGTTAACGACGATCATGGATTGTGAAGACTCGGTTGCCGCTGTCGACGCCGAGGACAAGGTATTGGTATACGGCAATTGGCTGGGGCTGATGAAGGGGAGCTTGTCCGCTACCTTCCCGAAAGGAAATAAAACCGTCACACGGACGCTCAATCCCGACCGGTCATATACGTCTCCTGCAGGAGAGGAATTCACCTTGCCCGGCCGTTCCCTGTTGTTTGTCCGTAACGTAGGACACTTGATGACGATTGATGCGATCCTGGACCGCAATGGCGAGGAGATTCCCGAAGGGATTTTGGACGCGGTTGTAACGGGTCTCATCGGCAAGCATGATCTTTTAAGAAACAGCCTGTACCGGAATTCGCTCCAGGGCTCCATCTATATTGTCAAACCGAAAATGCACGGGTCCGAGGAAGTGGCATTTGCCAATGAGCTTTTTGACCGTGTGGAAGATCTGCTCGATTTGGAACGCAATACGCTGAAAATCGGGGTGATGGACGAGGAGCGCCGCACGTCTCTAAACCTGAAAGCGTGTATTCACGAAGTAAAGGATCGCGTTGTGTTTATCAATACCGGGTTTTTGGACCGTACGGGAGACGAAATTCATACTTCGCTGGAAGCGGGACCTATGATTCGGAAAAACGCGATGAAATCATCCCGGTGGCTGCAAAGCTACGAGAAATCGAATGTGAGCATCGGACTGGCAACCGGATTACAGGGCCGTGCCCAGATTGGCAAAGGGATGTGGGCCATGCCGGACCTGATGAAGGATATGCTGCAGCAAAAAATCGGCCAGCTGCAGGCCGGCTGCAATACGGCGTGGGTGCCTTCCCCTACAGCGGCTACCCTGCATGCCCTCCATTACCATCAAGTGAATGTAACGGAAGTTCAAAATCAATTGAAGCAAGCGATTAAAGATTTCCGGGATGATATTTTGGTCATTCCCGTAGCCGAAAACCCCGAATGGAGCCCTGAAGAAATTCAGCAGGAGCTGGACAATAATGCACAAGGGATTCTGGGCTATGTAGTTCGCTGGGTAGAGCAGGGGATTGGCTGCTCCAAGGTACCGGATATTAATAACGTGGGGCTGATGGAGGATCGTGCCACCCTGCGCATTTCCAGTCAACACATGGCTAACTGGCTGCACCACGGGATTTGTACGAAGGAGCAGATCGTAGAGACCATGCAGCGTATGGCCAAGGTGGTGGATGAGCAGAATGCCGGTGATCCTGCATACCGTCCGATGGCTGCCGACTTTGAACACTCCGTGGCATTTCAGGCTGCCTGCGAGCTGGTGTTTAAAGGATACGACCAGCCAAGCGGTTATACGGAGCCGATCCTGCACCGCCGCCGCAAAGAATTTAAGGCGAAGATCGCTGTACAGAACGCTTGATTTATAAATCGTTAACGTGATCCCGATCATTCATTTGTTGAATGGTCGGGATTTGTTGTGTACAGCGGCGCGAGCGAATCAAGAAGCCGTAAGCAGCTCCATAAACCGTGCGGCAATGAGAGACGGGGAATGTTCGCGCAGCATGGCTATTCCAACGGCACGGGGCGGGATCGGCTCGACCGTTTGCAGCTCGAACAGCTGTCCGGCATCCAGTTCTTGCTGGACAAAGGACCGGGTCACGAAGGCGGTGCCGTAGCCGCGCCGGGCCAGCTCAACCAGCATCTCCATACTGTTCAATTCTATGTCCGCCTCAACCTTATAGCCCTGTGCGTGCAGCCACTGCTCCACGAATAGTCTGGTGCTGCTTTCCGAGGACAGCAGGAGAAGCGGGATTTCCGCTAATTGTCCGGTTGTAATCGGCTGCCCGGATAGCGCACGATAGGCATTCCCTACGACAAAACAATCCTGGATGTCCAGCAGCGGCTTCACCTCCAGGCCGGGATCATCCACGGGAAGATGGACGAGACCCAATTCAATTTGCCCGTCCTTTAACCTTTTTCCGATATCGGCGGTTTTGCCTTGCGAAAGACGGATACGTACTCCGGGATAATCGGCATGGAACTGATCGAGTGCGGGCAGCAGCAGATGCCTAATGAACGGTCCGCTTGCGCCGATCCGCAGCTCGCCGGCTGTCAGGCGCCTGAGAGACTGAATTCGTTTCTCTCCGGCATCCAGCAGGGCAAAGGACTGTTCCACATATTCGAACAGAGCGCGGCCTTCCGATGTTAAATTCACCCCTTTGGAAAGACGATCGAACAGCTTTACTCCCAGAGTCTCTTCTAATTGTTTGATCGCATAACTAACCGAAGGCTGGGTAATGTGAAGCGCTTGTGCGGCTTTGGTCAAATTACCGAGCTTGGCGGTATACAGAAATATGCGATACCACTCCATCGTTACTGTTTTGATATAGAACACCTCTATGACATGATTAAAATATTGTGATTTCATTTATTTCATGAGTGAAATTATAATGGAACCAGTCGAAGGTGTCAAAAGGATTCAAAATACCAAGGGGGAAAGGCGATGGCAGGAAGTTCGTTCGGTGATTTTCTGAAAATCACGACGTTTGGGGAATCTCACGGAGAGTCGATCGGAGTGATTATTGACGGGGTTACGCCCGGAGTGGAAATAGACGAGCAGTACATTCAGATTCAAATGGACCGGAGAAAACCGGGGCAGTCCTCCGTAACGTCTCCCCGCAAGGAATATGACCAGGTATATATTCAATCCGGGGTCTACGAGGGCAAAACGACAGGAACGCCGCTTTTTATCACGTTATACAATAAAGATATGAGACCCGAGGCTTATCGCGATATTCAGCATTCCTTCCGGCCGGGGCATGCCGACTTTACGTATTTGAAAAAATACGGCATCCGGGATCATCGGGGAAGCGGCAGAGCATCGGGCAGAGAGACGGCCGCGAGAGTGGCTGCGGGTGCCGTGGCGCGCAAGCTGCTTGAGCGCAGAGGCGTCAGCGTCGTAGCCTATACGAAGGCCATTGGCGGAATCGAATGCGCCGCCTTTATTGAGGATCAAATCGAACGCAATGCGGTCAGAGCCTGCGACCCGGAAGCGGCGGTTCGGATGATAGAGAAAATTGAAGCTTTGGCGGCGATCGGGGATAGCTGCGGCGGCATTGTGGAATGCAGGATTCGGGGGGTGATCCCGGGCTTGGGAGAGCCGGTGTTTGACAAGCTTGATGCGGATCTTGCCAAAGGGATGCTATCGATCGGCGCTGTAAAAGGAATCGAATTCGGAGCCGGATTTGAGGCAGCCGGAATGCTGGGCAGCGAGCATAACGACCAGATGAACGCGTCCGGTTTCTTAAGCAACCACTCGGGGGGCATTCTCGGAGGAATCAGCACCGGGGAAGAAATCATCTTCAGGGTTGCCATTAAGCCGACTTCCTCGATATCTGTCCCCCAGCAAACGATCCGTACCAGCGGAGAAGAACAAGTCATTGTGACGAAGGGCAGACATGACCCGTGCATTTGCCCGCGAATTGTCCCTGTAGTCGAAGCCATGGCCTGCCTTGTCATCGAAGACCACTTTAAGCGTCATGCGGCTCTGCATCACTAATATCGCAGCAAAAAAGGGGATGTCCCTCAGCCTTTGCAGCTTGGGGCAATCCCTATTTTCCTTCCAGCGGCCTTTCTAACGTTTTTTCGCTTCTCTAAAATATATACCCTCACCCAATATTTTCGCCGAAAACACGCCGAACACCAGAGACCACACCGGAGCGGCAATTCCCAAAAAAGATACGTTCGATACGGCGATCGCAAACGCAAACACGGTGGAATAACGGTAGGAGGACTCGGAAAAAGCCGACGAGTTCAAGTAAGGCACCTCCGGCATCAACTGTGTTCTATTATAAAATCCTCTGAAGATGTGTTTGGAACAAATCCCAAATCCTATTGCGACGAATTAATGAAGGAAATTCCCAAACGCACGATGCGGGAGCGGGTCAAGCTTATGTTTCTGATTCCGCTCCTGCTGCTCCAATGGAAGCTGATTGAAGGCTTCGGCGGTAC
This sequence comes from Paenibacillus sp. JMULE4, assembly GCF_013337105.1. Classification (NCBI taxonomy): domain Bacteria; kingdom Bacillati; phylum Bacillota; class Bacilli; order Caryophanales; family Paenibacillaceae; genus Paenibacillus; species Paenibacillus sp. JMULE4. Next base: position 509,028 of record NZ_SGWF01000011.1, read on the forward strand.
GCTTCTGCTATCGCTCTATGACCTCGTCGGATACGTTATCGTATCCTTGGTCGTCATGGGTGTCATGTGGATTGTACTTCGCAAAACGGCATTCAAGCCGAACAAGGCGGCGGTCTGGATGATTTTCGGCCTTGCTCTCTGGTCGATTATGATTTTTATCGGGTTAGAGCTTGCCGGAAGACATGTTTGGCCGGAGGGTCCGCACATTGAAATGCATGGAACTTCCGCCTATGTATTGGCTGCCGCAGGTTTGGTGATCATCCTCGCCTCTCTTTTTTGGACCAGCTTTAAGAAGCTGTACCGAAGACCAAAACAAAGCTGAAATGGCAGGGGAAACGGGCTGCATATATTTTAACGCATACAAGCTAGCAAAAAGCCGATTAGGGGAGATAATGAAGATTTATGAACCAATCCAAGGCTAAATCCGTTTTCCGAGTCATTTTCCTTGTTCGACAGGACCTGGAAACGGGAGTATGATTCGGAGTGTCGGTTTATTTCTTGTTAGATGAGGAGACGAAACGGTTCATGATTCGTTCATATCTACTCCTGCTTTTTTGCGTTACTTGCTGGGGGAGCAATTTTGTATTCGGTTCGATATTGGTGAATGAATTTCCGCCCCTGCTTCTAGCGGCACTTCGATTGACCATGACGTCCTTATTTCTTGTCGCTTATGCATGGAGCACCAAAAAGCTGAAGTACCTGAATCCGCGGGATTACTTGCTGCTCATTCCGCTGGGCTTTATCGGAACGCTGCTCAATCAGGCAGCTTTTTTTACTGGGCTTGAAACGGTTAACGCTACAACAGCCTCACTGATCCTGTCCCTTGCACCAATTACGATCGCTTTGTTGGCGTCGGTGTTTTTAAAGGAAGCCATTACCGGGCGCATGATCGCAGGGTCCATCGTGGCGATTCTGGGCATATTCTTTGTAGTAGGGAAATCCAACGGGTTGAATGTTTCTATAGGCATTGTATACATCCTATTTGCTATGCTTACTTTTGCCGTATCCATCATCATGATGCGTAAATTGACAGAGCGGATCGATCCATTTGTTGCTACGGTATATTCGACTGTGATCGGTTCCGGTATGGTGATCCCGGTAGCGGTCATCAAGGAGCCCTTAAACCATGTCAGTCCCCATCTTTGGGCTTGGGTGATGCTTATCGCAACGGCTATTGTGATGCAGGGCTTGTGCGGTTTAATCTGGAACATGCAGCTCAAGCGTGTAGGTGCGGGCAAAGCATCCATATTTTTGAATCTGCAACCCTTTGTAGCCATGATCGCCGGTTTTGTTCTCCTGGGCACACCGGTGACCGCCATTCAAATCTTCGGATCTATATTTATAGTCGGGGGCGTTGTGCTGGCCACATCCCGCAAAAAAGATAAAGCGGATGCTATGAAGCATCCGATATCTGCGCCTAAACCGGCATCTGTCCCCAAAAGTCCATAATCCATTCTGAACCCCCAGGATAAAAAGCAAGCATAGCCAGTAAGCCGTGATTCCGGCGTGGCTATGCTTATTTTGCTGTTTTGTTCGGCTTCTTCCTTGCCCATTCAAATCAAGGTTTTATTCCTCATGCTCTTCCAAAAGGTCTAATGGAACACTTTGTTCATTTTCAGGCTCGTTGAGGGGGTAGATCCTGGCTGTTTCTGTCTGCTCATCTACTTGTTGAATATAAATGGGAACCCCCTGATAAGTGACATTGGCCATAACAGGAGAAGAAGCAATCTCACTGGCTCGCGATTTGTTCATCGTCCTAACCTCCATTTATTTTAATTAACGGATATTAATGTGTTCTTTAAATGAAATTATTATTCTTGAAGCTCTTTCTTATAGGACGCAGCTATCGGGCTTATTGAAAATTCATCTTAGACGAACGCTTGTTAGTGGTATTATATTGAGTAGGAATTGAACTTAATAGAAAGGATGCCCGGCATGTTTCAGACGGTTGTTTCAACTCTGTTTCAAGTTATTGTGCCGCTGTCCGTTCCCGTTATTGCGGGAGCCCTCCTGGGACGGTACAGAAATCTGGAAACGAAGCCCCTCATGACCCTGTATTTATATTTTTTAAGTCCGGCTCTGATTTTGGATACGTTGAATCGTGCGAATCTTTCTTTTGACGACATCTACAAGACGCTTGCCTTCTGTATTCTCAATCTGATATTGATGTGGGCCGTTGCCAATGGATTAGGCAGAATCCTGAAATGGTCCTCCTCTGAAATCGCAGGCCTGACTTTGATCTCTACATTCACGAATGCTGTGAATTACGGGCTTCCGCTCGTTTTGCTCGCTTTTGGAACGCTCGGATTGGAAAAAGCATCGATTTACGTCATTATCCAAATGATTATCGTGAATACGATAGGGATCTATTTTGCCGCCCGTTCCCAGTTTTCTGTGAAAAATGCCATTCAATCCGTATTTTCACTTCCGGCGATTTATGCGGCGATGTTGGCAGTCGTACTGCGGACTTTAGACGTGGATTTGCCGGCGGGAATTGAAAAAGGGGTCTCGCTGGTTGCTGCGGCTTATTCCCCGGTAGTATTGGTCATATTAGGGGCGCAAATGGTCAGCGTAAAGAGCGCCGAGATGGATGCTAAGCTGCAGACCCCGTTCTGGATGGGGATGACGGTACGATTGCTCGTGGCCCCGGTTGTGGCCTGCTTCGTGTTATATGTACTGAACATCGAAGGCATCTTGTTTTCGGTTATGCTGCTTTTGGCTTCGATGCCCGTGGCCGTCAATGCGGTGATTTTAGCGGAGAGATTTAACGCCTCGCCCAGGGTCGTTTCGAAGTGCATTCTATGGACCACGCTTGCTTCCTTTATCGTATTGCCTGTTATGATTGCACTTGTGAAATAAATGGGTAAGGGACTTGCATTTTGGCCCTCATATGTACCATAATAAATAGTCAACATTTTTGGGAAGGTGGGTTAATCACAAGTATGTCAACATCGACTTCTGAGGCACAGACACAAGAAATGAAGGAAATCCAGATTTGGAAATGCAAAGACAGCGAATGCAACGCCTGGATCCGGGATGAATTTGTAACGGAGGCCGCTCCCAGCTGTCCGCTATGCAGCAGCATGATGGAACAAAGTAAAAAACAGGTTCCGCTGGCCGTTAAAAAAGTGAGAAAAACGTTTATTATGGGAAAAAGAAGATTCTAGCACTTATCTTAATACATAACGAAGAAGCCGACGGCATGCTGCCCGTTCGGCTTCTTCCTTTTCCGGGCGGAGAGAGCATCTTCTCCTAAGAACGCCATCCAATTAGCAGAATATTATATAGTAACTTGATAAAAGTAAGTAATATTTATATAATGATCCTAACACCTTGCTTTCGATCAACCGCTAATGCGAACAAATAAGGGAGGCATCCGTTCATGAACGATCAAGCTCATGTATTCCAGCGGGATATTCACCGTGTCTGGACTGCGAAGAAAAACCGGATTAGTCCGACTCATCAGAACAGCTTCATCCTGGAGCCGGGGCATTGGCAGGAATATGATCCATTCCTGATGCTTGCCGAGGACTGGTTTCAAAGAGGCTCATTCGATAACCATCCACACCGCGGCATCGAAACCGTTACGTATGTGATACAGGGAAGGCTTGAGCATTACGATAGCCAAACCGCAGGTAAGGACGAGCTGCTCCCCGGCGACGCACAGTGGATGACGGCCGGGCGCGGAGTGATTCATAATGAAGATCCTGCCGAGGGTGAAACCGTTCATTCCCTTCAGCTTTGGGTCAATCTGCCCAGCGGGGATAAAATGATGGAGCCGCGATATCAGAACCTTCGAAGCGCGGATATGCCCTTGCGGGTGGAGGAAGGAGCGACGATCCGCGTATTCTCGGGCTCATCGGGCGGTGTAGCGTCCCCGACGAAAAACGTTGTTCCCATTACGATGGTGGAATTGAATGTAGAACCGGATGCCTCCGTAAAGCAGGATCTGCCCGGCTCCTATAATGGTTTTATATATATCCTGGAAGGGGAAGGGTTGTTCGGGAAGGAACGTACAAAAGCCGGCGAAGGCCAGGTCCTGTGGCTGGGTTCTGCAGGGAGCAGCCGCGAGAGCGAGGTTGAGATCACGGCCGTCACCAGGCTCCGTGCTTTGTTGTACGCGGGACAACCGCTGCACGAGCCCGTCGTCGCCCACGGCCCGTTCGTCATGAACACGATGGAGCAAATTCGTCAAGCCTACGAGGATTACCGTAACGGAAAATTTGTGTAAGGCGCTGCAGCTTCTATGAATTTTGATTATTTGCCCGGCGGAGAAAGTCGTCTATAATAAAACAAGTAAGGACAAATCCTGATGACCTGACCTGGAATGCGCAAACAACGTGATTTGGCCGGACCTATTATTGAGAGGAGAAATGTGATATGCTTTATGAACTCCGTATTTACCATATTCATCCAGGAAGAATGCAGGCAATCAACGACCGGTTCTCCAATCACACCTTGCGTATTTTTGCAAAGCACGGTATCAAGGTTATCGATTTTTGGGAGGATATCAACCCTGAGCATAACCGGCTTTATTATGTCCTTGAATTTGCGGATAAGGAAGCACGCGAAGCGGCATTTAGCGCTTTCCAAAGCGATCCCGAATGGCAGAAGGTCAAAAGCGATTCCGAGAAAGACGGCCCGATCGTAAAGAAGCTGGAAAGCATTTTCCTTAAACGGGTGCCCTATTTCACCCGCGGGTAGCGCCTCAAACGACTTTACCGGAAGCCCGTTATCTTCTTGATGTATAAAAATATACGATCCGCCCTGCTTTAAAGAGAGGCTCCGGCTTATCTTGGAAAGGGGCGGATTTTTTCGTAGCATGACTTCAACGCCTTCATGGAATATAATAATGTAAGGAGGCTGATGAAATGAGTCAAACCGTAGGGTTTATCTATGCTCATCCCGACGATGAAACTTTTCTGAGTGCATGCCTGATCAGGCAGCTTGCGGATCAAGGTCATCGTACGGTTCTTCTCCTGGCCACGAAAGGGGATGCCGGTCAAAAGAACGGTTACGCCAGCCATTTAAGCAACGGGGAATTGGCTGAGGTCAGGGTCAAAGAAATGGAGAAGGCCGCCGAAATCCTGGGACTGTCTGCAGTCGAGCATCTAGGGTTTCCCGACGGCAAATCGAATACTGTGGATGAAAACATATTTATTGACGGCATCGTCAACTTCGTAAATAAATATGAACCGTCGATGCTGTTCACCTTTCCGGCAGACGGCGGAAACTTCCATCCTGATCATATGACCATATCCAAAATGACAACGGCCGCCGTATTAAGCGGAAGATGCCCGTCGGTAGGCCGGCTTTATTATGCCATGTCCAATACGTTAATGGAGAACGGTTACAAGCCCTCCATCGTCATAGATACCGAACAACAGTGGCCCATGAAGGCGGAGGCGCTAAAAGCGCACAAGTCTCAAATCTTTGCGATTGAACGTTACTTTGGGAAGCTGGATTCGTTTCCGGAAAACCGTCGGTACGAATTGTTTGTACTGGCTTGGGAAAAAGGGAGGATGAACCATGCGGGGCTCGTGGAAGGACGACTATAAGATCAGCTCGGATTATACCGATTTCAGGGCCCAATGCCGTCTGTCCTCTTTATTGGCTTTAATGCAAAGAGCAGCGGATGCCCATGTGGACGATATGGGAGTTCCTTGGCAGGAGATGAAGGACAGCGGAATGGGCTGGATGCTGATCACTTTGGACATTGAGTTCAAGCGAATGCCCCGGATATTGGAGACGGTCTCCATCCAAACCTGGAATAAGGGAACGAAGGGGGTATTATGGTTACGGGATTACCGCGTGCGGGATGCGGACGGGAACCTGATGATCGAATCCAGATCGGTATGGGCCCTTGTCGATGTGGGAAAGAGAAAAATACTTCGTCCCTCCGCGTTTCCGTATCGGCTGGATGTTCACGCCGAAGAATCCATTGGCGATGTGCCCGATAAAGTGCAGGTTCCGCCGGATGTGCTGCTTTCCGAAGCTTATCGGATGCAGGTGCGCTACAGCGGAATTGATGCTAACGGACATTTGAACAATTCCCGTTACGCAGATATTTGCCTGGATGCTCTTGACGAAGAGGAGTTAAAACTATCGCTGCACAACTTTCGGATTACATACCACAATGAAGCGCGAATGGGAGACGACATCCTGGTGCTAAGGTCGGATCTAAGCGAAGGAAGCATTTATTTCAGAGGGGAATCCACGGAAGGCAAGCCTTTTTTTGAGGCTTGTCTAGTTGTCGGATTGCAAGAGAAGAGCAGTCTATAACGTTCAAAGTTATAGACTGCTCAGGGGGATGTCCCATAAGTCACCGAGGTGACTTATGGGACATCCCCTTTTTGTTGTGCCCTAAGATTTGGTGAAAGAAAATGGATGTGGTTCCAATAAGGATCAGAAGCAGTCATTGTTTGGGACTCGGGCGGTACAATTTCCGCCAAATATGTGACCATAACAACATTGAGTCCCCAAAACATGATAACCAAGGCCTATATGAGATAGATCCAATGGTTTTAGTTCACCACGAAGGCATCTCCTGCGTTGAATTTTGAAAATAAAAAAGGCTGCGGCCGCTTCAAACCGCATTCCTTATCCTTACTTCATTAAAGCATATTTTAGTTTAAAAGGGAATATTTGAATAAAAACAGAGCCTTCATTGTGCTGTAAAAAAAACAATTGACAAAAAATTGAAGTCAGAATATATTAAATAATATCGTTAATCGATAATCTATAAAATCCAATTTGAAAGCGCTTAACAAAAGGTGGTGAGGTATAACTTATCATATTCTACAGCTGTGAAAAAAAGTCGGAGCAGGCGATTAAAAAATAAGTGATGTCAGAAGGGGTGTAACCATTGAAAAAACGGATTCGCGCAATACTGGGCATGTGTTTGGCGGCAAGCATGATCATTGTATCCGCATGCGGAAGCAGTAGCGGAGGCGCAGGTGATCAAGGCGAAGTGATTAAAATCGGTATGGTTGCCGACCTGACGGGCAAATCCGCACTCACCGGCGAGTTTAAAAAACGCGGCGCTCAGATTGCGTTAGACGAGATTAACGGGGCCGGCGGTGTAGATGGTAAGAAGATAGAACTGGTGGTCGAGGACGATCGCGGTACGAACGACGGTACGGTATCCGCATTTCAAAAATTAATCTCCGACCCGGATATCGTGGCGATCATCGGTCCGATCACGAGCACCAATGCACTCTCCATCAATGAAATTACCAAGAAAACAGGCATTCCCGTCATGATCGGCGGCACAAATGTCAATTTAACCACCGAATTGAAAAACCAATGGTTTTTCCGTTTCAGACCGAGCGACGCTTATTCCGCCAAGACGATTGTCGATTTCTCGACGGACAAATTAGGGAAAAAGAAGGTCGCTATTGTGTATGATACCGATGCATTCGGCACGGCGGGCAAAGACATGCTGGTCGCTGAATATAAGAATAAGGGAATTACGCCGGTCCTTATTGAAGGCTATACCGCGAATACCAAAGACTTTACTCCGGTACTGGAAAACATCCGCAAGTCCGGTGCGGACGTCATCAACGGCTTTATGACGGCTTCCGCGGATGTGGCCCAATTGGTCGTTCAGATGAGACAGCTTGGCATTCAGGCGGAATTTGTTTCTTCAGCGGCGGGGGCCCAGACGACGACGCTCAAATTGGCGGGTGACAAATTAAACGGGATATATGGTGTGAATGATTTTGCGCTGGATCAAAGCGAGGAGACCAAAAGGTTCGTTGAAAACTTCAAACAGAAATATACGGATGTGCCGGATTTATTTTCAGGCTGGGTGTATGATGCCCTGCATGTGCTGGCCAAAGTCATGGCGGAAAAAGGGACTTCTCCCGATCAGATCCGCGAGGGAATTTTAGCCGTGAAGGGACATAAAGGGGTTGAAGGGGAATATAACTTTGATCCAAACGGCGACGGCCTGCACTCCTACACTGTCGTTCAGGTCGTAAACGGTGAAATTGTAACCGTAAAATAAAGCGAACCAAAGGCTGAATTCGGCAGGCGGCCCATGCCGCCGGATTCGGCCGATACTCGAGGAAGGGGAAGTTTATGGAACTGTTCAATATGCCCCTGCAGCTTCTGGTCAGCGGGATGGCGATAGGAAGCATTTATGCGCTTGTGGCGCTGGGATTTGTGTTGATCTATGTATCCGTGAATGTGGTGAACTTCGCCCAGGGCGAGTTTACGATGATGGGTGCATTCGTCGCTTTTACCCTTGTGGTTTCGCTTAATCTGCCCATATGGGTTGGCCTTATTCTCGGGACGCTCATTGTCGGCGGAATCGGGTACTTGTTTCAGTTGACCGTTTACCGTCCTTTTGCCAAACGGAACAAAGCGTTCTTGGCGGTAATGATCAGTACGCTCGGCGCTTCCATGATCATCCAAAATATTTTCCTGCTCGGTTATGGCGCAGTGCCTTTGAAGCTGCCGCCTTTATTTGCAACGGACACGATCAACATCGGAGACATCGTCGTATCCGTCCAGTATCTTGCGATCCTTTGCTGCGCGATTGTTCTGCTGATTCTGCAGTACTTGTTATTTGAAAAAACACGATTGGGCAAAATGATGCAGGCTACTGCACAGGACCCGGAGACCGCCAAACTGATGGGCATTAAGGTTTCCCATATGCAAGCGCTGACATTCATCTATAGCGCGGCCTTGGGAGGAGCGGCCGGCATTCTCGTTGCTCCGGTGTTTATGATTAGCCATACGATGGGCGCGATCATCGGCTTGAAAGCTTTTGCCGCCGCAATCGTGGGCGGGTTGGGCGATGTCAAAGGCGCCATTATCGGAGGCCTGATGATTGGCATCGCGGAAACCTTTGCCGCCGCCTATATTTCCGGACCTTATAAAGACGGCTTTGCGTTTTTGTTCCTGATCCTTTTCCTGATCTTTAGACCTTACGGGATTTTTGGAGAAAAAGTCGGAATGAAAGCCTGATGCCCTGATGCAATACATGAGTAGGGAGTGTGTCTATGCAAACCAAAACCATGCAAACCCAATCGATACAAAGCAGTAGCGGTATGGAAAAAGAACTGAAAAGCTTAAAGCCGGCGCAGCCCATTTTCATTGTAGTGGGTCTGGTGCTTGTCGTTTTTGCCTTTTGTCTCCCTTTTTTACTGCCGGGGGGACGCCTGGGCAACTACTATATGACGGAATTATTGCGGACAACGGTATTTTGCTTTGCTACGCTGGGATTGACGGTAGGGATGGGGTATGCCGGACAAATCTCGCTGGCCCAAGCGGCCTTCTTCGGATTGGGAGCTTATTCTCTTGCATCAACGACGGTGCTGTTCGGCTTGCCGTATTGGGCCGGAGTCGTATTGGCCTTAGTCATTCCGGTCGTAACGGGATTATTCCTGGGCGCGATCTCTCTTCGGCTGGTCACCCACTATCTGGCGTTAGTTACGATAGGATTTCAAATCATTATCCAGCTTGTGCTTCATAACTGGAAAGGGGTTACCGGCGGTGCCGACGGATTAAGCAGCATTCCCCGTCCGTTCGGCATAGAGGATGCAAAATGGTTCTACTGGTTCTGCCTGGCCGTTTTATTCCTGTGCATCCTCTTTGTTTACCGTTTGAAACATTCAAGACTGGGGCGGGCATTATTCGCGCTGCGCGAAGATGAACTTGCCGCATCGGTCGCAGGCGTGGACCTGTTCAAAACGAAAATGCTGGCTTTTGCCATATGCTCCACGTTGGGCGGGATCGGCGGAGCTTTGTACGCATCGGGCTACGGCTATATCAGCCCGGATGTCTTTATCTTTGAACAATCGGTCACGTTTTTTGCGATGCTGATTACCGGAGGAGCGGATTCCATTATCGGTGCGCTTGTAGGTACCATATTGTTAACCTGGCTGCCGGAATGGCTGAGGTCTTTTAAAGAATACTATTTGGCGATTTATGGCGGTTTGATTATCGTGTTCCTGATTTTTTTGCCGAACGGGATTTGGGGAGTGGTCAGCGGTCTTTATGGCCGGCTCATCAAAAAGAAAAGCAGGGGCGGCAGTCCGGAAAAGGCCGGCGCGATCAAGTTTGTTGAAGGAAAGAGCCTGTCTTATCTGGAGCAAGCCAATGCTGCAACTCCGATAAGAGAGGATCAAGTGATTTTTGAGGTAAAAGGCTTAAAGAAGCATTTCGGGGGCGTCAAAGCGGTTGACGGCGTTGATTTTAATGTGAAAAAGGGCGCTATTCACGTGCTTATCGGACCGAACGGATCCGGCAAGACGACCGTGATTAACGTATTGAGCGGGATCTACACGGCGACCGAAGGGATTGTCAAATATCGCGAAAAAGAGATCACCAATCATAAGCCTCACCTGATCGTACAAATGGGAGCCGCAAGAACGTTTCAAAATATTCGTTTGTTTCCCGAGCTTTCGGTTATCGATAACGTCATGATCGGCCAGCATACCCGGACCAAAGCGAATCTGTTCCATGTGATGCTGAATTCCAGATCCGCCCGGGAGGAAGAAAGAAAGATCAGGGCCAGGGCGGAAGAAGCGCTCGCTTTTGTAGGGTTCGATAACTATTTTGAGAAAGTGAAGAATCTCTCCTATGGACAACAAAGGCTGGTGGAGATCGCCAGAGCGCTGGCAGCGGAACCCGATTTGCTTTTCCTGGATGAACCGGCTGCAGGGATGAATCCGGAAGAAACGCAGGAGCTGATCAAGCTGATCAAACGGATGAACGAGCTCGGCATTACGATGCTGCTGATTGAACATGACATGCAGCTGGTTTCGCAAGTGGCCGATTACATTACGGTACTGGACTTCGGTTAAAAAAATCAGTGAAGGATCCGTGGAACAAGTATTGAATGATCCGGAAGTGATTAAAGCTTATCTCGGGGAGGAATTTGTGCGTGCTGAGACTTAACGGGATCGAAACAAGATATGGCGAGATTGTTGCGCTTCGCAATGTCTCACTTGAGATCAGGGAAGGGGAAATCGTGGCTCTGCTCGGTATGAACGGAGCCGGCAAGTCCACAACGCTCAAAACGATCTCCGGGCTGATTCGCCCGAAAACCGGAACGATCGAGTTTATGGGGCAACCGATTGATCACATCGCACCGGAAGAAATCGTCCGCCGGGGACTGGTTCATGTGCCTGAGGGAAGAAAAATTTTCCCCGGGCTCACGGTCAGGGAAAATTTAATCCTAGGAGCAACCGGAAGGAAGGTTCCCATGCATATCGTGAATCAGGATATCGAGGAGATTACCCAGATCTTTCCCGATCTTATCCCGTTGATGGATCGGCTGGGGTGGTCGCTTTCCGGAGGGCAGCAGCAGATGTGTGCGATCGGAAGAGGACTGATGGCAAAGCCTAAACTGCTGCTGCTCGATGAGCCTTCCCTTGGGCTGGCTCCGGTCATTGTTCAACATATGTTTCAAGCGATTAAGCAAATCAATCAAAGCGGCACTACGGTGCTGCTGGTCGAACAAAACGCGAGACAAAGCCTGGCCATCTCCCATCGCGGATATGTATTGGAGGCCGGCAGGATCGTGGCCAACGACGATGCCTCCAAACTGCTCGACGAGATTAAAAATGCCTATTTAGGAGCGCATTAATGAAAAGCAAGGGCCAAAAATCATCTTTACGAATGACGGCAATTTTGATATGATTAATTCATTATAGATTATCGATAATCGATAAAAAATAAACAAAAGGTCGTGAACCGATGAACCTCGTCTTGGATTCCTTTGAATTTGGTCTGCATACGCAAATTTACTACGGAGTAAACAAAATTAACGAACTGCCGACGATTATCCGTAAGTACAACTACAAAAAAGTATTGATTTGTACGGATAAAGGGATCGTGCAATCCGGTAATTTGAAGCGTGTGGAAAGCCTGCTCAGCAGTGCGGGAATTGAATTCTTCACTTTCACGGAGGTAGAACCGGACCCTACCATCGAGATTGTGCAGCATGTGAAAAACCTGTATATCGAGAACGGATGCGATGCACTCATCGGTATGGGTGGAGGCAGTTCTATCGATACGGCCAAAGGGGTATCCATTGCCGTCGTGAATGCCGGAGACCTGACTCAATATGAAGGAAAAGACAAAATTCCGAACAAGGGCCCTGAGATCATCACCATACCGACGACGGCGGGCACCGGATCGGAGGTGACCCATGCTACCGTACTAAAAGATAACAAACGCCATTATAAAATGGGGATTCTAAGTCAACACCTGCATGCCAAAGCGGCCATTCTCGACCCTCAATTACTGACCACCGTGCCACGAGGGGTGGCGGCGATCACAGGCATGGACGCGTTAAGCCATGCGATCGAATCGTATACTTCCAATCAGGCGCAGCCGATTACCGAAGCGTTCGGATTGTATGCGATCCGGTTAATCGGACGGCATCTGCGCCCATTCGTGGCACGCAGGGCGGATCTGAACGCCGCATCGCATATGATGCTCGCATCTACGATTGCCGGTGCGGCGTTCATTTGGGGACGAATCGCAGCGGTTCATGCCATCTCGCATCCGCTCGGAGGACGTTTGGGCGTTGCGCACGGCCTTGCCAATTCACTGTTGCTCCCCGTCGTCATGAGATACAACGTAAGCACCAACTATGAGAAGTTCAGAGATATTGCGGTCGCGCTTGGCGAGAATGTGGAAGGCTTAAGCTTGCGCGAGGCTGCCGAACGTTCCATTACTGCGGTGGAACAGTTGATTCACGATTTGGAAATCCCTACGACGTTAACCGCTTTGGGTCTGCATCCATCCGATGACGAGCTGGATGTGATCGCGAAAGAAGCCTTTGAATCCGGGATGACGAGTGCCAATCCGAAGGATTGCACAACGGCGGACTTACGGAGAATGATCGAAAAAATCAGATAAGGGGAATCCACAATGGGAAACGCACAGCAAACCGCTATCCAGGTGAACAATTATATCGGTGGACGTTGGGTTGCATCCGAATCCGGAGAAATCATCCAGAGAGAAAACCCGGCAAAAACTAGTGAGATCGTAGCTGTTGTAACCAATGCTACGAAAGAAGAAACGATTCAGGCTGTGGAGTCTGCTCACGAAGCCTTTCAAACTTGGTCTAAAGTGCCTGCCGTTAAACGTGCCGAGAAGATCTACAACGTTATTGATGTCCTGGAGAGAAGAAGGCAGGAAGTGGCTGAACTGCTCACCAGAGAAATGGGGAAGCCGATCAAGGAAGCCCACGGTGAAATTACGAAAGCGATCAACGAGGCGCGCTACTCCGCCGGAGAAGCGCTTCGATTGACGGGAGAAACGCTTCCAAGCGAGCGTGCGGGGATTCATGTCAGGACGATCCGTGTCCCCAAAGGGGTGATTGCCGCCATTTCTCCCTGGAATTTCCCGCTGGTGACTCCGCTTCGTAAAATCGTTCCGGCGCTGGCCGCCGGGAACACCGTTGTATTTAAGCCAGCAACGGTGACGGCGGCGATGGGCGCGAAAATCATTGAATTGTTCGAAGAAGCGGGGCTTCCGGCAGGTGTGCTGAACCTGATTGTCGGTTCGGGCCGAAGCGTGGGAAATACGCTCGTCTCGCATCCGCTGGTCAAAGGCGTAACCTTCACCGGCTCAACGGCCGTCGGGTCCGGTATATACAAACTGGCGGCGGAACGTCTGATCGAAGTGCAGCTGGAGATGGGCGGTAAAAATGCCGGCATTATTTATGACTATCCGGATGTGAACGGAGCCGTCGATCAGATCTTGGCCGCAGCCTTCGCGGCGAGCGGACAGCGATGCACCTCGATCAGCCGGATTGTCGTACAAAGATCGAGAGTCGAAGAGGTCACCCGGGCTTTGACGGAAAAGCTGGCCCAATACGTCATAGGTGACGGGATGTCGGACAAAGTGAACATGGGCCCGCTGGTCAGTCAAGACCAATTGGATACGGTGGAGCAATATGTGCGCATCGGGCTAGAGGAGGGCGCCGTTTTGGCGGCCGGGGGGAAAAGGCCGTCGGGGGTGAACGGAGGCTATTATTATGAGCCGACGGTATTTACGAATGCAGCGCCGGACATGAGAATTGCCCGGGAAGAAATCTTTGGTCCTGTCCTTGTCGTGATACCGGTGGACAGCTTTGATGAAGCCGTTCAAGTGGCCAATAACAGTGAATACGGTCTGGCTGTGTCCTGCTTTACGCATCATATGCCGTATGCGGAGCAGGCCGTGGAAGAAATCGAGACCGGCATGATCCATATCAACAATGGAACGATCAGCGAATCTCACGTTCCCTTCGGGGGGCTGAAGCATTCCGCCGTCGGCCCGTATTCCATCGGTTCGACAGGCAAGGATTTCTTGACCGCACTTAAAGTCGTATATTCAAGCTCGAAATAAAGCGGATGACGCCGTGTGCCAATTTACTATGATATTTTGGGAGAGTTGACCAATGGGCTACGAATTGACAGCAGAGCAGTTGGAATGGCAGGCGGTTGCGCGGGAATTCGCCTCGCGCAAGCTGACGCCGGCCAAGCATTGGCTGGAGGGCGAGGATTTCTGGAAAAACGCGGAGATGCTCTCCGAGCATGGATTTCTCGGCATTACGCTGCCTGAAGAATACGGCGGGATGAATCTGGATTTATTCAGTGCGATGCTGATTATCGAGGAGCTGTGCAAAGTATGTCCGACCAGCGGACGGATGGTGTATCATACGGGTCCGGGCATCGCCAATTTTATCAATCATCTGGGGACTCCGGAGCAGAAGAGTAAATATTTGCCCAAAATTGCGGCGGGTAAATATTACGTCGCTTTGGGCATGAGTGAGCCGGATGCGGGGAGTGCGGCTACCGATCTGAAAACGACGGCTGTGGAAAGCGGCGATTATTACAAGCTGAACGGCTCGAAAATCTTTGTCAGCGAAGGGCATCTTGCGGATGCGTTTGTCGTGTACGCCCGATTCGGCAATTCGGGCAAACCGTCCGATATCGGGGCCATCCTGGTGGAACGCGGAACGCCGGGCTTTTCGGTCGGAGTAGCCGAGGAAAATATGAGCGGCGAATACCAGACCGCGCTTTATTTTGATGAAGCGCTTGTTCCGAAAGAAAATGTACTGGTGACCAAAAATGCATTTAAAGCCTTAATGGGCGTGTATAACGGAGTGCGTCTCGGCTATGCGGCCCAAACGCTGGGCATTGCGCAAGCGGCCTTCGATCGTACCTGCCAGTACGTGAAAGAGCGCAGGCAGTTTGGAAAGGAGATCTGTGAGTTTCAGGGTGTGCAGTGGATGATTGCCGACATGTATCTGCAGCTGGAAGCTGCCCGGACTCTGCTTTATAAGGCGGCCGCCGAGGTGCTCGACAGCGCAATCGATAAGACGTCCGTGAGCATAGCCAAGGTTTATGTTGCGGAAGCCGCGAAAAAAATTACGGACGATTGCCTGCAGCTTCATGGAGGATACGGCTTTTCACGAGAATACCCGCTGGAGTGGTACTACCGCTGTGTCCGTGCGGCCTCGATTGCGGGCGGTACGGTGCAGGTTCACAAGACGATGCTGGCCGCAGCCGTACTCGAAAGAAAATTCGATCAGCGGAAGTAAAAGATAATCTCACAGGGAGATGAGAAGAAGGATGATTGATCAAAACGCGGCTGCGTTAACCGAACAATTGGCACAGTTCGATGCGGCGATTGTTTCCGATTGCCTGGCGGGCAATGAACACGCCATGACGGCGAATATCAAGCCGCTGGACCGCCGCTTCAAGCTTTGCGGGCCTACACTGACGGTCAAGTGCCACCCCGGAGATAACCTGATGCTGCACCTGGCCGTGGCCAGCGCCAAACCGGGGGATGTGCTGGTCGCGACAACGAATCAGCACTATGAAGCGGGCTATTGGGGAGAAATTCTCACCATTGCAGCTATGGAACGCAATATTAAGGGGCTCGTGATCGACGGCAGCGTCCGGGACATTGAACAAATCATCGATCTTGGATTCCCGGTATTCACGCACTCGGTATCGATCAAAAAAGCGGAGAAAAAAAATACCGGCAGGCTGAATGCTCCGATCGTTGCGGGAGGTACGGTCGTCCATCCGGGAGATATTATTCTTGCCGATGCCAGCGGCGTAGCCGTGGTTCCTTCCAACCGGCTGGAAGAGATCGTGCGGGCGGCTCAAGAGAAGGTTGAGTTTGAAAAAACGGTCATCGAACAATTGAAGCAGGGAAAGCTCACGGCTGACTTATTTGACCTGCGCAAGTATGAAATCTAGCAAGAAAGGAGGGGGAAGAGACAATGGCTGCATACCAGAGAAGCGTAACGACTCGCTCCAAGGTCATGACGGCGGAAGAAGCCGTAGCGAACATTCCCGATGATTCAACGATTACTATCGGGGGCCTGATTTCGATTCTATGCCCGGAAAAAGTCATCTCGGCCCTGGGCCATCGGTTCGATAGCTGCGGCAGTCCTTCCAACCTGACGGTCATTACCCCGGTTCGTGTCGGATGGGATAAAGAACGAACGACGGGACTGGATCATCTGGCAAAGCCCGGCATGCTGAAAAGGCTGATCAGCGGAAGCTTTAATGTCAAGGAAAGCCCCAGGATTACGGAAATGATCCGCAGCAATCAAATTGAAGCGTACAGCTTCTCCATGGGAACGTTATTCCATCTCATCCGGAGCATGGCCGGCGGCAATAAAGGCATGTTCACGCAGGTCGGACTGCAAACGTATGTGGATCCCCGGATTGAAGGGGGAAGGCTGAACGAAAGAACGACGGAGAGTCTGAATGAGGTTATCGAGGTGGCTGGAGAAGAATATCTTTATTACCGTCCGCTGCCTGTCCATGCTGCAATCATCCGCGGAACGACGGCCGATGAGGACGGCAACGTCTCCCTGGAGCATGAACCGGTGACGCTGGCCGGCTTAGAGATGGCGATGGCGGCCAAGGCTAACGGGGGATACGTTATTGTTCAAGCCAAGAGGCTTGCCGCCAAAGGTTCGATGCATCCGCGTTCCATCGCCGTTCCGGGTATTTTAGTCGATGCCGTCGTGATTGATCCTGAGCAAAAGCAAAGTCTGCTCGAATATCATCATCCGAGCTGGACGGGAGAGATCAAGGCCCCGATCGATGACATAGCCGAGCCGCTTCCCCTGGACACCAGAAAGATTATACTGCGCAGGGCTGCGGAAGAATTGGCCCCGGGCTCCGTCGTCAATCTGGGGGTCGGTATTCCGGTTTCCTTGCCGCAGTTATTAATCGAAGAGCATTTTTTCGATCAGGTTACGTTTTCTCTGGAGCACGGCGCCGTCGGCGGGATTCCGATGGGGGAGGAAGTGTTCGGAGCACATATCAATCCGACAGCCATTCTCACTTCTCCGCAAGCCTTTGACTATTACCATAGCGGAAGCTTGTCGGCCAGTCTGCTTGGCTTTGCGCAAATTGACGGAGCCGGCAATGTCAACGTCAGCAAGTTTAACGGCATTTTTCGCGGTTCGGGCGGCTTTATCGATATCGTTCACCGTACAAAGAAAATCTTGTTTTGCGGCACGCTGACGAGCGGAGGACTCGAAGTCCGAATTCGCGACGGGAAGCTGGCTGTTGTGAAGGAAGGACGGCATAAGAAGTTTATCCCGCAGGTAGAGCATTTGACATTCAATGCCGATGCCGCCAGACAAAAAGGGCAGGCACCTTTATACATTACAGAGAGAGCCGTATTCCGGTTGGGTGAAGAAGGCCTGGTTCTCGCCGAATACGCTCCGGGAATCGATATAGAGAAGGAAATTTTGCCTTATATCGATTTCCCGGTGACCATTGATCCGGCAGTCAGGCCGATGTCTTCCCATATTTTTGAGTAAGGAGACCAAATCATGTCCAAACAAAGGATTGCTAAAGAAATCGATGCGGATGTCCTTGTGGTCGGAGGCGGCGGGGCGGCAGCCCGTGCGGCGCTTTCGGCCAAACAGGCTGGGGCCGATGTCAGGATGGCGGTCAAATCCCAATGGTTAAAAAGCGGATCAACGGCTACGGCTTTCTCTGAATTGCTTTCCATCGCAGCGGCGATCGGTCACGGGGATGAGCGGGACCATCCGGAAATTCATTATTCCGATACGATGGAATCCGGGGAAGGCTTCATTGATCCCGAACTGGTGTGGGGATTAGCGCATGAAGTGCCGGACCGGATTTATGACCTGATCGATCTGGGACTGGAGTTTGATAAACAGCCGAACGGGAAATTGGTTCAAGGCATGAGCGACTATGCAACGTATCCCAGAACCTGCCGGGTAAACGGAGTCACCGCAAGACACATTCTTGCCATTTTGGCAAAAAGGCTAAAAGCGCTCGATGTGCCCGTGGATGAGGATATGATGATCTTTGACATATTGACTGACGCCGATAAAAAGGTGACCGGGGCCTTGGGCTGGCATCGGCAGACGCAGGAAATCGTGCTTTACCGGACACCGGCCGTCATCTTTGCTTGCGGGGGTTCCCATGGTATTTATAAATATGGCGTAGGTACCCCGGATATGACAGGCGACGGTTATGCCATGGCCTATCAGTTGGGGCTTCCCTTGATCAATATGGAGTTTGTGCAGATCGGACCGGCTTCCTTGTTTCCGTCCATTACGCTTCTCTCCGGCCCGGTCTGGAAAACGAATCCCGAGCTTACGAACGGGAAGGGGGAATCGATTTTTAAGGATATCCTTCCGGAAGGCGTAACGGTTGAAGAGGTATATAAGGAAAAAGTGTTTCCGTTCTCCGTATCCAACGTTTCATTCTATCTGGATACCTCGATTCAGCGGGAGTCAGAAAACCATCCGACCCCCCGAGGCGGGGTGTGGTATAAAAAAAGACCGGGTACCGATGATTTGATCGAGTCGAAAATGCCCAAAACCAAACGCGTGCTGAAAAGCAAGGGGACGGATCTGGACAAGGATGCATTCGAGATCGGACTGATTTCCCAGTGCAACAACGGGGGAGTCCAGATTTTGAATATGAACGGCGAGACGGCTATTGCGGGACTGTACGTTGCCGGCGAGACGGCGGGCGGACTGCGTGGACCGGACCGGCCGGGAGGCAACTCCCTGGCGGAAGGGCAGGTATTCGGCCACCGGACGGGTACGGCTTCTGCGCAATATGCAAAGCGGCAAACCACGAAGCCGGATCCGCAGCTTCAAGCGGCAGATCGGATGGACAGCTATCGGGCATGGCTTCGGAAGAGCGCTCATGGAACGAAAAGCATAGAGAAAGCCGCCGATTCGGTGAGAGACATGATGCACCGAAATTGTCTGGTGATCCGAAGCGAGCAGAGGCTTTCGGAAGCCTGGGATTTTTTATGCAGCCTGGAGACGGACCTGATGAGCGGTAAGTATCATATCGATGACAGTCTGTTCGCCAAGGCGAAGGAATTGCATCATATGATCATCACGGCAAAAATCATCGTCCTTTCCGCCAGAGAACGAAAGGAAAGCCGAAGCTGTCATTACAGAGAAGATTTTCCCGAGAAAAACGATCGCGATTGGAAGAAAAGCATCCGGGTTCAATGCAGCGAGGGAAAGATGACAACGGATTATTATGTATGGCCGACCCGGAGAATACTGTAGGGGTGATGATCCCATGTACGTCCAAATCAAATCGGTGGCTGACGGGATTGCCCGCATTTCACTTTCCAATCCCAAAATGAATGTATTGTCCAATCAGGTGAAGAGAGAGCTTAAAGATGTGTTTTCGCGAGTGTCCCAGGATTCCAACGTTCGTGTGATCGTGTTTGCAGCGGAAGGCCCGCATTTTTGCTGTGGAGCCGACATGAAGGAATTTCCGGAGCGGATTGAAAACAAGGCGTCCGGTAAAGCGTGGGATGAGGGCCATCTGATGCTGCGTTCGATTCTAAACGCCCCGCAGCCGACCATCGCTTGCATTCAAGGCAATGCCCTGGGGGGAGGCGCTGAGCTTGCCGTGGCCTTCGATTTCAGGATTTTTGCGGAAAATGCCCAAATCGGATTTCCCGAAGTCACCAGAGGCGTATTTCCGGGAAATGGCGGGCTGGAACGAATGATCGACATTGCGGGTTCCGGCCATGCCATGAAGCTGATGGTTACCGGCAGCGTGATTCAGGCTGCGGAAGCCAAAAGCATAGGAATGGCTACGGAAATCGTGCCTGCGGAGCGTCTGGCCGAAGCGGTTGAAGAGCTTGCCCAACGGCTTGCTTCCCTTCCTGCCGCCGCGGTACAGGCGGCCAAACGGGCGGTAAATCAGTACCTCGGTTCAAAGCATGATTTCGATGCGTTCGGACGCGGGCTTTTTCAGCAAGTTCATGAAACCGATGATGTGAGAGAAGGCGTCAACGCCTTTTTTGAAAAACGCAAGCCTGTATTTAAGCATCGTTAATAAGAAAGCAAGCACGGGGAGGGATCGGCTTGAATATATGGGTATGTTTGAAACAAACCTTCGATACGGAAGAGAAAATCAGGCTGGAAAACGGGAATATCGTGGAAGATCAGGCGAATTGGATTATTAATCCATATGATGAATATGCGGTGGAGGAAGCGGTAAGGCTGCGCGAACAATTCGGAGGAGAGGTAACCGTGGTCACGATCGGTCCGGAGCGTGTGGAAACCGCCCTTCGGCATGCTTTGGCCATGGGAGCCGACAAGGCCGTGAGGATCAGCGGAGCGGAAGGCGACGAATATGTCATCTCCAAGACGCTGGCCCATTACTTAAAGGATAAGGACATCGATATCATTCTGACCGGAAATCAATCGATCGATAACGGGGCGGGACAAGTAGGGGTTCGTCTGGCGGAAGAACTCATGCTCCCTCATGTCACATCCGTGATTCAATTGGCGGTGGAATCGGACCGGGTTCACATCGAGAGAGATGTAGAGGGCGACGTATATAAAATCGAAAGCAAGCTTCCCATACTGATCACCTGTCAGCAGGGTCTTAACGAACCGCGATACCCGTCGCTACCCAATATTATGAAGGCGAAGAAAAAGCCGATCGAGACGATCCGCTTCGAGGAGCTTGGCGTATTGGACAGCACCCCAAAGACGGAAACAGTGAGCCGTTACCTGCCTCCCAAAAGGCAGGCATGCCGGTTCATCGATCATCAGGATTCAAATGGCGCAGCTCATGCTTTGGTGAACATCTTGTTTGAAAAAACATCCATCTTTTAGAGAGGAAGAAGAGCGATGAACAGAAACGTGCTGGTTTTTACGGAAATGAAAGGCTCCGTACTCCGTCAGGTATCTTTAGAGGCGCTGTCCATCGGCCAAAAAATTGCCGGAGACGGGAGCTTGGTTGCGGCGGTGTTCGGAAGCCAGGCATCCCGGTATGCCGAGGTATTAGGGCAGCATGGTGCGGATCAGGTGATGGTGTTCGCCGATCCCCAATTCGACAGATATCAGGCCGACATCTACTATCATGCCTACCGGAAAGTGATTCAGGCAACGAACCCGGATGTCATCCTCGCAGGACATACCGTGAATATGAAGGACGTAGCTCCGAGAATCGCTTCCCGTTTCGGATACGGTTTGATCTCAGATTGTACGAATGTGGAGTTGGATGGCCATGATCTGAGCTTTATACGCCCGATCTATGCGGGTAAAGCTTTCGAGAAAAAACGGTTTACGACAGAGAACATGTTCGTCACGATACGTCCGAACAACTTCAAGGCGGAACCGTCGCCCAAGGTGCAGGAAGTCGTCTTTTGTGAAGCGGACAATGTGGATGTACAAACCGTGATCCGCGACATTGTGCTGAAGTCTACGGGCGCGATCGATTTAGCCGAAGCGAAAATCGTCATTTCAGGGGGGCGGGGCGTGAAAAGCAAAGAAGGCTTCGGGCCTTTGAATGAGCTGGCTTCCGTTCTCGGCGGAGCGACGGGAGCTTCCAGAGGCGCTTGTGACGAAGGCTACTGCGACTATGGGATGCAGATCGGTCAAACGGGAAAGGTGATTACACCCGACCTTTATATCGCATGCGGGATTTCTGGAGCGATACAGCATGTGGCCGGGATGTCGAACTCCAAGGTCATCATTGCGATCAATAAAGACCCGGAGGCTCCGATATTTCAGATTGCGGATTACGGGATCGTCGGCGATTTGTTTGAAATTGTTCCTCTCCTGACCGAAGAGTTCCGGAGAAGATTGGCGAACTGACCGACCCGGTGTTGGATACCGATCAGGCCGCAGAATTTGAAATCATGCGGGAATACGGTAAAATATAGTCGATTGGATAAGCTGCTTGGGAATGGGACAGCTCAACCATGACCGGTATCCCGCGTAAAGGATGTGTCTATGATCAAAAAGAAAGTCGTTTACAAATCACTTGCCGAACAGGTGTATGAGTCGATCAAGGAATCCATTATCCGATCCGAGCTGAAATCCGGAGACCGGATCATCGAACTGGAGATTGCCAGAACCTACGGCGTCAGCCAAAGCACGGTGCGCGAAGCTTTAGGACTTCTTCGCAGGGATGAACTCGTTGTCACCCATGGGAATAAAGGAACCTATGTTTCGAATTTTTCCAAGAAAGATATAGAGGAAATCTACACCTTTCGGGAAGTGATCGAAGTATTTGCCATTCGCCGGGCCATTGAGCGGATTACGGATGAGGATGTCGCCGCCTTGGAGGACATTTATAACAATATGGTTGAGGCGGGCAAAACAGACGATATTGACAAAATGAGACTGAATGACGTGGCTTTTCACAGCATAATATATAAAATCGCCGAACATTCCTTCATGTATCAAGTGTGGGAGGATATCACGAATAAGATGAGCCGCATCTGGTATTTTACCGGCCAGTTTTATTTCCGCGATTTACAGGAGCTTGCCGAAATGCACAAGCCCATCCTGGATGCATTCAAAAAGAAAAATAAAGAAGAGGCCTGTGAGGCCTTCATGAAGCATCTGAATTACGTCAGACATCAGATCTTGAGTCCGGCAAATCCATCATAAGATGGTCGAGAACAAGTAAAAAACCAATTTTGGCGATACCGGAAAATTAGGAGAGATTGCTATGTGGGCTCCCATTCATTTTTTTTCGTTTTTAGTGGTCACCGGAATTGCGCTCTATTTGGCATTTAAGGCCGTTCATGTACGGTACACTTATATTCGTTTGGGCAAGCCTGCATCCATTCCACGGAATACTAAAGAACGCCTGAAGGCGTTTTCTGCCGAGGTTTTCGGGCAAAAGAAGCTGTTAAAAGATCGAAAAAGTGGATGGATGCATGTCATTGTCTTTTACGGCTTTATTATATTACAATTCGGCGCTGTCGATTTAATCTACAAAGGACTATCCGGGAAACCGCTGCCCATTCCGGGATACGACACGTTCTCCCTGATGCAGGAAATCACCGTGCTGCTGGTATTATTGGCTGCAGGCTATGCGGGTTACCGAAGGTATATCGAGAAGGTGAAGAGGCTCAAAAAAGGATGGAAGCCCAGCATTGTGCTCCTGTTCATTTTTTCGCTGATGCTTTCCATTCTGTTCACGCTGGCGTTAGAGCGAGCCGTACTGCAGCATGGATTTTCCTGGTATGCACCGGTCTCTTCTTCCATTTCTCTTCTATTTGAAGGGGGATCCTCGCAGACGGCTTATGTTCTGTACTACACCTTTTGGTGGATTCATCTTGTGATCCTGCTGTCCTTTGCGATTTATGTCCCGCAATCCAAGCACTTTCATATTATTACGGCACCGCTCAATATATGGTTAAAGAAAAGCGAGCCGGCGGGAAAGTTGAAAACGCTTGATTTGGAAGACGAGAATGCCGAATCGTTCGGTGTTTCGAGCATCGAAGAGTTTACGCAAAAGCAAATGCTGGATTTTTATGCTTGCGTGGAATGCGGAAGATGCACCAATGTTTGTCCGGCTTCCAATACCGGAAAGTCTTTATCTCCTATGCATATGATCGTGAAGCTGCGTGATCATTTGACGGAGAAAGGCCAGCTTTTGACCTCCAAATCGCCTTGGGTTCCAAGCTTTGTATTCGGTACCGAGGGTTCGCATTCGTTCCAGCCTCCGGATCACTCGGAATCGTTTCCGGAGCATGCCGTTACCGATATCGCCCCGACGATGCAGAGGCAGAAGCTGGGCTGGACGATGACGGACAAAAAAATCGAAGACGTCCAATTGATCGGGGATGTCATGAGTGAAGAAGAAGTTTGGGAATGCACCACCTGCAGAAATTGCGAGGATCAATGCCCGGTCGGCAACGAACACGTGGATAAAATTATCGATCTGCGCCGCCAGCTTGTCCTGATGCAGGGAAGCATACCCTCGGGAGGACAGCGTGCGCTTCAGAATATTGAGAGACAGGGAAATCCGTGGGGGTTTAGTAAAAAGGATCGTTTTCAGTGGAAAGAGGAAGCAGAGGATGTACACGTGCCGACCGTGAAAGAAAATCCCGGTTTCGAGGTGCTTTATTTTGTCGGCTCGATGGGTTCTTATGATAATAGAAACAATAAAGTGACTCGTTCCTTGGTTCAGCTGTTAAACAAAGCGAATGTCAATTTTGCTGTTCTTGGCGAAGAGGAAAAAAACTCGGGGGATACCGCGCGTCGGCTCGGCAATGAATTTTTATTCCAGGAGCTATGTAAAGAGAATATAGAGATATTTAAAAAATACAACGTCAAAAAAATAGTAACGGCTTGTCCTCATACCTATAATACATTGAAAAATGAATATCCGGAATTCGGACTGGAAGCGGATGTTTATCACCACACGGAATTGCTGGAGCAGCTGGTCAAAGAAGAGAAGCTGGTTCCTGTAAGGGAAGTCCAAGAACGGATTACGTACCATGATTCGTGTTACTTGGGCCGCTATAATCAAGTATATGAACAACCGCGAAACATTCTGAGAGCCATACCCGGAGTGGAGTTGGTAGAAATGGAAAGAACCAGGGAGAACGGCATGTGCTGCGGAGCGGGCGGCGGGATGATGTGGATGGAAGAAACCGCCGGCAAACGCGTGAACGTAGCCAGAGTGGAACAAGCCATGGCGGTAAGTCCCACCCTGATCAGCAGCGCCTGTCCTTACTGTCTCACGATGATGAGTGACGGCGCAAAGCTCAAGAATGTGGATGAGCAGGTCAAAACAAAGGATATCGCGGAAATATTGGCCGCAGCCGTTTTATAATATCATACCAAAACGCGAAACCGGCCGGTTGTCGAGGGACAGCCGGCCGGTTGTTATAGATTGAAGAAAATGGTCCTACCGCTTACAATGAGGTTAAGCTGATCAACAACCCCTATGGAGAGGAAGATCCTCAATGATACAGGTATATCCTGCGGAATCCCGCTATGCTATGGATCTCGGATGGCTGCGCAGCCGTCCCAGTTTTTCCTTTGGCGCGTATTACGACCCGGACAATACAAGCTTTGGGGTCATGCGTGTGTGCAATGACGATGTAGTAGCGGCAGGCCGCGGGTTTGGCCCCCATCCGCACAGCGATATGGAGATCGTCACGATTGTGCTGAGCGGCGCCATCAAGCATGAGGATAATTTGGGCAATGTGGCCGTGACTTCTGCCGGCCAAATTCAGCGAATGACTGCGGGGAGCGGGATGATTCA
Organism: Paenibacillus sp. JMULE4; assembly: GCF_013337105.1. Lineage (NCBI taxonomy): Bacteria > Bacillati > Bacillota > Bacilli > Caryophanales > Paenibacillaceae > Paenibacillus > Paenibacillus sp. JMULE4. Next base: position 534,551 of record NZ_SGWF01000011.1, read on the forward strand.
CGCGGAGTATAACGCTTCGGAGACCGAGGAGCTGGAGCTCTTGCAGCTGTGGTTTATGCCGAGCGAGCGGGGACTTGCTCCTTCCTATGAAACGAGCAGCTACGATCCGAAGCGGATGAACAATACGCTGCTGCCTGTTGTTTCCCGTCAGGGATCGGATCGAGCGGCGGCCATTCATCAAGACATGACCATATACTTGAGCAGATTGGAGAAGGACAGACAAATCATTTTCCAACAAGAAGAAGGACGGCGTGTGTTTCTCTTTGTCATCGAGGGACGGTTGACAGTAGACGGCACCCCACTGGAACCCAGAGATACGGCCAGAATTGAAGCGTTGTCCAAGATGGCCATCGCGGCGGATGAAGAAGCGTTCTTCATGCTGATCGATCTGCCTTAAGGAGGAGATATGTCATGAAGGAAACCCTTTTGGTCAAACATGCGGTGGGCGGCAGAACGTTTATCGATACGGGTAAGCAGTCCGTCGAATATAAACTGGAGCAATCGGGAGACAACTACAAATTCACCCTGAGTGTGCCTCCGGATTCGAACGTAGAGGAAATCCTGAGATGGAAAAGCGAGCTGAACGTGTTTGTCTTTTATGAATCCGACGATCAGCCGACGAAGAAAGTATGGTTTTACGTCAAGGACGGTCCTGTGGCCTACGATCCCCAGAATAAGCAATTAACGATCGTGGCGCAGTCCAAAATCGAGTATGTGCCCGACCTGTTCCATGCTTCCGTTTGATCATATGCCAGAAGTCAAAGGGGCCTGCCCGGCATTGGGTAAGCCCCCTCCCTTGCCTGCCAAATGAAAACCACATACAATAAGCCCGCCAACGAACCGATCCATGCAAATTGAAACCGTATACAGGAAGGATATAGAAGCGGTGCAACTGCCAAGCTGTTAAATTGTCTGGTCATTCAACAATATGATATGATAAAATGATTGTTCGTTTTGGAAATATTGGAAATCCGCTTGGACAGGCTTTATTATGGACTGCCGTTATATCTGATCTGAATCTCGGGGAAATGGAGGAATCACAGTTGAAACTAGCATTTATTGGATTGGGTACAATGGGTAAGCCGATGGCGCTGAATTTGCATAAAGCAGGCTATCCTCTCACGGTCTATAACCGCAATCGTGACAAAACCAAAGATTTTGAAGGTCTCCCGTCCGTCCGGATCGCGGCATCACCGGCTGAAGCGGCGCAGCAGGCGGATATTGTTTTTACCATGCTTACGGATGATCGGGCCGTTGAGGAGGTCTATCTGGGAGAACAGGGGATCGTTTCCGCATGCGCCTCGTCTGCCGGCAGCAAGCCTCGGATTGTGGTGGATTGCAGCACCATTTATACGGAAACGAGCCAGAAGCTGGCACAAGCCTTGGCCGCTTACGGAGTAGAAATGCTGGATGCTCCGGTGACGGGAAGCGAGCCGCAAGCTATTGAAGGCAATCTGACGTTCATCGTTGGAGGGAAGAGCGAAATCTTCGACCAATGTGCCCCTTTCTTTGACATTATGGGCAAAAAAGCGGTCTACATGGGAGGCAGCGGAGCCGGGTCGAACACCAAGCTTGCGAATAACATGCTGGTTGCGGCCAACTTGTTGGCACTGGCCGAGAGCCTGGTGATGATTCAAAAAGCCGGCGGAGACCCCGAGCGCTTTCTGGAGGTGCTTGCCGGCGGCGGAGGACGCAGCGGAATGGCGGAGATGAAGGGTCCCAAAATGCTAAGCCGCGATTTCTCGGCCCAATTCATGACACAGCTGATGCATAAGGACCTGAAACTGGCCAACCGGCTGGCGGAGTCGCTTCAGGTGCCCGTGCCTGTGCTGTCTTCGGTCAAGCAGGTGTTCCAAACCGCCTGCAACAGCGGCTGGGGCGGCGAAGATATGAGCGCCGTAATCAAATGCTACGAAGAATGGACAGGAACGGTCGTTGGTCAAAAAGCAGACAACTAAGGAAGCAGCATCTATTCAAGGGAGTTAGAAGCGCCAGTTGCAAATCATGGCGCTTCTTTTTTTTTTTTTTTCTCATTATTTAAGACGGTTTTAAACGCTCCATAGCGTGAATGGTTGCAATCGCCCCCCATAAAGACAGGATGAGCAAAAGAGATGAAGGGCAAAAATCATGGAAGCTGCTCGGAAATGGCAATGAATGAAGGTAGGAAACACGGGCTGATCGTGGTATGCTTAGAGACGAGGTGATAGACACAGCATGCATTATATCGTGATCGATTTGGAGTTTAACGGCAGAAAGCATTATGACATACATCCCATGGAAATTATCGAGATCGGGGCTGTAAAGCTGAACGAACGCCTGGAGATTGTGGATACATTCCAAAGCTACATCCGGCCCAACTTCCGCTTAAATAAATTCGCTTTGCAATTTACCGGAATTTCTAAGGAAACCTTGCTTCAAAGTGACGGGTTTCGAACCGTGATTGACAAGTTTATTGATTTTTGCGGAGATGAATATAAGATGCTGGCTTGGGGAGGCAGCGATTATTTTCATTTGTTCGTGGATTGTAAAATCAACGGAGTCGCTGACAAGTGGCTTGCCAATCTGATCGACATGACCTCGTTTTTCGAAGGCGGGCTGCACAAAGCGTTGGCGGATTATGAGCTGCAGCCCATTGGCCAGCACCATTCCGCGCTCGATGATGCGTTCAATGCGGTGCAGTTGCTTCGAATGAAGCCGGAGGCGGCCGCTTCTGAAAAATATTATGGCAAGGATCCATTTAAAATATGTACCGGAGGCATTAAAAAACAGATTTTGTCGAGCCTGGACGAATCGATGGCCCAAAATGTGGTGCTGACATGGGACAAGTTCATAGAGGATGAAAAAGTACAATCTTATTTCTCGATTATGAAGCTGGATGCTTCCGAAATTCGGATGGTCAAGCAGCTGTTTGAGAAAATGTTGAAGATGAAGTACGGACGTAAAGCCAAGAAGCTGCAGCTTGCCTAATGGAAGCTGCAGCTTTTTTTAATGGAGTTGATTGGTTTCCCGCACCGGTTGTGCTGATGACCGGCCGCACTCCGGGCAGTAGATGGAATGGACGCAAATATGCTGTTCCAGGTCGATAAAACCGTTCGTTAATTTTAAATCATCCATATTCCGGTAAGGGGAATAAGGGCCGTAAAAATCGCTAAGCTTACCTTCATCCTGAGCCGGATGCCCGCAAACGGGACAAGCGCATTCAAGCGATTCCATACCGTTGCATACTGCGCAGTAATAAGACAACGTCTTCGCCTCCGATCATGCTGTTACGCATTTAGCATGCTCATATCCTGAACAAAGCTTTCTTAAGGCTAGGTTGTCATGTATACTTGTCATATATTCCAACTTCACATGGGGGCGAACATTTGGATGAGTCAATTCGGGGATTTGGGCCGACAACACTTGCAGGCGGAGTCATACGGGGCGGCTGCCTTTTGTTTTTATCGTGCGATTGTAGAGAATCAGGAGAACGGGAACGCCTGGAACGGCCTTGTACTGGCCTTGAGCCTGATGCGCAAAGAGTATGATGTACAAACGATACTTGCCCGTTTTGCTATGCAGCAAGGCGTTGCCTACGACAAGGACATGATATCCTTTGCTCTGATGATGTGGCGGCAAAGTCCCGGAGCCATGGCGGAATGGCTGCGCAGGATGCTTACCCGCGGCGGCTTGAGTGCAGAAGAAAAGCAGGCGCTGACACAAATGGCTGAGGAATTGGAGCAATCGTATCGCGATTTGGTCGAACGCTACGGTGAAGAGCTGCTTAAGCGGCAGGGGATCCTGAGCCTCTCCGAATATGCGGACCGGAGGATTGAGCTCGACTGGCTGATGGCGGAACCGCTTGACAATGTTTTTGAGCAGGTCAAGGTATGGCTCGAACAAGATGCGGAGTCGGTGCTCACGGCGGTCCGTCTGCTGTGCATGGTACCCGATCCTCGAAGCGAAAAGCTGCTTCGCAGAGTTTGCCGCAATGAGGAAATCGATCCGAAAGCCAGAACGCACGCACTGCTTGCTTTAAGATGGCTGGGTGTACGCGGAAACGTAAAGCTGAATAAATTCGAAGAATCGTTTGTGATTAATTTGGACGATCCGAAGCCGGAGCTGACGGTGTCGGTACCTGAGGCGTACAAGCCTGCGCTTGACCGGATGAAGCTGTGGATAGCTATGAAAAAAGGGTTTGTAACGCCCGAGCAATATGAACGGCACGCCTCCACGGATGAGAAGGAGCTCCCGGCCGAGCTTGCCGCAAAGGTAGAGGAAGCGGATATTCCGGGTGTGCTGCAGGAAGTCGTCCATACGCTGATTCGGGCGGCATATGACAAATATTACCCGTTGGTTCCGACCATTAAAGGAACGCGGCAGTGGAGCGCAGCTTTTCTGATGCTGATGAAAGACTACGTCGAAGGCATCGGCGAGGAATGGCCATACGGCGAGCCAGAGCGGGACGAAACGGCTGTAGGCCACCGGAACTGGCTGCTCAGCGGCAGCCCTGATTATTATGACAGCATTAAAGCGGCTGGAAGACTGAGGGCAGGTCAAGCCGGATAACGGTAACGCTAAACGAAGCTGCGGAAAGGCGGCTTCGTTTTTTTTAACGAAAAAGATAACACGTATCTTCAGCAAAAGCTTTGTTCAGAGTTTTTTTTCTAAACCGTCGTTTGAATCTGCTTGATTGTGGTTATATGCCGGCGGGAAATTCGGTATGATACAGTAGGGGAACTGATTAGGAGTAGGGGGCTTGCGCATGAACCATTTCTTGTCGAAATTGAAGAAGGGGGCGAGCCGCGCGGCGGATAAAGCCCAACAGGCGATTGAAGTTACCAAAATTACAGCGCAAATTCATTCGAAGCGAAAACAGCTTGACCAAAATCTGTATCAAATCGGTTTAGAGGTATATGAAGCTTATAAGGCGGCGGATCTCAGCAAAGCGGAAAAAACAGTGCGCATGTATTCCAAGGAAAATCAATCCCTGGAGTTGCAGATCCGTCAATTGGAAGACCAGATCCGGCTGTTGAAGCACGAGAAGCAGTGTGCTTGCGGTCAATCCGTTAAGGAGGAAACCCGATTTTGCCCGAACTGCGGCGCACGCCTGGAAGCGTCGGAGGAGCCTTATCTGCCGCAGATCAAGCGGACACCGCTGCCTTATGTTCCGGACCGTCCCGAGAACAAAAGCGAATCGATCCGGCAGGATGTTACGCCACGTAAGGAACCTCCGAAATGAAGTGAAGTTGAATATGAATGAAAAAGGAGCCCCAATCAGCAAGGGCTTCTTCTTGTGTAAAAGTGAAACGATATGTACTTAAAACAAAAAAACTCTTGTATTATTTATATTATCCATGATAGAATATAGAAGTGAAAAGAATATAAGCAGTACTTAGGTGGAGCCTGTCACAGACGATATCAGTATGTCTGTACAGGCTCCTTTTGTGCTGCAAATCCATTTTTAACGGGAGTGATAGGCTTGTTGTTTTTCTTTCAGTTGTTAATCATTTTGCTTTCCACAAAGATTGCAGGGGATCTTTGTGTCAAGCTGGGTCAGCCGGCGGTGCTGGGGAAGCTCATCGTGGGTATCGTGATTGGGCCCGCTGTACTGGGATGGGTTCAAAATTCAGATATGCTGCAGGCGTTCAGTCAAATCGGGGTTTTACTATTGATGTTTATAGCCGGTCTGGAAACGGATGTTCAGGAGTTAAACCGAAACCGGAATTCATCGGTTTCGGTAGCTGTCGGAGGCATTATTTTTCCTCTGATTGGGGGATATGCGGGAGGACAGCTCATGGGGCTTGGACAAGCCGAATCGTTGTTCCTGGGCCTGCTGTTCTCGGCAACTTCCGTCAGTATATCGGTGCAAACGCTTAAAGACCTGGGTCAATTGAAGAGCCGGGAGAGCGTTACCATCCTTGGCGCAGCTATCGTGGACGATATTCTGGTTGTCATTCTGCTCGCGTTCCTGATGAGCTTTTTCGTAGGCGGCGGAGATGTCAGCTTAGGGCTGCTGATAGGCAAGAAAGTATTGTTTTTTGCCCTGATCCTTGTTCTGGGCTGGAAGGTCGTTCCATGGATCATGAAGCGGTTTGCGCCATTGCGTGTGTCGGAAACGGTCACAAGCGCAGCGTTGATTATTTGCTTCGGCTTTTCTTACCTTGCCGAATCGCTGCAAATTGCCGGCATTATCGGAGCGTTTGCGGCGGGTATTGCCATCGCCCAAACGAATTTTAAGAAAGAAGTCGAGCACAAGCTGGAGCCGATTGCTTATGCGGTGTTTGTCCCTGTATTCTTTGTCAGTATCGGCGTTTCCGTCACATTCAACGGGATCATGGAGCAGCTGCCTCTCATTGCAGGACTTACTATCATGGCAGTGTTGACCAAGATCATAGGATGCGGCTTGGGCGCGCGTGTGACCGGTTTCTCATGGAATTCTTCCATACGGATCGGCGCCGGAATGATATCCCGTGGAGAAGTGGCCTTGATTATCGCCGCCATCGGACTCGAAATGAATCTTCTTCCACAGGATTTCTTTACATCGGTTGTGATCGTCGTTATTCTGACTACCTTAATTACGCCTCCGCTTCTCAAGAAGCTGTTCGGCGAAAGGAAGGAATTGGCAAGCAATAAAGGAGAGACGATGAGTGTGTAAGTGCGTCGGAGGCTATTTTGAAGTTTCCGTCTTTGGTCTCACGGAATCCATCACCTCCGAGGCATTGAAAAGTCCGGATAACCGTTTGGCCTGACCCTTCAGGGCGATGCCGTCGATATGACGGCGATCCATCATGATACTGTCGGACTGAAAGCGGATATAAGGCTCCGGGCCAACGGAGCACAGCATGGTAAAGCCGGAGTCCAGCAGCGCCTGGTACTTTGGATCACCGGGAAGCACACTGCTTCCATATGGATAAATATAAACGGGGGTGGGGCCGATGAGTGATTCCACCTCATCCTTCCACCGTTGAGTGTCCTCAACAAAGCGGTCCAGACTGGTTTTCCTTGCATCCAAATGGCCCCAGCCGTGTGAGGCAAACGACCAGCCGTTGGCTTTCAGCGCTTCAACTACCGTCAGCGCCTTCTGCGCTTCCATTTCGAAGCCGGGGGTGTTTCTATTTTGCGTACGATAGCCGAGGATGCCTTCGTAACCCGTTAATGCTATAACCCCCTTAGCTCCGTCCAGGGAAAAATCGGGGTGAGCTTTGACAAATTCGTCCACGATGGGAACAATTTCATTATCATAGTCTATATGCGTTTGGCCGCTTCTCGTTGATTCCGCAGCTATCCGTCCCTGACCGTCGACGACAAGCCTGCTTACATTACCGTTCCGAATCATATATTCATAATAATTTAGATCATCCACCGATAAGATCAGAGGTTTTTTACCCTCCGGCACCAGCAGCTCCTTCCGGGATACGCTTCGGATCCCTTGATCGTCTCGGGTTTCATAAAGTGACCGGATGTCAATCAGCACATATCCTCTTTGGTATAACTGTTCGAGAATCGCTTTAAATTCTTTGACGGTAACGAACCAGTCATCGTAGCCCCGGGACATCGAATCTCCATCGAACGCCAGCTCGGGGTAAGCAATCAAAGGATGGAAAAAGATATGCTCCACCGGACCATGATAGGGTACGCGTTGGGGCGCCTTTACCTCGGGAACGGGCTGTGTAGCAGGAGGCGGAACCGGTTGGACTTCATTGCCGGAGGGGCTGTTTGGAGCGGAGCCGGCTTGTTGGCTTGGCGGCGTCGGCGGTTGCTCCGCGTCTGATCTTGTGAACACTCCGGGCCCGAGCCATACGGATATGGACAACAGTGCTGCGCCCGCGATCGCGATGGCAATTGCCGTTCCCGTTTTCATCTTCTTTCACCTCCTTCCAAGGCGGATACGTGATGATTTTGAATATTAGACGATCTTGGTTCACCCTTGGTTCACCCGTTGGAAGGCAAAAAGCGGTGAAGGTATTCCGGTCTTTTATGGTATGATGTAAACAGGCGCAAGCCGGAGATGGAGCCCTCAATGACGAATACATAACCCGGGAGCGCTTTTGAACTCATGGATTGGAATTGTGCAGTTTTGCGGATGAACACGTTGAACGTAAACCAATGTGCGCTGAATGCATAGAAGGCGGATTCTGTCGGCCGATGCCTTTGGCTCATGAAGAGGAGGGAAGGTTAGATGCAATACCGTACACTAGGTAAAACAGGAATGAAAGTATCCAGTCTTTGCTTCGGCACAATGTCCTTCGGAGGTGCAGCCGACGAGGCGGCCTCTATGGCCATGTTCCGAAGATGCCGGGAGGTAGGCATAAATTTCTTTGATTGCGCCGATGTGTATAATAAAGGGCTTGCAGAAGAAATATTGGGCAAGTGCATTGCCGGAATCCGCAATGATGTCATTCTTACCAGCAAAGTTCACGGGAAGACCGGAGAGGGCATCAATGACCGGGGCTTATCACGCAGGCACATCATGCTTGCGGTAGAGGAAAGCTTGAAGCGGCTCGGAACGGACCGGATCGAATTGTATTTCGTTCACGCTTTCGATTCGGAAGCGGATATGGAAGAGATTTTGCGGGCTATGGACGATCTTCAGCGGCAGGGAAAAATACTGCATCCGGCAGTCAGCAACTGGGCGGCTTGGCAGATCGCGAAGGCGCTTGGGATTTCAGCCAGGGAAAGCCTTGCCCGGTTTGAATGCATTCAACCGATGTACAACCTGGTGAAACGTCAGGCGGAGGTCGAAATTTTACCGATGGCTCAATCCGAGCGGATGGGCGTCATCTCCTACAGCCCTTTGGGAGGCGGACTGTTGACAGGGAAATACGGTGTCGGCCGAAAGCCTGAACTGGGGCGGCTCGTTGAGCAGGCGAATTACAAGCTTCGTTATGCCGATGCAGGCTATTACGAGACGGCGGACCGCTTCACCCGGTACGCGGATGAGCATGGCGTTCATCCGGTTTCATTAGCGGTGGCATGGGTCATGTCTCATCCCGGGATCACGGCCCCGATCATTGGCGCCCGCAATGTTGAACAGTTGGAGCCCTCGCTTGGAGCGCTGAACATAGACATGACTCCGGAGTGGAGAAAGGAGATTTCCGCACTATCTCCTGAACCCCCATTAGCGACAGACCGATCCGAGGAAGCTGCCCATTCAAGATGAAACCGGATGCTGAAGAGGGACGGGCACGTCAGAGGCGGCATAAGCAGTGAACATCCGGGATTCTCATATTGATCATGGCGCTCTATAGCTTACTGATAAAAATTGACAAAATTGTGGCAATGCCTGGAACGAACAGGTATAATTATAGATAAGAATAGAAGAGACGTTTAACCTTATTCAGGCCGAGAGTTCGCTCTTGTATTTTCACCATAGGATGCTATAATACATTTGATTATCGGTTCACTCGACTAAGGCAACCCTGGTGAAAGTCAAGGACGCAATGCTAAAGGGACTAATGTGCAAACTACGTCAGCCAGTTGCCGAAGGACCGGAGGAAATCGTCTGATACGGGCCTCCTTTACGGCAAACGGGAGGTCTTTTTTAGTGACCCGGCATCTCATCTCAAGTTTTTTCGAGTGTTACAAATCAGCTTGACTGATCACTTGCCATTATAGGACCGTGCTGCCACTTATCCTTGCGTACATACATCATACAAGTGGGGGTAATCCGGCGTGAAAAAAATTATTATCGTAGACGATTCTTTATTTATGCGTATGATTCTCAAAAATTCCCTGATCGAATTTGGGTATGAAATCGTGGCGGAGGCAAGCAACGGGCTGGAGGCCCTGACGCTTTATTCCGAGCTTAAACCGGATCTGGTTACGCTGGACATAACCATGCCGGAGATGGACGGCCTTACGGCGCTGAAGGAAATCAAGACGATGGACCCGGATGCCAAAGTCATCATGGTGTCGGCGATGGGGCAGCAGGCGCTTTTGATTCGTGCGGTTTCTATGGGGGCCATCGATTTTATCGTCAAGCCCTTCAGCAAAGACCGTGTAAGGGAGGCATTATTGAAGGCTTTTGCCGGATGAACCGGCCGGTTTTTCAAATAGGCGTTGGGTATGGGATGGAAAGTTTACGGTCCGCCTTTGAAATCGTGAAAGATGAGGGGTGGGGCTAGCGCACCCATGAACCGTCCGATGATCTTGCGGACGTTTTTCTTTTTTTGAGTTTATGGCGGGTTCTTTGTTACAATGTACATACGATGCTTGTCCTAAAGGAACCCGATTCCCATACCAAGGAGGAGTAACCATTATGGAAATTCGCTATCATGGGCATTCTTGCGTGCAACTCAGTCACGAAGGACACTCTCTGATCATTGATCCGTTTATTTCCGGCAATCCTTTGGCAGCTACCAATCCGGAGGATATCAAAGTGGAGCACATCCTGCTTACCCACGCACATCCGGACCATATTCTGGATACCGTGCCGATCGCAAAAAACAATGATGCCACCGTCGTTGCCACCTTCGAGCTGGCAACGTATATGAGCTGGCAGGGAGCGAAGACGTTTGCTATGAACATTGGCGGCCGTACCTCTCTGGGCTATGCGGAGATCGAGATGATCCAGGCTTTTCACAGCTCCGGCATCGTGCTCGAAGAAGAGAAGAAGATCATCTATGGAGGCATGCCGGGCGGCTTTATCATCCGGTGGAACGGTTTGACGCTTCTTCACAGCGGGGATACCTCACTGTTCTCCGACATGAAGCTCATTGGCGAGCGCAACCAAATTGATGTGGCGTTTCTGCCGATCGGCGACGTGTTTACGATGGGACCTCAGGATGCGGCTCTTGCTGCAGAATGGCTGAAGGCCAAGACCGTCGTGCCGCTGCATTTCAATACGTTCCCGCCGATCAGGCAGAATGCGCAAGCGTTCGCCGACAGCCTCACGTCAAAAGGGATTACCGGCAAAGCTTTGCGGCCGGGTGAAGTTTGGACGTTTTCATAGACCCGGGAGGTTTCGGCTTGAATCTGAACATTATACCCGTACATACGGAGGAGCAGCTGAATGACTGCTTTTCCGTTCGCATGAACGTTTTTGTACAAGAGCAGCAGGTTCCGCCTGACCTTGAAATGGATGAGTTCGACGTCTCATGGTCGGCGTGCCGGCATTTTCTCGCGGCGGACGGCGAGAAGCCGGTCGGGACTGCACGCTGGCGGATGTATGACTCCCGGACGGCGAAGCTCCAGCGGATCGCGGTGCTTGCTCCTTATCGCGGTCGGGGGATCGGCCGCCTGCTCATCCAGGCGATGGAGGAGGATATCCGGTCGCAAGGTGTGCCTGCGGTCATCCTGGATGCACAGACACAGGCAGAGCCATTTTACCGCAAGCTGGGCTATGAAACGATCTCTCCCGAACCTTTTCTTGACGCGGGCATATGGCACGTGCGCATGCGCAAGCAGTTGACCGGTTAAGGCTGAGAAGTCCCAAAAGTGGATATCATTTACTATATCGTGTACTCTGTATTCTGTAAGCTTCCGCTCCATTGACGCGGCGGCTTTTTATTTTTTCCTTACGATCTGTCGTGGATTAGGCTCGTCGGCAGGCTGCAATGTTTTTACGCAAAGGGGGCTGCGGGAGAGTATGAAAAAGGTGATTCCTAAAATTCCGGCCAGAGAATATGCCGGCTTGCTGCGCCAGTATCTGAAACCGCAGATGAAAAGCATGGCCGTTCTTGCGGTGCTGCTGTTAAGCGGCATCGTGATGCAGCTCGTCAATCCGCAAATCATCCGCTACTTTATCGATACGGCGCAATGGCAGGAGAGCAGCAGGCCGCTGGTCTTTGCTGCCGTGTTATTTATTGGCGTTACCTTGGTGCAGCAAGCCGTGGCGGTTGGGGCGTCCTATGTGGGGGCCAACGTTGGTTGGATTGCAACGAACCAATTGCGCGAGGCCGTGGCGGCGCACTGTTTGAAGCTGGATATGTCGTTTCACAAGTCGCAAACCTCCGGAGCCATCATTGAGCGGGTAGATGGGGATATCAACAATTTGTCCAATTTTTTCTCCAATTTCGTGATCATGCTGGTAAGCAATGTCGTGCTGATTGCAGGCATGCTGGTGCTGCTGTTCCGGGAAGGCTGGCTGATCGGCACGGGGATGCTTTTTTTTGTGGTTTTTGCCATTGCCGCTATCCAGTATATCCGTAAATTTGCAGTGCCCCACTGGGGGAAGCTCAGGCAGATGAGCGCCTCATTTTACGGTTTCCTTAGTGAGCATCTGGAAGGTACGGAGGACACGCGCGCCAGCGGAGCGACAGGGTATGTGATGCATCGTTTTCATCTTCTGCTGCGCGAATGGCTGCCGATCCGTATTCGGGCGTATCTCGGCTGGGCTTCTATGTGGATTACGACGCTGCTCGTGTTTACGATCGGAAACGCGGTAGCGTTGGGCATCAGCTATTATTTGTGGCGCCAGGGCTCGATTACGATCGGAACGGTGTATATGATTTTTTACTATACCGAGCTGATGGCCAAACCGATTGAGCAGATTCGGACGCAAATGGAGGACCTGCAAAAAGCCGATGCCAGCATTGTACGCATACGCGAACTGCTGCAGACGCAATCACTGATTCAAGACGGCAGGGGCGCCGCTCTGCCGGAAGGGCCGCTATCCGTTGAATTCGACCGTGTCGGATTCGGATACGATGCGGAGACCGCAACGCTGGAGGATGTGAGCTTCCGCCTCGAGCAGGGTCAAGTGTTAGGGCTTCTGGGCAGAACAGGCAGCGGCAAAACCACGCTGGCCCGGCTGCTCCTGCGCTTTTACGATCCGGGGCAAGGACGGATTACGATCGGGGGGATTGATATTCGGGAGACCAAGCTTCATGAGCTGCGGGACCGTGTCGGGATGGTGACGCAAAATATCGAGATTTTTCAAGGGACGGTACGCGATAATTTGACGTTCTATGATGAATCGGTGAACGACGGGAGAATCGAACAGGTGCTCCGGGAGCTGGGCTTGGCATCATGGCTTCGCTCGCTGCCTCACGGCCTGGATACCATGCTGGAGTCCGGGGGAGGAGGCTTGTCGGCCGGAGAGGCTCAACTGCTGTCGTTCGCCAGGGTGTTTTTACGCGATCCGGGTCTTGTTATTCTTGACGAAGCTTCGTCAAGGCTGGATCCGGCAACCGAACAGCGGATCGAACAAGCGATGAACCGTCTGCTTCTCGGCCGCACCTGCATTATCATTGCGCATCGGCTAACGACGGTTCAAAGAGCCGACCGGATTCTGGTACTGGATAATGGGCGTGTTGCAGAGCAAGGGGAACGGGTAAGGCTGGCTGCTGACCCTCATTCCCGTTACAGCCGAATGCTGCAGTTGGGAATGGAGGAGATGCTGGCATGACGACGCTCTCCTTCTTGTGGAAGCTTACCCGGTACCGCAAAGGCTTGTTTTTATGGAATGCCTTGGCGTGGTCGTTGATTTATTTGGCGCCGATCGTACCGGGTCTGATTATGAAGCAGTTTTTTGATATGCTGACTGGACATGCGCTGTACAGCTTCGGGATTGGGGCGCTGATCGCATTCCTTCTTTTATCCGCGCTGGCCAGGGTCGGGTTTATTCTTTTCGGCTTCATGACCGACGTTCACTTCCGTTTTCGGCTCGGCGGTTTGCTGCGCCGAAACTTGCTGAAGCATGTGCTCAAAGAGCCTGGAGCGCGAGCCATTCCGGGATCGTCGGGAGAAGCGATCAGCTCGTTTCGGGATGACGTCGAGCAAGTGGAGGAAACCGTCAGCTGGTCGGCGGATGCGCTGGGGATGATGTTATTTGCCGCCGTTTCCTGTTTTATTCTCATCCGGATCGATGCACAAATGACATTGTGGGTATTTCTGCCGCTGATTATCGTCGTAATGGTGGCGCAGCTGTCTACGGCCATGCTGCAGAAGTATCGCGCCGCCAGCCGGGAAGCGACCAGCCGGGTTACCGGGGCGATCAGCGAGATGTTCAGCACGGTGCAATCCGTTCAGGTTGCGGGTGCGGAAGATCGTGTGATCGGACGCTTTAAACGGCTCAATGCCCAGCGGCGGGAAGCCATGCTGAAAGACCAGCTGTTTACCGCCTCCCTGGATTCGGTCTTCTCCAACGCCGTGAATTTGGGTACGGGGCTGATTCTTTTGCTGGCTGCGGAAAAAATGCGGGGCGGCGGCTTTACCGTCGGTGATTTTGCTTTATTCGTCTATTACCTGACTTTCGTGACGCAATTCATCCAGAATTTCGGTAAATTCATGACGTATTTTAAAGTCAGCGAGGTAGCCAAAGACAGGCTGCTGGCGCTGCTGCAGGGAGCCGACCCGCAGCGGTTGACGGAGCATCATCCGCTGTATCTCCGCGGAGAGCTGCCGGAGCCGGAGGAGCCGGTTCGGACCAAGAAAGACCGTCTCGATGTGCTGGAAGTTCACGGTCTGACGTACAGGTATCCGGAGACAGGGCGGGGGATTGAAGGCATCGGCCTCCGTCTGGAGCGCGGGTCCTTTACTGTCATTACCGGTCGCGTGGGCTCGGGCAAAACGACGCTGGTCCGGACGCTGTTAGGGCTGCTGCCCAAGCAGGCGGGAGAAATTCTCTGGAACGGCGAGCCTGTGACGGAACCAAGTGAATTCTTCGTTCCTCCGCGCAGCGCCTATACGCCGCAAATTCCCCGTCTGTACAGTGACACGCTGGAGAACAACATTTTGCTCGGCATACGTCCGGAAGGGGAGCGGCTTCGCCGGGCGATCCGGTCCGCGGTGCTGGAGGAGGATCTGGAGAGATTGCCCCAGGGACTTTCTACCGTTATCGGTCCGCGCGGCGTGAAGCTGTCCGGCGGCCAGGCGCAGCGAACGGCGGCGGCCCGCATGTTTGTGCGCGATGCGGAGCTTCTCGTCTTCGACGATTTGTCCAGCGCGCTGGACGTCGATACGGAATGGAAGCTGTGGGAGCGCTTGGAGGAGCAGCGCCAGGGGGCGGCGTGCCTGGTGATCTCTCACCGCAAGGCCGCTCTCATGCGTGCGGACCGGATCATCGTGCTGAAGCAGGGCAGGGTAGACGCCGCCGGCCGCCTGGAAGAGTTGCTGGAGACCAATGAGGAGCTTCAGAAGCTGTGGCACCGGGAGGAATAAGCTGCTGATGGGCGCTCGGCGTCGGCAGCCGATGGATGCTCAGGAGAGGATCGGCAGCCTGTTTATTTCTGCTTCCGTTCGGGCATAAGCCTTTGAAGCAAACCTCATTTCCCGGGCAAGCGCAGGGATCGACAAGCTTCAACAAACCCCATCCTCGTCCGCACCGGAACGAGGATGGGGTTTTTATACTGCTGCTGCATGAATCATTTGGTTTTCTGTTAATCCACTGTGACATAAACCGGTTTGGACTCATTCAGGATATTGTTTTTCGAGTCTATGACCTTAACCTGTATCTCCAGCAGACCCGGTTTTTTAACCAGCTCTTTCGTGAGCTTGACACTGAGCGACGATTCGCTGAGCCAATAGGTCTGCAGCTTCTCCCCATTTACAAAAACGGTGCTGCCGATGCCGAATCTTCCGCCCCGGACGGTCATCCGCGTCTTATCCCCAAGCTTTATTTTCCCCGGTGTTACCTCCTCAATTGCCGGTTCCCCGTATCCAAGCACGAATCCGCTGCGCTCCCCTCCCGCCTGCTTCTCCGCTTCCAGAATGGCATGCTGCCGCGCCTCGTACTCCTTTACCAGTCCGGTATCGATATTCATCGCTTCATAATGGCTGGGCGGAGGGAGAATCGGCATACGCCGGGACAGCTCGCCTAAATAATCGGTATAGCTACTGCCCGGCCTTTTGGCTAATTGAAGCACATAAGGACCGAGGAATGAAGGGCTCATATGCAAGGAATCCTTCTGCTCCTCCGGCAAATAATTGTTCCAGATGAGAACGGGG
Source organism: Paenibacillus sp. JMULE4 (assembly GCF_013337105.1). Classification (NCBI taxonomy): domain Bacteria; kingdom Bacillati; phylum Bacillota; class Bacilli; order Caryophanales; family Paenibacillaceae; genus Paenibacillus; species Paenibacillus sp. JMULE4. Next base: position 550,421 of record NZ_SGWF01000011.1, read on the forward strand.
ACATGGTACATTTTCTCCAGAAAGTCCGGATCGTCCTCGCCGCTGATATACCCGGCTTCCTTATAGACAAAATATTTCTCCAAAGACGGCAAATGGTCTCCGAAGAACACGAGAATCGTCGGTTCTTTGACCTGTCCAAAGTGACTGACCAGCTCCTGAAGCATTTTATCCGCGGCCGTCAAGCCTTGAGCGTAGGTCTCCGCAATACCGATCGCTTCCGGCGATACCCCGTTTCCTTTAATATCGATCGTATTCTTTTTGAATTTTCCGGGATAGTATTGGTAATGGTTTTCCATCGTACTGGCAAAGATGAAATCGGGGCCCGGACTTTCGACGGTTTCCTCAATAATGCGCCTTGTTACCGCATAATCGCCGATATATGGTCCGACATACTCATTGGGGTTAAAATATTCCAGGCTGATCAATTGGGAAAAACCAAGCTGCTTATACACTTCGATGCTGTTGAAGAACCATCCGTAAAAAGGACTGATGGCCGTAGCCGTATAGCCTTGTTCCGACAGGATGCTGGCCAGTGAAGCGGTCGGATGCTTAATAACGGATTCGTATGGGATGGAGTTCTCCGGAAAAAAGCGCATGGAATGCCCGGTTAAAACCTCAAGCTCCACATTTGCCGTCCCGCCGCCGAACATGGGTGACAGCATGGTGCCGTGGGTGAACCGCTTCTGCAGCGCGCGAAAAAAAGGAATCGGATCCCGGCTGAACGTCAGATTCGTCATCCGGGTTGCATCCCAGAAGGTTTCGCTCAGAACAAAAATAATATTCGGGGGCTTGAGCAGATCCTCCTCCGTCCATTCCAATTGCGGCGGCTCCACACTTACAGGCGCAACGGAAGAGGAAGGGTCTGGACAAGTGAACTCCGAAGATGGAATCGGCAAAATGAGCAGCAACCCCATCAAAGCTGTGAACAGGCGGATGGACAGGCGCATAATAAACACTCCCGAACGGCTGCGTTTTCGTTGAATGCTAGAAATAGGTTTATTATATCATGCGCTGCCGGATACAGATAGCGACACGAAACGCAGATTAGATTTCACAAAATGAGAATGGCCAAACGAAATTGATGTCATTCCGCCGAACAGATCAACAGCGATGAGGACGATGCGGAACTGCTGCGCTATTTTCCCGATGGGCTCGAAGGCCCGCTGCGGAGCTGGCCGAAAAAAGAGAGCCGGCGCGTGGACATAGCAAGGTTGCTGCAGCGCAGGTTTCAACCGGGCAAACGGTATACCGAGCCGGAGGTGAACCGCATTCTGGAGCAGGCCCACCCGGATTATGCGTCACTGCGGCGGTATATGGTGGATTATGGATTCATGGAGCGGTTGGATGACGGCAGCTCCTATTGGGTTGAACCGGTCAAAGACGATGAATCGCAAGAAAAGGGGAAGAAAAGCATGAACAGGGAAAAACGCAAAGAACTGGTTGCAGCCTATATGGAGACAGAGCGCCCGATGGGAGTGTACCGTATCACGAACCGCAGGAATGGAAAGATGTGGATCGGCAGCAGTCCGGACCTGGACGCGATCGCAAAGCGCCATCAATTCGAGCTGAACATGGGCATGTTCCGCAGTAAAGCCATGCAGCATGACTATAATGAAGTCGGGGAAGCGGAATTTCAATTCGAGGTGCTCGAACGGTTGAAGCAGCGCAAGGACGGTTATCAAGATGTTCGCCATGAGCTTGCCGTTTTGGAAGCCAAATGGATGGAACAGCTGCAGCCCTACGGAGAGTGGGGGTACCACGACGCGCCGAGGCCGGCCAAAAAACGGGACTAATGGGGCCGATGTGTTTTGACGATAAAGAACTTAATGGGTTGTTTTGCGCAGCCGATCTTGAATTGTTACTGAAAAATAACTGACTCGTCACCGAACAGATATTTTCATTCGTTTCGGAATACGTTATGATGGTATGGAATTCATACTCGCTTGTCCACAAGAGACAAAGGGCCGCAAAACAGCATACGGAGGGAAAGAAACTGGAAACTTTCGCCTGTCTTTATGTGATTCGCGGGGAACCTTATCGATCCGGAACGTGCCTCAATCTGTCGGCTGCCGATACGGTGCTGGGCAGAGCGTCCAAAACGTATTCGCCGGATTTTGCGTTCACGAACGCCTTTATTTCGCGCAAGCACCTGTTGATTCGGCAGGAAGGCGGCAAGGCCGTACTATATGATTTGGGCAGCCGGCACGGCACTGAAATTAATGGAGTCAAGGTGGAGCCGCATCAGCCTTATCCGCTGCAATCGACGGACATCATCAAGCTTGCTAGAGGAATGACGGTACTTCATTTTTCATATATATTCGCCGATCAGACGTTGGAATTCGAGCCGCTCAGCTTAACCCAGCATGGGGACGAACCGGATGGCGAACCGGTGATCCATTGGGAAAAAAGGGAATGTGTGGTGGACGGCAAACGGCTGTCGATGTCTGAGAAAGAGTATTTGTTCCTGAAGCTTCTTTATGAGGAGGCTAATCGGCTGGTGCCGATAGAGCAGATCAAGCGAAGCGTGTGGCCTGAACGTCTGTCGGGAACGGACGGTGTACCCGATGTCAGCATGGATGAACTGAATGCGCTCGTGTACCGGATTCGCAAAAAGTACGGCAAAGACACGTTTCTGATTAGTGCTGTACGCGGCAGCGGTTACGTATTGGAGTGGGATTCGAAATAGCGTGCGTGCACATGTGGAAAGTAGGGTTACGTGAATGAGATTTATTCAAGTTGAACCTGCAGGGCCGCTTCAAGGCTCCATATCGATACCCGGCTCCAAGAACAGCTCTCTTGCCCTGCTTGCCGCCGCCTGTTTAGCGGATGGCCAAGTAATACTGGAGGGAATTCCCGATATTTACGACGTTAAAGTAATCGCCCGTATCGGGGATGATATCGGGCTGAGGCTGCAGCGCATGCCGGACGGCAGCATGGTCATCGATCCCCGCTATATTCACAGCGCGATCATTGACCCGGGCAAAGCGTCTTCGTTTCGTGCCTCGTATTATTTTGCCGGTGCGCTGCTCGCTAAGTTCGGGAGGGTCACCGTTGGTTTTCCCGGAGGGGACGATTTCTCCTCCAGGCCGATTGACCAGCATATCAAAGCATTTCAGGCGCTGGGCGCCAAGGTTATATTTCATGAGGATTATTATGTGGTGGAAGCAGGAAGGCTCCAAGGCGCCGACATTTACTTTGATACGGTAACATCCGGTGCGACAATCAACAGCATGCTGGCAGCCGTTCGGGCCCACGGCAGAACGAACTTGTACCATGCGGCCGTCGATCCGGAGGTTGTCGATACGGCCGCATTCCTGAACGGGCTCGGGGCCAAAATTTACGGTGCCGGAACGGACCGGATACGGATTGAAGGGGTTCCGTATTTAAACGGAGGATACCATACCGTGATTCCGGATCGGCTTGTGGCCGGCGCTTTTTTGATGGCGGCGGGCATAACAAGAGGGCGCGTTACGGTGACCGATGTCATTCCCGAGCATCTGGGTTCCTGCATCTCCAAGCTCATTGAAGCGGGATTGACGGTGGAATGCACCGAATCGGGCATTACGGCGTACGGAACCGATGCCATTAAGGCAACGCGTATCCGGACTTCCATGTATCCGGGCTTTGCGACGGACCTGCAGCAGCCGATGACCGCGCTGCTGACACAGGCCAGGGGCAAAAGCATCATCACGGAAAAAGTATATCCCAACAGGTTTAACCATGTACCGCAGCTGCGGAGGATGGGGGCGGAGATTGAGGTGCGTGGAGAAAGTGCTTTTATCCGAGGAGGCCGTCCGCTTGCCGGCAATTGGGTGCATGCTACGGACGTACGGGCGGGAACGTCCCTGATTTTGGCCGGACTAACCGCCGAGGGCTGTACGCGCATTACCGGGGTGGAGCATGTGGAGCGCGGCTACGAAGATGTCATCGGCAGCTTCAGATCGTTGGGTGCCCGAATATCGCTGCGGGATACTCAACACGCGGAGACGGCGGAGGAAGCGGCGGGACGGAATTGATCTATGGAACAGGATAGGAACAGGATAAACAAAGAAGGCATCACGCTCGATGGGGAGCGTCGATGCCTTCTTTGTTTAATGAACTGTTGAAGCTTTTTTCACATTAAATACGTATTAATTTTTTTAATATTACATACTATTTACAAAATTTAAGACGTATGTTATGTTTTATTTAATCATATTCCCGATTATTCCACTATAGGAGGGTATTTATTATGCGAAGTGTAGTTCCGTTCGAAGCGGGTCATGCCGGTATGAAGCAATGGCTGGGCGGCAAAGGAGCCAATCTGGCGGAAATGACCAAGGTCGGATTGCCGGTGCCCCCCGGATTTACAATTACTACCGAAGTGTGCCGAGCGTATTATGCCGCAGGCGGACAGCTTCCCAAGGGGCTTATGGACGAGGTAGCGCAAGCGTTGAAACAGTTAGAGTCGGCGAAAGGCCAGCGATTCGGCGACCCGCAGAATCCGCTGCTGGTATCCGTACGGTCCGGTTCGGTCACCTCGATGCCCGGCATGATGGATACGATCCTAAACCTGGGCATGAATGACGAAACCGTCCGGGGGCTTGCGGCTTTAACCGGTAACCCGCGTTTCGCTTATGATTGCTACCGGCGGTTGATTCAAATGTTCGGCAACGTCGTATTTGATCTGGAGTCCTATCATTTTGAAGGCCTGCTTCATCGTCTGAAGCAGCAAACCGGCGCTGAATATGACAGCCAGGTGAGTGCTGAGGGCTGGATGCGGTTAATTGAAGAATACAAAGCGGTCGTACTCAAAGAAACGGGACGCCCGTTCCCGCAGAAGGTGGAGGAACAGCTGGAGCTGGCGGTGGAAGCTGTTTTCCGTTCGTGGAACAATGCTCGTGCGAAGGTGTACCGCAAGGTGCACCATATCCCGGATGAGCAGGGCACGGCTGTAAATATTCAGTCGATGGTTTTCGGCAATATGGGAAGCGATTGCGGCACGGGCGTAGTGTTCACCCGCAATCCGTCTACCGGGGAGAAGTCGCTGTACGGCGAATACTTGATGAACGCGCAGGGGGAAGATGTTGTCGCCGGTGTTCGGACTCCGGTACCGATAGCCGAACTGAAGAATGACATGCCGGAAGTGTTTGACCAACTGCTGAGTACCGCGGAAGCGCTGGAGCTGCACTACAAGGATATGCAGGACATTGAATTTACCGTCGAGCGAGGAAAGCTGTATCTGCTGCAAACGCGGGATGGTAAACGGACTGCGCAGGCAGCTGTCAAGATTGCGGTGGATCTCGTGCACGAAAGGATTCTGGAGCGGGGGGAAGCGATTGAGCGGATCGAGCCGTTTCATCTGGATCAGCTGCTGCACCGGGCTATTGATACCGACAAACCGCTTGATGTGCTTGCTGTCGGATTACCGGCTTCCCCGGGTGCGGCAACGGGCGCTGCTGTCTTCGATGCCGATACGGCGGAGTCTTGGGCGCGGGAAGGCCGTAAAGTGATCCTGATCCGTACGGAAACTACGCCGGAAGATATTCACGGTGTGCTGGCCGCCGAAGGCGTGCTGACAAGCCGAGGCGGTATGACGAGCCATGCGGCCGTTGTCGCGCGCGGAATGGGCAAGCCATGCGTCTGCGGCTGCGAGTCGATTCGTATCGAGGATCGTATCTTTAGCGTTGAGGTCGACGGTAAACTGAGGATTGTCCGGGAAGGCGACGACATCTCGATTGACGGTGCGTCGGGACGCGTCATTCTGGGGGGCGTCAGCCTGAGGGAGCCGGTAATCACTGCGGAGCTGCAGCAGCTGCTTGGTTGGGCGGACTCCATCCGGAAGCTGCAGATCTACACGAATGCGGATACGCCGGACGATGCGGCCAAAGCACGAAGCTTCGGTGCCGAAGGCATTGGCCTGTGCCGGACGGAGCATATGTTTATGTCCGCCGAGCGGGTTCCCGTCGTACAGGAGATGATTCTGGCTGAAACGGAAGAGGAACGGAGTAAGGCGTTGGCGCAGCTGCTGCCTATGCAGCAGGAGGATTTTGCGGGCATTTTTAAAGCGATGAGCGGTCTTCCTGTGACGATCCGGCTGCTGGATCCGCCGCTTCATGAGTTTTTGCCAAACCTAGAGCAGTTGATCGTCCAGCAGGAGAGATTGCGCTACCAGCCGGATGCGGATCCGGCGGAGCTAGAACAGCTCGACAAGCTGCTGCGCAAGGTGAGAGCGCTTCACGAGATGAACCCGATGCTGGGAACCCGGGGCTGCCGCCTAGGGCTGGTGCTGCCTGAGATTTACGAGATGCAGGTGGAGGCTGTTTTCCGCGCTGCGCTCAGCTGCCTGAATGAACAGGTGGAGGCCAGGCCCGACATCATGATTCCGCTCGTAGGCCATGCCAATGAACTGAAGCGGATGCGCGAGCTGGTCGAGCGCAAAGCCGAGGAGGTACTGGGCGATGCCGCGCGCACCTTCCGTTACCGGATCGGCACGATGATCGAGGTGCCCCGTGCTGCCGTGACGGCAGCACAAATTGCGGCTCATGCGGATTTCTTCTCTTTTGGCACGAACGATTTGACTCAAATGACGTTCGGTTACAGCCGCGACGATGCGGAAGGCAAGTTTCTTACCCATTATGTGGAATCGAATCTGCTGCCGGACAATCCGTTCCAGGTGCTGGATCGGGATGGCGTGGGAAGATTGATTGAGTGGGCGGTCGAACAGGGTAAATCCGTGAAGCCGCAGCTCAAAACGAGTATCTGTGGCGAACATGGCGGCGACAAGCAATCGATCTTCTTCTGTCATGCGGTAGGACTGGACTATGTCAGCTGTTCCCCTTACCGGGTACCTCTCGCCCGTATCGCTGCAGCGCAGGCGCAGCTGGCTTTGGGTAAAGCTCAAAAAAACGAGGAGACGGGTCTTATACCGGAACGAAGCGCATAACCGGTAAACAATGGAAACTTGATGTAATAGATGATATACTTAATTGATGACAACATAATGAGATGGAGTGTATAACAGCATGGAAAAAACGTTCTTAATGATCAAGCCGGACGGAGTGCAGCGCCAATTAATCGGCAAGATCGTGCAGCGCTTTGAGGACAAAGGGTTTCAGCTCATCGGAGCGAAGCTGATTCAAATCACAAAGGAGCAGGCGGAGTACCATTACGCTGAACACAAGGAAAGACCGTTCTTCGGCGAGCTCGTGCAGTTCATTACGTCCGGTCCGGTATTTGCGATGGTATGGCAGGGTCACAATGTCATTCAATTGTCCCGTACGATGATGGGCAAGACCAATCCGTTGGATGCGGCCCCGGGAACGATCCGCGGCGATTTTGCAGTACAAACGGGAAATAATATCATTCACGGTTCCGACTCTCCGGAGAGTGCGGAACGGGAAATCGCTCATTTTTTCAAACCGGAAGAACTGCTTTCCTATGAGCGTTCGATTCAAAGCTGGATTTAAAAAAAATCGGCCCTGACTCGCTTTTATTGTGAGCAGGGCCGATTTGCGTTTCCTTATACTAACCGTTTCGGGATGCGATCCAATGAATGTATGTATCCCTTTCCGGGAGCGGGGCGAGGCCATGGGCAGCCAGGTTTGAATTGGAATTTATGGATTTCAAAGGTATGGCTGCCCTTCCTCTAATGATGTGTTCTGAAGTTGTGAGGAGAAAGGAGCTCTATGAACTCCTTTTCTAACGATTCCGTAGAATCATTAGATCCAGTAAGCACGAAGTACGATAACCAGAAGAATAAAGAGAACCAGAATAACACCTGTCGACGTATGCCAGCCAAAACCAAGTGCGTGGCTCACCATATTCACCTCCCGAATCAAGAATCGGGCAAAAATGTCAAAGCGCTGATGGTCCGGTTATTTTAGATGAACCATGCAGTAGAAACAATGACAAGAAGAATAAAGAGTACGAGAATAACACCAGTAGAAGTGAAGCCGCCGCCAAATCCAAATCCTTTTACGCAGCTCATCGATAACATCCTCCTTCCGCTTGATCTTCTTTATCATATGCGGGTTAAAGATTCAGGGATTGGACGCTACGAAAATAGTCAGATGACCTTATGGGTTGAATAACCCTTGAGGGGCGGACAGGGCTGCCAGATCATTCCATGTTCCGCCGGGAATCTTCAAGACGCATTGCGCATGCATTAAGGTTGAGCCGCTTATTTCAGATTTTCGGGATTTAAAGGGATCAGCTCCGGGATAACAAAAAGCCCGTCTTTGCGAATGAGCCGGTCATCAAAGTAAATCTCTCCTCCGCCATACTCCGGTCTTTGGATCAGTACCAAATCCCAGTGGATCGAGGAACGGTTGCCGTTATCGGCTTCATCATAGGCTTGGCCGGGGGTAAAGTGAATGCTTCCGGCTATTTTTTCATCAAACAGAATGTCCTTCATCGGATTTAATATGAATGGATTGATGCCGATAGCGAACTCTCCGACAAACCTCGCCCCGTCATCCGTATCGAAAATTTGATTAATCCGCTTTGTATCATTCGCTGTCGCTTCAATAATTTTGCCGTTCTCAAAACGCAGCTTTACATTCTCAAATACAAAGCCGTTGTAAGGGCTTGGGGTATTATAAGAAATCACTCCGTTAACGGAATCCCTGACCGGAGCAGTAAAGACTTCGCCGTCCGGGATGTTCATCTCTCCTGCGCACTTGATCGCGGGAATGTCTTTAATCGAGAAGGTCAGATCCGTCTCATCAGCTATTAACCGGACTTTATCCGTCTTATTCATCAAATCGACCAGCGCATCCATTGCTTTGCTCATTTTGGAGTAGTCCATCGTACATACGTCAAAGTAAAGCTTTTCGAAAGCTTCCGTGCTCATGGAGGCCAGCTGGGACATGGACGGCGTCGGGTAGCGCAGCACGACCCACTTCGTCTTTTTCACACGAATCGTGGAGTGGACGTTATGGTTGTAGAATTTGTTGTAAAGCTTCATATTCTCGTCGGGAACATCCGATAGCTCATAAATGTTGTTTCCGCCGCGCACACCGATATAGGCCTGCATCCGGGTCATTTGATACGCGTCGAAGTCCGCCCATGTTTTGATTTGTTCTTCCGTTGCGTTCATCAGCAGTTCCCTGGTCACTTGATGATCCCGCAGGTTGACAAAAGGCCGGCCTCCGGCTTTATGTATCTTTTGGACAATGGATTTAACCAGCGGGTTCTCGATGCCGAAGGCTTCAACGAGAACATTCTCTCCGGGTTGAACCTTGGTCGAGTAGTTAACCAAAACATCCGCTAATCGTTCTATTCTTGGATCTAACATGATTGGATTCACCCTTCATTTGGATTTTTGACCTATCTATATTATATTCTTTTTTTCCAATAATCCTACTTTATTCTCAACTCTGTCAATTCATCGTTCAGCATCGGAGACGGACGGTCCGGGGTAACCAAGAAATGGAAGGTACGGACGCGAGGTTTCTGCCATGATTCGCTGCATTGGCGGTCGCCGGAATCGTAAGGGGGCAAAGGATATAGGTATCGAAGCTTGTGCGGTTCGAGGTAATCGGCCGTTGACAAAACCCGTATCCAGTTTATTCTTATATAGAGGATATTGAACGGGTTTTCTTTATGTTCCATTAAGTGAAAGAAGGTTTTCATCATGTTGAAACTGACGGAAACGCTGACGGTCACCTTTGTGGGAGGACTGCTGTTCACGCTGCTCCACGTTCCGCTCAGCTGGATGCTGGGCCCGCTCACGGCCGTGATGCTGTGGCAAGGACTGCTGAAGAGGGAGTTGAAGTGGCCGGTCGGGTTACGGAACGCGGGATTGCTTCTGCTGGGCTACAGCATGGGGCTTTCGTTTACCGCTGAAAGCGCACGTCAAATTGCCGGTCAGCTGCCATCCATGCTGCTGGCCACGGTAATCACTGTCGGTTTTAGCCTGGCTTGTGCCTGGTTTACCGCCCGACAAACGGGCATTACGCTCCAAAGCAGCATGATCGGCAGTATTCCCGGGGGCTTGTCGCAGATGGTCGTGCTCAGCGAAGAAATTGAAGGGGCGGATCATACGGTGGTCTCCTTTATGCAGACCATCCGTCTGCTGACGGTGATCTTCGTTGTGCCGTTCCTTGCCGTGCATGGTCTGGCCGAATCGACAGCTCCCGGAGCGGGAGTTCTTCCTCCGCCTGCGGAGGTATTGGCGGCAGGTTTTCCGCTTTGGGCGGTGCCGGTCATTGTGGCTGTCATTATCGCAGCGGCGCTGGTCGCTGTGCGCTTGAGGATGCCGACACCGTGGTTTCTCGGCCCGATCATTGTCGCAGCGGCGCTGACCGCGGCAGGCATGGCACCTCCGCATCTGCCGACACCGCTGGTTCTCGCGGCGCAGTGGAGTCTCGGCATCTATCTCGGCCTCGGAATCCGGTTGAGCGCTCTGGCAGGCTGGCGGCTGCTGCTGCCTTATTCGTTCGCAGGCGGACTCGCCGTCGTCCTGCTGTCCTTGGCGCTTTCCTTTGGCTATAGTCAAGTGCTGCCGATCAGCTTCGTCACCGCCTTTCTCAGCACCTCGCCTGGCGGGATGACCGAAATGGGCGTAACGGCGGCAGCGGTAAAAGGCGATGTTTCCATCGTTGTCGCCTACCAGATGTTCCGTATCTTATTCATCCTTTTTATCGTCCCGTACTTGCTTCGTTGGGGCTTCCGCCGCCATGTAAGACAGCATGATTAATGCCGTGAAGCGGGACGAACGCCTTCAGGTCAGCGGTAAATCCATCAAAAAGACCCGTGCTCCTATCCGGGATAGGGCTCGGGTCTTTTTTGGGTTATTGGCTTATACGGTCAACAGCAGCAATATGATCGAGGTTAATCCAAAGCATACGTTGATCAGGCAAAGGAACAGCACGACCTGCTTCGGATTCAACCCGCTGCGCAGCAGCCGGTAGTGCGCTTGGGTGGCGTCGGCCTGATAGATCGGCCTGCCGTTCATGAGCCGCTTGAAGACCACGAACAGGTTGTCGAAGATCGGCACGCCGAGCGCCAGTATCGGGATCAAGAGCGACAGTACGGTAGCCTGCTTGAAGGCTCCGTCCAGCGCGATAACTCCGAGAAGAAAACCAAACAGGGTGGCGCCCGCATCGCCCATAAACACTTTGGCCGGAGGCTTGTTATACCGCAAATAGGCTAGGGCCGCGCCCACGAGAATAATCGCCATGACGGCGGAATCCTGCTGGCCTTTGGTTAAGGCGACGATAAACAGCGTCACGGCGGCAATCGCCGATAATCCGCCCGCCAGACCGTCCATGCCGTCGGTAAAATTAATGACGGTTGTCACTCCAAATATCCATGTGACCGTCAGGAAGAACTGAAGCCATACCGGAAGAAGAATATCTTGACCAGTGAACGGATTGTTGAAGCCGTAGAACACGACGCCCGAGGCATATATGATGACTGCCGCCGAGAGCTGGACGATCAGCTTTGGCCAGGCGGCCAGCTCCTTGCCGTGCGTTTTGTACCAGTCGTCCACCATGCCGATGGCGAGGATGAGCGTCGAGCCGACGAAAAGCGCTAAGGAGCGTTTCCAGTCATCCTGAACGAACAGCAGATAGGTTGAGAGAATCCCGGCGAATATGGCCAAGCCCGCGGTTAAAGGAATCGGTTCTCTATGAATTTTTCGTTCGCTATTTTCTTTGGGCTTGTCCACAAAATCGATGCGGAGAGCCAATTTTCTCAGCGGAGGAATAAGCAGAAAGACCAAGAGAAAGGACATGAGAAATGCGGCAAAATAAAGAATAACAATCGCCCCCGAAATCCGTCAAAATTCGAGTCTCAATGATTACCAATTATATCTTATCAGAAGATAGAGTTACAAGTTTAGTCACCGTTTTATCAGGGATTCGTCAGCCTTCTCATCTCTGGTTGTTCACAGCAAAATATGCATAGTTACCAATAAAATAAGCAAAAAAAGATGAGATTATATACTATTTTTGCGATATGCTCTAAAAGAAGAAGGGGAATAAGGAGGAGCTCTGATATGGGTAAATTTGTACGGATCGCTGAAGCGCTGGCGGCAGGTCATGCGGTTCCGGCGAAGAGCGGCGATATCAAAGTGTATACGCAATCATTGGAAGCCTCGGATTCTACCAAGCTGGTGATGGTAAAAGACCTGGCGGATCATACGAAATATTTGCTTGCTGTGGGTAAAGGCCGGCTGTTCGACGAATTACAGGGGATCATAGAGGACGGAGCCAAGCTGTGTCCGCTCACGCATGATAACCGTTTGGTCTTGAACCGTTACTTTGATTATACGAAACCGCGCGCTTTCGGCACGCAATTCTCCACCCTCGGACTGGGCGATCGGCTTGGGATCGCTTCTCCGGGTCACATCAAGGCCGTCAAAGGAAAGGATGTGCGTCCGATTTTGGCGCAGCAAAGCATCCGTGAGGTGACTCTGACGGGACGCGATTATAAGCAGGTGCTGGATGCCGCCTGTTATGCCGTGTTCCAGGAAGGGTACAAGGACGGATTCGGAGCGGACGGCGACCACTTGAAGAAAGAAGAAGACATTCGGATGGCGTTGGATCTCGGGTTTACCATGCTGACGCTCGACTGCTCCGACAAGATCGATCATTCGATTGAAAACTTGTCCGCTGCCGGGCGGGAAGCCAAGTATGCCGGGCTCCGGCCGGATGTCCGCAGTCATTACGAAACGCTTTATCTTGGACAAACGTTCAGGGTTGCGGGGATTTCCATTACGTTCGACCGCGAAACGCTGATCAAGAATGTGCTGGTTTATGGGTCGGCCATCGATTTTATGGAGCATGTGTACAACACGTACATCAAAAACGCTGACAGCGAGGTTGACTTCGAAATTTCGATTGATGAGACGGCCGCCCCGACGGGGCCTGAATCTCATTTTTTCGTTACGAAGGAGCTTTACGGCAGAGGAGTGACGATTTACAGTCTGGCGCCCCGCTTTTGCGGCGAGTTCCAAAAAGGGATCGACTACATCGGCGATATCGAACAGTTCGAAAAAGAAATGCCCATCCATGCCGGCATTGCGGACGATTTCGGCTACAAGCTGAGCATTCACTCCGGCAGCGACAAATTCAGCGTGTTCCCGATGATCGGAAAATACACCGGCGGCCGTTTTCATGTCAAGACGGCGGGCACCAACTGGCTAGAAGCGGTCCGTACCGCAGCCAAAGTGAAGCCTTCCCTCTATCGCCGTATGCACCGGTATGCGCTGGAGCATTTTGAAGAAGCGGCAGCCTACTATCATGTGACGACCGATATCAGCAAAATCGTTCCGCTGGATCAAGTGTCTGACGCTGATCTGGCCGATACGTATATGAATGAAGACAATGCCCGTCAATTGATCCATATTACGTACGGTATTTTGCTGCAGGCGAAGGATGAGCGGGGCAGCACCTTGTTTAAGGACGAATTGTACCGGACGCTCAGCGAGCAGGAAGAAGCTTACGAGCAATCGCTCATCTCCCATATCGGCAAACATATCGAATGGCTGGGCAAGTAAACGACAACGCCTGCAGGAGGGCTTTGGGTTGGGTTGGCGGCTCAAACCAAAGAGCGATTGCGAACTGTTGCCACCCTCATATCAGGATCAGGGATCGGATGAATCCGGTCCTTTTTGCTTATCCTATAAAAAAATGAAGATGGAGGAAGGGTTTCCTGATGAAGCAGATTTTAGGTTTGCTCCTTTTGATATTGATCGTTGCTTGTACTGCGCAGCAGCCGAAAGAGCAGGCTTCAGATCCGGGCGGTACAAACCATGCGAATCCTTCCCCCGATGGAGGAGCGCTCATTCAAAGTCAACAGAACAACCAAACTTCCGGTCCGGAAACGAAACAGCAGGGGCAGGAATCTTCTGCCGATGAAGTGATGCTGGATGTTCCGATCATTGCTCAAAACCCGGAATTGAAATTCGGCTGTGAAGTGACCAGTTTAACCATGCTGCTGCGGCATGCGGGCATCCAAGCCGACAAGATGAAGCTGGCGGCTGAATTGCCGAAAGATAACGATCCGGTAGTGAAATCAAAATCCGGGGATATTACCCATTGGGGCAATCCGGAGCATGGTTTTGTGGGAGATATAACGGGCCGGACAAAGGGATATGCCGTTTATGTAAAGCCGCTTGAAGCGCTGATGATGAAGTATTTGCCCGATCGTACTGTGAATTTAACCGGAGGCTCTTTCGACGATGTGATCGCCAAGCTTAGGGAAGGTAAACCGGTGGTTGTATGGACGACCGGCGACTATAAATTGCCCGACCGATGGGAATCGTGGAAGCATGGACAGGAAGAAATCAGGACTCCGCTTGATTTGCATGCCGTCGTCGTCGTCGGATTTAATCCCGGTCATGTCTTTGTGAACGATCCGTTAACCGGCCGGAAAGCCCAAAAAGTAAACAAACAGACGTTTATCGACACCTGGGTCACGATGGGCAAACAGGCGTTAACTTACCGATAAACTCTTGGCGGTGATATGCCGCAGTCTTTTTGCTGCCCGGTTGACAGGTGTGAACGGAACGGCTTGCGGTGTCAGACAGGAGGGCAAAGCACATGAAGGTCCGGGATTTTCTCGTGGAGTTTTGGAATCAATTGGTGCAGGATGACGTTCTGAGCCTGGCCGCCCAATGCGCCTATTATTTTCTTTTTTCCCTGTTTCCTTTTCTCATTTTTATCATGAGTCTCCTGGGATATTTGCCGATCACCGCGCATGACGTGCTGCTTTTGATCAAAGAGTATATTCCGTCGGGGGCGGCGGCGGGGATCGAAGAACAGCTAAAGGATGTGCTGGAGTTCAAGAGGGGAGGCGTGTTGTCCTTCGGTCTCATTTTCTCTCTTGTCACGGCAAGCGCGGCGATGCACGCCATTGTTCTCGCTGTCAATAAAGCCTATGGCCTTCCTCCGCGCAAAAGCTTCATTCATTCGCGCATGTTGGCCATCGCTCTGACGGCGGGCATGCTGATGGTTGTAGCCTTGGCGCTTCTGCTCAGCGTGTTTGGCCAGCTCATCGGCGAATGGATGAATACCCGCCTGCATCTGCCCTGGAGCCAGATCCAACTGTGGAATGTGCTGCGCTGGGTCATTCATTTTGTCATTTTATTTCTGGTGCTGACCGCCGTTTATTATATAGCTCCCAATACGTGTCTTACTTGCAAGGATGTGCTTCCGGGAGCCATCATGGCTGCTGTCGGCTGGCAGCTTACGTCCTGGGGCTTCTCTTATTATGTGAACCATTTCGGCCATTATAGCGCTACGTACGGGAGCTTGGGGGGAGTCATTGTACTGCTTTCCTGGTTCTATATTTCCGCGCTGTTGATTGTCGCAGGCGGGGAACTGAATGCGCTGGCTTATCTGGTTAAGGAACGGACTTAAGAGATAGAGGGGGGAAGCGGTCTGGCTCAAGGATTGTCCGGTCGGTTCCTTCATCATCGGTGAAGGCGAAAGGATCAATGGCTCAGCGAAACCCATGAGACTGTCCCGTGCAAAAGAGGGACGGTCTTTTTTTAGGCTGCAGGCGGCGGTGCTGTTCTTTGTAAGAAACGACCAGGGACGTCATGTGAAAATTAGATTTGCTTCATTGGACATTTACCTGAACGTATGCAGGTCTGCCAATTTTCCGATTTGCAACGCTCTGTTTCTGGAATATACTTGTAGTGTGTCGGCGCCGGTGCTGCTTATCAAGCGAGGGATTCATTTGCCGTATGAGCCAGCAAGCCTGATGCGAATCTCTGAAAAATCGCCTATGCTTATTGCCGCTTGCGGGAAATCGGGGCCGAAACTGCCGCGATCCCGGATTGAAACGGCAGAGGGAGTAGAGTAAAGCGCTATACTTGGCTTGGCAACACCCCTATCAAATTTTGTTTCGATGAAAAAACGATGATCATCCATCAAGTCCAAAGGAGAACTTAATTGTATGTCTTCATCTGCCAACACGAAAGGAAAAACGGACCTTCCCAAGTCCAAGACTGCTGCCCTCATTGAAATTCTGGGAGTATCCGCCAAGCTGGGGATCACTTCCTTCGGAGGGCCGATCGCGCATCTGGGTTATTTTCGGGAAGAATATGTCGTTCGCCGAAAATGGTTGGATGAACGGGCGTATGCCGATTTGGTAGCGCTCGGTCAATTTCTTCCCGGGCCAGCCAGCAGTCAGGTCGGCATCGGCATCGGCGTGATTCGCGGCGGGCTGCTCGGAGGCTTGATCGCTTGGCTCGGGTTTACGCTTCCGTCCGTGATAGCCCTCGTTGTGTTTGCTTACGCCATGCAGGGCTTCAGGCTTGGCGAAGCCGGATGGATTCACGGGCTGAAGCTGGTGGCCGTAGCGGTCGTGGCACACGCTGTTCTGGGCATGGGCCGTCAGCTGGCGCCTGATCGGCCACGAGCCACTTTGGCCATTGTGACTGCCGCCGTCTGCCTGCTCTGGCAGACGGTGCTGACGCAAGTGCTGCTGATTGCCGCCGCAGCTCTGCTCGGCGCCTGGCGGTACCGCGACGGTAACACGGCAGAACCGTACCGCCTTCAGATCCCGGTTAGCCGAACTGCAGGAATGTTTTGTTTGATGCTCTTTGCCGTTCTGCTGTTGGGTTTACCGATCCTGCGGCAGCTTTCGGACAATCTGGGAGTGGCGATATTCGACAGCTTTTACAGGGCCGGCTCTCTTGTTTTCGGCGGCGGTCATGTCGTCCTGCCGCTGCTGGAGCGTGAAATGGTACCGCTGGGCTGGATCAGCAAGGAGGAATTTCTTGCCGGATACGGGGCCGCACAAGCGATACCGGGACCTATGTTTACGTTTGCTTCCTATGCGGGAACCATAGCCGGAGGATTGACGGGTGGAGTGGCCGCGACGATCGCCATTTTTTTGCCCGCATTCCTGCTTATCGTCGGCGCTCTGCCGTTCTGGAACGTTTTGCGGACGCATCCCCGAATGCAGGGTGCGCTTGCCGGCATGAATGCTGCCGTTGTCGGCATATTGCTGGCTGCACTGTACGATCCCATCTGGACGACTGCAGTGCTGAGTCATGAAGATTTTGCCGTCGTGGCGGTGCTGTTCGGCATGCTGGTCTTTTGGAAGCTGCCCGCCTTGTACGTTGTAGCCGTCGGTGCTGTCATGGGCGCGATCCTTCAGCTTTTCACAGGTTGAACGTATCCTGCTGGGTGATCTTGGAAGCCGTTGCAAGCAATGCAGGACTGTAAGGTGCGATGAGCGGGGTGGCCCGCAGATCGCTGATGTGAAAGCGCGCGCTATCTATTTCAGAAAGGTATGGATAAATCGGGAGCAGCACGAAAATGACGATTTTGGTCTAGGGATTAATCGTCGGATGGCTTGGAAAAAAATACTATAATTATCTGGAATTTTATCCATTATACTGTTAATGGTTACTCGGGATATTGAACCAAGGTATAATTGTTCATTGACGAATTGGAACAGCCATAATAAAATTAAACAATATTGATTTAAAGCATTGATTTAAAGCATAATAGCGGTATATTAGGGGGTTTAATAATCATTGAAAACATCCACTAAGCTCTTATCGTTGCTTCTAACCGTGCCTTTGGTTTTGACTGCAGCAGGATGCGGCTCAAAGCCCGCCGAATCTGATCCGGCGGGAAGCGCCTCCAATCCACAAGATAAAAAGGTGTATAAAATCGGGATAGCCCAAATTGTCGAGCATCCGTCTCTTAACGCTACGCGCGAGGGCTTCCTGGCTGCGCTGAAGGACGCCGGCTTCGTTGACAAAGAAAATCTGCAGGTGGATTATCAGAATGCGCAAGGCGATGCTGCAGCGAATTTGACCATTGCTCAAAAATTTGCAGCGGATAAGAAAGATCTCGTTGTCGCCATCGCTACTCCGACCGCACAAGCGGTGGTGCAGAACGTGAAGGATACGCCGGTGCTGTTCGCGGCGGTTACCGATCCGGTCAGCGCAAAGCTGGTGGCCAGCTTGGATAAGCCCGGTGCGAATGTGACCGGTGCGGCCGATACGCATCCGGATGCCGTACCGAAGCTGATGGATTTTATTGCAGCGGAATTCCCTAAAGTGAAAACGGTCGGGGTCGTCGTCAATGAAGGGGAACCCAACTCCGAATTCATGGTGAATACGGCCGAAAAGGCGCTTGCCAAGCATAACATCAAGCTCGTCAAAGCAGCTGTTGCCAACAGCTCGGAAGTAAAGCAAGCGGCCGAATCGCTTGTGGGCCGCGTCGACGCGTTCTACATCACACTGGATAACACGGTGGTCAGCGGGGTAGAAACGATCATCAAGATTGCCAACGACAGGAAGATTCCGTTCTTCTCCAGCGACCGGGATACGGTAGAGAAAGGTGCTTTGGCTACCTACGGATTTAAGTACTACGACCATGGTTACCAAGCTGGCCAAATGGCCGTCGAGATCCTCAAAAACGGAGCCAAGCCGCAGGATATGAAAGTGAGCTATCCGGATAAGCTGGATCTGATTATAAATGAAGATGCAGCCAAGGCGCAGGGAGTCGAAATTACGGATTCGATGAAAAGCAAAATGCAGAACAAGGAAAATTTGCTTAGCGGTTCTGCAAAATAATTCAAAGCACCGGGTGACCTTTTATTCATTTGGGGGTCACTCTTCATTCTTTACAGGGGGATGGATCAATGCTTCTTGCATTAACAGGCTCTCTGGAGTCAGGTATGATCTACGCCATTATGGCTCTGGGGGTTTACATTACGTTTCGGATTTTGAATTTTCCCGACCTGACGGTTGACGGGAGCTTTACTACCGGCGGGGCCATTGCCGCAGTCATGATTACTGGCGGCGGTTCGCCTGTCATTGCTACGATAGCGGCATTTTTCGGTGGGCTGATCGCAGGAGTTTGTACAGGTCTGCTGCATACGAAAGGGAAAATTAACGCACTGCTTGCCGGGATTTTGATGATGATTGCGCTGTATTCCATTAATCTCCGGATTATGGATAAATCCAATATCCCTATGCTCGGTATGGATACGCTGCTTACGAACGTGAAGCTGTTGATCGTCCTGCCGATTGCCGTATTGGTCATCAAGCTGGCACTCGATTGGTTTTTGCGTACGGATATTGGTCTTGCTCTTCGGGCAACCGGTGACAATCCGCGGATGATCCGCAGCTTCGGAGTTAATACGGATAACACCATCATCATCGGAGTCAGCTTGTCCAACGGACTTGTAGCTTTGTCCGGCGCATTGATCGCGCAGTACTCGGCTTTTACCGAAATTACGATGGGTGTGGGGATGATCGTTATCGGTCTGGCCTCGGTCATCATCGGTGAAGCGCTGTTCGGCGCACGGACCGTGGTTCGCGCGACGCTTGCGGTCGCGTTAGGAGCTGTCGTTTACCGCCTCATCGTAGCGCTGGCGCTGCGCGTCGGGGTGGAGGCAACGGACATGAAGCTGATGACCGCTTTGATCGTCATTATTGCTCTGACGCTGCCGATGATACGCGCATCGATGCGCCAAAAAGCGCTTGTCCGCAAAAGAGCGGCTGAATTGGACCAGGCCAGCTCTGCCGATGTTGCGCGGGGAGGTGGCATCTGATGCTGAAGATCGAAGGCGTATCGAAGCTGTTTAATCCGGGAACTCCGGATGAGAAGGTGGCTTTGTCACGGATTAACCTGAACTTGAAGGACGGAGACTTCGTTACTGTCATTGGCAGCAACGGCGCCGGCAAATCTACGTTGATGAACATCATATCCGGAGTCATGACACCGGATCTGGGGAAAGTATGGATTGACGGGAAGCAAGTCGAAGCCCTGCCGGAACATCGCCGTACGGCATGGATCGGCCGCGTGTTTCAGGACCCGATGGCAGGCACCGCTCCAACGATGACGATAGAAGAGAACCTGGCCATGGCTTACGCGCGCAGCAAGCCCAGAGGACTTTCGATCGGCGTGAACGTGAAGAAGAGGAAGATGTTCAAGGAGCAGCTTAGCCGGCTCGGCATTGGCTTGGAGGATCGGTTGAGCGCGAAGGTCGGTCTGCTGTCCGGCGGTGAGCGTCAGGCGCTCAGCCTGCTCATGGCGACCTTCACGGAGCCCCGCATTTTGCTGCTTGACGAGCATACCGCCGCGTTGGATCCTTCGCGGGCGGAGCTCATCACCACGCTGACCGAGCAGATCGTCTCCGAGCTGAAGCTGACGACGTTGATGGTCACGCACAACATGGAGCAGGCCATCCGGCTCGGCAACCGGCTGATCATGATGGACAAGGGCCGCATCATTTTGGATGTGCCGGAGCAGGAGAAGCAGGGCCTCACCGTAGAAGGGCTGCTGCACGAATTCGAGCGCATCCGCGGCGCGAAATTCGCCGACGACCGCGTCGTACTGGGATAAAAGACCGCGTCTCCTTTGGGGGACGCGGTCTTTTTGCCGTTTGAACGACGGCAGCGGTGGCAGGGCGAGCTGCTAAGCTGAATTCAGCGCAGCAGCCGTGAATACTTCCGCAAGCCGCCGATGGCGTTCTCCACTTCGCCCCAATTCATGGTCATTGATAAACTTGTCATAAAGGATAGCATACCTTCCGTTAAAGCTGTGACGTTCATTTAGACGCAAAATATGCCATAATGTTCCTGTATTTTATGATATTTATTTTGTAAAGATCTGCGGCGGGACTGCGGCTGTAAATAAAAAGCGCCCCCGGTCACAGTGCAAGACTGTGAATCGGGGGCGGCGCTTATTTACGTTACCACATGCTGGGGAGCAGCCTGATCTCCCGGTCCAGTGTGGTCAGAAAGGCGTAGTTTGGATTAAATGTGAAAATCCGTTTCAACTGGTAAGACAGCATCACGACAGCCGTCATGGCTTCATTCAGCGAGAACTGGGATTTCGGAAAGTCAAGGATGAGCCGCTTGGATTCCTGCTCGAGCTCCGGGCTTCCCGGAATGACGGTCAGCACGCCCTGCTGCACGGCTTTGTCAATGGTGTTCAGGAAAAATTGCGCATCGGCAAAATCAAAATGGTTTCGCAGCCATTGGTGCGTTTCAAAGATAACATAGTTGGTCGTCGCCAGACGCCGATCCAAATCGTGTATATCGAAGAAAATCGTGCGCGCCTTCAAATAATAAGGATCTTCCGGATTCATAAATGCCATCAGGGCGGATTGCTCCAAGAAGATGTCCTGCTTAAGATTCGCATCGTTATGTAAGATCATATTCCTGTGCCTCCTCTGGGGTATAAGGTGCTTTACGCCTGGTTAGCGCGTCGAGCTGGAGCAGCGGATTTTTGTCTTTCTGATCTGCCGTCGTTTGGAACAAGGTATCTTGTGAACGGCCGGCAAAATATTGTTCAATCATATAATGGACTACAGCGGATACGGTTGTGTTCTGTACTTCGGCCATTTGCCGGCATTTCTCGTAATATTCGGGCTCCAGTTCAACGGCATGCGTATCCATGGCTTCCCCTCCCGATGAAAGGAGCCCTGCTGCGGCGTTCTTCCATTTATTCAATTGATTTTTTACGAAATCTTTGGAATTGTTCACGGTCTTCACCCTCCATGACAATGTGGTTATGATGTTGTGATTCGGAAATATGTATTGAGAGCATTCAGCTCCTCTAAGTCCCCATATCATACTGCGCAGCCGTTAGTCCTGGAGCAAATCGCTCGATCGTCACTTTTATAGAATTCGTTAGAAATGCTCAAATTCTGTCGTCTGGACGAAATGTTCACCGTTTGATCATACTTATTTAAACTTCCGGTCAAGGTTTCAACACAGTTTGAACATGTTTTTATCTTATATTAGAGCTTGTAAGGCGATCACCGATTCTGGAAAGGAGCTAGAGCATGAGACGATGGTTTGTATGTGTGCTGGGCGGAATGTTGATATTAGGGCTGCTCTCCGGCTGCTCAGGCGAAGGGGGAACAAGTAGTGACGTTCCTTCGAACTCAACGCCGTCCGGCGATACAGGAACAATGACCCCCGCACCTGCACCGGACTCCAACAAAGGTGACTTAAGCACAGACTCTCCGTCCACGGCACCGGATGTGAATGATGGTGCCGGTGACGCTGGTACGACGGAATCTCCACAAGCCAAGTAAGATCCCCTGGAGGCTGTTTCCATCATGTTCCGACATGAGGAAATAGCTTCCTTTTTCTTGTTTCCCCCCGCAAATTCAAAGGCTCAAGAGAATCCTATAGGATAGGGACTTCAATATATATAAAAGGAGCTGAATTGATGAATCCCTGGAAGGTGCTTGTAGCCGATGACGATCCAAATGTACGGGAGATCATCCGGCTCTATTTCGAAAAGCAGCATATCGAGATGGTGGAAGCCCAGGACGGAGAAGCCGCGCTGGAGATGGTAGAAAAAGAATCTCCGGACATTATTATATTGGACGTCATGATGCCCAAGCTGGACGGGTACGAGGCGTGCCGCGAAATACTGAAACGCTATGATATTCCGATCATCATGCTGACGGCTAAAGGCGAGGAGATCGACAGGGTGCTCGGACTTGAGCTTGGCGCAGACGATTATGTTACGAAGCCGTTCAGCCCGAGGGAGCTTGTCGCGCGCATTAAGGCGATTTTTCGGCGCATGCAGCCTAGAAAAAGTTCGGAGGAACAGGAACAAACCTATACGTTTGACGGTTTGTCGATTCATCCGGATCGTCGCGAGGTGCTGGTAGGGGAAGAAAAAATTATGCTGCGTCCGAAGGAGTTCGATTTGCTTACGCACATGGCCAAATCTCCGGGAACGGTGTACACCCGGGAGCAGCTTCTGGAACAGGTGTGGGGCTATGACTTTATCGGTGACATCCGTACGGTAGACGTGCATGTCAAGAAACTGCGGGAGAAGCTTAATCCGTATAAAAAGGATTGTATCCAGACGATATGGGGCGTCGGGTATAAATTTGAGGCGGAACGATGATTTTCGGCGTACATAAGAGCATTTTTCGGCGGTTGTTATTCAGTTACATGCTTACGGTACTGCTTGGACTGTGTGCGGTCGGATTGCTTTTATCTTTTTGGACCAAGGATTATATTGTCGACACCCAGCGGGAGGAACTGCTTCGCAAGGCCAAGCGCGTGAATCTGACCATTCAAAATTTTCAGCAATCCGATGAGCGCATGAAGGATTTGCTGATCTTTTTTGACCAGTCGTTCGATACGCGAATCTGGACCTTTGACCGCAGCGGCCGCATTGTAGCTACATCCAGTAAAGATGAAGTATATATCGGGAAATCCGTGGAGCCTTCCATAGTCCGGAAAGTGCTCCAAGGCGAGGATGCCACATTAAATCTGCAATTTGAAGGCCTGAAAGAAACCATGCTGTCGGTTGCCGTCCCTTGGGGAAAGGACGATGTCGTCTATGGGGGGATCGTTCTGCATGCGCCGGTTGTCGGCATGAACCAGACCATTACAAGCATGAGGGAGACGATTCTGTGGGTTACGCTGCTTGGAATGATGCTGTCCGCAGCGATCGCTTCCTATTTGTCCTGGTCGATTTCGCGTCCTTTGCGTGAAATTGATAAGGTTGCGTCCAAAATCGGACTCGGCGACTACGGCGAGCGGATCAATATTCCGTCGAAGGATGAAATCGGCGATTTGGCGGCGACGATAAATCAAATGGCGGAAAAACTGGAGAAGATCGATTATGAAAAAAGAAAGCTGGAGCAGATCCGGCAGGATTTTCTCGCTAATGTATCCCATGAGCTGCGGACGCCGCTGACGGCGATGCAGGGATTTCTGGAGGCGCTGCAGGACGATCTGATCGATCATGCGGCCAAGCCCAGATATTACGATATCATTTATAAAGAAACGCTGCATATGAACCGGCTGGTGGACGATATCATGGATCTGATCAAGCTGGAAAATAACGAAATTACATTGGCCCGAAGCCCGGTCGATGTTTATCGGGTGATGTCGCATGTGGCTTCGACTTTTGAGCCGGAGGCCGCCGAAAAAAACACGGTCATTGAGGTGTCCGCGGAAGAGGAGCTGCCCAAAGCCTATGCGGACCCTGACCGGCTGGAGCAAATTTTGAAAAATCTGGTGAAAAATGCGGTCAAATTTACGGAAGACGGCCGCATCTCGTTAAAGGCCCGGAGTGAACCGGGGTTTATTCAGCTTTGCGTTTCGGATACGGGCATCGGCATTTCGCCGGATGATCAGGAGATGATTTGGGAGAGGTTTTTCAAGGTAGACCGGGGACGCAGCAAAAAGAACCGGGGTACCGGCCTGGGGCTTGCGATTGTTCGTGAGCTCGTGGATTTACACGGGGGAACCATCTCCGTACGAAGCGAAATTGGCAAAGGCACCGTATTCGAGCTCCGGTTGCCCACCATTCATACAGCCCTTGAAGGAGGAAATTCGTCATGTTAAAACGATTTGATATGCTTTATGGAATAGACCTGGGTACATCTAACACGGTCATTTATCAGCAGGGGAAAGGGATTGTTCTGCGTGAGCCGTCCGTGGTGGCGATTCGTCAGGATACGGGAGAAATTGTTGCGGTTGGAACAGAAGCGCAGGCGATGATCGGGCGTACGCCGGGCAACCTCGATATTATTTACCCTCTTATGGACGGTGTGATCGCCAATTTTGATGTGACCAGCGCGATGCTGCAGCATTTTGTGAAAAAGGTTCAGGGGCGCGCTCCCTGGTTTCGAAGCTCGCAGGTGTATATTTCGGTGCCGTGCGGGATTACGAATGTGCAAAAACGTGCCGTAGAGGAAACGGTCATACATAAAGGGGCAAAGAAGGCGGTAGCGGTGGAGGAGCCGCTTGCGGCGGCGCTGGGCGCCGGGTTGCCGGTGGACGAGCCTATCGGCAGCCTGGTGCTTGACATCGGAGGTGGAACAAGCCAGGTGGCGGTTCTTTCGCTAGGCGGGATTGTAGTGAGTCATACCGTGCGGCGGGCAGGCATGTCCATCGACAAGGATATCATCGATTATGTTAAGCGCACCTATAATATGGCTATCGGAGAGCGGACGGCTGAAGAAATCAAGATACGGATCGGATCGGTGCTGGATCCGGATGGCGAGAAGAAAGGTATGGATATCAGAGGACGCGACCTGATCGACGGGCTTCCGCGTTCGCTTCACTTGACCTCTAGTGAAATCTCTTCATTGATGGACGATTTCTTGATGACCATTCTCGAAGCGATCCGGGTGACATTGGAGAAATGCCCGCCGGAGCTGGCCGGCGATGTGATGGATCGGGGCATATTGCTCTGCGGCGGCGGTGCGCTGCTTCACGGACTGGACGAGCGGATACAGAAGGAAACCGGAGTGCCGGTGCATATTGCGGACCAGCCGATGGACTGCACGGCATTAGGCGCCGGCCGGATGCTGGATTACCAAAACGGGCGCCTGGGCAAGAGCAGCCGAGCTGCTTTGCGGGAGATTGCGGCAGGCAAAGCGATAGAGGAAACGGTAAGGAGCGAGGCGTAGTACGGCCAGGCATAATAGCAGCTGGCAGAGGCGGAGCAGAGGGCTGCACTCGGATGAGAGGACGGCTTGTCTTGGAGCGGCTTAGGGCTTGGCGTCAGCTTGGATATGGAAGGAACTGTAAATATCCGGTGCTTAATTATTCCGGGACCGGGCTCTGTGAAGCTGAAAATCAATCTAACAGCGGGAAAAATGGCGGCATCGCAGCCTGTTAAGCTGATTTTCAGCTTAGTGATGCAGAAGAAAAGATGCCGCCGGATCCTTAAGCGATCGATTTGACATGGCACCCATCATGCGGCATCATGAAATTATACGTTGGCCGATTGCCGGTTCTAAAGCAAAGGAGCTGCGCCGATGGTGAAGCAAGTTTTGCGGGGCGGGGTGCTGTTCTACAGGAAGTTCATCTCTCCGTTGAAGCCGCCGACCTGCCGATTCTATCCCACCTGTTCCGCCTACGCGCTGGAAGCGCTGGAGCGCCATGGGGCGGCACGCGGGTCATGGCTTGCTGTCAAACGGATATGCAAATGCCACCCGTTTCATCCAGGGGCGTAGATCATGTGCCTTGACACGGGCAGGGGATTTTCGATATATTTGGCTTAACATCCCATGAACGGATAAGTACTTTTGCGTGAAGCCGCACAGAGAGCCGGAGGAGCTGAGAACCGGCGGGCCGATGCAGAGGAAAATGGTCCTGGAGGATATGAAGGTGAGCCGATGGATCGTATCGCCTGTACCGCCACTTGGCACGTACAAGTGCGCAGGTCATGACAAGATGCCTCTGGCTAGCTTTCATCGTAATTCCGGCGTTAACGGAAGGTCGTCAACGACCGCTGAGCCTCGAACGGCGTGCAGCGGATGGTCATCCGTCTGCTAACGAACATGTTCGGGGAAAGTTGGGTGGTACCGCGTGAGCAGAAGCTCTCGTCCCAAAGGGATGAGGGCTTTTTTTGTACAAATAAAGCTACCGCAGAGAATAAGATTGCAATTTACTATTTTGGGAGGTAACCTTCATGTCCGAAACGAAGAAAAAAAGTTTTTACATCACAACGCCGATTTATTACCCGAGTGACAAGCTGCACATTGGACATGCCTATTCCACGGTGGCCGGTGATGTCGTCGCACGGTACAAACGGCTGCGCGGCTACGACGTCATGTACTTGACGGGGACGGACGAGCACGGGCAGAAAATTGAGCGCAAAGCTCAAGAAGCAGGCAAAACGCCACAGCAATTCGTAGACGATATCGTCGCGGGAATCAAGGATTTGTGGAAAAAGCTGGACATCTCCTATGATGACTTCATTCGCACGACCGAACCGCGGCACAAGGAAGCCGTAGAGAAAATATTCGCCAGGCTGATGGAGCAGGACGACATTTACCTGGGCCATTACGAGGGCTGGTACTGTACGCCGTGCGAATCGTTCTTCCTGGAAAATAAGCTGGTGGACGGCAAATGTCCCGACTGCGGACGTCCGGTGGAATGGGTAAAGGAGGAAAGCTATTTCTTCCGGCTGAGCAAATATGCCGACCGGCTGGTCCAATTTTATGAGGAAAATCCGGATTTTATTCAACCGGAATCTCGCCGTAATGAGATGATCAATAACTTTATCAAGCCGGGACTTGAGGATTTGGCGGTGTCCCGCACCACCTTCGATTGGGGAATCCGTGTACCGGGTAATCCGAAGCACGTGATTTATGTATGGATCGATGCGCTGTCCAACTACATTTCGGCGCTTGGGTACGGCAGCGGGGACGACAGCCGTTTTCAAACGTACTGGCCTGCGGACGTGCATCTGATGAGCAAGGAAATTGTACGTTTCCACACGATTATTTGGCCGATCATGCTGATGGCGCTGGACCTGCCCCTCCCCAAAAAGGTATTCAGCCACGGCTGGCTCCTGATGAAGGACGGCAAAATGTCCAAGTCCAAAGGGAATGTCGTCGATCCGGTCACCCTTATTGACCGCTACGGCCTGGATGCGCTGCGCTATTACCTGATGAGGGAAGTGCCGTTTGGGGCCGACGGGACATTCACGCCGGAAAGCTTCGTGGAAAGAGTCAATTTTGATTTGGCGAACGACCTCGGCAACCTGCTCAGCAGAACCGTCGTGATGATCGACAAATATTTTAACGGCATCGTGCAGCCTTACATTGAGGGAGCTACGGAATACGATAAAAACCTGATTGAGACCGTCCGCACTTCGGTCGCCAAAGTGGAGGAAGCGATGGAGAAGCTTGAATTCTCCGTGGCATTGACCCTGATTTGGCAGCTGATCAGCCGTACGAACAAATATATCGACGAAACGCAGCCGTGGCTGCTGGTGAAGGACGAGGCCAAGCGCCCTGTGCTTGGTTCGGTGCTGTACTGCCTGGCGGAGTCCCTGCGCATCGTTTCCGTACTGCTGCAGCCGTTCATGACCGAAACGCCGCGCAAAATGTGGCGGCAGCTTGGTATCGAAGGAGAGTCCCTCACCGGTTGGGAGACCATCTACAAGTTCGGAACACTGCCTTCCGGCACGCAAGTGGTCAAAGGCGAGGTCATGTTCCCGCGCCTTGAAGCGGAGAAAGAGATCGCTTATATCGCCAATTCGATGGGCGGAGGGACGAAGGCGGCTGAACCGGAAACGCCCTCAACCTCGTCAACGGGTGAAGCGGAAGAGGAAAAGGCTCCGGAAATCTCCATCGACGATTTCTTCAAGGTGGAGCTGCGGGTGGCGCAGGTCATCGCTGCGGAGCCGGTAAAGAAAGCCGACAAGCTGCTGAAGCTGCAGTTGGACCTCGGTTTCGAGCAGCGGCAGGTCGTCTCCGGCATTGCCCAATATTACACGCCGGAGCAGATGATCGGACGCAAAGTCATCTGTGTAACCAACCTGAAGCCGGTCAAGCTGCGCGGGGAGCTGTCCCAAGGGATGATTTTGGCAGCCTCTCAAGGGGATCAATTAACTTTAGCGACAGTTTCCGATTCGATTCCGAACGGGTCCGTGGTCAAATAAGGTTGTTCACCACCGGAATCCGGGAACGTGTATCAAAGCGCCCGGACTTTGCTTGAAGGTTCAGCGGCGAACGGTTGAAATTGAATAAATCATTCTCCGATCAATTGACGCTACGGACCGGTTAGATCAGCCGGCCGTAGGGTCTTTTTTTATATGACCGCTCAATCGTAATTTCTACATTTACCGTTGACAACCCGGCAGGGAGGGGGGTATAATCATCGTTGTCGATTCATAATAAAAATAATTACGATTTACATAAGGGGGAAGTGACTTGCCGATGTCTTTTCAAAAGATATACAAACGCACGGTTGTACCATTTATTCTTGTTCTCATGCTATCCATCGCATTATCGGGCTGCACCGGCAGCCAGCCGAAGCAAGCCATGGAGGACGGGAAAATCAATGTGGTTGCAAGCTTCTATCCGCTGTATGATTTTGCTTCCAAAATCGGCGGAGCGCATGTGAATGTCATCAATCTGGTTCCTACAGGAGTTGAACCTCATGACTGGTCGCCTAAGGGTCAGGATATGTCCAATTTGTCCAAGGCGGATCTGTTTATCTATTTGGGAGCGGGTTTCGAGGGCTGGGTCAATCAGACGCTAAGCAGCCTGGATCAGAAGTCCGGTATGACTGCCGTGGAAGCAAGCAAAGGGATTACGCTCATCCCGGGTACGGAGGACGGACATGATCATGGCCATGAGGAAAAAGGCGATGGACATGATGACAACGCTGCGCAGGATGCCCATAAGGATGAGCACCAAGACGAGCACGAGGATGAGCATCAAGACGAACATAATGAGTCGGGAATGGATCCTCACGTTTGGTTAAGCCCGGTTAATGCCAAGATCATCGCGCAAAATGTGAAAGACGCTCTTATCAAAGTGGATGCGGCGAATCAGGCGGACTATGAAGCCAACTTCAAAAAGCTCGCGGATCAGCTGGATGAGCTGCATAACCAATACAAAGAGAAGCTGGCAGGCACCTCCAAGAAAGAAATCGTCGTGACGCACCAATCGTTTGGCTACTTGGCCAAGGAGTACGGCCTGGTACAAAAATCAATCATGGGCCTGACGGCGGACGCCGAGCCTACCTCAAAGGATATGCAGGCCATTCTTAAATTCATAAAAGACAACCAGCTCAAATATATATTCTTTGAGGAACTGGTCTCCGACAAGATGGCCCGGACGCTGGCCAACGATGCGGGAGTGGAAACGCTTGTCCTCAATCCGATCGAAGGACTGACGGAGGAACAGGTCAAGCAAGGTGAGGATTATGTGTCAATTATGCAAAACAATTTGAATAATTTATTAAAAGCATTACAATAGAAGGGAGACCTTCGACTAAGGAGCTTTGCTATGCTGAACAATGCTCAATCCGGATGTCATCAGGAGATCGTTACGATCGATGACGTCTTTTTTTCTTATGAAAATAAAACGGTGATTCAAAACCTGAGTTATTCGATTCTCGAGCGTGATTTTGTCGGCCTGATCGGCGCTAACGGAGCCGGCAAAACGACGCTGCTCAAAATGATCGTCGGCCTGCTGAAGCCCACCTCCGGCGAGATTCGCTTGTTCGGCCAGTCGATCAAGGATTTCCGGGATTGGGAACGGATCGGGTATGTACCGCAGAAGAATGCGCTTAACCCGCTGTTTCCGGCGACCGTCCGGGAGGTGGTCACCTCCGGCCTGTTCGGAAAGAAAAACATGTTCCGGAGGCTGACGAAGCAGCAGCGGAATAAATGCGACGATGCGCTGTATGCGATGCGGATCGAGGATCTGGCTGACCGTCGGATCGGTCAATTGTCCGGAGGCCAGCAGCAGCGGGTATTTCTCGCCAGGGCGCTCGTGAATAATCCGGAGCTGCTCATTTTGGACGAGCCTACCGTGGGAATCGACGCGGAGACGCAAGCCGGTTTTTTCCGTATGATCCGTCATATGCACCAGCATCATCATATTACATTTATTATGGTTTCACATGATATGGATATGATGAAATCGTATCTCGGGAGCGAGCCGGCCCAGAAGAACGGCGGATTGTCTTTCTATGTCAAGCACACGCATGAGCCGGAGAATTGCAGGGAAACGGATCTGACCCACTCCATGCAGCAGCTCAGAGAAACGATGGAAGTACTGACATAAGCATTGGGGCGCGGCGGCAGGTTTGGTTCAGAAGATAGGAGAGAAAAGGGTTGGATATATTTACGGAATATTTTTTTCAGCGGGCGCTGCTTGGCGGCCTGCTGATCGGATTGACGGCTCCGCTTATGGGGGTATTTCTGGTGCTTCGCCGTCTGTCTATGATCGGGGATACGCTCGCTCACGTGTCCATTGCCGGAGTGGCCCTCGGGTTCTTGATCAACGTGTACCCGATTGGAGTAGGGCTGTTATTTGCGCTGCTTGCTTCTTTTGCTATCGAATGGCTGCGCAAGGCCTACAAAACGTATGCGGAGCTGTCGATTGCCATTATCATGTCGGGAGGTATAGCTCTCGCTACGTTTCTTTTTACGATGGGCAAAGGCTTTAACATTAACGTCATGAGCTACTTTTTCGGCAGCATCTATACGTTGGACAGCACCGATTTGTGGGTGGTCGGCTGCGTAGCTGTTCTTGTCGCGGCGTTTGTGCTGATCAACTATAAAGAAATGTTTCTGCTGTTCTTTGACGAGGATGCGGCGGGAGTCAGCGGTCTGCCGCTGCGCTTCTATAACATCATGATCACGATGCTGACGGCGCTGGTGATCAGCGTCTCGATCAAGATTGTCGGCGCGCTGCTGGTATCCTCTTTGCTGACCATTCCGGTCGCATGCAGCTTGCTTGTCGCACGAAGCTTCAAGCACTCGATCTTCTGGTCGATTTTATTCGCGGAGACGGCGGTTCTGATCGGCTTGGCATCGGCGGGCATCTGGGATTTGGCTCCCGGGGCTACGGTCGTGCTTGTATTGATTTTCATGCTGATCTGCATTTTGTTTGTCAAAAGAGGATTAAGGTCTTAATACCGTAAAGGGGTGAGAATGACCTGTGGAATTGAATATCTGGATTGCGCTTTGGGCAGGTTTTTTATCCTTTATTTCACCATGCAGTCTGCCTTTGTATCCTTCTTATTTGTCCTACATTACAGGTGTCTCGGTCAATCAGTTAAAAAGCGATCAAACGACGCGTGAAATTCGGTTTAAAATGGTTACCCATACGTTAAGCTTTATCGTCGGCTTTTCGATCGTGTTTTACAGCTTGGGACTCGGCGCGAGCGCCATTGCCAATTTGTTTATCGACTACCGCGATTTGATGCGGCAGCTGTCCGCTATTTTTATTTTTGCCATGGGTTTGTTTATGCTGGGTATCTTTCAGCCGCAGTGGCTGCTGAGGGAGCATAAGATGAAGGTAAGAACCAAGCCGGCAAGCTATATCGGGTCGCTTTTGATCGGTATCGGCTTTGCCGCAGGCTGGTCCCCGTGCATTGGTCCGATTCTGTCCTCGATCCTCATGCTGGCGGCAACAGAGCCTGATTCCTGGCTTCCGCTCATTACCGCCTATTCGCTGGGGTTTGCCATTCCGTTTTTTATCCTGGCATTTTTTATCGGCTCGACCCGTTGGATTTTGCGCTATTCCTCCACCTTGATGAAAGTGGGCGGGGGGCTGATGATTTTCATCGGGATTCTGCTTTATACCGACCAAATGACAAGGATTACGATTTGGCTGCAGCAAATTACCCCCGCCTGGATGGGCTGAGTTCTTTTAGGTAAAGTAATCGATATTCGCCTGCGGAAAATGGGTGAAGATTTGCTCGGTAATGTATGCTCTGAGCGCATCCGCTTTTTCGTCAGGATATACGTATTTTCCTTGTCCCCAGCGCCCCCATTTATATTTTCGCTTCTCTTCGTCCATCTCCAGCTTGGTCCTGGGATAACGGCGCTGGATGACTTTTTTGGCGGTTTTGGTAAACCGGTGCTGGATCAATTCAAAGGTCAAATCAGAGGTCGCTTCCGGCGGAAGGGTTTCTTTTAATTTGCGTAAAAGCTCGCCGTAGCCTTCCTCCCACCCGTCGTGCCAAATGATCGGGGCGATGATAAAGCCAAGCGGATACCCTGCTTTAGCCACCTTGCCCGCAGCTGTGATCCGATCCTGGAAGCTCGAGGTACCCGGTTCAAAATGCTTGATGACATAATCAGCGTTTACACTGAACCGAAAACGGGTGTGACCATTATGCCTGGCGTCAAGCAGCGGCTCGACATGATGAAACTTGGTGACGAAACGAAGTCGACCGAGCGGTTCTTTCGCCATAAATTCGATGACTTCCTTCAAGGATCCGCTGATATGCTCCAGACCTACAGGATCTGAAGTACATGCGGCTTCAAACCGGGTAATCTCCGGCGCCCGTTCATCGATATACCGCTTGGCTTGATTTAAAATATCATCCATATTGACATAAACGCGAATATAAGGCTTGGCTCCCAGGGTGGTTTGTAAATAGCAGTAATGACAATGCGCCATACAGCCGGTCGCAATGGGGATGGCATATTCCGCGGACGGCTTTGACGTATCGAATGTCAATGTTTTGCGGATCCCGACGACCAGCGTTCTTTTGGCGATCCGGTATTTCTCCAGTTCGCCTTCGCCCGGCAGGTTCGTAATCCGGTTGTGCGAAGTAGTCATATGAATAGGCAAGCCTTCTTTCTTGGCCCATTCAAGGATTTTTTGCCCTTTGGGATATTCCAATGCATCCGGCTCAAAGTAAACGAGCTCGGGAATAAACAATTGCGTTCCCCGAACGGGCGGAGACAGCACGGTTGCCATGGTTTACCTCCTTCAAAATGATCTTGGGCTTGCTTCACTATGGCTGCTGTGATATAGTAAAGAACGCTTATAATGACCTTAGGGTACCCTTCCCGCCAGTTCTCACACATGGGAAATGACGAGTGAGTCGGACATTCTAAGGGACTTGCCTTGTGAAAAAGAAACAGTGTATCATTAAAATAAACGAGATTGTCTTGGAGTACAGGAGGAACGTCAATGGCCACACCGAGCATGGAAGATTATTTGGAAAAAATATATAAATTAATTGATGAGAAAGGCTATGCTCGCGTATCCGACATTGCCGAGGGGCTGGAGGTTCACCCTTCTTCAGTAACCAAGATGATTCAGAAGCTGGATAAAGATAATTATCTGATTTATGAGAAATACCGCGGTCTGGTACTGACGTCCAAAGGACAGAGAGTCGGCAAGCGGCTGGTAGACAGACATCATCTTTTGGAAGAGTTTTTGACGCTGATCGGCGTTTCCGATGAGCATATTTATAAAGATGTAGAAGGTATTGAGCATCATCTCAGCTGGGAATCCATCACCTGCATCGAGACGCTGCTGGAATATTTTAAACGGGATGCCTCCCGGGCCGAGGATTTAATGCAGCTCAAAAGAGAATTGGAAGAGGCGTAAGAAAAGCTCCGACATAATGTCGGGGCTTATTTTATTGGACGCCCGCATATGTACAATCTGTACTCTCATACATACTCTGTGAGACTGTTTGCGGGAAGAGGGGATGCGGGGTGAGAATCAATGCCGTATTCGAAGGCGGGGGAGTAAAAGGTATTGCTCTGGCCGGTGCGGTAGCCGGTGTGGAGGAGCTGGGTCACCAATTTTATCAGGTGGCGGGAACGTCGTCAGGTGCCATTGTCGCTTCTTTGGTAGCGGCCGGATATAAGGCTGAGGAGTTGCGGGAAGTGATCGAGGCTACTCCATTCCGCCTTTTTTTGAAGCGGTCGGCCATTTTCGATACCAAATTCATTGGTCCCTTGTCCAGATTGTTTATAAAAAAAGGGCTGTTTTCCGGTGAATCGCTTGAGCATTGGATCTACGGGCTGCTGCTGGCTAAAGGCATTCGAACGTTCGGGGATTTGAAACACAATCAACTGCGGATTATTGCTTCTGACATTTCCAGCCGCAGGCTGCTTGTTCTGCCGGATGATATTGCCCAATACGGGGTGGATCCGAAACGTTTTCTGGTGGCTAAAGCCGTCCGGATGAGCACGAGCATCCCTTATTTTTTCGATCCTGTCATCATACGTAAAGCGGCCAACCGAAAGATGCGCTTCGATAAAAACTTTGCGGATCAATTCGTTTACATAGTGGATGGAGGGCTGCTTAGCAACTTTCCGCTTTGGCTGTTTGATTCAGAGGAGGAGCCGTCTTTGGATCAGATGATCCCTACCCTCGGATTTCAGCTTGTAGGCCGCGGTTCGGGTAAGCCGAATGAAATTTACGGTCCGCTTAGTATGATGCGCGCGCTTTTCTCGACGATGCTGGATGCCCGTGACGAGCGGTATATTCAAAAGCATAACCGTTTCCGAACGGTTAAAATCCCGACGCTGGGTGTAAGCAATACCGACTTCGATATTACTCCCGAGCAAAGCTTGGAGCTGTTCGAATCCGGCCTGCAAGCAACGCGCGCTTTCTTCGGCAAGTGGAAGCTTACGGACTACAAGCAGAACTATGTGACCCACGTATGCCGGATGATGCGGCAAAATAAAGATGCTGATCCGAGAGCCCGCGCATAAAAAACAGCAGGTTCAAATGACCTGCTGCACGGTAACGACTCTGTATTTTAGTGGTATTTGGGCGGTTCGTCGGAACTGTCCTTGCTGCCGTTGATCACCCGGAAGGTGGCGTTTCTGCGCTTGGTTTTACTGCTGCTGAACCGGGGCGGACTGAACGATTTCGATCTGCTGCGCCAGCGGCTAGGCGGGTATTTGTACAGCAAGAAGATGATCCCGAAGACCAGAAGCGGGATGATCAGGGTACCCGGTCTGGTTAGAACGGTGAACAAAATGCCGATGGCGACCAACGCGAAGATGACATAGGCTATCGTGCTGTTGCGGTGTCTCATTCCAAACCCTCCTTTTGTTGATGGAACTGTAAAAGCGTTTAAACCTGCATTTGCTTATCGAGTTCCCTCATGCGGTTGAATGAAGCGATCGATACCTCCACTTGCGAATCATCGGGTTCTTTGGTCGTAAGAAGCTGCAGCCAAAGTCCGGGATAACCGAGGTACCTCAGTACGGGAACATCGCGCAAGCTGTTAGTGAAACGCAGAACCTCATAGGAGACGCCAATAACCACGGGAATCAGAACGATCCGCTGAATGATCCGCTCAACGAACGAATCATATTGAAAGAACGAGTAAATCACCACGCCGACAATCACTGTAAAAACGATAAAGCTGCTGCCGCAGCGGTAATGCAGCGTGCTGAACTTTTGTACGTTTCTTACCGTTAATTCTACACCGGCTTCGTAAGCGCTGATTACTTTATGCTCGGCCCCGTGGTATTGGAACAGGCGTTTGATCATGGGAGTCAGGGAAATGAAATAAATATAAGCTATCAATAAAATGATTTTGATCAGGCCTTCAATCAGATTGTGACCGATTTGATTCTCGAACATCTTACCGAACAAAAGCTGTTCGATCGCCGTTGGAACAAGCGTGAAAACAAATTTGCCGAATAAAAAGGAAAGAATGCCTATGAACGCGACGCCAAGAATCATTGTCATTTTGCTGGCGAACGTTTCCTTCTTTTCTTCCTTTGTGCCGCTGTCTTCTTCCGCAAACATTTCAGCAGAGAAATTCAAATGCTGAGAGCCTTTTGCGCTTGCCTCGATGATTCCTACAATGCCCCGGATGAAAGGGATTTTCTTGAGCGTCTGGACCCAGCCGATTTCTTTTTTGGGAACTTCTAGAAAATGAATGGTGTTATCTTTACGGCGTACTGCCGTTACATGAACCTTTTGACCTGCAAACATGACGCCTTCAATGACGGCTTGGCCGCCGTAAATCGCATTCTGCTGCTTTTCCGACAAAACGATGCACCTTCTTCTGATTTGAATAAGTTAGGAATGGTGTAGGAACAGGAATCCTTCAGCTTTATTGTAACGAATCGGATCGGATAATGCTACTTGTTTATCCATGGGACTTTTGAACATACTAAGGATTATTCGGAATGTACAACGGGAGGCTCAGCGGAATGCATGCGAACGATAATGAAACGAAACCCGTAACCAATAAGTGGTTTTTTTCGCTGTACATCGGTTTTTTTGCAGGATTGTTCTGGGGCGGCTTGAAAATCGTCCAGCACTATTTTCACTTTACCTCGCTGTCTCCGGCTTTTTTGATCGAGCCCTTCTACAGGCATTCCTACCTTATGACATGGCAGGGCACTCTTCTGGGGTGGGGGGCTTATATCCTTTTCTCTATAGCCGCGGCCATACTGTATACGCTGCTGCTTGCCAAAGCGAAGGGCCCCTGGTATGGTCTGGGCTACGGCCTCGTATGGTGGGCTGTCCTGTATTTGTTCATTGGACCGCTCACCGGTATGATGGACCGGATCACCTTGCTGGGTTGGAATACGATTTTGACCGATTGCAGCTTGTTTTTACTGTGGGGCTTGTTCATTGGGTATTCCATCAGCTTTGAATTTACAGATGAGCGGATACGTGAACCGTTCGACAATAAACGTAATCAGCCGACACCCCATTAACGGTTATTTATCACATTAACGCGGGGATTGACGAAAGTTCTCAAACCGGAGAAAAGTATGGTAAAATAGATAGGTATGTGCTGTTTGATCGGTTGGGGGGAAATCGGATGAAACAAATACTGTTATTGAACGGGCCCAATTTGAATATGCTCGGTATTCGGGAACCGGGTGTTTACGGTGCGCTGTCGCTTCAATCGATAACGGACCGGCTGTCCAAGCTGGCGGAAGAGCTTGGAGTAGGGCTTGAAGCGTTCCAGTCCAATCATGAAGGCGAACTGATTGATCGTATTCACGCGGCTTACGGGACAAAGGACGGTATCCTGTTCAACCCGGGTGCCTTTACGCATTACAGCTATGCCATCCGCGATGCCGTAAGTGCTGTCAATATACCGGTGGTTGAAGTACATATTTCCAACATTCATAAAAGGGAATCGTTCCGTCATGTTTCCGTGATCGCTCCGGTAGCGATCGGTCAAATTGCAGGGTTCGGCGCGTACGGTTATGAATTGGGTCTCAACGCATTGGTCCAATATATTGAACGTTCGGAGGGATAGCGGATGCAGGAGGAACGGATTCTGCGGCTTCGCAGTCTGATGCAGGAGCAAGGGCTTCAGGCGCTGCTCATTACGAATGCAACCAATCGCATGTACATGACAGGGTTTACCGGATCGTCAGGCTACGTGTTGATCACGGAAGACCGGGCTATTCTGCTTACGGATTTCCGCTACATGACTCAGGCGCCCCAGCAGGCGGTCGGCTACGAAGTTATTGAGCATGCGCCTAAAGCTATGGAGACGGTCAAAGAGCTTCTGGCTCATGCGGGCCTGACCAAGCTCGGCTTCGAGCAAAACGACATGACCTACGGTGTGTATCAGGCTTGTGCCGGGATTCTTGGCGGCGTAGAGCTCATTCCGACGGACTCCGTCGTTGAAACCCTTCGGATGGTGAAGGACGAAGGCGAGCTTGCGGTCATGCAGGAAGCGGCAGAATTGGCCGATCGGACGTTTGAGTACATCCTCGGTATACTGAAGCCAGGCATGAAGGAGCTCGATATTGCGCTTGAAATCGAGATGTATGTTCGTGCCCATGGCGCTGCCTCGACATCCTTTGAAACGATCGTGGCCTCTGGCGAACGCTCCGCCCTGCCTCATGGCAAGGCCAGCAAAAAAGTCATTGGTACGAATGAATTCGTCAAGCTGGATTTTGGAGCCTACTATAAAGGCTACTGCTCCGATATTACCCGTACGGTCGTACTCGGCAAGCCTACGGACAAGCACAGGGAGATCTACAACATCGTGCTGGAAGCTCAGCTGGAGGCGCTGGACCGGATTCGCCCCGGCATGACCGGACGTGAGGCGGATGCTATCGCACGTGACGTGATCAAGCGCTACGGCTATGGCGATTTATTCGGTCACGGCACCGGACACGGCTTGGGTATGGAAATTCATGAGGCGCCGCGGCTCTCCATAACAGGAGATACGGTTCTTGCACCGGGAATGACCGTTACCGTGGAACCCGGTATCTATATACCTGGCTTTGGCGGCGTCCGCATTGAAGATGATATCGTCATTACAGACACAGGCAATCGTAGGTTAACACAATCAAGCAAAGACTTGATCGTGATTCCATAACTTTATTCATCTAGGTAGCGGCAAGCTGTTTGTGCCGCGGGGTTTTCCGCGTTTTCTTCGGGACTGCCGTCTGCTCACATTTTCAGGGAGGTATTTGTAGTGATTTCAGTTAACGATTTTAAAACAGGCTTGACCATCGAAGTAGACGGAGATTTGTTCACCGTTATTGACTTCCAACACGTAAAACCGGGCAAAGGCGCTGCGTTCGTCCGTTCCAAGCTGAAAAACCTGCGTAACGGCAACATCGTTGAGCGCACTTTCCGTGCCGGCGAGAACGTCAGCCGCGCCCACATCGAGAACCGTCAAATGCAATACCTGTATGCCAGCGGCAAAGAGCATACATTCATGGATACGGAAACGTTCGATCAAATCACCCTGGACGAGAAGCAAATCGAGTGGGAGCTGAACTTCCTCCGCGAGAACATGATGATCAATATCATGAGCTTCCAAGGCGAAATCCTCGGTATTAACCTGCCGAACAGCGTTGAGCTGAAAGTGGTTGAAACCGAACCGGGCATCAAAGGAAACACCGCAACCGGCGCGACCAAGAACGCCAAGGTCGAAACCGGCCTGAACGTACAGGTGCCGCTCTTCATCAACGAGGGCGACGTCCTCCTGATCGACACGCGTGAAGGCAAATACATTTCCCGCGCGTAAGATTCATTTAGGAGCTTAAAGCATAAGGTCCTTATCTCATTGGTCCATAGATGACTAGAGATAAGGATCTTTTTTTGTTTTGTTGGGGGGCTGAGGGGTCACAGCCAACAACACGTAAAGTGTATCTCGGGCATTGACCCTTTTTCTCGTATTAACGCTTTCGTTGAATTAAGAAGCAATTGTATGGTTTGCTGTCTGCATTCCTCCTGCTTCAATGGATTCACTCCTTGATTGGTTTAAGTTCAGAATGCTGGAGAAATCCTTCCTTTTCGATCGTCATAATAGAGTGAATGGACGCAAACCTATCCAACGGTAATATTGTTGTGGTGCCAATCGCCATGACCCGCTTTTACAACTCTATAACAAAACAATAATAATATGATTGCAGAAAAAGGAGGCGAGCCGTATTGGCGGCCATTTTAATTGTTGAGGATGAAATATCGATCAATGAACTGGTCAAAAGGAATTTGCAGCTTGTAGGGCATCACTGCACTTCTGTTTTTGATGGAAAAACGGCCATTTCTGAAATAGAACGCCATACCTATGATCTGATCATTTTAGATATCATGCTTCCTGAAATTGACGGGTTTGAAGTGTTTAAAAAAGTACACGAAACGCCCACGATTTTCTTAACGGTACGCAGCAGTTTATCCGATCGCATTAAGGGTTTTTCTATGGGGGCTGACGATTATTTGACCAAGCCCTTTGAAATGTTGGAACTATTGGCTCGCGTAGAAGCAGTGCTGCGGCGAACCCAAAAAAATAAAAGTTGCTTTGAAGCGGGGGCTGTGAGGATTGATTTTGACAGCCGCCAGGTATTCTATATGGGACAGCTTGTGGAATGCACCCCTAAAGAATTTGAATTGTTAGAGGTGCTGGTAAAAAACCGCAATATTGCATTGTCCAGAGAAAGACTTCTGGAGCTAGTGTGGGGCTATGATTATGAAGGCGATACCCGTACGATTGATGTTCACATCCAAAAGCTGCGTAAAAAATTGGGCTGGGAGAATATGATCAAAACGGTCTACAAGCTGGGCTACCGCTTGGAGGTAAACCAATGAAACACCGGACCTTTTTGACAACACTTGTCCTTTTTCTGTTATCTTTCAATCTTGGAATATTCATCA
The DNA here is from genome assembly GCF_013337105.1 of Paenibacillus sp. JMULE4. NCBI lineage: Bacteria > Bacillati > Bacillota > Bacilli > Caryophanales > Paenibacillaceae > Paenibacillus > Paenibacillus sp. JMULE4. The sequence goes on from NZ_SGWF01000011.1 coordinate 590,708, forward strand.
TTTGTGTCACTACATTCAAAGATACGGTTCATCGTGCGGAAGAAAGAAGTTTGCGCGAACACTATTTTATCACCTCAGCGCTTACAAAGGATTTTCATGCTGTGGAAAGCCGCGGAATTGATATTAGGAGCTCTTTAGATTCTCTGCTCCAGCCATACCGTTATCTGTCCGGGGATAAAAAGGTTTATCTGGCGCTTTACAAGGGCCATCAGCTTGTCTATTCCAATCGGCAGGAAATCGTATTGCAGAGCCGTTTCATGGAGCCGCCGGAGGACGGAAACCGACTGGCTTCTATACAAAAATCAGATGACAGCACCTATGTCATTGTTTCGGGAAAGCTTCCTGCGCCGTATGAGGTCTATACTATGGTTTATCTTTACGATGCGTCGGATGCCATCACCGCATGGGAACAAATGAAAAACATGCTGTTTTTCGCGGGGTTGATTCTTTCCGGTTTGCATGCTTTAGGTCTTCTTTTCATTCTGAATCGAATATTCAAGCCCTTGTCGCAGATTTCTCAAACCTCCCGCAAGATCGCGGCCGGCGCATACGAAACCAGGCTTCCGGTATCCGGTCATGATGAGCTTTCCGAAATGGCTCAAAGCTTCAATCATATGGCGGAGGAAATCCAGCGTCAAATGACGGAGCTGATCACCGCCGCAGAAAAAAAGCAGCAGTTTATTGATAATTTTGCCCATGAGCTCCGTACACCCTTGACCGCAATCTACGGATATGCGGAATATATGCAAAAGGCGGCCCTGACGGAGGATGACAGGCTATCCGCGATCAGCTATATTATGTCGGAAAGCCGGCGATTGCAGATCATGGCCAATCAATTACTCGAACTGGCAAATCTTAAGAATGATCAGATCGCCTGGGAAGCGCAAAACGTATCCGCTCTTTTTCAATCGGTCAAGCAGACACTGCATAATAAGCTTACGGAAAAAGAAATACAAATGGAATTTCTTTGTGAAATGGATGTTCTTTGGGGAGATGCCTGCTTGCTGGAAAGTCTGTTTATCAATCTAATTGACAATGCGATAAAGGCGTGCGGTACGGGCGGTCATATTATCGTGCGTGCCGTCGTGGAAGCCGGAAAGAAAACGGTTTACATCCAGGATAACGGTAAAGGGATGACCTCCGAAGTACTCCGGCATATTACCGAGCCCTTTTACCGCGCGGAGAATTCACGAAACCGCAGGGACGGCGGCACCGGATTAGGCCTTGCTATCTGTAAACAGATTGTTCTGCGTCATGGCGCGGAACTGGAGTTTACGAGCCAACCCGGCGAAGGAACGACAGCAAAAATCATTTTTACAACTTCATAATAACTTGATGATGATTCGATAATCCGGCCATTTTACACTGCTTAATGTGATCACAAACATAACGATGAAGGAGTGATTCAAATGAAAAGCTTGAAAAAAACCATATTCGCATCCGCAGTGATCATTGGGGCCAACACCTTACTGTTCCAGGGATTTACACAGGCAGTAACGGTATCGGAGTTCAAACAAACCCATGTGATCCCTACAAAATATGCGAATGCTGCAGCCGGTCCGTTCCAAGCGGCACCAAACAGCTTGCCGGATGGCTACAAAAAAGCCAATTATACGGTGGGAGTCATTGACCTTGAAAACTACCGCAACCAAACGCCAACCAGCAAGGATTTAACAAAAGAAGAAGCAGCGGAGATTGGCGCCCAGGCCCTTTGGGAGGTATTTGACCTGAACTTAGAGGGCCAAGTCATTGAAATGGGCTATCAACAGGCAAACGAAGGCCTTCCCCGTTCGAGGTGGTATGCGGATGTGCTGATCAACGGCGAGCGCAATTATTATTTCTCCGTAGACTCTGTAACAGGAGAATTATTTACCATAGGCCACAGCAGAACGCTGGATGAAAAGGTTTCAGTAGCCTTTGATTCGGCCCTTGCTAAAAATCCGCAGGAATATGTTGAGCTGGCAAAAAAACTGGCGGAAAAATATAACGTTGTTCATAGCGCTGTGAAGTCGGTTGAATACAACGGCCAGGGCTACAGCAACAATGATCCGACGATTTCAATGGATATCACGGGCGAAAATGGGGAAATGGTTTTAATGACTTTTTCCCGGTATGATAAAGCGCTGCTCGGCATCAGTTATAATACGGAATATAAGTCCGCACTGGAATTCAATCAAGAGCTCATCAAGCAGGTGCAGGACAAGATCGAAGTGCTTGAAAAGTCAGCTCTTCCTGAAAACGAAGCACCCACTCTGAGGGTTTTGAAGTAATGTTTTGAATAAATAAAGGAAAAGTATTGGCATGGTCCCCGGCGAACGCTGGGGACCTGTTCCGTTTTTCTATTCCTGAAACGTCGGGAATGATGCTGAATTGATACCAAGGTATTTTTCTTGTATAATAACATAATTGCTGAATCACTAACTTGCGAAGGAGGCGTCAATCCGATGTCAAAGTCCGAGACGATCTCGGTAAACCGCAAATCGGAAATCATTTCCGCAGCGATCGAAGTGTTTGCGGAGATCGGATTTTTCCGGGCCACGACGGCACAAGTCGCGAAACGGGCCAAGATTTCGCAACCCTATATCTTCCGGTTTTTCTCAACCAAAGAAACATTGTTACTTGCGGCGCTGGAGGTGTCCTGGTCGCGGGTGATCGAATCCTTCCGCAAGGTTGTGGAATCCGCTTCGCCGGAACAACTAGAGACCGGCCTTATTCAGGCCTATGAGGATATTCTGGATTCCTACCAGAATGAGGTTCTGCTTCAGATGCAGGCACAGACGATCCGGGAAGACTCGATCCAAGAAGCGATGCGCAATGGACTCGGGGAAGTCCGCCGCATGGTGCTGGACGCTTTCACCAAAGCCGGCATTCCGAATGCCAAGGAACGGACGATGCTGTTTCTGGCCCGGGGGATGATCTGCAACATTGCGCTGGCGCTGGACATGCCCGAATTGAAGGAAAGGTGAGGGGCGGGAACATTGAATTCAAATTAGTGATTGACCAATCAATCACTATATGATACATTGCAATATAGTAAGTGATTGATCAATTACAAATGAGCATCCGAAACAGCCTCATACAAGGAAGGGCAAGACTAGGCTCGCTGAGCGGGGACAAATATGAGCGGCTGATTGGACCAGTGCGGGCGACGTCTTTTGAAGAGGGAATCTCGGCCACGGTTCGCGCGCTGCAAAGAAGAAACGGTTCTCTTTTAGCGATCAACAGTAATTGATCAATCACTATCTGGATAAAGGGATAGTTATGTAATGCGGCTTCGAAGGGATTCGTCATATGCAACCTTAGATGTCCGAACCTCGTTTAATGATTATCCATTTATTCTCAATTAGGGGGTTCATCTTAAATACCATAAAAAAGAATTGAATGAAATACTAAAAATTTGAATTAGAGTAGAACCTCGATAATGAAAACCTGAAAAGGCCATAAAACTTATTGTGTGAGTATATCAGTGAGGGCGCTAATTTCGTTTAACACCATATACTCATTATTTCGAGAAGGAAGTGGAACGGGAAGCGTTTGAAGGCTTCCTTGCCTTGCTGCCGCCGAATGTGTACCGGGCCAAGGGGCTGATCCGGTTTGCGGGACGAGCTTTTCCGAGCTTATTCCAATATACCCATGGCGATCTGGACATATTTTCGATACGTTCGGATGTAGAGACATCGAACGTTTCCGTATTTATCGGCGATCATTTCTCCAAGCAGGATATGGCAAACGCTTTACGCGCTTTGGAGCTGTCATGATGGAAGTGATATGATAACCGTCGTCATTAGCCTGCTAGAAACGCTCAAAACGTCAAAAAGCATGGCCGCTCATCCATCTGGGCGGCCATGCTTTCGTTCTGTGTGGTTGCTCCGTTCCGGCTCAGGTCTTGGCAGCGTCGATCTGAAGCAGCTCCGCACAGATGCGCCGGACATCGCCCTCGAAGCTTTGGGGCGTAAAGGCTTCCGACAATGGACGGCCCGTAAGCAACTCCGCTGCGCTTAGCAAGTGCCGCTCATATCGGTCGACGAACCCGTCGATGGTCGGGCAAGGCAAGCCGGCTGCGCGAGAGAGGCCTTGTATCATTTTGATCCGGTAATAATCTTCCTTCGGCATTCTCGGAATATCCCAGGCTCCTTCGTGATTGACGAACACGGGGCGGAGCGGAACGGCGGAGAAGTCGAAGTACCGGCCGTCCCGATCCGGCTCCGAGTAGGGATCGATCAGCAGGGACGCGTAACGAACGTATAACGAATATTGCTGATGGATGGGATCTAGCTCGGGGAAACCGTCAATGTACTGGCGGGACAAGCTTTCCGGCCTGACCGGGTAATTATCGTCGACCATGAATTGCAGCAGGTTGAGCGGCTCCAAGCGAAGCATCCGGGCGAGAGCGGATATCTCCTTCCATTGCTCCAGCATTTCCCGTATGAGAGTGGGCGTAATGGGGCCCTCCGGGAACAGCTTGTACACAAACTTCGGAATGGCTTGGCCGCTGAAAATGACGCCGAGCGAGAAGTCGTTCATAAACAAAGGCGGATGCACGTACAACGAGATGTTGCGCGTCTCGGCCGCAAGCGCCGAATCCAGCGGTTCCAGCGCGATGCCCGCATCTTCGTACAATCGCCGGAACGTCTCCACGGACTCGGAGGGCCATCCCGCCGCTCCCGCATACACCTTGCGTTTGACTGCCGTCGTCAGAACATGGGTTGGCGGCTTATCGCCCGTCCGTCGCGTGTCCCCCAGGTAGGTGGAGAAGCTGAGCACCTCGGCGTCGCAGCCTTGTTCCTTCAGATAATGGCGTATGAGCGCGCCCGAGCCGAAAGTCGGGGAGAGAAGCGCAACGCAGCGCAAGCTGTGCAGCAGCCGTGGCGGTAGCTGCGCGAGCACGGACACATAAGCATCCGCCGTTACCGCCAATATGAGCGTATCCCACTGTTCCTCAATAGTTCCCAAATCCTGGAACATGGCGTCCACGCGGCACTCGCCTTGAAGCGCTTTATGTTGCGGACCGCTTGTTTCGACGGCAACCGTCCCGCCGTTCCAGCGAAGCGCATCGAAGAATGGAGCGGAGAGAACGGACTTTCGTCCGGCGATGCCCACGTGGCTGTTCCGCAATCGCTTGAGAAGCACGGCAAGTTGTACGGCTGCGGGGCCTGTTCCTGCGATGAGAACGCTGCGAAGAAGGTTCATCTCAAGACCTCCCTTGCCGGGGCCGGAGCCGGCGCTTTGCGGTACAACGCCACATCGAATACATGTCCCGGCCGTACCGTCGTTTCATTGAGCTGCCATTTGCCGTCATCCACTTCCTCCATGGGATAGTTGAAGAGCGCCTTCAAGCCGTTCCCGTATCGCATAGCTACGACGACTTCCGGCTGAGTCGCCTCATGCAGCAGGTCGAGGAGCTCGTATTTGACGGACACCGTGGAACTGATAATGATGTGCGTAACCGTGCCGATATCATGCAGCCGCTCCAGCGGAACGTTCTCCAGCCGGATGGGCAGATACGGGCCGAGTCGTTCGACGACCTTCCTGCCCAAATCCACGGCTTCCCGGTCAATGTCGATACCAATCACCTCGGCGCCTGTTCGTTTGGCGATCAGCAACGGCGTCATCGGGAACGCACCCGAGCCAATCAACAACATCTTGGAATCGGCGGTTACCGTGAAGCTCCCGAATTCCTTTTCGATGGAAGCCTCAATGTGATGAAAGTACTCATGCCTGTCATCACCGCCATGCAGCAGCTTGAGCGCGCGATATTTTTCCATAATGGCGACGCAACGCGCCGATATGTCCCGCAGTTGCATCACAAGCGGATGGAGCTCCTGAACGTCACCGGGGTTAAGCTCCGCCCATAACCGTTGATTGTTCGCATCGGTGATGAAGGCGGAATAGTCGTCTATTGTTTGCTGCAGCTCATGATTGTTGCGGGAGATGCCGTCATATTGCGCGGCTGCCTGTACGAATTTGTCGCGAAATTGCAGCAATGATCGATATAGAAGTTCCATGTTATCCGTTTCCTCCTTGTAATGAATATTGGATGCAATCGTCGACATAAGTTTTGCCTCTGGCGACGATGCCGACGGCGGATTCGATGGTCACGCCGGTGATCTCCCCTCCGTTCCAGCTAACGTGTACATGAATGATGCCTCCTGGCTGATGCACGGGCACGTCTACAGAGTCGCGGCCGTTCCAGGCCAGGTAACAACCCACCGAAGCCGTTCCCGAGCCGCAGCCTCGCTCCCAGATCAAGCTGCCGAGCGCGGGGATGTAGATCAGCGGAGCAAGCTCGCGCGAGGAGGGACGGTACAGCATGACGCCGACCAAGTTATCCCCCGACACGACGCCAAGCAATTTCGCCAGTCGTTCGGCTGCAGCCGGCTCAAGCGCGAAGCGCTCGTTGTCGATGACCAGATGGAAGAAGCCGCCGTAACGGACGATACCCAGCTCCAGCAGCAAACCTTCGAAAGGGATGACGGCGTTCTCTACCGCGGTTGGAATCGGCATGCCGGCTTCGCACATATAGTCCCTGTCCAATTTCTCCACGCGGCAAAACACGGGAAACTCCGCGCCCGACACCTCCAGCGGCATTTCCAGAGTTTCGCCTGGCCGCAGCGTTCGCTCCGACGCTAGACACGCCGCGAGTGCAAGGCAGGCATTGCCGCAAAATTCGCCCCCTGCCATCCGAAGTTTGGCGGCACAGCCGGGAAGGGTCGGCTTTTCGACAAAACCGACTTGCTCCGCGCAGAGATGGCTATAGTCCATGATCTGGGAGGCGATGTGGGCATGCTGATCGGCGGGCAACTCGCCCATGATAAGAATCGTCATGTTGCTTGCGGGACTGCATTTGACGAAATCAATCTCCTGATTCATTGGAACAACCCTCCGATATGGTGCAGAATGTGGACGACTTCGTCCAGAATTTGAAAATTAGTAATAATTACGAATAAACTCGACATCATCATAGTAAAATATTGGCAGTGCGTCAACGTTTTTTTTGCGGCTTGGGATGGGAAAAAAATGAATTGACAAATGATAATAGTTATTATTACAATCAAATGGCCATATATTCGTAATTTTTACTATTTTAGAAAAAGGAGCGTCAAAACATGAAAAGAATCAAAGCACCCGTACTACTGGTATCCCTTCTGGTCATCGTATTGCTGGCCGGATGCAGCGGCGGCAACAACAATAAGCCGGGGGCGGCCGAACAAACGCGGGAGCTGGTATACGCCGCGGCGAAAGACATCAACGACATGAATCCGCACCTGTATCCGGGATCGATGGCCGCTCAAGCCATCGTGTACGAATCGCTGGTGGAGAATACGCCGGAAGGCATTAAGCCGCTGCTCGCGGAATCATGGGACATCTCGGAGGATGGCAAAGTCTATACCTTTCACTTAAGGAAAAACGTAAAATTCCACGACGGCGAGCCGTTTAACGCCGAAGCGGTCAAGCTGAACATCGAAGCCGTTCAAAGCAATGCGGCCAAACATGCCTGGATCAAGCTGTCGACCGTGCTGGATCAGGTCGACGTCATTGACGAGCACACCGTCCAATTGACGCTGAAAGATACTTATTATCCGACGCTGCTTGAATTGTCGATGACGCGTCCGTACGTCTTCCTCTCGCCGAAGGACTTCCTGAACGGGGAGACGAAGGACGGGGTTGCCGGTTATAACGGCACGGGACCTTACAAGCTCGACGAACATGTGACGGAGCAATTCGCAAAGTTCTCGGCGAACGAGGACTATTGGGGAGGCGTGCCTGCCATCAAGACGATTACGGCGAAGGTGCTGCCGGCCGGCGAGACGACGCTGCTTGCCTTGCAGAAGGGAGAAGTCAATTTCGTTTTCACCGATGACCGCGGCGCCGACAGCATCGACGTGGAGGCCATGCAGCGGCTGGCGGATTCGGGCGATTACCAGATCGTTCGGAGCGAGCCGATGAATACGAAAATGATTGTGGCGAACAGCAGCAATGCCGCCAGTCCCGTCAGCGAGAAAGCGGTGCGGGAAGCGATCTGGTTGTCCATTGACCGCGAAACGATCAGCCGCACGATCTTCAGCGGCACGGAGGCGCCTGCGGAGACGCTGTTTTCCTCCAACGTCAATTACGCCGATGTCGGGCTACCGAAGCGGGACTATAATCCGGAAGGTGCCGCCAAGCTGCTGGAGGAAGCCGGGTGGACGAATGGCGGAGGAGCGGCGGTCCGCACGAAGGATGGTCGCGAGCTTGCAATGAAGCTGTATTACGATGTCAATTCCTCCTCGCAGAAGACGCAGGCGGAGCTGCTTCAAAGCGAAGCCGGTAAAATCGGCATGAAGCTGGAGCTCGTCGGAGAAGAATCGCAGGCGATCGCAAACCGCCGTTCGACGGGCGACTACGACCTGTTGTTCAACCAGACGTGGGGTCTTGCCTACGATCCGCAAAGCACCATCGCCGCGTTTGCTTCCGAGTCGGCTTATCTGCACACGACAAGCGGCATTCCCCAGGCGGAGGAGCTGTACCGCAAGATCAATGAAGTGATGTTGTCGACGGACGAGGATGCCAGAAAGGCGCTTTACAAGGATATTTTGACGATCGTGCATGACGAAGCCGTGTTTATTCCGCTTACGAACGGCAGCGTTACGGTAGTCGCCCCCAAGGATTTGCAAGGAATCTCGTTCAAGCAGACGCAATTCGAGCTGCCGTTCGAACGAATGAGCTTCAAGTAAAGCGAAGCATGGAGGAAAAGAGCAATGGCCGGTTACGCATTGAAACGATTATTCGTCGTGGTTCCGCTGCTTGTTGTCATTTCGTTTATGACCTTTATTTTGAACGGGCTGTCGCCTATGGATCCGGCCGAGGTCGTTCTGCACGCCCAAGGCGTGCCGGCCATCACGGATGAGTTGATCGCGGAGACGAGGGAAGCGCTTGGCATGAACCGTCCGCTGCTCATCCGTTATTGGGATTGGCTGGTCTCGTGCCTCCGGCTTGATTTCGGAGACTCCTACATAACGGGCAAACCGGTATGGTCGCTGCTCGGCCCGGCTTTGCTGAACACGTTGAAGCTGACGCTCGTCTCCTCGCTGCTCATCATCTTGCTGTCGATTGCGCTGGGAGTCGGCTGCGCCTTGAGGGAAGGCAAGTGGCTGGACCTCTCGGTCAGAAGTTTCTCCTTCCTGTTGACATCGATGCCGTCCTACTGGCTGGCTGCGCTGATGGTCTGGTACTTCTCGGTCAAGCTTGATCTGCTGCCGACAAGCGGCATGGACGGGTACGGCAGCTACGTGCTGCCGGTGGCGGTCATCGTCATCGGATATGCTGGCATTTATTTTCGAATCATACGCAGCTCCATGTTGAGCAACCTGAACGAGGACTACGTGCTTTACGGCAGAGCGTGCGGGTTATCGGAGAGAAGCTTGACCTTGCAGGTGCTGCGCAACTCGCTGCAAGTCGCGGTATCGGTGTTCGGCCTTGCCATTCCGGTTATCCTGGGAAGCACGGTCGTCGTGGAAAATATTTTCGCTTGGCCGGGTCTCGGAACGCTCACTGTTAATTCGATTCTGGGGCGAGATTTCCCTATCATACAAGCTTACGTTCTGGTGCTGGCCGTTGCGTTCGTCCTGTTTAACACGGCATCCGACCTGTTGAACGCGGCGGTGAATCCGAAGCTGAGGAAGGAGTTCTAATAATGAAGCTGATGGAACGACTGCTGAAGGACAGATTGGCGGCGGCATCTCTTGCCGTCGTCGCGGCAACGCTGTTAATCGGCTTATGCGCTCCCCTTATTGCCCCGCATTCTCCGAATGAAGCCAACATGGAGCTGCGGTTCGCCGGAGCTTCCTGGAGCTACTGGCTTGGCAACGATCATCTGGGGCGCTGCATTTTGTCGCGATTGATCTACGGCATCCGTCCAAGCGTACTCTGGGTGCTTGCCGCCCTTGGGGCGTCCGCTGGCATCGGAGCCGCGCTCGGCTTTGCTGCCGGTTATTTCCTAGGGAAGACGGATGCGATATTGATGCGAATCTGCGACATCATGCTTTCGTTCCCGGGTTACGTCATGACGCTGGCGATTGTCGGCATGATGGGGGCGGGATTGACCAACATTTTGATTGCGTTCGTGATGATGAAGTGGGCCTGGTTCGCCCGCGTCATTCGAACGGCGGTCATGCAATATGCGGATGCCGACTACGTGAAGTTTGCGAAGGTGCTGGGCATCGGCCACTTCGGCATTATGACGCGGCATATCGCGCCGGTGGCGCTGCCAGAGATGGCGGTTATCGCCAGCGGCGCCTTTGGATCCATGATTTTGCAAATATCGGGGTTGTCGTTCCTCGGTCTCGGTATTCAGGCTCCTCATCCCGAATGGGGAATGATGATGAACGAAGCCAGAGCGGTTATGTTCACCCGTCCAGAACTGATGCTGGCTCCCGGGCTTGCCATTATTATTGTCGTGTCGGCGGTGAACTTCCTGTCGGATGCGCTGCAGAAGGCGCTCGATCCCAAGCTGATGATCGCGGCCAGACGTGCGGAGGCGAGTGCAGGCGGAACTGCGCCTAGATTGCGCGGGAAGGAGGTGGCTTGAGCGGGATGAACGGCAAAAATGGAATACATGTACTCGATGTTGAACACTTGAGCATTCGGGACGAGCGCTCCGGCCGTGCACTGGTGCATGACAGCTCCTTTCGGCTCGCGCAAGGGGAATGTCTGGCCATCGTTGGAGAGAGCGGCAGCGGCAAGTCGCTGACATGCAGAGCGATTATGCGATTGAATCGGACAGGTCTTCGGCAGTCGGGGACGGTGACGTTGAACGGAGAGGATTTGACGAAGCTGTCCGACAAGGAGATGCGGCGGTTCAGAGGGCGGCGGCTCTGCATGATTATGCAGAACGGCATGAGCGCGTTTGATCCGTCGCGGCCGATTGGCGTTTATCTGCAAGAGGTGCTGAGCGTCCACTACGACTGGAGCCGGAGCGAGACGGAAGCCAGACTGAGTGCAGCGATGGCCGCGGTTGGCCTGAGGGAGCCGTCTGAAGCGATGCGCCGCTATCCGCACGAGTTGTCGGGCGGCATGCTGCAGCGGGTCATGATCGCGCTTGCCATCGTAATGGAGCCGGATGTCATTATTGCCGACGAACCGACGACGGCGCTGGATGCCGTCACGGCGTACGAGGTGGTGGAACAATTCTTGCGTTTGCGTGAACGGCTGGGCAGCGCCATGATTTTTGTGTCACATGACTTGGGCGTGGTGAGACGTATTGCGGACAACGTGCTCGTCATGAAGGACGGAGAGATCGTCGAGCGCGGGACGACCAGGGATATTTTCGCCGGCGCGCGGCATCCGTATACTCGTTACCTGGTTTCCTCCAAGGAAGCGTTAAGCCGCCGCTACAATCAATTGATGGGAGGCGCGGATGTTGCTGAACGTTGAAGGTGTTCACAAATCGTATCGGCAGCAAGTCTGGCTCCGCAAAACCCGGCATCAAGTGCTGCACGATATCGGGTTCGAGTGGAGGAAGGGCGAATGTCTTGGCATCATTGGAGAAAGCGGCAGCGGCAAATCGACATTGGGACGGCTGTTGCTCGGCATCGAGAAGCCGGATAGCGGCTCTATCACTTTCGACGGGAAACCCGTCTCGGATCGAAGCGTGCGGCGGGGGGCTATCAGCGCCGTCTTTCAGGATTACACCTCGTCCATCAATCCATTTTTTACGGTTCGGCAGGCGATTCTTGAACCCCTCAAACTTGCGGGGAAGGGGGAGGGATCGTTTGACATCGGCAAGCTGCTGAGGCAGGTTGGGTTGAACGAATCCTATCTTCCGAGATACCCGCACGAACTGTCCGGCGGCGAGGCGCAGCGGGTATGCATCGCGAGGGCGGTGTGCTCGGAACCTCAGTGCATCCTGCTAGATGAAGCCGTAAGCTCGCTTGACGGCTCGGTTCAAATGCAGGTGTTGGACTTGCTCGGGAAGCTGAGAACGGCATATGGGATGGGTTATATTTTTATTACCCACGATATCCAGGCGGCGGCTTATCTTTGCGACCGGATCATGATTATTCGCGGAGGGGAGATCGTGGAGCTTGTCGATACCGAGGAGCTTGGGCACGTTCAGTCTCCGTATGCAAAGGAACTGCTTCGCAAGGTGTTGTCGTAATGACGCTGCACCCGGGCTGTTGTAATGATGCCAAGGGGATTGCTACGCAAGGGATTATCGAAATGTCTCGGGGAGAGTAGCGACCGAGGAAACAAGGAAAGGAGAGTTTGAAGTGAAAGGTGCGTTGTCCTGGCCGTTTCTTCGGCTGTATGTGCTTACGCTACTCTATTTCAGCGGGAATTCCATTCTGAATGTCATCATTCCTTTGAAGGGAGAGTCACTGGGAGCGTCCAATTCGACGATTGGCCTTATTATGGGTGCTTATTTGCTGACGACAATGTTTTTCAGGCCATGGGCAGGCGGCCTGATTCAGCGTTACGGAGCGATTCGTGTGCTGCGCGTCCTGCTGACCGTCAATGGGCTTGCGCTGCTGCTGTATACGTTCACCGGACTGGAGGGATACTTCCTCGCCCGCGTGCTGCAAGGCGTATGTACCGCCTTCTTCTCCATGGCGCTGCAGCTCGGCGTAATCGAAGCGCTCCCCGACAAGGATCGGGCGCAGGGTATCTCCATGTATTCCCTGTGCTCCTATCTGCCGGGCATATTCGGGCCGCTGCTGGCGATCGGCATGTGGCAATCGGGAGAGACGGGCGGAATGGGCCTGTTCGCCGTGTCGATGATCGCCATCGCAATATTGACCGGCATCGTCGGCTTCACGGCACGCATTGGCGGGCAGCCGGATGATACGGCAAGCGGTGAAGAGGGACGAGGTCCGGCAGGGGCCAGTGGGAGAGAAGGCGAGCGGCGTAGTCCGGCAGCGGCTATGTTGAGAGCTACGATCCAGCTTGGGAGCAATCCCCACTTGTTCCGTTGCGGCGTGCTCATGCTGAGCGCCTCGGTTGTATTCGGAGCGGTTACCGCGTTTGTGCCGCTTTACGCGCCGCAGATTCAGGGAGGCAATGCGGCCGTCTACCTCATGATTCAGGCGGCAGTCGTTGTGGCCGCGAGATTCCTGCTCCGATCCTGGATTCCGTCCGACGGCAAGTGGCGTTCCTCCTTCGTTGGTGGGTTGATGATGCTTCTCGTGACGGCTTCGCTTGCCGTCGGTTTATCGCCGAGCGCGGGCGCGGCGTTATTCTACACAGGGGCAGTGCTGCTCGGCATCGCGCAAGCGCTGCTGTATCCGACTCTGACGACATATTTGAGTTTTGTTTTGCCCAAAGCGGAGCGAGGCGTGTTAATCGGTTTGTTCATTGCGACGGCCGATCTGGGAGTGTCTATGGGAGGCATCATCATGGGACCTGTTTCCGATCTGACTTCGTACTCTTCCATGTATTTGATCTGTGCAGCGCTTGCCGCGGCTGCTGCCTTGCTTGCCTTACAAAGAAGAGTAAGGCAAGCAAGCTCGGCGTCTTGAGACACGGAGTGGGGACAAAGTGGAAACATCGGAAACGGCAGAACAGGGCTGCTCTGCTGTTCCCAAGGCTTTGCCGAGAGCAAATGGCTCGTCTAATGCGGAACCGGAAGAAAGTGAGCGTTCTAAACCACGGAGTGGAGGATCATGGGCGTACGGATGTTGGCTTCTTTGAGATGATTCTACTCCTTATGGTCTACCAGTTTTGCAGCGATATTTTATTATTGGAATTTTCAGATGCTTCGGCTAGGACAGCCAGTAAGCGATTGATGATTATCACGTACAGGTTCAGCCAGAATTGGCTGGCCTATTTGTGTTAGTAGCGTTTAACTGGCGGGTGCAATCTATAATAGAGGGCTGATAAGTTGGCAAATTCAATTGGTAAATATGATTTGTACCTATTATTGGATACCTTCTCTATGAGGCGAATCACCCAAGCAGGTGACATGTCTACTCGGGGTTTGCCAAGCAAGTGTTTTGCTTATTTAAATAAAGAGAAACCTAGTTGATGCTTTTGTTTGGGAGTATTAAATGTGATATTTAAAGAAAGTTATAAGGATGTTGAGTGATCATTCACGAGGTTATCCAAGATAAGGCATCTATTCATGTTGAAGCTGCTACCATAATTCGTCAAGAAATTTGGAGATTTCGTATCAAGGAATTGGAAAAGAGTGCATCGTGAAGTATATGGAAAACGGCAAAGCTGTCGAAAGGCAGTGACGCAAAGCCACGGGTCTTCTCACTATTCAAGTGATGACAGCCGGGTTACCCAATTTGCCGAACACGGCCTAAATGGGTCGTGTTTTTATTATTTGTTTATTTGGGAAAATAAGTCTTTCAAAGCATTCTGCGCGTCCTGTGCGGTCACCAGCTTGTTCTCCTTAATGAAGGCCCTAAGCTGCTCTTTACTCCATAATCCCATGTGTGCTCCCCAACCTTTCTATTACTTTCATTTTATCAGGTTTGAGAGTTTACACATTTTATTTTACAGACTCAGAATAAAAGAGTGAAGCAGATCGTTATAGCTTAATTGTTGCTTGGCGTCACTCGCCTTATCGACTTTTGTTAACTTATTTTGTCGGCGTCCGGTCGTCATTCCCCTTGCACCCCGCTTTCAGTGAAGAGTGCGGGGAATTCATGAATGATTTGTTCCAGCGGGCTAAACTTTTCATGTTGAGTCTGCAAATCGCGTGAAAAAAGTTCAACATACATTTCAGTTGTTTCAATCCGTGAGTGCCCGAGAATGTTTTTTAACGAGAAAATATCGCCACCATTTAATAAATACTTTTTGCGAAGGTATGGCGAAACGTGTGGCAGGAACATTGCACATCCTGAATGTTTGCGGTTTTACAAATCCGCGAGCGTTCCACGCTCCAGCAAATAGAGTTGCAACTCATTAGATACGATTCGCTGGATCGGTACCATTCTGGCCTTTCTGCCTTTCCCTTGCCGAACACGGACCATTCCTTCATCTAATAGAACATCTGTGATTTGTAGTTGAGTTAGTTCGTTCAGGCGTATTCCGGTTTCAAGCAAAATCAGCATCATCATGTAATTACGTAAGCCTGTAAATGTTAAACGATCGGGTTCAGTAAACAGCCACATCAAATGAGCATCCGTGAAAGTATGCATCAAAGAGGCTTGGACTTTAAACGGCTTTAGTTCATCCGTAATATTGAAATCAGCTTGTTTCTCGGCGACGAGAAACGCGAAAAACGCTTTGAGAATTGCCAGATTGCAATTAACGGTTCTTAAGGCCGATGTCTCATCAAGCATACTGGGGATGATACGATGTTTTAACAGATCGGGAGTTAAATCAGACCATTCGAGATTTTGGGTTTTTAAGTGTTGTTCGATCTTTTTCAATCCGTTCCCGTAACGACGAATAGTTGACTTGGCTAGGTTTCTGGACTTGCAGTCCATGAGAAACAAATGAACAAGGCTTGACCAATCGGTCATATTAGGTTGAGGCACTTCGCATTTCCTCCCTTATTGGATATGCGAAGCAAAGCAGATATACGAAGTGGGCAAGGGGAGGTTCGTAAAACATTTGGATATACGATTTCGCATAACTTCAATGAAATTTCGGGTTATTTACAATCGCGTGGAAGAGTTTTACAAACCCGAAATCCGTTGATACATAAGGATTATTCGGCATTTTGGAGGACAGGACTCACCTCCTTTCGCCTCGTTTAACACCATATTCACGCTGCAGAGTTGAAGTTCCTTGTCTGCCCGAGGCATTGCAGTGATGTGGGATCAGGCAGACAACCATGCACTGGCTAAGTCCGTCGGACCCGGCGCTACGCGCTTTAAGCCAATGAGGGTTCACAAGAACGTTATCTGAAATAGGACTATATAGAAAGGGAGAGAAGTATGATTGAATGTCCATGGTGTAATAATCAGGTGCAGTTAGTAAATGATATTTGTCCTGAATGCAAGCATGAAGTTTTGCCCGAGCATTTATCACGAGTACTTTTACCGATCATACCGATGAAGGAAACAATAAATTGAATTTGAAATTAATCATATCCAAATGCGACGATTTGTAGTTATGCCTATCGAAGGCCTTAGGCCTGTGTCCTATAAGGATTCTTAACGTTGAAATTGCTTGTCGCTGATTGCGGATTTTCTACAGTTGCCTCAACGCGCCTTGTCCATCTCATGCCGGCCGCGCCGGGATATCGGCATGTTTGATTTCGGCCGAAAATACAATAGGTTATGAAATGCAGTTCGAGAGGAGAATGACAATGGCGTATCCTATGTATCCTTATATAGGTTGGGAGCAGCAATGCACGAATGTTCCGGTCGTTTTTCCTGCGCAGCATCAGAACAGGCATCCGGGATTTGAATATGTGATGAATCCCCGGCCGATTTTCGATAATCCGGGTTATACGGGAAGCGGAAAGTTGAAAAATAAAGTAGCGATTGTGACGGGCGGGGATAGTGGAATCGGGCGGGCCGTGGCCATAGCTTTTGCCAAGGAAGGAGCCGATCTGGTGATCCCTTATCTCGACGAACACCAGGATGCGATTGAAACGAAGCAAATCATCGGCAAGCTTGGCCGAAATTGTCTGCCTATAGCTGCAAATTTGAGGGAGGAAGACGCCTGCCGCTATATTGTGGAGACAACGATCAAAACCTTTGGACGGCTCGACGTCTTGGTGAATAATCACGGCGTACAGTTTCATCAGGACAGTATTTTGGATATTACAAAAGAACAGCTGATGAACACGTTTCAAACCAATATTATTTCTTTTTTGATATGACCAAAGCTGCGCTGCCTCATTTGCCCGCCGGGGGCTCCATCATCAACACGACCTCGGATACCGCTTTTTCCGGGATGGGGAATATGATCGATTATACGGCCACGAAAGGGGCCATTGTATCCTTTACCCGTTCATTGTCTCTGTCGTTGGCCAAAGACGGGATTCGGGTAAACGCGGTAGCGCCCGGACCTACTTGGACGCCCCTAATTCCGTCTGCATTTGCCGCGGCAGAGGTTAGAACTTTTGGTACAGAAGTGCCTTTGAAACGGCCGGGGCAGCCATTTGAATTGGCGCCGACTTACGTGCTGCTGGCTTCCGATGATTCGACCTACATATCAGGCCAAGTGTTGTTCGTAAACGGCGGATCCGTCGTAACTTGATTTTCAGCACAGAAAAGTCGGCCCTCACTAGTTTATTTAGAAATATAAAATGAATTATTTTCAAACTTTGTTGTCAAACCAAGTTCTTCAACAGCGAATTTCTAAGTCATAGGAAAGTAGGTTATGTCATTTAGAACCAGTAAGGGATACTCTTCTGAGGAGTTATCAATCCAAACATCATTAACGTACACGTTAAATTCAGGCATTGTGGCGTAAAGCTTTGAAGCCGGGACGCCGGGATCAGTATTAAGATTTGCCGGTTTATCATTTGTCTTTCTGATCACGAAGCCAACCTCAGCATCCCACTTTGTCTCCAAGGCGAGTGCCTGAGTATAATTCCATGTCATTGGAAAGTAAGTAATGTCTTTATAAACAACAACAGGATACCTAGATGTTGAGTTTGAAATCTGTTGACCATTCACAAAAATATTGAAGCCAGGCAGACTTACTTTAACTGCCCCCTCAGGAACGTTTTCTTTTGGCGATATGCTTGAAGAGGCAGCGTTTGCTGAAGAACCGGAACTGCTTGACGAACGGCTGCTGTTGTTACCGCCGTTATGATAGTGATACTCCCTATATTTCAAACCCCATTTCTCACAATTGGTTCGACAAGTATGACCGCCGTTCTGATCTGTTCTACCGGGATGAGCGTTAGCGATTGAAGCAAAAGGAAAGCAGAGCAGGACAATAATCATAATGGTTTTCTTGAGTTTCATCGGTATTATCCTCCTATCATAGCTCTAATTACCTAATAAATTACCATGAAATGAAAAATACGACAATAATACAGAAAAATGAAACGGAGGCTGAGTTAGCCTTAATAAGTTCATTAGTGAGGATAGCGGCATGTGAATTGGATCGTCTAATTTGCATGCTGTTTTTGTTTTTCTCATGAGAACATTCAAACAAACATTTGACTGAATAGAAAATAGGGAGTATGATGATCCTATACTCAAACGATTAGTTGATTGATGGGGTGTTTGAATGACGCCAAAAGATACATGTGAACTGTATTGTTTTGACGAAGTAAAAGTGCAGCGCGTTCAAAACTCGCTAATGCGGCAGGATATTTCAGGCATGGCGAATATGTTTAAAGCGCTCGCCGATGAAACGAGGATGAAAGTGGCCTTTGCTCTATGCCAAGAAGATGAACTTTGTGTCTGCGATGTGGCCAACATTATCGGCTCCACGCTTGCAACGGCTTCACATCATCTGCGAACGTTAAAAAAAATGAATCTTGTCAAGTACCGAAAAGAAGGAAAGCTGGTATTTTATTCTATGGATGATGACCATGTGCGCCAACTCATTAAACTCGCTTCCGCGCATCGTCAGGAGATGATGACCGTTGAACATTAAAACGCAAAATCCTAAAGAAGAGAAAAATGTGTACCGGGTTCAAGGTTTTACCTGTACCCATTGTGCAGCCATCTTTGAGAAGAACGTAAAAAATCTCCCAGGCGTTCAGGATGCGCAAATAAACTTCGGAGCATCCAAAATAACGGTTTTTGGGAATGCATCGATAGAGGAATTAGAAAAGGCGGGAGCATTTGAAAACCTGAAAGTGACGCCTGACAAAGAGCGTGCCGTGGAAAAGAAAGAACCATTTTGGAAAGAAAACTGGAATGTCATTGTTTCTGCCTTGCTTCTGATCGCCGGTTACTTTTTGGGAGAGCAGTACGGGGAAGGTTTGCTTTCCTCTCTAACCTATGGCGCATCTATGCTGATCGGCGGCTATGAATTATTTAAAAAAGGCTTGAAGAACCTTTTTCGCCTTCAGTTTGATATGAATACGCTAATGACCGTAGCCATTATAGGGGCTGCTGCCATTGGCGAATGGGGCGAAGGGGCCACGGTTGTGATTTTGTTTGCAATCAGCGAAGGATTAGAGCGGTACTCCATGGAAAAAGCTCGCCAATCGATTCACTCGCTGATGGACATTGCACCGAAAGAAGCGTTGATTCGCCGCAGCAGCACCGAGCTCACCGTAAACGTAGATGATATCCGGGTCGGGGACATTATGATCGTAAAGCCCGGTCAAAAGCTGGCGATGGATGGAGTCGTCATTAAAGGAGAGTCTAACGTCAATCAAGCAGCCATTACCGGCGAATCGATTCCTGTCGCAAAAACCGTCGATGATGAAGTCTATGCAGGTACGCTTAATGAAGAAGGGCTGCTGGAAGTACAAGTAACCAAGACGGTCGAGGATACGACGATTGCAAAAATCATTCATCTGGTGGAAGAAGCGCAAGCCGAGCGGGCTCCTTCTCAGGCGTTCGTTGACCAGTTCGCGAAATATTATACGCCGGCGATTATGATCGCGGCCGTACTTGTTGCTGTCATTCCGCCATTATTCGTTGGCAGCAGCTGGGAGAATGGATTATAGAGGTTTAGCGCTTCTTGTTGTAGGCTGCCCTTGTGCTCTTGTGATCTCCACTCCGGTATCGATCGTGACGGCGATCGGCAACGCGGCGAAACGCGGCGTGCTCATTAAAGGCGGCATTCACTTGGAGGAAGCGGGGCGAATCTCGGCGGTTGCTTTTGATAAAACAGGAACGCTGACAAAGGGCGTGCCTCAAGTCACTGATTTTATCACGATTGGTAAGAATCTTTTTGGGAAAAATAATGAAATCTTAAGAATTGCAGCCATTCTGGAAAAAGGCTCGCAGCATCCTATCGCGTCTGCGATTGTAAGAAAAGCAGAAGCGGTGCAAGTCGATTTTAAAGCCGATGCGGAAGAATTCAGCTCCCTCACCGGTAAAGGGGTAAAAGGGAAGGTTGACGGACAGCTTTATTACATGGGCAGCCCCAAACTTTTCTCTGAGCTGCAGACATCCATCGATAAAGAAATTCTGACACAAAT
This sequence comes from Paenibacillus sp. JMULE4, assembly GCF_013337105.1. Taxonomy (NCBI): domain Bacteria; kingdom Bacillati; phylum Bacillota; class Bacilli; order Caryophanales; family Paenibacillaceae; genus Paenibacillus; species Paenibacillus sp. JMULE4. The sequence continues at coordinate 610,707 of NZ_SGWF01000011.1, forward strand.
CGGTGAGCTGCAAAACCAAGGGAAAACGGTCATGTTGCTGGGGACGGAAGAAAACATCTTGGCTCTGATCGCGGTTGCCGATGAAGTGAGGGATTCCAGCCAGCATGTCATTCATAAGCTGCATGAGCTTGGCATGAAGAAAACCGTCATGCTTACCGGCGACAACCAAGCGACTGCCGATGCGATCGGCAAGCGATTAGGTATAGCAGAAGTCAAAGCGGAACTGCTGCCGCAGGATAAATTGGAGTATATTAAAACGCTTCGCAGCCAGTACGGCAATGTCGCCATGATTGGCGACGGGGTAAACGATGCTCCTGCCCTTGCTGCTTCCACTGTCGGAATTGCAATGGGAGGCGCCGGTACGGATACAGCTCTGGAAACAGCGAATATTGCCTTGATGGGCGATGATTTAAGCAAGCTGCCGTACACCATAAGCCTAAGCCGAAAAACACTGGCGATCATTAAGCAGAACATCGCGTTCTCGCTTGGAATTAAAGTCTTGGCGCTGCTGTTCATTGTTCCCGGATGGCTTACGCTGTGGTTGGCGATTTTCGCCGACATGGGGGCAACCTTAATGGTTACCCTCAACAGTTTGCGATTGCTGCAAGTCAAAGACTGAATGCCGGATGCTCCTCACCCGAGAAAGCAACCGGCTTTTTGCGCATTTATCCGAAGGCGGACAAGTTCTGATGCCATTGGGCGACTATTCCTTCAGCAAGAAGTTTGGCTGGCTTGTGGACAAGTTCGGGGTTTCGTGGCAAATCAATCTTCCGTAACCGGCGGCAAAAGGATATTTTCGTTTAGTCGATAGGGGATAGGGCGGGGGCAGGCGAATCCGAGCAGAGAAGACGAATGAAAGCTATACTGTTCCGCTCTCTTCTTCTGCCGGAGCCGGATCGTGGGACATCCGTATTCCCTAAAGCGGCGAAGCGCCTCCGCTGTCCACCTTCCGCACCGTATGCGACAATAACGACATTTGCTTCCCTTCTAAGCGGGGCTCCTAAACCCCTAAATCGACTTCCCCTTAAAGCAGCGCATTCAGTAAATGCACCCCCATATCCTTCCATCAAGCGATATCTCCTATGCCCACCCCACCCAGGCTGGGTGTTCCCTTCCATTATTTCAATCAGCGACAGACGAATAGCAGCGAAATGTCATTCCAGCCAACCTTGGGCTTCGCTCAGTCCACAAGAGGTAAATGTGGTTTCAACTCAGTTCGATAATAATGGTTATGCATATCCAAACGACAATACATGGATTCAAATACATACAACTTGGCTTGGTAATATGTGGATCAAAGTAGAAAACACAAAAATTGGCGTAATCCGTCCAATGAACGCCGACCTCAACTTAAAAGTAGCCACCCCCCTGTACGACCACCCGTATCGTGAAGCCGCGAACGGAGCCATATTATCTCCTCAAACAGTACATGCAAAAGCTGAATTCGTGTCGCCATCCGGTCTGTATGCTATTCAGATTGAAACTGCGTGGCTTGGTGATCGGTGGTTGACCGACTATCGCGTTTCGAAAGGGGGAGAACTGCGCATTGGAGCGGGAAAAGGTATATAATGAGATGAAACCACTGCTTTTGTCGTTAGCATATCATACTTTGGGGAGCATCATCGAAGCGGAAGACATTGTCCATGACGTGTTCCTTTCGTGGGAAGAAAAACCGCTGCAGCAAGTGCGCGATTCAAAGCCTATTTGTGCAATATGGTTTTATCGCGGGAAGCGAATACCGTGAAATGAAAGGTGATCAAATGACATTAGCTCTGAGAAGACTGCTGGCCTATTGGCTGGATTTCGTATTGCTGGCAATCATTTTAGTCGATTTGCAAGGGCTGGTTTATATCACAACATCCGGATTTCCCTTTCATTTCTTGAAGGAAGGCTATCATATTGAAATTTGGGTGCTTCTATCCATGTCGCTGCCGGTTTGGTTATATTTTATTTGGTTTGAGCTTAATCAACAGCAAACCCTTGGAAAACGGATGCTAAAATTAAAAGTAACGAATCGTGAACGATCAAAAATAACCTTCAGGCAAGCGTTCCTAAGAACCTTTATCAGGCTCTTGCCCTGGGAATTAACGCATATCATTATCCTGGTTCCCGAACCATGGTGGGGTATGGAAGGGCCGCCGGCCCATATGCATCTCATTTACATCCCTAATCTGATGCTGCTTCTGTACATTCTCATACTATTTGCAGGCAAAGGAGAAAAAGGGGTGCATGACATGGCCGCTAAAACCATGGTGATGAGAATTCGGGATGAAAGATAGAAGCTTAACCATTGTTTGTTCGCCGTAAATCTGATGACGGTTTGCAGCCGGGTCAAGGCAAACGCCCGTTTTTATGGGGAATGGTCGCTGGAATAGATATTTTGAAAGCGCATACGATTAAATGAGTTGATATGTTTGATATATTACCAAAGATGATATGTATATTAGACGGTTGGGCGCTTGTTTAATACACTTGTTAAAGCAATCCATCCTTATAAAGGAGTGAAGAAAGAATGACTGTCCAATATCAGCCCGGTCTTGAAAACGTGATTGCTAGCGAAACTTCCATTTCTTATCTGGATGTTGAGAATGAAGAAATTGTATTGCGTGGCTATGATTTGATTGAACTTGCCCGCAAAGTAACCTATCTGGATGTCGTCGGGTTATTGTTGAACCGCCAGCTCCCTACCCCGGTTCAACGAAATGCGTTGGAGGAAAAATTGAAATCCGAGTATTCCTTCCCCGAAGACGTCCTTTCGATATTGAAGCTGCTTCCGCAAAAGACGAATTTAATGGATGTATTGAGAACGGGGATCTCCGCTATTTCCGGCTATGATGAGGAACTGGAGGATCGTTCGCGGGATGCGAATTACCGCAAATCGATTCGCCTGCTGGCCAAAGTACCGCAAATCGTTGCAAACGGATACAGGGCTGTTACAAAGCAACCCTTGTTGGAACCGCGCAAGGATCTTTCCTATTCAGCCAATTTCTTGTACATGATCACAGGAACCGTTCCCACGAAGTTGGAGGAGAGGGTCTTTGACCAATCCTTGATCGTGTACAGCGAGCATGAGATGCCGAATTCCACGTTTGCCGCGCGCGTGATTGCCTCTACGCAATCCGATATATACGGAGCTTTGACCGGCGCCGTCGCATCGCTGAAAGGTACGCTTCATGGCGGTGCGAACGAAGCAGTGATGAAGATGCTGCTTGAGGCGGGAACGGAAAGCCAAATCGAACCGCTCTTGCTGAACCAGTTGTCCCGCAAGGAACGCATCATGGGCTTCGGTCATCGCGTGTACATGAAAAAAGTTGATCCGCGCGCCATGCTGATGAAAGAAGCGCTGGCTGAATTGGTGCAGGAGAAAGATAAGCATGAACTTTTCAATATTTGTGTCATCGGAGAAAATGTGATGAAACGTGAAAAAGGGCTTTATCCGAATCTCGATTATTATGCAGCTCCCGTGTATTATTTGCTGGGTATTCCGATCGATTTGTTCACGCCGGTTTTTCTTGCGGCACGCACGATCGGCATATGTGCGCACGTGATGGAGCAGCATGAAAACAACCGGTTGTTCCGGCCTCGCGTGTTTTATAACGGTCCGCGCGGATTACATCCACAAAATTGAGATGATCACGATAAATGGAGACGGAGAGTGAATTGCAAATGAGTACAACAGACTATATTCAAAAGAATGACTCACAAGTGGATCAATTATTGAATGATCTTGCCGACTACGTATTGGATTATACTGTAGAGAGTGAGGAAGCGTATCGCATCGCCCAGCATGTACTGCTTGATTCACTCGGAACAGCTATATTATCGCTCCGTTTCCCGGAATGCGCCAAGCATCTGGGTCCTGTTGTACCGGGTGCCAATTTGCCGGGCGGGGCCCGGGTTCCGGGAACGAGATACGAGCTTGAGCCCGTTCATGCGGCATTTAATATCGGCTGCATGATCCGCTGGCTGGATTATAACGATACATGGCTCGCCGCCGAATGGGGGCACCCGTCGGATAATCTGGGCGCCATACTCGCCGTCGCGGACTATCTGAGCCGCGGTCGGGTAGTAGAGGGGAAATCGCCATTCACGATCAAGGATGTGCTGACGGCTGCGATTAAAGCGCATGAAATCCAGGGGATATTGGCGCTTGAAAACAGCTTGAACCGGGTCGGACTGGATCATGTGCTGTTCGTCAAAGTGGCTTCAACGGCAGTGGTTTCGGCCATGCTGGGCGGCAGCAGGGAACAGGTCGTCAATGCGCTCTCCAACGCATGGCTTGATGGAGGCAGCTTGAGAACATATCGCCACGCCCCCAATACCGGCTCGCGCAAATCCTGGGCTGCCGGCGATGCTACGAGCAGGGCCGTACGCTTGGCTCTTATGGCGTTAAACGGAGAAATGGGATACTCTACTGCGTTGTCGGCCAAACATTGGGGATTTCAGGATGTACTGTTCAATGGCAAGGCATTGGTGTTGGGACGGCCCTTGGGATCGTACGTGATGGAAAACGTGTTGTTTAAAATCTCGTTCCCGGCAGAATTTCATGCGCAGACAGCGGTCGAATGCGCGTTCCAATTGCACGAATCGGTGAAGGACCGCTTCGACGAAATCGATCAAATTACTTTAACGACGCATCAATCCGCCATTCGGATTATTGACAAGAAGGGCCCGCTTCATAATCCGGCTGACCGTGATCATTGCTTGCAGTATATGGTGGCCATCGGGTTGTTGTACGGTACGTTGACCGCCGAACATTATGAGGACGAAACGGCATCCGATCCCAGAATCGACGAGCTTCGAAAAAAAATGGTTGTCATTGAGGATGAGCAGTACAGCAAAGACTACCTTGATCCGGAGAAACGGTCGATTGCCAACGCGGTACAAATTCATTTCAAGGACGGCACGCATTCGGAGAAGGTTATTTGCGAATATCCGATCGGTCATCGCAAACGCCGCGCGGAAGGATTGCCCAAAGTTCTCGAAAAGTTTGAAGCCAATCTGTTAACTCGTTTTCCCCGGAAAAAGGCTGCCGATATTTTGCAGCTGTCCTCGGATTATAACCGATTGACCGAGTTGCCGGTACAAGAATATTTGAGTCTGTATGTGATTTGACAGATAACGTTCAAGACATGTTAACGTGGAGGTTATTATGGCGTGGTTAATTGAAAAGGTACCGGAACAAAGCAGGCTGGCCGACGAATTCCGAAGGCTTGTAAGCGGCGGACCGATTCTCAAAATTCCTGGCACACATGATGGAATGTCGGCAAGAATAGCGAAGCAGCATGACTTTAAAGCGATCTATCTTTCGGGAGCCGCTTATACGGCCAGCCGGGGATTGCCGGATCTGGGTATTGTCTATTCCAACGAGGTGGCTGAGAGGGCGCGCGATCTTATTCGCGCGTCCGGTCTACCGCTGCTGGTCGATATCGATACCGGTTTTGGAGGGGTGCTCAATGTGGCCCGGACCGCCAAGGAAATGGCGGAATCTAAAGTCGCCGCCGTTCAGATCGAAGACCAGGAGCTGCCGAAAAAATGCGGTCATCTGAACGGGAAGAAGCTTGTTACCGTCGAGGAAATGGTACAAAAAATCCGCACGATTAAAGAGATATGTCCTACGCTGTTTGTTCTTGCGCGTACGGATGCGAAAAGCGTGGAAGGAATCGATGCCGCGATCGATAGAGCGAGACAATATGCAGCCGCCGGAGCGGACGGCATCTTCCCGGAGGCGTTGGAGAGCGAGGAAGAATTCAAGCACTTCAGAAGCAAGCTGGAATGTCCTTTGCTGGCCAATATGACCGAATTCGGGAGAACCCCTTATTATACGGCGGAACAATATGAAGCGTGGGGATATAACATGGTCATCTTCCCGGTCACGTCTCTTCGGGTTGCCGCCAAGGCGTACGAACGCGTTTTTGCCGAGATTCAAAATAAGGGAACACAGGTCGACTCCCTGGATCGCATGCAAACCCGCAAAGAACTGTACGAGACGATCCGGTATTACGATTACGAAGAGCTGGATGCGAAAATTGCGAAGACGGTATTGCCTGAGCCTGATAAATAATGGAAGCCGGAGTATTCTGCTAAATCCCTCGAATGATGTTATCGACGCTTCGAGGGATTGTTTTTTTTCTACGGCGGCATGAATAACTAACAGGATCTTCCTAACGGTTTGTCGAAGTAATTACGGTCAAAATTTCCAAAGGAGTTGACCCGCATTGCTTTCCAAAAACCGTCTGCGTCCACAACGGAGAATATACTTTAGACCTGAACATAAGAATTGTCCTCACTGCCAACAGAAATTACGTCGTTCACATACAGCATGGAATAAGAAAATCGCCACATTGAAAGAAGTCGTTCACGTTTGGAGCATGGCCTACCATTGCGAAAATCCAGATTGCCCGAAGCCAGGTGTATACTACAAATCGGCGGAAGCAGAAGCAATAAGCATGAAGCATTCTCCTTACGGCTTCGACGTTGTTTGCCTAGTTGGTGAACTTCGCTTCAAACGGCATATGACCCGCAAGGAGATTGCGGATGAATTGAACGCGAGAGGTGTTCAGACATCCGAACGGAGCGCACAAAATCTGTATGAACGGTATCAAACATTGCTTGCTGCTAGTCTTACTGAACATACGAAGAAAGTGCTGGCTGAAGTCACAGAACAAAACGGCGGTATTATCTTGTCTATGGATGGCGTCCAGCCAGAGAAAGGCAATGAGACACTTTATGTAATTCGTGAAGTATTCAGCGGTACTGTCTTAATAGCAAAAAACATGAAAAGTGGTTCATCTGCCGAGTTACAAACGCTCATCCAACCGATCATCGAGCAAGGCTATCCGATCGTCGGTATTGTTAGTGATGGACAGCAATCCATTCGTCTAGCGATGGAGACGCTTTTGCCCGATGTGCCTTATCAATATTGCCAGTACCATTATTTAAAAGACATCGCGAAACCGGTTGTTGATGTCGATCGAAAGTTAAAGACCGAGCTCAAGAAAAGCATGCGCGGCATTCGTGAAGTCGAGCGGAAAATCGAACAGTCGGATTCACAAGAAGCAAGCATCGCGAAGGGTTACGTTGCTGCCGTACGTGCATTGCTCTTGGAAGACGGAAATCCTCCATTAGATTTACCCGGTATGCGTATCTATGAACAGGCCCAAGCCATTCAAGCGTCCCTTCAAAAATGCTTGGATAAAAAAGGGGGCCACCCTACTTCAAAACGTTTTCAGAATATTTAGTAAAGTCGATTCCCTTCAGCAACAATACGAGAAAGTCGCTCGCTGGATGAAGCCAATCCGTCACATTGCAGAAATCCTTGAACCCAGCATGGATAAGACAAGCAAGACAGTTGAATGGGAAATGACAAAGCTGTTGGATTGGGTTCGGCTTTCCTATACCGAAGAGAATGATCTGGAAATGGTTAACAATCTCCTTAGTTACAGCAAGGGATTCTGGAAGGGACTCTTCACTTGCTACGATCATTATCATGTGCCAAGAACGAACAACGATCTGGAACGCTTCTTCCGAGCTACGAAGACACGACACCGTCGGATGACCGGGCTACGCAACTGGAACGAATACATCTTACGGAATGGTGAGATGGTTGTGCTCGTTGATGATGGACTTAAACAGGAAAACCTAATCGCCCGTTTAAGGATGGTCGACTACACAAGCTACAAGAAACAGAAAGAAAAATGGAATAACCGGTTGAGCGATAGTGTTATGCGCAAACGGTTTAAACGCGATCCACAAAATTATCTTAAAAATTTAGAAAACCAATGGCTCAAATAACATGTATGTTATTCATGCCGCCGTAGTTTTTTTTGATTTCCGCTACGGTTTATTTGATGCATTTCAGGAATTCATTCAGAACTTGCGATTTTTCGTCATTTCTCCAGACGAGGGACATCTCCAGACACGGTTCAACATCCTCTAAATCCCGATAGATGACGCCTTTATTTTTTTGATTTCGAAAGGAGTCCGGGACCAATGCAACGCCCATGCCTTCCGATACAAAAGCAACAATGGTCAATATTTCCGGCGCCTCCAAAGAAACGTTCGGACGATATCCCGACTTATAACAGAGTTGAATCACGGCGTCATGGTAAATGGATCCGTTATTGCGTGATGAGATAATAAAGTGTTCGCCGGCAAGATCCTGCATATGCAGTTTTCTTTTTCTTGTTAAGGGATGCTTCTGTGGAAGTGCGGCAATGAACCGCTCTTTAAGAATGATCTTCGATGTCAAAAATGGACTTTGAATTGGCGTGCGAACGATAGCAAGATGAATGCGTCCGTCATGTAAGGCTTGTATTTGATTCGTTGTCTTCATTTGATGGAGCATTAGGCTCACTGAAGGATATTGTAAGCGGTATCTTTGCAGAAAAGGCACAATACTATAAGTTGCCGACCCGACAAACCCGATGTCAAGCCGGCCAATCTCGCCTTTATTTGCCCGCCCGGCGGCATCTATAGCCCTGTCTATATGTGCCAGGCATAAGCGGCATTCTTCGAGAAATACTTTTCCCGCCTCTGTAAGTTCTACTCGTTGTTTGGTACGGAATAACAGGGGAAACCCTAGTTCATCTTCCAACTGCCTTATTTGTTGACTGAGTGGAGGTTGTGCAATATTTAAACGTGAAGCAGCCCGTCCGAAATGAAGTTCTTCAGCAACAGTAACAAAGTAGCGCAAATGCCTTAACTCCATCGAGAAACCCTCCTTTTAATTACATTTTACATCACTGGAAGGTGAATTGTAATACTTCGGTCCATTGGTCATGGAATCGCTTTCGGCTGAGCCTGTCATTATGGGATGGTTTAGCTCATCCGATCCTCAATGTCATCCGCTGCAAGGTCCGTTTGTTTACCGGACCCAGGATGCGCATAGCAAAAAACCGGGGTAGAAGAACCCCGGCTTGAATGACCAATCCGTTTTCTAACGGCTTATTGCGTTTTGATGTAGACGGTCTGGGATGCCTGATCCCAGCTCACCTCGGCGCCCAGCGATTCGCTGATGAAGCGTACCGGCACCATCGTGTATGAGTTTACCAGTTGGGCCGGCACCTCAAGCGGTTTGGCAATCCCGTTGACGGTAGGCTGGGTGCTGCCGATCCGGAGATAGACCGTCACGCTGCCCTTGGTTGCCGTCACCGAACGCTCCGTATCGTTCCAGGAGATCACGGCCCCCAACCTCTCGAAAATCGCGCGCATCGGAACCAGAACGCTCCCGTCTTTGTTGACCGGGGGCTGCTCGAACTTCTGCAGCTCGCCGTCGATAATCACTTTGATTTTATCGAAGCTGATGATGAGCGGCTTCACTTCCAGCTCTCCGCCAAAATGCCGCTTCCGCAAGCTCATGATTTCTTCCAACGAGCTCGTTCGCTGAAGCAGCAGCTTCTCTACCGTCGTATCGCGCAGCGCCGTCAGCTTTAGGACGGTATCCTTCTGTGTCTTGTCCAGGGAGGCTACGGCGGCATCGCGGATCTCCTGCAGCTCCTTCTCCCCATCCGTCAGCACCTTGTCGATCCGTTTTTCCGCCTCTGCCCGCGAGATCCGCCCGACCCGGTATTCCCGCATCGTCCCGCCCGAATAATTGATATTGGATTCGTTGCGCAGTTTCCGCATTGTGCTGCTGGTGTAGTTCGGATTCATTTCGTTGCTGTAGTCCCACATTGTGCTGCCGGAGTAGTTGGGGTTGTTCTCGTTGTGGTAATTCCACATCAGGGAAGACCTGTAGTTCTCGTTGATCTGATTTGCGAAATGCCAAAGCGTGCTCGACAAATAGTTCTCGTTGATCGCCGTCGCATATTTCCATAACGCTCCGGAGGTGTAATTCGGGTTGATCTCCCGTTGGTAGGCATTCAATGCATCTCGATAACCGCTGCCGCCATATTTATCCGACAGTTCAGTGTAGTCCCTGTCCAACAGCTTGGCCAGCTCGTCGAGATCCTTTTCGACAAGGTCGTTCAAGATGCGCTGCTCGTTGTGAATCTGCTCATAAAAGGCGTCGTATGCTGCCGTCGCTTTCTTCTTGTCCGATGCATACAGGTCGCTGTATTTCGCCTCCAGCTGGTTGTACCGGGATTCGACAGCCTGAACGAACGAGTTGTCATAACTTGCTGCGTAAACCTGGGATACGTTGATCGTCGGGCTGACTGACACGACCAAAGATCCGGCAAGCAGTACCTTGACGATTACACGGATGAATTTCTTCATTGAGGTCCTCCTAGCGTTCTGTATGATTCATTACTATTTCAATAAAAAGAAAAATGATTAAATAAATTTTCGGTGAATGGAATTAAATTCCTTCCTTGATATGCAAAATGAATCGATAGTCCCGACCTTATACAGTAATATTTTATTTTTTCAAGCCACTTGAATGACCTGAACGCCCCAGGTTAGTCCGGCGCCAAAACCGATCAATACAACAATGTCACCGGAACGTACACGGTTTTGTTCAATGGCTTCTGCAAGAGCGATGGGAATGGAAGCTGCTGACGTATTCCCGTATTTCTCAACGTTTACAAATACTTTATCGAGAGAGATGTTGGCTGACTCTGCGGCTTTCTCGATCATTCGGATGTTTGCTTGATGCGGAATGATCAAGGCGATGTCATCTATGCTCAGACTCAAATCGTCCAGGACTTTCCGAAGCAAGGCATCAAAAATTCGGACTCCAAACTTGAATACTTCTCGTCCGTTCATCGTCACCGGTCCCGTAACCGGGGACTTGAGCAGCTCTGATCCGGAACCGTCCGCACCCAATAGAGAGTAACACGGGAAGGAGCCGGGGAGGGATTGAAGAACAACTGCGCCTGCCCCATCTCCAAACAGCACTGCCGTGTTTCGGTCGTTCCAATTCAAAATTTTTGAAAATACGTCGGCTCCTATGACCAGAACGGTCTTGTAGGCACCGGACCGAATCAATTGGCTGCCAACGGACAAGGCATAGACAAAACCCGAGCATGCCGCCGACAGATCGAATGCGGCCGCATGGCAAGCGAGCTTTTGCTGAACAAGTGCGGCAGTTGACGGAAAAGCGTTATCCGGAGTTGAGGTCGCCACAATGATAAGATCAACCTCTTTCGGGGATAACCGGGCTTGCTTTAAAGCTTTAGTTGCGGCGATGGCAGCCAGTTCGGATGTGTTCGTCGACTCATCGGCTATATATCGTTGACGGATGCCTGTTCTTTGTCGAATCCATTCATCGGAAGTTTCCAGAGCTTCCGGCAAGTCAAAATTGGTTAAAACGAATGGCGGAACGTAAAATCCTGTACCTGTAATGCCGACCCCATTATGATCACGATTGGAACGCATAAAATTCCCTCCACAACATAAATACACAAAAACAAAAAAGACACAAAAGACAAACTAAAATATATCATATAATGCCCGAGAAGCAAATATGCAAAATCCGATTCCCTTGCTTTAAGCGTCACGATTGGAAAAGCCGGATAAATAGAGGGAGTCGCACCTGTTTTTTTGCTTTTTTGGGGATTGTTTATTGACAACCGTTTTGAATTGGATTTATATTTTAGACAGTATATATTTTTGGTTTTTTGGGGGGTGGCCGTGGCGTGATTTTGACCGGACGCCGAAAGCAATTTCTTCAGAAATTGATCGACTTGTACAATAAAACCAACATGCCTGTTCATTATGAAACATTAGCAAGAGCGATTGGCGTCAGCAAATGGACGGCCTACGACATGCTGAAGGAACTTGAAAAGCTTGGCTGTCTCACCCGTGATTACGCAGTAAATCCCGGCGAAACAGGACGTTCCCAAATTGTTTTTCAGCCGACAGCCAAAGCTTCGAGTTTGTTCGAACAACCTCGTTCTGAAGTCATCGATCCGGAAGAGTGGCATCAAATAAAAACGAAGGTGCTTGCGCTTCTAAACAGCTTAAAAAGCAGCAGCCTCAGCGACGCCGTTCAAAAGGTGATGGAGGAGATTCCGAAGGTACAGGTTCGGGTTGCCTTCTGCGCGTACATCATCGGGCTTCTTCTTGTTTACCTTCGCAAGCTGGGCGGGCGAACCGAGTCTTTGATCAAAAGTCTTGTTCAACACGCGCCGACAAACGAAATGCGGATGACGATGTTTGTAGGGACCGTCCTTGGCACGATCATTCAAACGATGAATCACGAGATGGGCATCGAGGTAACCGATTTGATCGGACGGTATCTAAAGTCAATTACAGACCTTTCCGACCGTGAAAGGGGAATGCTTTCCGATTTTCTTTATGAATCTCTGGCCTGACGGGTCAGGTCGCACATAACAAGAAAAAATGAAAGGAGGAATGAATTGGTATCCGGCATGGATAAACTGTAATGGAGAAGCTGTTTTGAATCAATCCGACGGACGTGGAACCATACGATATATTTCTCGGCAAACCTCAAGGGGTGAGAAGGACAGAATGAGCATGAAAGTGGGATTGGTTTTGGGAGGAGGGGCAATACGCGGGTTAGCGCATATTGGCGTGATCAAAGTTTTTAAAAAGCATCAAATCCCGATTGATTTTATTGCGGGTACCAGCATGGGCGGTGCCATCGGGGGGTTGGTTGCCGCCGGTATTGACATCGAGGAGATTGAAGAGTTTATTCTGAACACCCCCTCCTACCGGTTCGTGGATATCGGAATTCTCAAGCGCGGGATTTTGGCCGGAAATAAAATATACGCCATGCTGATTCAATTTCTGGAACATAAAGGGCTTGGCGACATCCGAATCGAGGATCTGAAGATTCCGTTCCGGACGGTGTCGGTCGATCTGATAAAAGGAGACGTTTTTGTTTTTGAAGAAGGAAGTCTCGTTTTGGCCATCCGGGCCACCACATCAGTTCCCGGTATCTTCTCTCCCGTTCATTATCAGGGCAAAGTGTTGGTGGACGGGGGAGTGTTGAATAACCTCCCCGCTGATCTTCTGCGTACGGCGGGAATAGATGCAATCCTTGCGGTGGATGTCGAAAGAGAGCATGAAGAACAGGAGCCGCGCAATCTATTGGAAGTGGTTTACCGTTCTTTTACGATTATGACCACGGTACAGCGCCGGGGCAATCTAAAATTTGCGGATGTGGTGTTTCGGCCGGAAGTCGGGCATATTTTCGCCTTCGACATCGGCAGAATCCGGGAGTGTATTCTAGCGGGGGAACGAGAAGCCCAAAACAAGATTCATGAAGTGATATCCCTGCTGAAATAAATCAGAAACGGAGGTCGCGGTGATGATGGATTTTGTCAAAAAAGGATTAGCGTTTGGACTGGGTTTGGCCGTTATAAGCAAAGAACAGGTGGAAAAGCTGGTTAATGAAATGGTGAAAAAAGGGGAATTATCCAAGGAAGAGTCGAAGGATATGATCCATCAACTGATTCAACGAGGCGAAGAAGAAAAAGACGGATTAAAACGTTTGGTGCGTGAGCAGCTTAAACAAATGACGGACGAATTGAATTTAGCCACAAAGGATGATATCCAGCGGCTGGAACAGCGAATTCAGAACCTGGAAAAACGAGGCGAGTAAATAAGGGGGCCCATTCAAGGCCCCCCGGCTGTTAAAGGGGACGTATGGATGATTGGAAAAAGGATGCGCCATATCAGTCGATATCGGGATATTGCCATTGCTTTGATTCGTCATGGATTTGGAATCGTGGTAGAGGAAATCGGTTTTGCTCAGTTTCTCTCTCTTCCCCAGAGAATGTTCTTCGAACCGAAGAAAAAGGATCCAAAATCCGTTGGCGAACGGATCAGGCTCGTTCTGCAGGAATTGGGACCCACTTTCGTGAAATTGGGGCAAATCGCAAGTACGCGTCCCGACTTGCTTCCTGAAGAGATCATCCGTGAATTGGAAAAATTACAGGACCGGGTCCCTCCTTTTTCATTTCAGGAAGTGCGCGGCATTATTCAGGAGGAATTGGCGGACGAACCGGATAACATTTTTCAACATTTTGAAGATACTCCGTTGGCTGCTGCGTCTATAGGACAAGTCCACCAGGCTGTTTTGCGATCCGGCGAAAAAGTAGCGGTCAAAGTCCAGCGTCCGAATATCGCCAGTGTGATTGAAACGGATTTGGAAATTCTTCAGGATTTGGCGGCTCTTGCTGAACATCGTCTGGAATGGGCGGCCAGATATCAAATTCGGATTATGGTGGATGAATTCTCCAAGTCCCTTCGGGCAGAACTCGATTATACGATGGAAAGCCGCAATGCGGAGAAAATCGCAAAACAATTCGGCAATGACCCTGCCATTTATGTTCCCAAAGTATTTTTGGAATATTCCGCCAAGAAAGTATTGACCATGGAATACGTTGACGGAGTAAAGCTCAATGAGCCGGATAAACTGAAACAGTACGGCTACAACCCGAAAAATCTGGCGGAACGTCTTGCCAAGGCGATTTTTCACCAAATTTTTAATAACGGTTTTTTCCATGGGGATCCTCATCCCGGAAATGTGCTCGTATTACCGGGTGAAGTGATCGCGTTTATCGATTTTGGCATGGTAGGACGGCTTAGTCCCGAGATGAAATACCATTTTTCTTCTTTGGTCATTGCTTTGATGCGTCAAAGTACAGACGGGGTCATAAAAGCCATCCTTCGCATGGGATTGGTGCCGGATGATGTGAATATGGCGCAGCTGCGCGGCGATGTAGAACAATTGAGGGAGAAGTATTACGGTGTCCCGTTAAGTCAAATCAGTCTCGGAGAGGCCGTCAACGACCTGTTTCGCACAGCGTTTCGGCACTCCATCCGGATCCCCCCAGACTTGACGTTATTGGGGAAGACATTGCTGACGGTTGAAGGCGTTGTTGAAAAACTGGATCCCGCGTTTCGCATCTTCGACATTGCGGAGCCCATTGGGCGTCAATTGTTAAAGGAACGATTGCATCCCAAAAGTGTATCGGTAACGGTATGGAATCGTGTTTCCGATTACGGGGAACTGCTGCTGGATCTTCCCAAACACATGAAAGAAGTAACCTCTTTGATCAAACAGGGGAGACTTCGGCTTGAGATCGCTGTCCCTGAACTGGATCTTTTCTTAAAGAAATTGGATCGGATCAGCAACCGGTTGTCTTTTAGTATTGTTTTGTTATCCTTCAGTATTATTATGGTAGGTGTGATTATCGGTTCTTCTCTGGGCAGACAATCCACCTTGCTCTGGCAATTTCCGGCGATTGAAATGGGTTTGGGATTGGCGATGATCATGTTTTTGTGGCTGTTATATTCGATTTTTAAGTCAGGGAGATTTTAAGGCTCCGGGCCTCGGGGCTGATGGTTGGAGCAAAAAAGGGAGCACAGTTCCTGGCACAACGCCTTGCGCCATTCAGGTCATAGGTCCATATGATGAAGAAAATTGTCAGACCGGTTTTGGGGTCTGGCATTTTTTTTATTTTTTGGCGCCGCGAGATCCGCCATCAGGAATTTTTTGTTTATACAGGGTGAAATGGGAAACAATAATAAGGAAAATATAGAAAAGTGGTGATCACTATCGCATCGGCTAACAACAAGATATCGCTGCTTCAAGGATATATGCTGATCCTGATAGCCATCGGTATTCTGAATCACGTGATCATTATCCCACTATTGCTAACGGTCTCCCATAGAGATTCATGGGTTAGTGTTTTGGTCGTCTTGGCTATATCCCCGGTTTGGGTCGCGTGTTTGTCCTACATTATCAAGGACATGAACGGGGTACCGCTCAAATCTTGGCTGTACCGGCACTTTGGAAGGCTATTATCATGCTTCTTGTTAATTTTGATCAGTGTCTATGTGTTCGCCATGGGCACGCTTTGCCTCAAAGACACCATAACATGGACCATTGCCTCTTATTTGCCGCAAACACCGGTTTTGGCATTAGTATTAGCGGGAGTGATCTGCAATTTATTTGCTGCGAAAGCCGGATTGCGCTCGATTGCGATCGTAACCGGCATTTTGCTCCCTTTTGTGATCATACTCGGTGATTTTGTCATGTCAGCCAATTTCAAGTACAAGGATTACAGCCTGCTGTTTCCGGTTATGGAGTTTGGGACGGCACCCATATGGAAAGGCCTCTTTTATGCTGCGGGGGGGCTTTTAGAAATGATGGGCATTCTTTTTTTTCAGGAGCACTTAACCAAGCGCCCGCGATTCGGCAATCTCATGCTGGTCCTCGTATTGCTAACAGGTCTGATTCTGGGTCCGTTGACGGGTTCCATCGCCATTTTTGGACCCAATGAGGCGGCAGAACAGCGTTATCCCGCTTTTGAACAGTGGCGTATGGTCCAATTGGGACAGTATATTGCGCATCTTGATTTTTTCTCCATCTACCAGTGGCTCTCCGGAACATTTATTCGTGTCACACTGGCCCTTTTTGTTCTGGTCGACATATGGAAACCGAATAAGCCATTGCCATGGCTGATACTCACCGCCATACTGATGATCGGGGCTGTCCTTCTGCCTTTCAGTGATGCTGAGTTTCTGGAATTTCTTGGTAAAGTGTATTTTCCGTTGTCGGTCTATGTCGTTTTGGGATTAACGGCGTTGTTTGTAACAAAAATTTGGATATCCAACAGAATAAGAAGGTGAAATGACGGTGTTTAAAGAGTGGTTTATGAAACGGCTTCTAAGAGGATCGCACGGTTCGACACAGTCCCCGAACCAAGAACACAATCCAGCTTCCAAACCATCCTCAAACCTAACGTTTGAACCCGCCGATACCGATACGATTTTAGCTTTTTTCCAACGTTGCGCCGATGTCAAGCATCATATATACACTTTGAATGCAAATGATGACCGTTCATCCGTTTTATTCGTCTACTGTGAAGGTTTGAGCGATAGCCAGCAAATGATTCATGAGTTGGTGCTGCCTCGTTTGCAGCGTTTTTATGAAATATACGGCTTTACGGAAGTCGAGTGGCTGATATCGGCGAGTCAACTTCATCTGGAGCTTTTACCGGATCATGATTGGCAGCGGAAAGCGGCCCAAAATGTGTTTGAAGGCAATCTGCTCATGCATATCCCCGCACTTGGGGTCACTGGTACGGTTAATATTGCCGACTTGCCGACGAGAAAGCCGGAAGAATCGAATTTGGAGGTTTCCATCAGGGGACCGAGGGACGGTTTTGTGGAAGATTTGGTCACCAATGTCGCGCTGATCCGCAAGCGGATTAAATCTCCTTCGTTGGCCTATGATTCGCTAGTCGTCGGTGAACGCACGCAGACGAGAGTCGGATTGATGTACGTGTATGATATAGCCGATCCGAAAATCATACAGGACGTGAAACAACGGATTCAAAAAATTACCATCGACGGCATTTTCAGCGCGACGCAATTGGAGGAGCTCATATCGCCGGCCAAGGCATGGTTTCCCTTAATGGCGTATACCGGCAGGCCGGATTTTGCAGTCAATTGTTTGCTGAATGGACGATTTGTCCTGCTGGTGGACGGAACTCCGGCGGCTTTGGTTGCTCCTGCTAATTTAATGCTTCTGGTCAAGACGCCGGAGGACATCCATTATACAGCATTATCCTCGACATTCGGACAATCACTCCGGTTATTGGGATTGGTTGTGTCTCTTATGCTGCCGGGGCTCTGGGTTTCATTGCTCGCTTATCATCACGATCAAATTCCGTTCTACCTGCTGGCCACTCTTACGATCAACCGGCTCGGTATTCCGCTATCGGTAACCATAGAAATGTTCCTTGCTCTGCTCTTTCTTGAAATATTGCGTGAGGCGGGTGTTCGTCTTCCGTCCACTGTCGGTTCGACGCTTACCGTCGTCGGAGGGCTTATCCTCGGAGATGCCGCCATTCGAGCCGGCATTTTGTCTCCGGGGATTGTTGTGATCGGCGCGCTGACTCATGTATTCGGCGCAACGTTGACCAATCAGGCATTGAGCGGGACGGTAAGCATATTAAGATTCATGTTTTTCTGTTTTGCCGCATTGTTCGGGTTATATGGTTTTTTTCTCGGTATTTTTATCTTGCTGGTTCACTTGTCGACACTTCACTCTTTCGGTGTTCCTTATTTGGCTCCATTGTCTCCTCCCTTTTTCAAGGACCTGCCGAATGCGCTGTTCCGATTGCCTTGGGTGTGGAAGAAGCGGCGTCCAAAGATGCTCAATATTCTCGATGATACGAGTAGTCAAGGAGAAGATAAGAAGTGAAGGGATTGAAGCTATTTACTGTGGTGATGGTACTGCTGACCATCACCACCGGCTGTTGGAACATCCGGGAAGTCCAGGACATGAACTATGCAACGGCCATTGGGTTTGATTACAGCGGCGGAAAATGCATCATGTATGTGCAGTTGCTGGATTTTTCCAGTGTAGCCCAGTTGGAAGGTCAGCAAAAACTGTCGGAAGGGCCTGTATGGGTCGGGAAAGGAACAGGGAAATCGTTTACGGAAGCAGCTAACAGTTTATATTCAACGTCGCAAAAAAAATTGCTTTGGGGCCATGTTTCAGCGATTGTATTCAGCGAACGAATTTTGAAGCAAAACAAATACCGGGATGTATTGGAATTGCTCGACCGATTTAGGGAATTCCGTTATTTGGTATGGGCGTTCAGCACCAGGGAATCGATTGAAGACATTTTTAACATTACTCCATTTTTTAAAGAGTCCCCGAAAATGTCCATTTTGCACAGTCCGGAAGAACAATACCGGCAAATCTCGATCATTAAGCCGGTCAGGCTGTATCAATTTATCACGTCTCTGAAAGAGGATGCGCGAATTAGCTACCTGGCTTCTCTTCGGATTGTGGAGGACCAATGGAAAGAAAGCGGGAAAGCACATCCGCTGTTAGAGTATGAAGGCATGCACGTCTTTCAGAAAGATCGGTACCGGGGACATATGGATTTGAATGATTTGCAGGGATTGCCCTGGATGAACGAAAAAACGGTTCGGGCGCCGCTTTATCTCTTTCGCGGGAACTCATTGGCCGCTGTGTTGGTCATGGAGAAACCGGAGGTGCAGATCACGCCTTCAGTTCAACCCGGCGGCTATTTTGACGTTACGGTAATACTGCAGGCAGGGGTCAATGAAATGCATCAGGAAATGACCAAGCGGGAACTGATCAGCTTGGCAGAACAGAAGATCGAGGAACAAATCCGTCATACCTACCGGCAAGGGTTTGAGCGGAAGGTGGATGTATACAATCTGAGCGAGCCGTTGTTTCGGCGCAATCCATCGGAATGGCACCGGCTTGCGGACGAGGATCAATTTTTGTTGCGCGAAGATTCTTTGCGCAGCGTCCGCGTTATTGTCGAATTGACCAATACGGGACGGTATAAATTCAACCCCGGCATGTAAGGGTCCAAACCGATATGAATCCAGCTTGCCCCAATGCCCTTCCCGGCTCCGTTGCCGGCCATGCCTTTTGGTTGACGGGAAGAGTTTTGGGCAAACGGGGAGTTTTGGCGAAAATCGTTCCCGGAAGCGGGTGCGATTGAACTGAACAAGCAAAAAAAGCGCATATTCATTCGGAAAAAATGCAGAAAAGAAAAAATCATTGACAGATGAAGTGTTCCAGTGGTAAAATTATTCTTATTAAGAAATCCAAGTATTCATATAGGATTTATCCACCGGACAGCCGGAGATGACATTCCTTGAACGTATGGAGGGGTGCGTCTCCTTTTTTGCGTTCGCTGAAAAAACATAATGGAGGGGTATTGGATGGCTAAACAGAATTTGAAGATCGCAATCATTGTCGGGAGCCCGAACAAGGTATCGAGGTTGAATGGACTTACCCGGTTTGTTGAGGAGAAGTTGCAGGCCTCAGGGAACGTTCAATTGAACTGGGTTCAGGTGACCGAGCTGCCCCCCGATGACTTGATTTACGCAAGATTCGACAGCCAGGATGTGCGTCTCGCGAACGAGAAGGTTCAAGAAGCCGATGCGGTGATTGTAGCGAGCCCGGTATATAAAGCTTCGTACACGGGAGTTTTAAAGACGTACCTGGACTTGCTGCCGCAGGGTGCGCTTGAGGGCAAGATTGTGCTCCCTTTGTTTATCGGCGGTACAATTTCCCATCTGCTATCGATCGATTATGCGTTGAAGCCGGTTTTGGCCGCTTTGGGCGCAAGACATGTGCTTGGCGGCGTATTTGCAGTCGATAGCTGGGTCACGAAAACCGAGCAAGGCGGTTACGAATTGGAAGAGGAATTAAAGTCTCGTCTTGAAAACTCGGTTGCAGAGCTGATTCGGGAGACTGCATGGAGAATTGAGAGAAAACGGGAGTCTGAGAACGCGGTTAAGGCCTAAATATCGCCACTGCATTGGGAGTGTGAAAATCATATCATGATACGGAAAATTGTAATAGCTGTGGCTTTAATCGCGTTTGCATTAGCGCTTCCCGCTTGCGGCAGCGTGGAGAAACCTGCGGTTTCTACAAACGATAATGGTGGTAATAGCGGCGACCAGGCGAAGGTTATCAGGATTGGCTATCAGAAATACGGCACGATGAATTTTTTGAGGGCGAAAGGGGTTCTGGAAGAAAGGCTTGGAAAAGAAGGCGTGAAGGTCGAATGGACCGAGTTTCCCGGAGGCCCGCAGCTTCTTGAGGCGCTGAATGTCGGCAGCATCAATATCGGACATACCGGCGAAGCCCCGCCGATTTTCGCCCAGGCAGCCGGCGCGCCTCTCGTCTATTTGGCGCATGAGCCGCCGAGTCCGCAAGGCGAAGCGATTCTGGTGCCGCAAGGCTCTCCGATCAAATCGGTTGCCGATCTCAAAGGGAAAAAGGTAGCGCTCAATAAAGGCTCTAATGTCCACTATTTGCTGGTGGTGCTGCTGGAGAAGGCCGGCCTTCAATATAAAGATGTGGAGACGGTATTCCTTCCGCCGGCGGATGCCAGAGTAGCGTTCGAGAGAGGAAGCGTGGATGCATGGGTCATCTGGGATCCGTTCCTGGCAGCGGCTCAAACGGCTACGAAAGGAACCATTTTGGCTGACGGTACGGGTGTTGTAAGCAATCATGAATTTTATTTGGCCTCCCGT
The DNA here is from genome assembly GCF_013337105.1 of Paenibacillus sp. JMULE4. NCBI lineage: Bacteria > Bacillati > Bacillota > Bacilli > Caryophanales > Paenibacillaceae > Paenibacillus > Paenibacillus sp. JMULE4. The sequence goes on from NZ_SGWF01000011.1 coordinate 631,665, forward strand.
AGCTTTGTCGAGAAAAACCCTGATCTTACTGCTATACTGCTTGAAGAACTGGACAAGGTAGATGAATGGGCGAAGACGAACTTGAAGGAGCTTACGGAGCTGTTGTCCGCTCAGCTTGGCATCGACGTTCCGTCGCTGGAGCTGGCTTCCGGACGACGCGAATATGGCGTGCAGCAAATCAGTGAGGAGGTCATCGCCGAGCAGCAGCGGATTGCGGATACGTTCGAGAAGCTCGGACTTATTCCGAAGCCCATTCAAGTCAAAGATGCGGTTTTAAAGAATAAATAAAAAAGCGGTATGGAGGGATTTCAATGGAAGTGTTTTGGTTTATTCCGACGCATGGGGACAGCCGGTATCTGGGGACGACCAAGGGCGCACGTGCAGTCGATTTTCAGTATATGAAGCAGATTGCGGAAGCGGCGGACCGTCTTGGTTTCGGAGGTGTTCTTCTGCCGACAGGCAAGTCTTGCGAGGATGCTTGGGTAACGGCATCTTCCCTGATCTCTTCGACCGAGAAGCTGAAGTTTCTTGTAGCGGTCCGTCCGGGGCTGATGTCTCCGACTTTGGCGGCGCGCATGGCGTCCACCTTCGACCGCATCTCCGGCGGCAGGCTTCTTATTAATATAGTGGCGGGAGGAGACCCGGTAGAGCTTGCCGGAGATGGATTGTTCCTCGATCATGATGGCCGTTACGACTTGACCGATGAATTTCTGCATATTTGGCGGAAGGAGCTTTTGGGCGAGGAAGTCGACTTTGAGGGTACCCACCTGCGTGTCAACGGAGCCAAGGTGGTTTACCCGACGATCCAGAAGCCGTATCCTCCGCTCTACTTTGGCGGCTCCTCGCCAGCCGGCCAAAAGGTGGCGGCCGAGCATGTCGATGTATATTTGAGCTGGGGCGAGCCTCCGCAGCAGGTAAAGGAGAAGATTGAACACGTTCGGGAGCTTGCCGCCAAACAGGGCAGAACGATCCGCTTCGGCATCCGGCTGCACGTGATTGTACGCGAAACGAACGAGGAAGCCTGGAAAGCGGCGAACGAGCTTATCCAATATGTCGATGACGCGACGATTGAAGCGGCGCAAAAAATATTCGAGCGCTTTGATTCCGAAGGGCAGAAGCGCATGGCGCAGCTTCATCGCGGCAGCCGTGCATCTCTGGAAATCAGCCCGAACCTGTGGGCAGGAATCGGTCTTGTCAGGGGAGGCGCCGGGACGGCCCTCGTCGGCGACCCTGAAACGGTTGCCGAACGGATGAAAGAATACGCGGAGCTAGGCATCGAAACGTTCATCCTGTCCGGATATCCGCATCTTGAGGAGGCGTACAGGACGGCGGAGCTGTTGTTCCCGCTGCTGCCTCTTGACCGGCCTCAGGGCACGTCGGAAAGGCAAGGATATGTCAGTCCGTTCGGCGAATTGATCGCCAATAACGAGCTTCCGGGTGAGGTCGCGGGAAACCGTGCGAAAGAGGTGGCGGAATATGCAGGGAAAAAGAACAGTCAGCCTCCTGCGAAAGTGGCAAAATAAATCGTGGTTTGTCTGGATCGTTCCGGCTGCGCTTGTCATTCTATGGCAAATTCTAGGGCAATTAGGAATCATTTCTACACGCATACTGCCGACTCCGGTTGCTGTGGTGAAATCGTTGTTTACTTTGATCGGTAACGGAATGCTCTTTGATTATATTGGAACAAGCACAACCCGTGCGTTGATCGGTTTCGCCATCGGCGGCGGTATAGGGTTAATACTCGGCCTGTTGAACGGCATTGTTCCTCTGGCCGAGAAGCTGATTGACACATCGGTCCAGATGATCCGCAACATTCCGCATCTGGCGCTTATTCCGCTCGTCATCCTCTGGTTCGGCATCGGTGAAGCGGCGAAGCTGTTTCTGGTTGCACTTGGCGTTGCATTCCCGATCTACTTGAATACGTTCCACGGGATCCGTACGGTGGATCCGGGGCTGATTGAGATGGGGAGGGTGTATGGTTTACGGGGGCTGCCGCTCTTCTGGAAAGTCATTCTCCCGGGGGCGCTTCCTTCGATTCTTGTCGGTGTTCGTTTCTCGTTGGGCATCATGTGGATCTCTCTCATTGTGGCGGAGACGATTTCCGCCGATTCGGGAATCGGCTATATGGCGATGAACGCCCGCGAATTTATGCAAATGGATATCGTCGTGCTTAGCATTATCCTGTACGCACTGCTTGGCAAGCTGTCCGATTCGATCGCGAAGTATTTCGAAGGATTATTCCTTCAGTGGCATCCGAACTATCGGAAGGGATAAGCAAGGATTGGAAAGGAAGGAGAATGATCATGAAAACTGGAGTGCTGGGCTCTCACTTGGCCATCAACGACGTGAGCAAGCGGTTTGGCGACGTGAGGGTGCTGGAGAAGCTGAACCTGAACATCAAGTCCGGCGAATTTATCGCGATTGTGGGACGGAGCGGCTGCGGCAAGAGTACTCTGCTTCGTCTGGTGGCAGGTTTGGATGAGCCGACGGAAGGAACGCTGCTGCTGGATAAGAAGGAAATCACGGGTATTGATCCGGATACGAGGGTTCTGTTTCAGGACGCAAGGCTGCTGCCTTGGAAGAAAGTGCTGGAGAACGTTCGGATCGGTGTACGAGACGGAAATAAGGAGCGCGCTTTGGAGGCCCTCCGGATGGTAGGGCTGGAGGATAAAGCGAACGAATGGCCGGGTGTGCTGTCAGGCGGGCAGCGCCAGAGAGTAGCGCTTGCGAGAGCGTTGGCGGGAAACCCACGGCTGCTCCTTCTTGACGAACCGTTAGGAGCATTGGACGCGTTGACACGCATCGACATGCAGGATTTGATTGAGAAGCTGTGGCAAAAACAGAGGTTCTCTGCCATTCTTGTAACCCACGACGTGAGCGAGGCGGTGGCGCTTGCCGATCGTGTTGTATTGATGAAAGACGGAGCCATCGCGCTCGATGTCGCCATTACGCTTCCTCGGCCGAGGGAGCGGGATAGCGGCTTCGCCTATTTTGAAAAGCTGATTTTGGACCGCGTTATGGAGCGTGATACGAGTTTGGAGCAAGAAGCGCAGTTGAAGGTCTCGTATTCTATTTAAATAAAGATAAATTCGAGGAGATGTGAGAGGATTTAGCTCAACGGCAGCATCGGGGAGATCCGATTCGGGCTGTGGCATTTCTCTAATTGGAAACCAATAAGGTGAAAAGCACGAAGCCGGTGTGAGAGATGTTGGGAATACTGGAAAAGGAGAAAATGATTGCAAATGGTCCTTTTGAAAGAAGGGGAAGTGGATGGAGTACCCGCAGCAAACCGTAGTACGTATCTCGAATGAAAAGTTAACCATGCAGGTAAAGGAGGAATCCCCGGTTAACTGGCCGGATCTGATGTTTATGGGGTACTGCTGCGAGTCTTTCCAAATCAATCGGGGGATCTATAATACGGCGGAGATCTGGTTGTACCGCAGAGGCTTTACGGATATTCGGGCAAGAAGAACCATACTGCTTCGTTTCTTTACCTATGCCGTCAGCCGCGTTCAAAAGGATAGTAATAAGAAGTTTATCCGATTTGGCAGCGGAGGGTTGACGGAATGCCTGGAGGCGTTTATGCAAAGCGTATCGAACAAAGTAGGGCCATCATAAGGAAGTAAAAGCTTAATGCTGCTGTATACAACCCGAATACGACCGGAAAACCGGAGGCGAACCACAGGAAGTGGAGAGCCTCCTTTTTATTTAGCCGACAATAGAGATTGTTCCATTTGCAGAATTTGGGAAGCATTATGATTTGACGAAAGGTCGGGGACACAACAAATATGCCGTTTTCGTGATAAAGCCATCAGCCACGGGCAGGTCCCCTGTCTTTATAAAACATTTGCGGAAAGAGGGATTAGCATGTCATTAAAATTCGCCTATTGGGTACCCAATGTAAGCGGAGGATTGGTCATTTCCAAGATTCCTCAAAAAACGGGCTGGACGTTTGAGGACAATGCGAGATATGCCAAACAGGCGGAAGAAGCGGGCTTCGAATACGCATTGCTTCAGACCCGGTTTATCGCCAGTTATGGAGCCGAAAATCAATTGGAAGCCATTACTCTCGCATCGGCTTTGGCAGCCGTCACCACGAAACTGAAGCTGATTGCCGCCGTTCTTCCGGGGCTGTGGCATCCAGGTCCGATCGCTAAGGCCATCTCCACGCTAGATGAGATCAGTAAAGGTCGTGCGGCGGTTAATGTCGTCAGCGGGTGGTTTAAGGGAGAATTTTACGGCTACGGGGAACCATGGCTGGATCATGACGAGCGTTACCGCCGATCCGAGGAGTTTATCAGGGTGCTGAAGCAATTATGGACGGAAGAGGAAACGAGCTTCCGGGGCGATTTTTACAGAATCAACGGGGCTCCGCTCAAACCGAAGCCCGAGGTCCTCCCGCCGGTGTTCCAGGGCGGTAATTCGTTCGCCGCGCGCCAAATGGCAGCCCGTGTTTCGGACTGGTATTTCATGAACGGCAATACGGCAGACGGCTTCCGGAAACAAATCGCTGAAGTGAATCAGCTGGCCGCCGAACATCAGCGGAGGCTGAAATTCGGAGTCAATGCCTTTGTCATAGTAAGGGATACGGAGGAAGAAGCGAAGCGAGTGCTGCGGGATATTATCCGTTACGCGGATGAAGAAGCGGTAGAAGGATTTCGGAGTCAGGTTCAATTCGCCGGCAAGGCTTCTCCTGAAAGGGAGGGAATGTGGGCAAACTCTAATTTTGACGATTTGGTACAATATAACGACGGTTTTAAGACAGGCTTGATCGGAACGGCCGAACAGGTCGCAGACCGCATCATTGAGCTGAAAAAAATCGGTGTCAACCTCATCCTTACCGGGTTCTTGCATTACGATGAAGATATTCGTATTTTTGGAGAGAAGGTCATTCCGCTTGTCAGAGCAAAGGAAGCCGCACTTCTGAGCGCTGCTGCTCAATAATACAATCATGGAGAGGAGTGAATGGAGTTGAGTATTCAAGCCAATACCTTGGATCAGAGATTCGATTATGATACGATTCGTAGACAAATCCGTGAATTCGTCGAGACGGACATCAAACCGAGAGCGGAAACGATCGATCGGGAAGGGGCTTTTCCCAGAGAGAACCTTCTGGCGCTTGCGGAAGCGGGTTGGAACAGTGTGTTAATCCCTGAGCAATGGGGTGGTCAGGGACTTGATCACGTGGCCTTCGCCATTGCTACGGAAGAAATCGCAAAAGGGTGTGCGTCAACGTCACTTGTATATGTAATGCATGTAGGCGCGGTGCAGACGATCGTTTTATACGGGAACGACGACCAAAAGGAAAGATGGTTGAAGCCCGTTCGCCAGGGAAGGATCGGAACGTATTCGACAAGCGAAAAAGCTTCCGGGGGCCACTGGTGGTATAATTTCAGCGAAGCCGCCCGTGATGGAGAGGACTACATTATAAACGCTGAAAAATCGTTCACAACAAGCGCGGGTCAAGCCGATTTCTACATCTTCCAAACCAAATCCCCCGGCGCGCAAACGCCGACGGACGTCAGCTTTTTTATCGTGGACGGCAAGCTTCCGGGAATCAACGCCGGCGTTTGGGACGCATTGGGGGTTAGAGGAAACCACAGCGGTCCGATAAAGTACGACGGCGTCCGGATTCGCCCGGAAGATAAACTGGGCTTGGAGGGACAAGGTCGCGAAATTTTAGAAAGCGGCGTTTCACCCGTTTACCTCATCGGCCTCGGTTCGACGTGGTTGGGGTAGCTGAGGCTGCGTTGGAATCGGCTGTTGACTATGTGAAAGCAATGGTGCATCGCGATTTTAATAAAAGACTGGCGGATTACCAAGTCATTCGCCAGCAACTTGCCGAGGTCAAGGTATTAATTGAAAGTTTGAAGCCGTGGCAGCTTTCCCTGGCTAAACAATTAGACGCACTTCAAGCACAAGGGCGGCAGCAGGTTGAACTGCTTCTGCCGCTGGTCGAATTTAAAATTCATGCGGCCGAGGTTGCGAACAAAGCGGCGAAAGCGGCGTTGGACGTAACCGGCGGCTATGGTTACAAACGAGGCATATTTGAAAGACTTTACCGCGATGCCAGGGCGGGGATTGCCATGGGACCATCGAATAATATTGCTCGCGAATGGATTGGAAAAGCTCTGGTAGGATTGCCTCTCGAATTGTGGTACGAGGGAGGGGATTAACGTTCAATAAACCGTGCTCGATTGAATCATTCTTTCATGTATCATTGCTGCAAGCGCATCAATATAATCAGCGGAATCGTTCAGAAATTCGGTGGAAACAAACTCCAATCCGCAAGCTTCGCTTTAAGCCGGCTATTGATTCTGCAATCGAATATCGCCTCGACATTTTCCGTTAAAGATAACAAGTCGCAGACGACAACAGCTTTGCCGCCTTCCTGTGCCACTTCCTCCATCCTGTCAAACACATCCGGTTTCAGCCATGTCTGGGGTGCAGGACCTGCGCTTCGATAGGCAAGCATCCAATGTTGGCAGGATGCTTGATCTGCTACGGCCTTAGCCAGTTCAGAGAATGCTTGAATAAATTCGATATTTGCTTGCGGTGAACCAGGCTGACTGTGCGCAGTAAACAAAACGGTTGCCTTTGAACGGTTCGTCGATGATAGCCATTGATGGGCCGTTCGAAGGCGAAGGCTGATCGCTTCCACCAGATTTGGAAACAGGTGCCAATCATTGATTTCGATAACCGGAATATTCGCTCCGATGGCAGCAAGCGCTTTTCTGACGCGGAGATGGTAGGCTGCGGTTCCGCTTCTTGAGTAAAGCGGTGACATCGGAAGCGAGTACAGACGGGTAACCCCATCCGCGACGATTTGACGAATGGTTTCGTCAACAAACGGCGGTGTATGTTTCATTGTGGGTCGGCAACCCCGATCGAACGAAAACATCTTTTCGCTCCCTCCAGGACATCCGGTGAAGGAACATGCCCTTGGAATATATGGGTATAAAAGGGAAGTAAATTATCGATAGATGGTAAAGCGGCGTAAGTCATCATTGAAATGGCTTTCATATGGCTGGCATAACCCTCCTTTATGTTTGCAGCTTTGACATCGATTAAAATCTGTCAGGATGCAGCTACCCGGCGATTTCTTCCAAGTGGTCGACATTGTAGCGATTGGGGTTTAGCAGCTTCTTGGCCGGCATAACAATGCTTTGCAAAAGGAGAAGTATATCCGGACCTCCAACGTGCGTCATCGTACCGGAAGACCGTCGTTCGTATATGGTCTTTCGGTTTTGCCGAACCGTTGTTTCCGAATCAATACGATGTACTTGCCACGGAATTGATGGATGAGCTCCATGACATGTTCGATGATTCGTTTGTCGGCAAACTATTTGAGCGGAGAATGAAAAAACTTGAGCAAAAGTATCAGATGGCGGTGTCGGGACAAGGTTTTGAAAAGCGTTTGGAGACGTTGGCCCAAATCCAGGATGACGACGGGTATATGGTCAGGCTGGAAAAAAACAGTGACGGAACGTATTCGTTTGAGGAAGCAAACTGTCCTATTTCGCAGGTCGCTATCCGCTACCGTCAGGTATGCCAATGTGAGCTATCCCTGTTTTCGGCTTTGCTTGACGCTCATGTAGAACGCACGGAATGCATGGCGGATGGAGGAGCGAAGTGCCGATATTTGTGCACAGAAAGGAGCAGGACCATTGGAGCCGAAGGAGTTGAACTTCTCTGATGAAGAGAATAAATCCGTTATCGTGACGGATGGCTATTTGATCGATATGGTGAAGGCTTTAACCAACCTGATGGATGGCTGGATGATAAAAGCTCCAGATTTTATATTATCGCGCTCCTGCCCGCGAACAAACCGGTTATAACCGTTATTACGGCGATAGATCATCAACTTCAAAAGATCATTTTCCGCACCTGGGGGGAAGCGCACACTTGTTTCATTACGTTATTAAAAAAGTTTATGTGCTTATCACTTGCAAAAGAAGGAACTAAATCTCATAAACCCCGTGATCCGTAAGAGAATCGAGAGCTTTTACACTCGGTTCTTTTTCTTTTGTTGAATCTTGCGCCCATCCGGTATGGTCAGAATTTGCTTTACAATATAGCATTTTAATTTTATTGTGAAGATAGACGATAAAAAAAGGAAGAGCAGGAAATCGTTCAGTTTTGAATAATCCAGTCGAACAATAGAAATGAGTGGATCACATGAACCAAAAAGTGGTGTTAGCTGGCGGGACGGGGTTTATCGGAAAATATTTGGAGAGAAAATTTTTGGAACTGGGATATGAAGTGAAGATCATTTCCAGACAAGACCGTCATATCTCATGGAACGATCATGCAGGAATAGCAGATGCTTTGGAAGCTTCCGGGATGCTGATTAATCTTGCGGGGAAGTCCGTCAACTGCCGCTACAACTCTAGAAATAAGAAAGAGATCCTGCAATCGAGAACAGAGACTACCCGCATACTTGGAAATGCCATCTTGGAATGCAAAAACCCTCCTTCGTTATGGATCAATTCCAGTACGGCTACGATTTATCGACATGCGGAAGACCGGCCGATGACCGAGGATCATGGTGAAATCGGATCAGGGTTTTCCGTTGATGTAGCCAAAGCATGGGAGAACGCATTCTTTTCTTTTCAATTACCCCAAACCAGACAAGCGGCCTTAAGAATAGCCATTGTATTAGGGGAGAGCGGGGGAGTTATCCATCCGATCCGAAACCTGGTCCGATTCGGACTTGGAGGTGCCCAGGGTTCGGGAAATCAAATGTTTAGTTGGATTCATATCGAGGATTTATATCGTATTATTCTCTTTCTTAGAGATAAAGAAGAACTGAGCGGGGTGTTCAATTGTTCATCGCCTCACCCTGTCACCAATCGTGAGCTCATGCATCAATTCCGTAAAGCGATGAATATGAGAATAGGACTGCCATCCCCCCAATGGCTGCTTGAAATAGGTGCCTATGTCATAAAAACGGAAACCGAATTGGTTTTGAAAAGCCGTTGGGTTATTCCCGAGAGGCTGGAGAGAGAAGGATTTACGTTCAAATTCGATACATTGGATAAGGCGTTTGAAGATATTTTACATAGGTCGCATTCGTAAAAGGCCTGCCTGTCCAACCCGCTGCTGCATTCTATAAAGTAGGTGAACGAACTGTTCAGCTTAACGATCATGAAAATCGTGATTTCCGTTCTCATCGTATTTGGATTGGCGGGGATTTCCAAAAGAGCAAATCCTCATCTGGCCGGGATGATCTCTGGGATTCCATTGGGTACGGGACTCTCCATATATTTTATTTCTTTGGAGCAGGGGATTGATTTTACGATTCGCGGGATACCTTGGGGGATTGCCGGGTTAGCTGCCGCTCTTGTGTTTTGTTTCGTTTATCTTGTCATATCCGGAAGTCTTGCATTGAATTGGAAAGGAACCGTTATTTTCTTATCATCCACGGGTGGTATTTTTGCCTTTTTATTGTCAGGTTATTTTATTTATTCATTGGAAGTAAACGTGGCATCGGCTTCTTTTATATTTTTTGCGGTATTCATGTTAAATCTGATCCTGATGAAGAAGCTGGTCCGCCAGCAGGGGAAGAGTTCGGGAACCAAAAGCACGGGAATGCAGTATTTCATCAGAGGTATAACGGTTGGAGTGATTTTAATCCTGATCACCGGAACGGCCTCTATGGTCGGCAGCAAATGGGCCAATATTTTAAGTTCATTTCCCTCTACCCTTTTTCCGCTCATTGTCGTACTGCATTACGAAGACGATCATCGGCTTTTTCCATACGTCATTTATGGATATTCGTATAGTATAACAGCGTTATTTATATTCTATATCGCTTATTTGTTCGTTGTTCCCATCTATGGACTTCATGCGGGTTATATTTTGATTTACGCCATTTGTGCCGCGTATCTCTATTTGCTCCAAAAATTACGAATGCGTTTCGGATCCGCTCGTTGAGGAGAGCGGCTTTCTCGTATACAAACGAGGAGGATGCTAAATGGCTTTTCCGCATCGGCTCTGGCCTATTGCCAGGGTCTTTTGTTGTTTCCATTCCTTCAACGACCGATGCCGCAGGCAAAATATAATTGATAATGAGAATCGTTATTAATATAATAAACTTATCCGAAAAAGGTAATGAATTCAAAAAAATAACAGGTGGTGGGAGAGTTGCTATTTCAGTATCATACCTTACTTTGGAATCATGCGGCTCTCAGGGTGCAGGACGTACGTCATGCCATCCTGCAGCCGGGCGAAAGCCTGCGCGCATATCAGCTTCCAGCCAGCGCATTTCTGTATACTGTTCGCGGTAAGGCACATGTGTTGATTGATGAGAATGAGTATGCCGTGGATCGGTGCTATGTTTGTCATGCCGGCAAAGGTGCTTTTCTGGATATTGCACAGGTAGTGGAGGCATTCGAATATTACCTGGTATTTTATACAGCGGTCTTGACCACGCCATACTGCCAAAAATTGGTGCATCGGCATCAAACAAGCAATCCTTTTCAGGTACAATATGGTTTTGCGCCCCAGTTTCCGACACCGCTCTTTTTGGGAATAGAGCAAATGAACCGACAATGGCAGCAAATCGGCACGCTGGAGCAGTTCCATGTCAAAGCCTTGTTCCATCAATTTGTTTATGAATTGCTGCATCAGCTGCAGGAGCAGGGAGGCGAGACGACTCAACCGAACCTGGTTGCCCAAGCGATGCGATATATTGAGGGACGTTACGCCGAGCCGATTACGCTGAATTCATTGGCAGCTGTGCTGGATTGCAACGCGCGACAATTGCAGCGGTTATTCAAAGCGAGGCTGCATGTGGGGCCGATCGAGTATTTGATTCAGGTGCGTCTGGACAAAGCCAAGGCATTGCTGCAGCAGACGAATGTCCCGTTAAAACAAATTGCCGAGGCCGTCGGTTATACGGACAGTTACTATTTTAGCCGGATGTTTAAAAAATACATGGGGGTTTCTCCCAGTCTATTCAAGGAACGGGCATGGCAGCGGAACGATCGTCGCCATAATCCATCTCGTCTGTCGCAATTCCCTATTGTTGCCAGAAGATTGCGAAGATATAGTGATATTGGTGATGATGAAAATCATTATCAATACAAAAACGAAGGGGCTTTACACATGTATAGAAGTTCAAAAGCGTCATTGGCCATCAGTTTGATGCTCAGTCTTGTTTTGCTGCTAGGCGCATGCTCGGGCACATCTGGTGGAGGAGGGGCCTCCCCGACCAACAGCGTTAATGTGCAGCCGGCCGTCACTCGCGGCGAAGCAGATAATGCCAATACAGCGGGGAAAACGGCGGAAAGCACGCAGCGCAGCATTCAGCACCTTAAAGGCGAACTGGTTCTCGAACAAAAGCCTGAAAAAATTGTGGTGCTGGACTACCAGTATATCGATCAACTGCTCGCGTTGGGAGAGCAGCCGATCGGAAGTGTCATCGCTACGAGCGACAGCTCGGTATTCCCGGAATATCTGACGGATAAGCTGGATGATGTTAAGGTGTTAGGAACGAAGGAGGAGCCTAATTTGGAGGCGATTATCGAGGCGGCTCCGGATCTCATTATTTGTACGGAGTTTCAGGAGAAAGTTTACGAGAAATTAATCAAGATCGCGCCGACACTGATGTTTGACAGAAATGAAGACTGGCGCACGATGCTCCTCAAGTTCGGTCAAATTGTCGCCAAGGAACAGGAAGCGCAGAAGGTGCTCGAAGGATACGATCATAAAATTGCCGATCTAAAGGCAGCGTTGGCAGACAAGCTGAACGGGCAGACCGTTGCTTTGATCCGTCCGCGCGATAACATGATCCGGCTGCATACGACGGGACATCGTACTGCAGAGATTCTGTATCGTGATCTCGGTCTTTCAGCGCCGAAAATGGCAGTGAATAACGAGCAGACCAGCTTGCCCATTTCGTTAGAGGTCATGCCGGAATTGAACGCGGATCACCTCTTTGTCTTAAAAGATGATTCCAATACGGAGTTAACGGATGAATTTCAAAAGACATCCGTCTGGAAAGGCCTGAATGCGGTACAAGCCAATCAGGTCTATACGGTCAACACGACGATGTGGATCGGCTATTACGGTCCTATTGCCATCAATCTGGTCGTGGATGAAATTGCAGAAGCGCTGTTGTAGATAATACAGAGATATTGCCATCTATTGGTGAACGATAGGCCGCTGATTGTCTATGGAGGTATCACAGCCCGCCAATGTAAAGCTTTAAACTAAGTAAGACATAATGGGAAGGGGAGCAACCTGAGTCGCTTCCTTTTTTTATCCTTGCGAATTTTTATTGCTGAATGGTGAGGGGAGAGCATGTCCAAAAGCACAATAAGACTGACGATCGATTCCAGTTCAAAAGATGACCAGGATCGCGCCAAGCTCAGCGAGCTGCATCAAATCGTTGTTGATCAGGTGATACGATTGGAAATGAAAGAATACGTGAAAGTAACATTGGAATATGTAGGCGCCGGCGCCGGGCGTATCATGCAATCGGCGGAGAGACCCAACGATGAGGAAAGCGTCGAATCGTTGGATATGACCGCGTTGAGCCAGAGACAACAGCAAATCGCGGAAATGCTGTGCAATCATTACTCGATTAAGAGAATTGCCGATGAACTTTATATCAGCGTCAATACGGTAAAAAAACATATTCAGAACATGAAGAAAGCGTTGGATATCGATTCGGCGGGTGCGGATTTTCTTTACACATTGAAGCAGATGATGCATAGGGAGAGCAAGGACGGAGGAAAAACATACTTCATTTAGATCATCTAGATTATCCGATTGGAGAATTTACTCTATCTGGACTTGCTGCTATTCTAAAAACAGACATCGATGATAATGATTATCATTATTATCGGTTCTGTACTTTTCCGGAGGAGGACGGATATCGTGAACGCTTATGTTGCTGAAAAATCAAAAAATGACCCCTATCTTCAGAGTCAGGCAGCTCGGGAATCCAATGCTAGATCTTACCCCAGGCGAATCCCGATCGCGATTCTTGAGGCGGAAGGCATTTATGTAAAAGATATGGACGGCAAAGTTTATTACGATTGTCTTGCCGGAGCCGGAACGCTTGCATTAGGCCATAATCATCCAGTCGTCATCGACGCGATTAAAACGATGCTGGACAGCAAACGGCCGCTGCACACCCTTGATTTGACAACCCCGCTGAAGGAGCAATTTGTGGATGAATTATTTTCAAGCTTGCCTGAGGCATTTGCCAAGGATGCGCGCATCCAGTTTTGCGGGCCGACAGGAGGCGATGCGATTGAAGCGGCGATTAAGCTGGTAAAAACGGCAACAGGCCATCGCAGCATTCTCTCGTTTCAAGGAGGATACCATGGCTCGACGCACGGAACGATGAGTCTAAGCGGGACGCTTGGACAAAAAGAAAGGGTCCACGGATTAATCCCGGATGTACACTTCCTGCCGTATCCTTACGCCTATCGCTGCCCGTTTGGTGTCGGCGGGGAGCAGACTCATCGGATCAGCAGCCGTTATATCGAGAATTTGCTAAACGATCCTGAAAGCGGCGTTGTCTCTCCTTGCGGAATGATATTTGAAGCGGTGCAGGGGGAAGGCGGTTCTATTCCCGCGCCGGTCGAATGGATCCGGGAGATGCGCCGGATTACGCAGGAAAAAAACATCCCTCTGATTATTGACGAAGTGCAGACGGGACTTGGGAGAACCGGAAAAATGTTCGCTTTCGAACATGCCGGCATTCTCCCTGATGTGCTGGTCCTTTCGAAGGCCATCGGCGGAAGCCTGCCGCTATCGGTTGTGATTTATCATAAAAAGCTGGATGCCTGGAAACCGGGAGCGCATATCGGGACGTTTCGGGGCAATCAAATGGCTATGGCGGCCGGACTGGCAACATTGAAATATATAAAAGAAAACGATATCGCAACCAAAGCGGAGCAATTGGGAAATCGGTTGAGGGATCGTTTAAACGAGCTGAAATCGAAAGTGGAATTTATCGGAGATGTCCGCGGTCGCGGTTTAATGATCGGCGTAGAGATCGTGAATGCCAATGAGGAGCCTGACAAGCTGGGGCATTTTCCGGCTTATCCCAAGCTGGCAAGCCGCATTCAGCAGGAATGTCTCCACAGGGGATTGATCCTGGAGATTGGAGGCAGGCATTCCGCCGTTATGCGTTTTTTGCCGCCATTAATCGTAACGGAACAGCAAATCGATGAAATTGCACGGATTTTCAGTGAAGCCTGCCATGCGTCTTGCGCTGCCCTGCATGCGGGAGAGTATGTTTGATCCGGAAGCGAAACTGGCGAAACCTAAAGAGAGTAATTCGGATGACGGTTGGATGAGAAAGGAGAGAACGAATACGAATGCTGCAGCAGCAAACGGATGCAACCACCTCCGTGAGAAGTGTGGAGCTGGCGGCAAAGGCGACCATGCGCGCCTTGCTGAATAGTTATCTCAGGGAGATCGGAGTAATCGATCCACGGGCCTTAAAGCTTGGTCAAAGGAATCCCCTTCCTGAGCCAGGAGAAGCGGTCGTCATCAAGCTTCCCTCGACCGGGAAGACCATCACGGGGACTTTGACTTATTACTCTGTGATCGGACAGCATGCTTACGGATCTGCATTTAACGAAGTGAGTTCAGACGGAACGCTTCGGAAGCTGGATATTCATCGGTTGATTTCACTGCTGCTTGAAGAGCTGAGCCATCTCGAAGCTTTTGACAAACGCGGGGCTCATCTGAATCACATGAAGGCGCGCATCGAAAACAGTCTCCGCAAGATGAGCATGTATATCGAGTACGAATGGAACCAACGGCATTCCATAGCGGACAAGAAGCCGGATTGCATCCGTTCCGAGCAATCGCTTTATTTCGGTCATCCCTTTCATCCCTATCCGAAATGCTCGGAAGGGTTCGCCGATGAGGAGCTTGCGCAGTACAGTCCTGAAATGGGCGCTTCTTTTCAATTGAGTTACTTTGCCGTCCGAAAGGAATTGGTTTATGAAGAATGGCTTGATGGAGAAGCTCAAGCGCTGCCGCCGGCTGTGATGGCACATGCCCAGCAACAATTGGGCGATAAAGTAAGCGAGTATGTGCTGGTGCCCATGCATCCCTGGCAGGCAAACTATGTTGTGCGGCTGCCGGAGGTTCAGGAATTGATGAATCTGTCCGCCATTATTCGTCTGGGTCCATCCGGTCCCGTGGTATATCCGACTTCTTCGGTAAGAACAGTGTGGGATCCGGAGGGGGGATACGGATATAAACTGCCGCTGAATGTTCGGATCACCAACTTGATACGCGAAAATACGCGGGAACAAACGAAACGGACCATGGATGCCGCCAACGTGATTCACCGGTTACAAAACGAGCTGAACACGGAGCATTTCAAAATTATTTCGGAAACGGGCTACAGCAGAGTCGGATTCGATTCGGTTTCAGAAGATTGGTCATCGAGCTTTACGGTCATCTACCGGCCCTTGGCCGTGCCGCATGCCGCTACATTTGTCATGGCCTCTTTATTGGAAAGCTTTCCGGGAGAAGAGGAGCCCAAGCTGATTCAAGCGATCAGGCAAAACGATCAAGGACGGCTGCCTGATCTAACTTATTGGCTGGAATGCTATTTGCACATCTCCATGCTGCCGCTTCTTCGCATTTTAGCCGGGAAAGGGATCAGCTTTGAAGCGCATTTGCAAAATTCCCTGCTGACCCTGAAGAACGGACTTCCCGATTGCTATTATGTGCGGGATCTCGAAGGGGTCAGCATCGACCGTCATAAAGCAGCCGAAGCAGGCTGGATCCCTACGCTGATTGAAGATCACAGCCCTGTCCTCTATGAAGAAGCCAAAGCTTGGATGAGGACCAAGTATTATTTCTTTGTGAATCACCTGGGTTCGCTGATCCATACGATTGCGGCTTACTGCAGGGAGGACGAGGAACGCTACTGGGGCATCGTCAACCATTTGCTCGAACAGGAAAAATCGGGAGCTGACGAACGGCTGCTTGCCTACATCGACGATTTATTGTACAGCGATGTTTTGCCGGCCAAAGCGAATTTTACAAGCTGCTTTCTGTCCAAAGGAGAGACGCCATTGTTTGTCAATATTCCCAATCCCATCAAGGGACAAGCCTAAATGAATACGCGGTCCCAGTCGAACCCCAAAATAGGGAAGTTTGTAAAAATAGGGCGTTCCGTTTCCAAAGTCGTTAACATTCCTATTTTATGGGACAAACATCCAGTGCCCGCTTTCCCATAAGGTTTAACGGCCTTTTAAAATGAGAAAGGAATGTGTCGTCACCGTGGAAAAGTGGAAACGAAATTTGTTCATTTTGTACGTGGGGCAATTTCTGGCGATGGCTTCAATGAGCTGCGTCACCCCGTTTTTACCGCTTTATTTGCAGGAATTAGGGCTTACCGATCCGGAAGAAGTTCGCTGGTGGACGGGCATAATTTATGCCGCCAACCTGCTGACGGCCTTTATTTTTTCACCGATTTGGGGAAAGATTGCAGACCGCTACGGACGCAAGCTCATGCTTGTCCGTTCCGGAATTGGCATGGCCGTCACCATTACGCTGATGGGGTTGGCCACCAGCCATATTCACTTGCTGATCCTGCGTTTATTAAACGGGATGATGGCCGGATTCGGTCCGGCCGCCATCGCCTTGACAGCCACGAACACGCCCAAGGAGCGGAGCGGGTATGCATTGGGGATTTTGCATTCTGGATCTGTGGCCGGAACCATGTGCGGCCCTTTATTGGGCGGATTGATGGCCGACTGGTTCGGGTTCGCCGCCGTCTTTTTCTATACCGGTGTAAGTATTTTCATAGCGGCATTGATCGTCATCTTTTTGGTCAAAGAAAACTTTGAGAAACAAGACCGGAAAGAAAAGACAAACTTTGTGCAAGATTTCAGGAAAATCGTATCCCGAAAACCAATTGCATCCCTGTTTGTCTCCGCATCCATCATTCGATCGGCCATGGTGGGCACCTTGCCTTTCATCCCGCTGTATGTCCAGTCCTTGGCGCCGAGTCAGGATAATCTGTTCTTTTTGGCCGGGATTACGGCGGCGTCGATGGGGATGGCTAACATGATTACCGCCCCGCAGCTGGGGAAATTAGGGGACAAGTACGGCTCGCATAAAGTGTTAATCTGCGCCGCATTCGGAGCGATCCTGTTCTCTGTTCCGCAGGCATTTGTCCAGGAACTGTGGCAGCTCATCGTGCTGCGTTTCTGTACGGGGGCGTGCCTTGGCGGGATGATGCCTTCAATCCATGTTCTCGTTCGTCATTTTGCGCCGAAAGGGATGGAAAGCCGGACCTACAGCTATGTCAATTGTGCCATATTTCTTGGCGGGATGGCAGGGGCGCTCGGCATGGGAGCCGTCGCTTCCCGGTTCGGATTACCGTCGATCTTTATTTGCTCCGCTTTTCTTTTGCTGCTCAACAATGGCTTGATGAAATTCACTCTCCCTGACGCCAACCGTTACAGCAAGCCGGTCGGCATGTCCGGTGTGCAGGATAATAACCGCAGCGGGGAGGTGAAATAATCCGGGGACGAATGGAATCAAAGCGAAACGCTTCATGGAGATGAAATGGATGATGCCATATTACTTTCGAACGATGGGAGCCGTGAACTGATGAGTGTGTTAGAACCATTACAGCGCGGAGAAGAGAAGGATTGGATTCGTGCTTATTCGTCCGAAATTTATGCCAAAGTGGAACAACGAGTCCTTTGTCAGCTGATCGAGGCGGTGCTTTATGAAGAAATTGCCGTTCCCCTTCATGGACTTCCCGTGTCCGGAGATTTCGAGGATCGCCTTGTTCTCCCGGGAAAAACAAACGAAGGGGAACCCGTTGAATACATGTTTGAGGGCAAACGCCAATTCAGTTTCGGCCGTTTTCGCATAAAGAAAGGAACGGTAAGACGCAAGGAAGCAAAGGAAGACCCGACTGCGGCAACGTTGTCCGGATTTGTGGAAGAAGTGCTCGGTCAGGTTCAGAAAAATGAACGTTTGGCGATGCTGCTGCAAGAACTGGAACATACGCTGGTAAAAGATTTGCAGGCCCAATACCATAAGTCCGTCGCTCCAATGCCGGAAACGCCATGGGATTACGATGATTTGGAAAGCGATTTGGACGGCCATCCGTATCATCCGTGCTACAAATCGCGGATCGGCTATAGCTTGGGGGACAATGCCTTATACGGACCGGAATTTAAAACAAAACTAAAGCCGGTTTGGTTGGCGGTCTCCAAATCGCAGAGCCTGATTTCTTTATCGGAAGGAACAGACTACAACTCATTTATACAGCATGAACTCGGGAAACCTGCGTATGAAGCCTTTGTTTCTTTGCTTAATGAAAAGGGGCTGGATGCCGGCGATTACTGGTTTATGCCCGTTCATCCCTGGCAGTGGGAGCACATGATTCTGCCGTACTTTCATCGTCAGCTATCCGAAAAGAAAATCGTCCGGCTTGGCAACGGTTCCGACGAGTACCGTCCGCAGCAGTCTATACGCAGCTGGGCCAATCATTCCCACAAAGAGAAAGCGTACATGAAGCTGGCGCTGAATATCACCAATACATCAACGAAACGAATATTGGCGAAGCATACCGTGATGAACGCGCCTCTCGTTTCGGATTGGCTGCTGTCTCTAACCAGGGATGACGAAACCGCTCGAAGACTCGATTTTGTTTTTTTAGCTGAATTTGCGGGAATTTCGTTTGATTACGAGAAGCTTCCGTCCACTGTACAACTGCAAACCTATGGGAACCTGGGTGTGATTTGGAGGAAGAGTCTATACTGCTATTTAAGAGACGATGAAGAAGCGGTTCCGTTCAGTGCGCTCTGCCACATGGCCGGAGAGCAGCCATGGATTGAACCGTGGGTTCGCAGGTACGGGTTAGAAAACTGGACGCGCCGGCTGCTGGAGGTTGCGATAACCCCCATCATTCATATGTTGTACGCACACGGAATAGCTATGGAGTCCCACGCTCAAAATATAATTCTCATTCATAAAGAGGGACGTCCTTGCCGTCTGGCGTTGAAAGATTTTCACGATGGAGTTCGGTTTTCCAAACAGCATCTGGGACAACCGGAAGTTTGTCCCGATCTTCATCCGGAGCCCGCTCATCATCGTGCTTTAAATCGTCATTCCTTCATACAAACCGACGATCTCCCGGCGGTCAAAGACTTTGTGCACAGCGCGTTTTTCTTTGTGTGCATAAGCGAGCTGTGCATGTTTTTAAACGAACAGTACGGGCTTCGGGAAACGGATTTTTGGGAAATGGTTGCCCGGGTGATTTATCTCTATCAGGATGAGCATCCGCAATACAGCCAAAATTTCGAGCACTATGATCTGTTCTCGGAAACGATTCAAATCGAACAATTGGCAAGAAGGCGGCTGTGGAAAGACGCGGAGGTCGATCCAAAGTCCGTACCGAATCCCCTATATCCATACCGGACAATCAGAGGAGGGAGAGTATGACAACGGAACATAAGGGTCCCGATTCCCGCGCACATTCGAATGAAGCGGCTGATGAAGCCGATTGCCGGGTCATGGAAGACTTGGTCAATGCATTGCTTGCGGAAACATTTTTTGACGAACACGACGAGGTGAACCTTCTATCCCAAACCGAATGGGAGTTCATGGTTCGCGGTCACATGGGACTGGCCGCAGCAGACCGGCAATTCGGTTCTTTAGATCCTAAGGCAAGCATCTATTGCTGGCGGCTGGATGATTATCATGAGGCCATGATTGTTTTTCCTGTACATCCTGCAATCTTGCAGCCATACCGCTTTGAGGCATCCGCAGGCATGTACGAAGTGCGTATAGAGGAGAACCATACGGTCTATCTGAAAAAGCTCGATCCGCTGGAGCTGATGCGGCATATCGTTCATCTTTACGGGAAAGATCCGGCCGCCATAGATGCTGGCGGAGCGGACCGCTTTATGAATATGCTCGATCAAACATTGCTGCAAATGTCCTGGTCTCTTGAAAACAAACAACCGTCGGCAGGAATACTGGGTTTGCCTTCGGCAGCTTCATTATTGGAGCTGGAGAGAAAGGCGGCTTTTCGCGACCGGCCTTTCCACCCTGTCTCCAAAGTCAAGCTGGGTTGGACGCAGGAAGATTGCCGCAACTATACAGCCGAATTTGCCCGGCCGATTCAACTGAACTGGATGGCGGTGAAACGCCGGTATCTCGTTAGCGGCTTGGATGAACGTTCCATTGAAGACCAATATAAGCAGGCAGAAACAGGGGGGGTAGCTCCGGCGGATCTGCTGCTTGCCGAAGACCAGAAAGCCGGGATCCGTGAGGAAATGGACAGGCGAGGGCTGAGTACGGAGGAGTTTGTACCTGTTCCTGTCCACCCGTGGCAAATGTCTACCGTATTGCCTGGACAACTGCAAGAGGAAATCGGCAAAGGGATTTGCATACCGTTAAACGTTGAAGCGGGCACCTTTTACGCCACTTCTTCCTTACGGTCATTGATGCCCGCCAATGGAGGCCAGTTACACGTCAAGCTTCCGCTGGGCATGCATTCCCTGGGCGGACTTCGCTATCTTTCGGCCATTAAGCTTATGAATGGACAGCGCGCGGAACGACTGATGAGACAAGCGCTGGAACGGGACCCCGTCTTGAAAAAACGGCTGCTTCTATGCGATGAAACCGTTTGGTGGGCTTATCTGCCTGAAAACAGAGACTTGTTTGCCGATCCTCCCAGGCATTTGTCCGCCATGATAAGACAATACCCTCCGGAAATCGCAGATCATGAACATGTACGTTTAGTGCCCATGTCGTCTCTGACGGTTTTCGATAGGGACAGGAAGGGGCATTTGTTTGACGAATGGCTGCGCATGACAGGACTGGAAGTCAATGAATCCTCCGTTTTGCGTTTATTCAAAGAGGCTTTGCTGCCTTATTTTGAAATATGTTTCCGTTTGTTCCGACTGGGGATGATGCCTGAAGTTCATGGACAAAACTCCATTCTAATCTTGAACCGGGGGAAAATAGAAGGTCTGCTGCTTCGCGATCATGATGCGCTGCGTTTGCATGTGCCCTGGTTAAATGCCAACGGGCTGGAAGATCCCGAGTATCGATTGCGGCCGGGGCATCCGAACTCTCTGTATCATGACACGCCGCATCAGCTGTTCTCCTTTTTCCAAATGCTTGGCATCCAGGTCAACAGTTACGCAATCCTTGACAGCCTGCAACGGTATTACGGCATCAAAGAAGAACGATTATGGATCGAACTGCAGGAATGTTTGAATCTGGCAATGATTGAGGCTAATGTACCGGATGAGGTGAGGTGCGTACTCGAGGAATGTTTATTCGCCAGGGAACGATGGCCCTGGAAGCAAATCATCCGGCCGCTTCTGAAGCCCAATTCCAGGGTCCCGGGAAGCATGCCCTTTGGGCTCGGAGAAGCGCCGAATCCCTTTAAAGTATGTGCCGGGGCGATAGAAACTTCGGTATGAGGCAGGGCAGGTTAACGAATTCAGGAAAGGAGAGAGGGACGCGTGTTTCGCATTCAGGCCAGAGTACAGGGGGTTACGCCAGAGCTTTTGGAGCTGTACCGGAAGATCAGTACCTCCACCATTGGCCATCTTACGGATTTTGGTTTTATTAACGGGCTGCAGCCCCTTTTTCGGCCGATCCAACTGATAGGAAACGCGGTTACGGTTCGCATTCCGCATCTTGACTCTGCCGCCATTTCCCATGCCATGGAGCTTGTTCAGCCTGGCGATGTTCTTGTCGTGGATATGTCCGGCGATGGCCAAAGAGCATGCTGGGGAGAATTCAGGACTTACGCTGCGCTGGACAAAAAAGTTTCCGGCGTCATTGTATCCGGGTGCGTCACCGATGTTCGCGCGATAACCGGACTTGGTTTTCCCGTCTATTCGAAAGGAATCAGCGCGCTGACCACACGTTCCCTTAAACTTCAGGGCGAGGTGAACACCATCATAAGCATAGGCGGGGTAAGCATACGTCCCGGCGATTTAATTGTAGGCGATGATGACGGCCTGTTCGCCGTGAACCCGGAAGACGCCGAAGAGATTGGTTATGCGGCCTTGGAGAAACAGCGCAAAGAGGCACTGCGAAGACAAGAGTACGAACATGGCCGGCAATTGGAATCCCCGCCTATAACATCGTAATTAATCCAAGAGCTCTTCAGACAAGATAGAAGAGCTCGATTTGTTGTTTCCGGTCACTGTCCATTTGCTAATTCCGCTATGCGCCGGTTGACGTTATCCTTATACAGGCCGCCGTGATAGCAGATGACAGTTTCAATGTCGTACTGTACAAATTTTTTCAGAGAGTTTACGGCCAAGTCCGCATCGATACAGTACTGCGGATCGGGCCCAAGCAGCTCTCCGTTTGCCACGATCATAGAGTCCCCGGCGATAAGTGTTTTGCTTGGCTTATGATACAGGCTGATATGCCCGGGAGTATGTCCCGGCGTATGAATCACTACGATCCCTCCGCAAAAGGGCAATTCTTCTCCGTCGGCAACAGTTTTATCCACTTTTGATTTGGGCGGGTTTTCAAGCACTTGTCTGAAGGCTTTGCGCCACTCCTCCGGCACATTTTCCGGCAAAGAGTCCATAGCTTGGGCTATGGACTCCGGATTTATTTTAAGCAGTCTTTTTTCTCCTTGAATATATGGTTTTTCAACGTCATTGGCCAATACCTCGATAGGTTGAGGCAATACATTGAGAATTGTCGGTAAACTGCCGATATGGTCCAGGTCTTGGTGTGTTATAATGACTTTATTCAGCGTATCCCATGCGATCCCGGACTTCTCTGCTTCTTGGCGAATGAGCGGCCATTGGCCGGGATATCCGGTATCCACCAAAATCGTATGGTCTGTGTCCCAGAGCAGGGTAGGATAAATAGTATCCATTCGCCCCATGATATTGGATGAAACTTCCAATCCTTGTACACCGTTGGTAATGAACATGATGATCCCTCCCCAATATATTTTGTGAAAATAGGATGATATCGAAGTAAAAAAATCGCTCACCGATCCCTTGATCGTCAGTGAGCGTATGTTCAGGCTATTCTTGATGGTTGATTTTTTTGAAATGAATCTGAAGTGAGCCGAAAAATACTTTTCCTTGATTGTAATAAAGCTCGCATTGATACCCGTATGGACGCGTGGCGGATTGCAGCAGTTGATAACCCGGGAGCGCTTGAATCAAAGAAGTGATCTGTTCAATGACATGGTTAGGCAATTGGGTGAACATCTTGGCATGAATTCCATCGGCAACCGATATAAAACGGGGAAACGCCGTTTTGTTAAAATGGGAAAGTGCGGCACTGTCCTCGGCGAATCGGAGTATCTCTTTATTGATCCGATTCAGGTTTATGGTTATATTTTTATAAAAGTAAATACCGAAGCCGATTCTGTTCGTTATTGGATTTAAGCATTTTTTCCATGTGAAACTCTTTTCTTCCCAAAAATCGTCCAATTTTTCTGTAATTTTATTCCAGTCGAATCGGGTTGTACATATTTTTTTCATGACTATACTCCTTGGATGGTTTGGTCCCTAAGCCCGCTATTTAAAAGGATTCGAAGCCTGCAAGAGGATTGCGACGGCAGGACTGTCCTGGATAGAAAATGACAGTGAATTCGAGATTTTGACCACCGGTCCGGAACAGCGCGGCAAGCGGAGCCGGTTACCCACGAAACATTTTTCCGGAACAGCTATATTTGTTCGTGAATTCCATGTAAAATAAAGAGGTTGTGACACAGTAGAAACGCTGGAACGTTATAAGAAAGCAGCGACATTGCGGTCTTAAACGGAAAGCTTCGGAGGGAGTTTATGCTGCGAACCGGTACAATCAAGGGAATTCTATTCGATATGGACAACACATTATTGCAATCCAACATTGATTTCCCGGCCATGAAGCACGATGTGTATCGTTTTCTGGTCCGCCATAAAGTGATTCCTGCCGAATTTCCCGTACAGGAGCACACGACATCCACCTTGATCGAACACGCCAAAAATACAGGCATGACCGATGAGATGTATGAAACCATAATCAAGATAACGGAAAAACATGAATTAAAAGGGATGGAAGGCGCAGGGCTTGAACCAGGGGTCAGGGAATTGCTGGAAGCTTTGTACAAGAACTATGTTCTAGTCATCGTAACGAATAATTCAGTAACAGCGGCTCGAAAGGCTCTGGAAATCACCCAAATCATAGCGTATTTTGATCTGATCATAGGAAGAGAGCACATGACTTCGCTTAAGCCTTCCCCATCCGGATTTCATTATGCCAAAAAACAATTTGAGCATATCTCGTCCGATGAATGGGTTGCGGTTGGAGATTCATGGATTGACGGTAAAGCGTCGAATGATGCGGGGATTGCTTTCATCAGCTACGGCACAACGATGGAAGAGATGATCAAAAGGGGAGTAAAACCCATAGGCCAGGTGAACAACATCATCGAAATCCTGAGCTTTATCAGGTCATCTTAGGAGCGTCATTTCAAATCGATATTTTAATAGAGCCGCGGCCCAAGCTAGCCGGTCCGCTGCCGCAAACCGCAAATGGAGGATAACGATGGAGGGAACACTCGTCAAAGGAGCAGTATATAGTCTGATTATAGGCCTGTTACTAGGCATACTGATCTACCCTGATACGGAAACGATAAATAATGGCAAGGGATTTTTTGAGTATCGGGTTATCCCTTTAAGAGAGTATATTTTCACAGTACTGCGTTTTGCTGTCACGGTCATGTTCATTACATTAATTGCGCTATGGGTTAAACTGGAATGGAAATCGGGCTCTGAAATCATGGAATTTATAGCGGGATTTTTCAAATCATTTTTTATTGTGCTGGCAATCATATTAATAGTAGTCATAGTGAGCATGTTCATTTTTAATAGATAAAGGCAGTTTCAGTCTTAACGATGAATCATAAATCGGCCCACGTGTATGCGTGGTTTTTTTTGTCTGATTTCCTATTGACACTGTAAGTTATTGGGATTATGATAAATATTATTCTGATATATCAATTAAATATTATAAATACATCTATAGAGTATAAAAAGGGTGATGGAATGAAACAAGGAAAAACCGATTTGGCCTACCGGATCATCAAGGGCAAAATTTTAAGCGGCGAATTGAAAGCGCTATCCGACATTTCCGAGGATCGGCTGCAGGAAGAGCTTAACATCAGCCGCACTCCGATCAGAGAAGCGCTGCAAAAATTGGAGCAAGAGAAGCTGGTATATATTTATCCCCGCAAAGGGATCATCGTTTCCGGCGTTACCGTAGAATTACTCAATGAAGTATATGAAATGCGGGAATTGATCGAACCCTTCGTAGCTAAAAGCGTGTGCCGCAAGCTTCCGGAGGATTGGCTGTTAAACATGAAGCAACGCTTGGTTGAACCGCCCGAAGGGATGACACCCGAAGAACGCAAAGCCTATTATATTGATTTGGATAAAGAGCTGCACAATCAAATCATCTATTCGTACCCTAACACCTTTATCCATAATATCATGGGCAACATTTACGACCATAATCATAGAATATTTGCTATCACCTCATCCGTTAATGAGAAGCATAATGTCTCGATCCCTGAGCATGTAGCCATTATTGAGGCTTTTCTGGAAAGAGATCCGGATAAGGTCGAAATGAGAATGAAAGAACATATTGTTTCATCCAGAAAAAATGCCATTGAGTACTTGATCAAGCAACATCAAACCAGAGAGGAGTAAAGTTATGACACACATGACCGCTGCCAAAGCTATCGTAGAGGTTCTATTGAGGGAGGGCGTCGAGAAGGCGTTTTGCGTACCCGGCGAGAGCTATTTGAGCGTATTAAACGTTTTGTACGAAACACCTCGGATTGAATTGATTTCCGGCCGTCATGAAGGCGGGGTTTCATTCATGGCTGAGGGCTATGCGAAGGCCAGCGGCAAGGTAGGGGTATGCTTCGCTACACGCGGGCCGGGTGCAACTAATTTATCCATCGGCTTGCACACCGCTCATCAAGACTCCACGCCCATGGTCGCGTTCATCGGACAGGTGGAAAGCTCGTTTAGAGGACGGGAAGGATTCCAGGAGATCGATCTGGCGGATTATTTCAGGCATTTGGTCAAATGGACAGTGGAGCTCAACGATGCCCGCCGGGTCCCGGAATTGGTCCACAGGGCTTTTCATATGGCCAGATCCGGCAGACCGGGCCCGGTTCTGATCTCCTTGCCTCAGGACGTCCTGGATGAAACGGCTGAAATGGTTTTTCAAGAATCCGAGATGTTATCCCATCCGCGTCCGGATCGCCAAGCCGTGGCCAAAGCCAAAGAAATCCTGCGGCATGCCAAGCGTCCGGTGATTATCGCCGGGGGCGGAGTAACGAGCACCAAATCTGCGAAAGAATTAGTGGAACTGGCCGAAAAATTGCAAGTTCCGGTGGCAACGGCATTTCGCCGCTTTGACGCGTTTCCAAATCAGCATCCGTACTACATCGGGCAATTGGGAGTGGGTGCCGCGCCGTATCTGGTGGAGTGCATAAGGGAAGCGGATGTCGTTCTTGCCCTGGGGACCCGTTTCTCCCAAATAACGACACAGAACTATACGCTGTTGACCTCCGGGACCAAGCTGATACATGTCGATATTTCACCGGATGAATTGAACAAAGTATACCGGCCGGCACTCGGGATTGTAGCTGACACGAAAAATTTTATGCTTGACTTGCTTGCGGAGCTGGGCGAATCAGGGCAAAGCAAAGAGCGTGAGGCTTATATACAGGAACAGCGGAAGAAATATGAACAATATTCCGAGGTTCGCGTCACTTCTGGTCAGCATTATGTGAATTTGGAAGGGATCATGGGCGATCTGATGAATCACCTTCCTTCCGACACCATATTCACTTCGGATGCAGGTAATTTCTACGGATGGATGGCCAAACATTACCGGTTTCAGGAGGAAGGGACTTTTGTGGGGCCGACTTCCGGTGCGATGGGGTATGCCCTTCCGGCAGCCATTGGAGCCAAGGTGGCCCAACCGGAGAAAACCGTTGTGGCTTATGCCGGAGATGGCGGGTTTATGATGACGGTGCAGGAGCTGGAGACGGCTGTACGCTGCAAAATCCCTGTCCTGGCGATCGTCGCTAATAATAACATGTACGGTACGATCCGTATGCATCAAGAGAAGCATTTTCCAAAGCGTGTGATTGCAACGGAATTATCGAATCCGAACTTTGCGCAAATCATGACGAATATGGGCGGACACGGAGAGCTTGTAGAAAAGAATGAAGATTTTGTACCTGCGCTGCAGCGGGCGCTGGCTTCTTCAAAGCCTGCGCTGATCGAGGTTCGCATCGATCCGCAGCAAGTGTCGGCAGCCAGAACGATCGAAGAGCTGAGAGCGGCACAGCCTGCAAAGCAAATGTAAATCATGATGAAAAGACCAACGTTGATTTCGTTGGTCTTTTCATTGGAAAAAGAAGGAGCTGTAAAGCTGCCGTTCCCCATGGCTTTATTATTTATAAATGACGCTGCCGGCTTCTTTAAACTCTCTGGATTTTTCCTCCATGCCTTTTTCGATGGCCCGCTGTTCCTCGAGCCCCTGCTGTTTGGCATACTCGCGAATGTCCTGTGTAATTCTCATGCTGCAGAACTTGGGGCCGCACATCGAGCAGAAATGAGCCGTCTTGGCGCCTTCCGCTGGAAGCGTCTCGTCATGGTATTCCATAGCTCTTTCGGGGTCCAGCGACAAATGAAATTGATCTCTCCAACGGAACTCAAAACGCGCCTTGGATAAGGCGTTATCCCTTTCCTGGGCTCCGGGATGGCCTTTGGCCAAATCCGCCGCGTGGGCTGCGATTTTGTACGCGATGACGCCTTCGCGAACATCATTCTTGTTCGGAAGACCCAGATGCTCTTTCGGAGTTACATAACAAAGCATGGCGGTACCGAACCAGCCGATCATGGCTGCGCCGATGGCTGAAGTGATATGGTCGTACCCCGGGGCTATGTCTGTCGTAAGAGGGCCTAAGGTATAGAACGGGGCTTCCTGGCATACTTCAACCTGACGATCCACATTTTCTTTAATCATGTGCATAGGAACGTGGCCGGGTCCTTCAATCATGACCTGAACATCATGCTTCCATGCGATTCGGGTCAGCTCGCCAAGCGTCTCCAATTCGGCAAATTGAGCTTCATCATTGGCATCCGCAATGCATCCCGGGCGCAATCCATCACCAAGGGAGAAAGCGACGTCATAGGTTTTCATGATTTCACAAATTTCTTCAAAATGAGTATAAAGGAAATTTTCCTGATGATGCGCCAAACACCACGCCGCCATGATGGAACCGCCGCGGGATACGATTCCCGTAACCCGCTTCGCCGTCAAAGGAACATAGCGTAACAGCACACCGGCATGAATGGTAAAGTAGTCGACGCCTTGTTCGGCTTGTTCGATCAGGGTATCCCGATAAATTTCCCAAGTCAGATCCTCCGCTTTACCGCCGACTTTTTCCAAGGCCTGATAAAGAGGGACGGTACCGATGGGCACGGGGGAGTTGCGAATGATCCATTCACGGGTGGTATGAATATGTTTGCCTGTGGACAGGTCCATGATGGTATCTGCGCCCCAGCGGGTCGCCCATCTCATTTTTTCGACTTCTTCTTCAATCGACGAAGCGACAGCCGAATTGCCGATATTGGCATTGATTTTGACTAAAAATTTACTGCCGATAATCATCGGCTCGCTTTCCGGGTGATTGATGTTGCACGGAATTATCGCCCGGCCTCGTGCGACTTCGCTGCGGACAAATTCCGGGGAGACGTTCTCGCGTATGGCGATATATTCCATTTCGGGCGTAATGATTCCTTTTCTGGCATAATGCATCTGCGTTACATTCGCTCCGCTTTTGGCTCGTAACGGTTTGCGCTGCAATCCCGGAAATCGTTCTTCCCGCTTGACGGATTCTTCTTTTGAATATCCGTTGTCCTCCGGCTTGACCGCTCTTCCCGCATATTCTTCAACATCGCCGCGCTCCAATATCCAATTCCGGCGGTTAAGCGGAAGTCCCGAGCGAATATCGGTTTGGATGCTGCCGTCTGTGTATGGACCGCTGCAATCATATACCCTGACAGGCGGGTTCTCTTGTACATTGCCGCCGATGGTTGTCGGGGTTAGGCTAATTTCCCGCATAGGTACTTTAATATCCTCCCGCGAACCCTGCACATACACCTTCTTGCTCCCCGGAAAAGACGAAAGATGAGGGGCTGCTTCTTTTTCTTTGATTTCGCTTGCCATTTCAATTCCTCCTCAGAATGAATGTGATCAAGCGGAGAAACCCTTCGATGCAAACCAAAAAGACCGCAACGGGAAAGAAGCGGTCTTTGAATACACAAAGGCTAGGACTTTTCCTCCGCTGGCATTACCCAGATCAGGTTTTACGGTCGACAGCAATCGGCTGTCCTCTCAGCCTGGCAACTCCCAAGCTCCCGTTGTTATTCAACTGTCATACCAATAATAACTATAAGATCTTGAAAAATCAACCTGTTTTTATATCACGGCACCCTGTTGGAATGATGATTCCGGTGCGGAGCATTGCAGAATTTAGTGCTTCAGAATCTTCCTGAAATCGGTTATGATAAACAGTGAACGTGTGCATTAAAGCGGGGTGGATGAATGAAGTGAAAACGGGGAGAGACCGGGGATGAATGATACGCCTGAAGTGCGAAACTATAGGATACCGCTGTTTTGTACGGTCACGTTGCTGTTCTGGTTTTCGATGTATACTTGTGTGCCGATCTTGACCGCATACGTTGAATATCTGGGCGCCTCTTATAAAATGGCCGGACTGATTGTCGGCATGTACGGATTGAGTCAAATGCTTCTGCGGATACCGGTGGGCGTGGTCTCGGACCGTTATCACAAGCACAAATGGTTTATTGTATTTGGCTTGTTTTTTTCGGTTTTATCCGGTATCGGGATTCTGGTTACGCAGGAACTGACGTGGATTCTCCTGCTCAGGGCCGCGGCAGGCGCGGCTGCGGCGACGTGGGTAGACTTTACGGTTTTGTTTGCCAGCTACTACCGTCAGGAAGAGACGACGCAAGCGATCGGAACGATTTCATTTTACAACTCGCTCGGTCAAATGTTCGGCATTCTCTGCGGCGGGTGGTTCGCGGATAGGTATGGCTGGGAATCTTCTTTTCTTATCGGTGCCGCCGCAGGCGCTCTGGGGCTTGTGGGTGCTTTCTTTCTTGTAGAAACCCCTAAGAAAAGCAAACAGCCCATGACCTTCAAAGGCATGCTGGAGGTAGGCAGCGACAAGAGGCTGTTGACCGTCTCTTTTCTGGCTGTCCTTTTTCAATTGCTGACATTCGCTACGGTTTTTGGATTTACTCCCGTATATGCCCAGTCGATCGGAGCGACGAAGCTCGATATGGGACTGCTGACGTTCTTTTCCACGTTTCCTATGGCGATAGCGTCCCTGGTAGGGGGCAGATATGTAGCCCGGAAACTGGGTGAAAACCATATCATCATCATCGGCTTCATCTTTTCCGGAATCTTTACAATTCTTATACCGTTTTCTTCAACCTTGTGGATGCTGATGGTTACCCAATGTCTTGCGGGGATTGGCCGTGGACTCACAGCGCCCGTATTGATGGCTCTCAGCATAAAGCATATGGATGCGGGAAGAAGGGCTACAGCGATGGGGTTTTATCAGGCCATCTATGGCTTGGGGATGTTTGCAGGTCCGCTGGTCATGGGGGTAGCCGGAGATTTATTGACCTTGTGGCAGGGTTTTATTATGATCGGCGCTTTAGGATGTGCAACGGCTCTGCTGTCCCATGCGTTGTTAATGCAGCGCGGTCTTCCGTTAGGGGATACCCGTTCTGCGAATGATCAGGCCTGATCATTCGCAAACCAAACGCCCGAGCTGTAAGCCCGAGCGCAGGTCGATGGATCATATTAGATGAACCATGCAGTCGAAACGATAACGAGAAGAATGAAAAGGACGAGAATCACGCCAATAGAAGTAAAACCTCTTGCGAAGCTCATTGATGACAGCCTCCTTTCGCTATAACATATTGTCATCTTATGAATTACATTGATCGGGGGATTGGGTCTTTTCTAAAAATGTATATATATAACAAGTGAAATCCGGTCATTTATTTCGGAGGCAAGCTGGTTTGGAACTCGGAAAAGAGAAGAAAAAGAGCTGCGACCGCATTCTGGCATTCTTTTTTTGTGTCATTTTGCCGGGAGATGCCAAAGGAAAGGGGCGGGCCGAATGATCCCTCTAAAGATTTCCAAAGAGCAAAAAGAACAAATGGTGTGGCGCGTTCAGCAATATTTTGAAAAAGAAAGAACCGAATCGATCGGAAATCTGGAGGCCGAGCAGTTGATTGATTTTATGATCGGACTGGTAGGACCCCCGGTATACAACCATGCCATTGGAGATGCCAGACGAACGTTGCTGGAGAGGATGTCGGCGCTGGAAGACGAGCTGTACTCCCTGGAGAAACCGGTGGGAAGAAGCCGGTAGACGGGAGGCGATGAGTCGCCTGTAGAATGGAGGAGCGAGATGGTAAAAACGATAAGAAACGGATTGATATTTGCCGCGGCGGTTCATCTTTTGTTATTTGCCGTTCAGATCATTTCCGGTTATGTGATGACGATGCTCTATGTTCCCGATATCATCAGTACCTATGAATCCGTAGAGGTGCATCATCGGACCGTATCGTTCGGTACAGCCGTGAAGGTTCCGGGGTGGGCTTATATGATTACCTTTATCGGTTGTGTACTGCTCTATGCCTTTCTCATCAAGCCGGCACTCCACCACTGGAAGCAGCGAAGAAACAGACAATAAACGATGGTCCGTCTGAAGCTTCCTCATTTTTCTGTTTCAAGAGACACAGGGCTTGTGATATAATGTCTCATTAGTTATGCAAATGTTTGTGTAGGGAGTGAGCAGTTTTGTCTCTGATAGTTATGAAGTTCGGCGGCAGCTCCGTTGGCGATGCGGAAAGAATGAAACGTGTGGCCAACCGCGTAGTAGAGAGACAGCGCGAGGGTCATCAGTGCGTGGTTGTCGTTTCGGCGATGGGAGATACCACCGATGATTTAATTGACTTGTCCAAACAAATTTACACAGGAACCCCTCCTGCGCGTGAGATGGATATGCTGCTGACGACCGGGGAGCAGGTTTCGATTGCATTATTGTCCATGGCGATACATAGTCTGGGAGCATCGGCTGTTTCCTTCACCGGATGGCAGGCGGGGATGTACACGGATGCGCTCCACGGCAAAGCCCGGATTACCGATATTCAGCCGCAGCGTGTGCTTAAAGCGCTGGAAGAAGGCAAGATCGTCATTGTTGCGGGCTTTCAGGGCATGAGCGCAGAAGGGGAGATCACGACGCTTGGGCGAGGCGGGTCGGATACGACGGCCGTTGCGCTTGCCGCAGCGATTCAGGCGGATGTGTGTGAAATTTTCACCGACGTGGACGGCGTTTATTCGACGGACCCGCGCATCGTCAAATGTGCGCGCAAGTTAAACGAAATTTCGTACGATGAGATGCTGGAGCTCGCCAATCTCGGAGCGGCGGTACTGCATCCCAGAGCGGTTGAATACGCAAAGAACTATAATGTAAAGCTGGTTGTCAGATCCAGCTTCAACCATAACGAAGGTACGCAAGTGAAGGAGGAAGCGGCGATGGAACAAGGCATCGTGGTACGCGGCATTGCATACGATAAAAATGTAGCGAGAATCAGCATTCTGGGTGTGGAAGAAAAACCAGGACAGTTGGCCCAGGTGTTCACGGCTTTGGCCAAGGAACAGATCGATGTGGACATTATCGTGCAAAGCGGTGTGATTAACGGACTCGCGGATTTCTCCTTTACCGTATCCTCGTCCGACTTGGAAAAAGCGCTGCAGGTTATTGCAGGCATTCGCTCTTCCGTGGGCTTCCGTGAAGTGACCTCCGAGACGAATTTGGTGAAAGTGTCCATCGTGGGGGCAGGCATGGTCAGTACGCCGGGCGTCGCCGCCAAGATGTTCGAAGTAATCTCGGAGCTCGGTATCAGCATCCTGCTGGTCAGCACGTCCGAAATCAAGACATCCTGCGTTATCGAGAATGGCCGTTTGAACGAAGTGGTTCAAGCTCTGCACACGGCATATGGCCTGGATACGGATCAAACCGTATTTGTCGGCGGACCGTCGGAAAGAAGATAAGCTAGCGGATTTTATCAAATAAGAAAGTAAACGCTCTAAGCAAAAAAGCAGTAATGCCGGCGGCCATCAATGGACCGACGGGTATGCCCCTGAGGAAAATAATTCCAAATATCGAACCAATGACCAGACCCACAATCATTTGTGGGTCTAATTTTAATAGCTCAAGCCCCTTGCCGTTCATATACGTGGCGATGGCTCCACCCAGTAAGGCCAGTATTCCGGGCCAAGTGGTAAACATGGAAGAGACGTCCTTGATGGAAATTTTCTCACTGGCAAAAGGGACCAGAACTCCCATCGTCAAAAAGAGCAGCCCCAGTTCGAGCCCTCTTCGTTCGATGGTGGGCAAATACCGCTCAAGGCTGATCAGCTTCACGATCAAAAGCACACAGGCGGCTGTCGTAATAATATGGGAACGGCCAATCAGCCCGATGATAATCAGTGCAACAAGCAGTATCTCTCCGTTCATGGTTAAGCCCCTTGTCCATTTGGTATCACTTTATATGTATGAGGGGTCAACCGAATTAGAACGAAGCATTTTTCTGTTTATTAACCATACAAAACCGGTCGCGGGATTCCATACGGTGAGGCCGCCGATATGCAGAACGGCGGCTTCCCGCTGCCGCTTAGGACATGATTGCTCACTGCTTCTCCCCATTTTCTCACTGCCATTGCGCAGAACTCTCCTGCAGCTTTCAAATCACCATAGCTCCGTCATGGAATTGCGGGACGGCTTGAATCCGGTTGACCTGACTGCAGTAAAGAACATCTTCTTTATATCCGAGCCGGATCAGACGTTTGCCGTTCGAGCATGACAGTATCGTCTCCGGGAGCCGGTCGTGCGTTTGGCGGTACGCATGCATCATGGCCAGACCCAGGTCGTTCACCTCGCAGCCGCCGCCGGTGAGCCGGACCAGTTCGTCGGCCAGCAATCCTGCGCACAGTCCGTCCTCCAGACTGAATACGTCGTGAGTCCCCGCGCACAGCAGGGCAATCTCCTTCTGCAGCTGCAGCGCCTTGACCGCGCAGCTGGACGCATTCAGTAAGGAGCCTGCCAAAATATGCGCCGCTTTATGTGATTTTTGCACTGCCCTGGTTCCGTTTGTCGTCGTCATGATGATGTTCTTCCCTTTGACGGCTTCGGGAGCATATTCGAACGGAGAATTGCCGAAGTCAAAGCCGGGTATTTTCTTGCAGCTGCGTTCGCCTCCCAGCAAGTCCCCCGGACGCTGCAGGCTTTTGGCCTGCGCTACCGTTTCGGTGGGTACGACGGACCTGCTGCCGTTCGTGAGCGCCGTCAGCATCGTGGACGTGGCCCGCAGTACATCGATGACGATCACTGTCTTGTTCTGAAGCTCATCCGTTCGCGCTTCGCCCACGCTGGCGATGACCTGCACATTCATTCCTTTGCCCAGCCTCCCCTCTAGATTTGCCAATTGAAGCTTTGATAGGACTCCTGTCTGGAAACATCAGCCAAAAGCAGCGTATCCGACCTAAGCCCCCGCCGCAGAGCCTCTAACGAAATGATATCTCCGGGAACAATGTTGCCGAGGTGGATATCCGTGCCCAGCATTTGCAGCAGATGTACCTGCTGCTCCTTTTGCGGTGCTTCCCATAGCAGCAGGTCGGTGCTGGGAACCCGGTTTAACACCCGCTCTATTTCTTCATCTATACATGCTCCGTTTGCGTCATAAATGCCTACGCCTTTGCCCGATTCTCTTCCTTCAATCGTAATCAGACTGGCGCCCAGCTGCGAATCGATCGTTACCGTTTGGATCAGCTCTTCGATCTCAATAGATGAACCCCAGCCTTTTTTGCCGTATTCGGTAATGACCATAAAGCCCTCGTTCAGGCCGCGGCAAATCAGTTCGCTGCGCAGGCTGCGCGACATTTCGATCGTTCCGTCCGATATTTCCAACCCGTTAAACCCCAAATATTTTGCCATCTGAAAAAAATGGTCTGTCTCGTCCTGTCGTATCGCAACTTCCAGGAACGTACCGCCTGGATATACGGTAATGTCATATGCTTTGGCCATCTCTATTTTTTTCTTGAGAAAATCCGCCATATAAAGCGGCGAGGTGCCGAAGCCGATTTTCAGCATGTCGATATAGTCGCCTGCCGTTTGCAACAGATCTTCTAAGGCATAAAGCCCCAGTCCTTTGTCGATCACCATGGTTTTTCCCGATTGCCGCGGTTTAGGCGTCCGGCGTCCGGTCGGATCACTGAGCAGTGCATTCCACTGCAGCGGTATTGATACCTCCATCTAGTTATCGCCTCGCTGTAGGTTAGTCTTGGATTACTGTGTCATCATATGCATTTTCAGTTGGGGGTGTGCCCAGTATTCCTAAAATAAGACGAGCCTGCATAGGATGGGTATAGAGACCAAGGGATGAGGTGAAACGTCGATGTTGAACAAGATTGTGTTCAGTATGGCCATGATCCGAATCGTTTCAGGAGGTATCGAAATTGCTGCGGCCCTGCTCATGCTTCGATTTAACCAGATTGAGAAAGCGCTGCTCGTGAACTCGGGGCTGGCGCTCGTAGGGCCATTCGTACTTCTGACAACAACGACGATTGGGCTGGTCGGGCTGGCGGATAAGCTTTCGGCAGGCAAAATGTTATGGGTGATGGCGGGGGTCAGCTGCATTTTTATCGGAATCTTAAAAAAGTAATCTGTCATATTTCACTAGGTAAGGCATACACATGATTGTAGAAGTTGGACAGACTGACGCCGGTAGAAGCGCGGTAACCGTCGCAATGCTGATGACGGGCAATAGAGCGCCGCCGTAACCGTCGAATGTGGGAGGAATGTACTTTGATCGGATCGGTTCTACCGTTTTTTTCTGCCCCTGTGCGGCAGATTCTATTAACTCTACCAACGCGAATTCAAGCCGAATTGCAAGAAATCCGCATTCGCGAGTCGCGTCCGCTTGAAGTCATATGGAGCACGGGACATGGTTTTGTTGCCGAAAAAGGCGGCTTGAGCCCGAATCCCGAGCAAGCATACCGGGCGACCCACAAAGATTGTGCAACGCTGCTGGAGCTCTTGACCCAGCATTCTATGTATACGTTTGAGGAAGAGCTGAAGCGGGGATTCATTACCGTAGCCGGCGGGCATCGGATAGGTCTCTCCGGCCGGACGGTGGTCGAGCAGGGCAAAGTGAAATATATAAAGGACATCAGCGGGTTTAACATTCGGCTTGCCCGGGAATGGAAAAAGGCGGCGGCAGGGGCGTTGCCGTTCCTGCTGGAGCCAAGAGACGGGAGTGTTTATCGAACACTGGTCATTTCTCCGCCGCAGCAAGGAAAGACCACATTCATCCGCGATTTGGCCCGGCTTCTCAGCTCAGGCGGCAAGGTCAACGAATCGGGAAGGTCTTACAGGAGCTTCAAGGTCGGCATCGTGGACGAACGCTCCGAGATCGCAGCCTGCGTGAAAGGCGTGCCGACCTTCGACGTCGGTCCCCGAACCGATGTACTCGACGGCTGTCCGAAGGCCGAGGGCATGATGATGATGATCCGTTCCATGTCTCCGGAAGTGCTGATCGCCGATGAAATCGGACGGGCTGAAGATGCAGCCGCCATTCATGAAGCGCTTCATGCGGGAATCAGCATTGTAGCGACTGCGCATGGACGGGATATCGAAGATGCGAAGCGACGTCCGATCCTGCGGGAGCTGCTTGAAGCCGAAGTCTTTGACCGGTTCGTCGTTTTGCACCGCAGGACGGGGGCTGCCGCTCCTCCGGGACCGAATACGGCGGTGTTTGATCAGCTTGGTAAACGGATGGATGACAGGCTTGCCTTGAGAGGGGGATGACCTTATGAGCGCGAGCGAAAGAAGGAGTCCAGGATGCTGAAGCTCTTGGGCGCCATGTTGATTCTGCTGGCAGGCACTCTCCTGGGTTTTTATCAGGCATCCCAATTATCGCGCAGGCCTAAGCAAATCTCCGAGCTGATTCGGCTTTTGCAGCGGCTGGAGACGGAAATCGTGTACGGCTTCACTCCGCTGCCGGAAGCGCTCAGACAAACCGGGCGAGCGGGGACCCATCCGGTGGGATCCTTGTTTCTGGACACGGCGGCTGAGCTGGTGAAACCGGACGGGCGTTCCGTCCAAACCATTTGGGAACAGACGTTGACTGCCGGCTGGAGAAATACCTCCATGAAGCCAAATGAGAAGGAAGTGCTGCTGCAGCTCGGCTCTACCCTGGGGCTGACCGACAGAGAAGACCAGGTTAAGCATCTCAAATTGGCCGTCAATCAACTTCAAGGTGAAGCGGACTGCGCCCGCGAGGAACAGCAGCGGTATGAACGGATGTGGAAAAGCCTGGGACTGTTGATGGGGCTGCTCGTCGTCATCTTGATGTATTAGGTGAGGTGCCGCCAATGAACGTAGATGTAAACGCGATATTCCAGATTGCCGGCATCGGCATCATTATCGCCATGATTCATACCGTGCTCAAGCAAATGGGCAAAGAAGATATGGCCCATTGGGTAACCGTCATCGGCTTTGTCGTGGTGCTGTTTATGGTCGTCCGGTTGTTAGACAGCCTGTTTAATGAAATCAAGACAATTTTCCTCTTTCAATAAGAGGGGGGGATGCCTGTGGAGATCATACAAGTGGTGGGACTCGGGTTGATCACGACGGTTCTTGTGCTGGTCATCAAAGAGCAGAAGCCAATGTTTGCCTTTTTGCTCACCGCCTTCACGGGGATTACGATCTTCTTATTTTTAATCGGTAAAATATCGACAGTCATCGGGGTGCTGGAGGAACTGGCGAACAAAGCCGAAATCAACCTGATATTCCTCAAGACCATTCTGAAAATCATCGGCATCGCCTATATCGCGGAGTTCGGGGCGCAGGTCGTCAGAGACGCGGGGCAGGAG
This sequence comes from Paenibacillus sp. JMULE4, assembly GCF_013337105.1. NCBI lineage: Bacteria > Bacillati > Bacillota > Bacilli > Caryophanales > Paenibacillaceae > Paenibacillus > Paenibacillus sp. JMULE4. The sequence continues at coordinate 669,732 of NZ_SGWF01000011.1, forward strand.
GCGATTGCCTCCAAGATTGAACTCTCCGGCAAAATCCTCATTATGGTGATGGCCATCCCGATCGTGTCGGTCATCATCGAAACCGTGGTCAAGCTGCTTCCCGCTTAAACCATTGCGGCACACTGGAGAGGCGAAGCGAACCAGGAGATGAAGCTATGCTGCATCTAAAAAAACGTATGTCGCTTGAGACAGGCCGCTATCCCGGCGGTGGAAAAAGCAGGGATCGGCGCCCGGAGCTCCTGCTCCTCTGGATCGCTGTGATCACGGCGCTGCTGCTTGACGGAGGGAATGCTTTAAGCTGCTGGAAGCCGGGGGGCTGCGGAATGACCGCATACGCAGCGACGCCGGTAGAGGAGTTGATTCGCGAGCAAGCGGAGCGGCTGCCGCTCGATCAGGTGGAGCAGTTCTGGGGCCGCTTGATGCGGCAGTACGGCGGGTATTTTCCCGATGCCGCAGCGCCTTCGTTTATGGATTTGCTGCTCGGGGCCAAAGAGATCAGCCCCGGTTCGATTTTCTCCGGGCTTTTGCGGTACTTTTTTCACGAGCTGATTTATGGCGGCAAACTGCTTGCATCCATCGTGATCCTATCGGTTTTCAGCATGCTGTTGGAAACGCTCCAGAGCTCCTTTGAGAAAAACAACGTAAGCAAAATCGCGTACGCCATATCATTTCTGGTTTTGATGATTATGGCGGTGAACAGCTTTAACCTGGCGATTGGTTACGCCAAATCCGCCATTTCGGAAATGACCCACTTTATGATTGCCGTAGTTCCGCTGCTTCTGACGCTGCTGGCCTCCATGGGGAATGTCGTATCGGTATCCGTGCTGCATCCGCTGATTGTATTCATGGTTTATGCCATAGGGACGGTGATTTATTTTTTCGTTTTTCCCCTGTTGTTTTTTTCGGCAGTGCTTCATATCGTAAGCGCGCTGTCGGACAAATATAAAGTAACGCAGCTTGCGAATTTATTACGAAATATCAGTTTGGGCTGTTTGGGGATATTCGTAACCGTTTTTCTCGGGGTGGTATCGGTTCAAGGGGGCGCGGGAGCGATTGTGGATGGAGTGACGATCCGTACGGCCAAATATATTGCGGGCAATTTTGTGCCGGTAGTAGGCAGGCTGTTCTCCGATGCTTCGGAAACGGTTATCGGCGCGTCGCTCCTGGTCAAAAATGCGGTAGGCTTGTCGGGGGTCGTGATTATTCTGGTACTTTGTGCGTTTCCTGCACTGAAAATTATTGCGCTTGCCTTCATATATAATCTTTCCGCGGCGGTCATGCAGCCGTTAGGCGATCATCCGATGACCGCATGTCTGGCAACCATCGGGAAAAGTTTGATTTACGTATTTGCTGCTCTGGCAGCGGTAGGGCTCATGTTTTTCTTGGCGATTACAATCCTGATTGCGGCGGGGAACGTATCCGTGATGATGCGATAATCCTCCGAACGGGAAGGGGGATCCCGCTATGGACTTCCTGAGCGATTGGCTTAAATCGGTCATACTCGTGATTCTGCTCGCGACTTTCGTCGACTTGCTGCTGCCGAATCAATCGATGCAGAGGTATGTCAAAACGGTGATTTCCCTGTTTCTTCTGATGACGCTGCTTCATCCCATTTTATCCTTAATAGATAACAGCAGCCAGATAGATCAAAAGCTTGGATCGGCCCTGTTCAAACAGGATGCCGCCTGGAAGTGGCAGAGCGGTAACGGTACGGACCGTATGGAGTCGCTCCCCGCCATACAGCAGAGAGCGGAGACGCTGCGGTTAAGGCGGGAGGAGCAATCCCAACGGATCGTGCAAAACCAGGTTGCCGATTTGATCAAGCGCAAAATTGAACAAACGGCGGGAGTGCAGGTACAAAGCGTGCAGGTCGATACCAGGCAGGATGAGAATGGTCAAGCGGTCATTCGGAGCGTGGCGTTGTCCCTGGACTTTGTACCTTCAACCGAGAACACATCACAGCAAGGCCGATACCAGGCGGTCGGCAGCAGCGGGCCTGTCAGGCCGGTGGAACCGGTTGACATCGCCCCGATTGAAATCGGGGAAGACAGGAAGGATTCAAATCCGGCGTGGGCCTCGGATGAAGTGCAAGAGGATCGTCTCCCGCCGGAGGCGCTGCAGAAACAAACGCAAATTTTGCTGATGCTGGAGCAGGACTGGCAGCTGTCCGGAGAGCAAATCCAGATCCGGATGGGACTATCCTCAAGGAGGTGAATCGATGGGAGACAACGACGGGAAACCCAGATGGCCGTTCAGCCTTTTTAGCGGCGGACCGGGCGGACCCAAACGAATCCAGACCCTCCGCTGGCTGCTGCTGATGGGGCTGGTCGGAGCCGCCTTCATGATACTGAACTCATTCATTACGGTAAAAGAGGTGGATCCCATCGGTGAGGGTCGCGCTTCTCCAGCGGATCAAACGCAGCCTGTCTTCGGATCAAGCGGTAAGGAGTCCAGTCCCTTCCGCGAATTTGAGGAAGCCTATCAGTCCCAGCTCAGGGAGATTTTAACCAAAATCGTCGGGGTAGGCGAGGTGGAGGTTCTTGTCACGATTGAATCGACCGAGGAGGTCACGGTTGAACGCAATACCCAGGAAACGCAGCAGATCACCAATGAACAGGATCAACAGGGAGCCAAAAGGCATATTACCGATATTTCACGCAAAGGGGAAGTCGTTCTTTACGAGGTGTCGGGCGGCAAAAAGCCCCTCGTAACCAAAACGATCAAACCTAAAATCCGCGGCGTGCTGGTCGTGGCCAAAGGGGCGGAAAATTTAACAGTGAAAAAGATGATATCCGAGGCTGTGGAACGCGGCCTTGGCGTCCCTCCGCACCGGATATCCATTCTTCCGCGGAAACAATAATTCGCGTTCGCAGGAAGCAGTGATAAAACGATAAACTCACTTAAGGAGGAATACTGATGAACTCTAAAAGACAAACGATTTGGCTCGTATCCATGCTCAGCTTGATGGTAGTCCTGTCAGCCTACTATTTGTTCACGGAAGACGTTAGCCAACTGGAGTTGAATACGGCCAGCTCAACGCAATCCAAAGAAGTGATTATCAACGCGGGCCAATTGGATGGCCTGCCGCAGGGCGCAGCCAATGGACAAACGGCGCCGAAGCAGAGCGATCAGCAGCCCGAAGCCGAAGAAGGGACGAAGACCGAGACCGATCCGAAATCGAGCAGCACGAGCACCGAAACGCCATCCACAGAAAAGCCGGAATCCGGCGCTGACCCGACGACTGCTCAGCCCGTATCCAAGAATGAAGCGGCAGCCGGCGACCAAAACGCCAGAGTGCTGGAACAAATCCAGGCTCAAGCGACCTCGGGTTCCGATTATTTTGTGAATATGCAAATGAAGCGCGACGAAGCGCTGTCCAAACAGGTGGAGTCGCTGATGACCATTCTGGCCGACACCAAGCAGACGCAGGAAGCCGCCGCAAAAGCGCAGACGGAACTGCAAAAGCTCCAGGACATTGAAACGAAGATCACATCCTTGGAAGAGAACCTTATGAAGGAGTATCCGCAAGCGGTGATTACCCAGGAAGGCGAGAGATGGAAGGTAACGGTGCAAGCGAACAAGCTGGAAAGAAGCCAAGCCGTCAGTATTGCCGATCAGGTAATGAAGGAGCTTGGCATCATCCCGGATCACATCGCCATACAATACAAGCCTTAATCCAAATGTGCCAAGCAGATGAAACAAGAGTCCCCGCGAAGGGACTCTTGTTTCATCTATACCCTTCGAAGCCCGGCTGCTCTTCCCGACCGTGTTATCCATGCGGTACAAGTGAATCAGGCGGCGTTGTTCCCAGCTTCATGGGCAAGTCCCAAGAAACTCTTTCCTTGCCGGAAGATTGTGATATAATAACAACGTCGTTTGTTTCACCTTTCGTTCCGACCGCTGCCGCAGTATATTGACGCCGGTTGGAACAAGACGCCAAAGGAGTGAACCTATTTGTTTAAGTTAAGCGAAATCAAAGAACTGATTAAGCTAGTGGATCAAACCTCTTTACAAGAGCTGGAAATTGAAAACGAAGGCTCCCGCCTTTTGATTCGGAAACCGAATAAAACCGAGCAGGTCGTCGTTGCTGCCGCGCCTGCTGTGCAAGCTTATGCGCCAGCAGCCGTTCAGCAGACCGCTCCTGCGCCCGCTGCACCGGCAGCCGAGAAGCCTGCCGCAGCCGATGCCGGCTTACATACAATCGTTTCCCCGATGGTAGGCACATTCTATGAAGCTCCTTCTCCGGGAGCGGCGCCGTTTGTTTCGAAAGGCAGCAAAGTGAAGGAGAAGACGGTTGTCTGCATCCTCGAAGCGATGAAGCTGATGAACGAGATTGAAGCCGAGGTTAAAGGTGAAATTGTCGAAGTGCTGGTAGAAAACGGCCAGTTGGTCGAATACGGTCAGCCTTTATTCCTGGTGAAACCGGAGTAAGTAGGAGGAGAACACCATTGAAGTTTCAAAAAATCTTGATTGCCAACCGTGGGGAAATCGCCGTTCGGATTATTCGCGCCTGCCGTGAGCTCGGCATTTCCACGGTCGCGGTATATTCCGAAGCCGACCGGGAATCGCTTCATGTCCGTTTGGCGGATGAAGCCTATTGCATCGGACCGACGCTTTCCAAAGACAGTTATCTGAACTATACGAATCTGATGAGCGTGGCTACGCTTACGGAAACGGATGCCATTCACCCGGGCTACGGCTTCTTGGCAGAGAATGCGGACTTCGCGGAAATCTGCGAAAGCTGCAACATCACGTTTATCGGACCGTCTCCCGATGCGATTAGCAGAATGGGCGACAAGTCTGTGGCGAAGCAGACGATGAAGGACGCGGGCGTTCCGGTTATTCCCGGCTCCGACGGGCTTGTGGAAGATATGGACGAGGCAATCCGGATCTGCCGGGAAATCGGCTATCCTGTCATCATTAAAGCAACGGCAGGCGGCGGAGGCAAGGGGATTCGTCTGGCAGAGAACGAGGAAATGCTGATTCAACAGATTACCACCGCACAGCAGGAAGCTCAGAATGCTTTTGGCAATGCCGGCGTCTATCTGGAGAAATACTTGACAGGCATGAAGCATGTCGAGATACAGATACTGGCGGACAAGCACGGCAATGTTGTGCATCTGGGCGAGCGGGACTGCTCCGTGCAGCGCCGCCGCCAGAAGCTGGTCGAGGAAGCGCCATGCCCGATTCTGACGCCGGAAATCCGCGAACGGATGGGAGAAGCGGCCGTACGCGCGGCCAAGGCCGTGAACTACTCCGGTGCAGGTACGCTTGAATTTTTGCTGGGCGCCGACGGACAGTTTTATTTTATGGAAATGAATACGCGCATTCAGGTGGAGCATCCAGTCACGGAGCTGATTACCGGCATCGATATTATTAAAGAAATGATCCGTGTAGCGGAAGGGGTGCCGCTGTCCTTCACCCAGGAAGACGTGAAGATCAACGGCTGGGCCATCGAATGCCGGATTAATGCGGAGGATCCCGAGCGGAATTTCATGCCTTCGGCAGGCCAAATTCAATTTTATTTGCCTCCGGGCGGCTTTGGGGTTCGGGTGGACAGCGCCGCTTATCCGGGGTATACGATCTCCCCGCATTACGATTCCATGATCGCCAAGCTGATCGTCTGGGGAGCGGATCGGAACGAGGCTGTGCAGCGAATGAAACGGGCGTTATCGGAATTTGCGATCGAAGGAATCCACTCGACGATACCTTTCCATTTGAAGCTGCTGGAGCATAAGAAGTTTCTGGCCGGCGACTTCGATATTAAATTTTTGGAAGAACATGATGTAAATGACCCGAATTCCTGATTTACAATTCATTGTCATATTTTTGCCGGGATGGTATAGTATACAATAAGACAAGGTTAGAGCGGCTATAAGATAGTCGCTTTACCGGAAAACAGAATGAACATGAATGTTTTTTGAAGCCGTTTTTGCTTTAGCAAAAACTTGGAGGAGGACCTATCCAATGAGTACACTGGCTGCGGATTATGAGAAGACCGAGATGGGCACGATTCAAATCGCTCCCGAGGTGATTGAAATCATTGCCGGTATGGCTGCTGTAGAAGTTCCCGGTGTTGCGGGAATGAGCGGGGGATTCGCCGGCGGGATCGCCGAGCTTCTCGGACGGAAGAACGTATCCAAAGGCGTAAAGGTCGAAGTGGGACAGCGTGAAGCGGCCATTGACGTGTCCATTGTCATCGAATTCGGATCGAAAATTCCCGAGGTGGCAAGCGGCGTGCAGGCGAATGTGAAGCAGGCGATCGAGTCGATGACAGGACTTAGCGTAGTGCAGGTCAACGTTCATATTCATGACGTTATCTTCAAGGGCGCAGACAAAGCCGAAGAGGTCGAAACATCTCCGCAACGCGTGAAATAAACATGAAGCCCGGTTGAACCCCCAAACCTATCGTCTGGGGGTTTCCGCCATATTTTCGGAAGGAGTCGGAATACGTGGTAAAAGTGCTCGACAGACTGCTGCTGCTGCTTTTCAGCGGCATTATATTTATTGCCTCCGTCGTCCTATTGTTCTTAGCCTTCGGACTCATTCCTTTAACCGCTGCGGAAAATTTTGTCCACGACATATATTATGATATGGACACGGCGGTCATATTCATCCCGGTTACCATAGCGGTTTTTCTGATCAGTATCCGTTTTCTTTATCTGGCGGTTCGGCGGGGGAAGTCGGATGTGCCTTCGATAGATCAGAGAACCGATTTCGGGGATATCCGCATATCGCTCGATACGGTGGAGAATCTGGCGCTTAAAGCGGCGGGCCGCACCCGGGGCGTGAAGGATTTGCGTTCGCGTGTCAAAGTCAATCAAGCGGGGCTTGAGTTTGTGATCCGCGTCATTGTTGACGGCGAAAGCTCCATTCCGGCGCTGACGGAAGAGATTCAGGGCAATGTCAAGAATCACATTGAAGACATTACGGGTATTCCGGTTGCACATGTGACTGTGTTTGTAGCGAATATCCAGCAATCGTCCCCCACCTTCAAAAGTCGAGTGGAATAGAGGTGAGCTTCCCGGATGTGGATGCAAATATGGGAACAGCTGCGGGAAAAGCACAGGGGCAAAACCTTTGGCGTCCTTGCCGGAGGCGTCTTGGGGATGATATATTTGTTCTTTGGCTTGTGGCGTATGTTAATCTTTGTCTTGATCGTATATACTGGTTATTATATAGGGAAAAAGCTGGACCGGAACGAGCCGGTATTTCCCGTAGAAGACACTTGGCGCTGGCTAATGGACAAATGGAGATTGTTCCGCTAAAATCCTTGGGATAGCCTGAGGATTTTTTTAATGATCCTTTAAGTGACCAACAGGAGGTTTTATTGGTTAATGAGACGAAGATTGGCAAGGGAGCTTGCGCTGCAAAGTCTGTATCAAATCGAGATGAACGAAGTCACATCCGGTGACGCCATCGCTCATGTCGTTGAAGAGGCAAGAGGAGAAGATGAAGCGCAGCTGACACGGGAGCGCGATCAAATATCGCCGGCGGAAGTGCAGGAGCTTGTGGAAGGCACCACACAGCATAAGCAGCAAATCGACAGCTTGCTGTCGGATTATTTAAAAGGCTGGCAAATGGACAGGCTGTCCAGGGTGGATCGTGAAATATTGAGGCTCGCCGCGTACGAAATGATTTACAAGGAAGACGTGCCGCCGAAGGTAGTCGTGAACGAGGCAATCGAGATGGCCAAAAATTTCGGGACGGAGGAATCGGGGAAATTCGTCAATGGCGTGCTCGGTAAGATGATCAAGGATTTGGAGAAGCTTCGGGAACAGACGCCGAAGGTCTGAAAAATGGAAAGGGGAACGGCTTACATGTCCGCACAAGTAATTAATGGTAAAGAGATCGTGAGCGCTTATCGCGCGCAAATCAAAGAGCAGGTTGAACGGCTTGTACAGCAGGGCGTTCGCCCGGGGCTGGCCGTGGTCATCGTTGGAGACGATCCGGCATCGCACGTGTACGTCCGCAATAAAGCGAAAGCCTGCGAAGAAGCGGGAATGCACTCCGAGGTGTACAAGCTTGCCGAACAAACGCCTGAGGCGGAAGTGCTCGCTTTGATTGCCAGACTGAACGAGGATTCCGCTATTCACGGTATCCTTGTACAATCGCCTTTGCCGAAGCACATTTCGGAAGAACGTGTAGTGGAAGCGATCGCAGTGGAGAAGGACGTCGACTGCTTTCATCCGGTCAATGTCGGCAACCTGATGATCGGTAAAGAAGGACCGGCTCCTTGTACGCCTGCAGGCGTCATCGAGATTTTGAAGAAGATCGGCGTAGATATCGCCGGCAAGCATGCTGTCGTTGTAGGCCGGAGCAATATCGTCGGCAAGCCGATGGCGACCCTTCTGCTCAGGGAGAACGCAACCGTCACCGTTTGCCATTCGCGCACAAAGAATTTGGAGGAGATTACACGTCAGGCGGATATCCTTGTGGCGGCGGTCGGCAAAGCCAAAATGATCAACCGCAGCCATATCAAACCGGGCGCTGTCGTGATCGACGTGGGCATTAACCGGCTCGATAACGGAAAGCTGGCGGGGGACGTTGATTTTGACGATGTGCTGGATACGGCAAGCTACGTGACGCCTGTTCCGGGATGCGTCGGGCCGATGACGATTACCATTCTTCTTCGCAATACGCTTGAAGCGGCACAGCGGGCGGCAGGCGCGCATGCCGCTTTGTGATCCGTTATGAAGGATAAACAAGTTTATTCCATCAAGGATTTGAACCGGCTTGTCAAAATGTTGCTTGAGGGGAATGACCGTCTGCAGAACGTATGGGTCAGGGGAGAAATCTCCAACTTTACGCATCATACCAGCGGGCATATGTATTTTTCGCTAAAGGATGCAGACAGCCGGTTAAAATGTATTATGTTCGCTTCGTATAATCAGAAGCTTGCTTTTATTCCGAGGGAAGGCGCCAAAGTGCTTGCCTGCGGAAACATCTCGGTTTACGAACGGGACGGGCAGTATCAGTTTTACGTTACGCAAATGCAGCCGGACGGGATCGGCAGCCTGTTTATGGCTTTCGAGCAGCTGAAGAAAAAGCTGGAAGCCGAAGGGTTGTTCGCTCCGGCCGCAAAGAAGCCTATCCCCCGATTTCCGAAGGCGATCGGTGTCATCACGTCTCCAACCGGAGCAGCGGTTCGCGACATTATCACCACGCTGCAGCGCCGCCATCCGTCCGTGCCTGTTCTCTTATATCCTGTATTGGTCCAGGGAAAGCAGGCGGCCCCATCGATCGTGAAAGCCATCCGGGACATGAATGAAATGAACGAAGTGGATGTTTTGATTGTCGGCCGCGGTGGGGGGTCCCTGGAGGAGCTATGGGCATTTAATGAGGAAATCGTTGCGCGGGCCATCCATGCCTCGGTGCTGCCGGTCATCTCTGCCGTAGGGCATGAGACCGACTTCACGATCGCCGACTTTGCAGCCGACCTGCGGGCGGCGACACCCACGGCCGCTGCCGAGCTTGCCGTGCCGCATCATTTGGAACTCATGCAGCAGATCGGCTTTTATAAGCAGCAGCTTTACGGGGGGCTGGCCAAACAGCTCGAACGCAGCAAAGAAAAGCTTAAGCGACTGCAGCGTTCGCCCTATTTGACGAACCCCAGACGGCAGCTGCTGCAGCAGCCGGCAGAGAGGCTCGACCGGGTTCGGGAGCAGCTCGGCTACAAGATCCGCAGCCGGGTGACGAAATCGGGGGAACGTCTGATGCGTTCCGAACGCCGGCTGGCATCTTTCAATCCGAAGGAGCAAATCGTTTATACGCGCAAGCGCCTGGATTCCTCAACCCGGCAGCTGCGGCAGGCCATGCAGGGTGTGCTGAAGGGAAAGCAGCAGGAACTGATGGCCGGCATTCGTCAGCTCGACGCGCTCAGCCCTTTGAAAATCATGCAGCGCGGCTACAGTTTAGTGTATGATGAGAAGGAAAAGCATTTGATTAAATCGATAGACCAGGTCCAAATCGGTGATATTTTGAAGCTTAGGCTGAAGGACGGCCGTATCGATTGTCATGTTTGGTCAATGGAGGAGAAAGTCGATGACAAATCAGGAAGCGATGCCTAGCTTTGAGCAAGCCATGGATCAGCTTGAGCGCATTGTGGCACAGCTGGAGAGCGGAGACGTTCCGCTGGAACAAGCGATCGAGCTGTTCCAGGAAGGGATGAAGCTGTCGCAATTGTGCAGCAGCAAGCTGGAACAGGTGGAAAGGAAAATCGAGGTCCTGCTTGAGCAAGATGGCGGCATGGTCAAAAAGCCGTTTCAAGCGGACGAAGGCGATAAAGGGGATACCCGATGATTGAACCGCTAAACGGGATAGACACGTATATTAAAGAAAAAGTACTGCTTATCGAGCAAGAGCTGAAGACATCGATTCCTCCCCAGTGGAGCATCCCTGCTCCTTTGCGCGAAGCGATGATGTATTCCTTGATGGCCGGGGGCAAGCGGCTTCGTCCAATTCTTGTGCTCGCGGCAGCGGAAGCGCTTGACGCCGATTCGACTGCCGCCATGCCGGCGGCTTTGGCCGTTGAGATGATTCACACGTATTCTCTGATTCACGACGATTTGCCGGCAATGGATGATGACGATTACCGCCGCGGCAAACTGACGAATCATAAAGTGTTTGGCGAAGCGATGGCCATTCTTGCCGGTGACGCCCTGCTGACCCATGCCTTTCACATGATTGTTCAATCGGCAAGAAAGCATGGAATTTCGGGAGAAACGATTGCGGATATCGTAGAAGATCTTTCACGTCTGGCTGGCGCTCCGGGCATGGTGGGCGGTCAAGCTGCGGACATGCTGGGAGAGCAGGGGGTCACCCGGCTGGAAGAGCTGGAATATATCCATCTGCATAAAACAAGCGATTTGATCGTATTTTCCTTAAAAGCAGGCGGTCGAATCGCCGGCGCAAGCGATAAACAACTGGCTGCGCTCGAGCATTTCGGCACCTGCATCGGCCTCGCTTTTCAAATTCAGGACGATATTCTGGATTTGATCGGGGACGAACAGAAGCTGGGTAAACCGGTACAGAGCGATGTGAAACAGCAGAAAGTAACCTACCCTTATTTTATCGGGATCGAAGCCTCCGAAGCCAAGGTGGAGGAACTGACCCGAAAAGCCAAGCAATCGATTGTACAAGCGGGGTTTCCAAAGCCTGAGAGGCTTTTGCAGCTTGCCGATTTCTTGATGAAGCGGGATCATTAATTGAACATGATTGATTTGAGCACGGGACTTCTCCTGTGCTATACTTCATGATATCAAGGCAACGTCTCGGCATTGGATTGACTATTTTACCATGGAAAGCGGGGAACAAGCGTGCTGCTCAATCAAATTCATCAGCCTGAGGACCTGAAGGGTCTTACAGTAGAACAGCTGGAGCAAGTGGCAGCGGAAACGAGAAAGTTTCTGATCGAAAAGCTTTCGGCTACCGGCGGTCACCTCGCGCCCAACCTTGGTGTTGTCGAGTTAACGATTGCTCTGCACTATTTGTTTGATAGTCCGAAAGATAAATTCATTTTCGATGTGGGGCATCAATCCTACGTTCACAAAATATTGACTGGACGCAAGGATAAATTCGATACGCTGCGTAAATACAAGGGCCTTTGCGGTTTTGTGAAGCGTTCCGAGAGTGAGCATGACGTATGGGAAGCCGGTCACAGCAGTACGTCCTTATCCGCTGCGATGGGGATGGCGGTAGCCCGCGATCTTAACGGGGAATCGAATCGCGTCATTACGATCATCGGCGACGGCGCTCTTACCGGAGGGATGGCGTTAGAAGCGCTGAACCATATCGGGCACGAGAAAAGAAAGCTGATGGTCATTCTGAACGATAATGAAATGTCCATCGCCCCGAATGTCGGCGCGCTGCATAACTATTTGGGGCGCATCCGTTCAGACCGTCATTATGTTAAAGCCAAGGAAGAATTCGAGCATTTGATCAAAAAAATTCCGGCGATTGGCGGGACTCTGGCCAAAACGGCGGAACGTTTAAAGGATTCCTTCAAATATTTAGTCGTTCCGGGGGTATGGTTTGAGGAGCTCGGCTTTACGTACCTTGGACCGGTGGACGGCCATAATCTGCCGCTGCTCTTGGAAGCCTTGAAGCAAGCGGACAAAGTAAACGGCCCCGTACTCGTTCACGTCATTACGCTCAAGGGGAAGGGATACTCTCCTGCCGAAGCGGATTCGCACAAATGGCACGGGATTACTCCGTACAAGATTGAATCCGGTCAAGTGCTCAAATCCGTCGGGCCGCCTATGTATACAGAAGTGTTCGGCAAAACCTTGATCGAGCTTGCGCGTCAAGACAAGCGAATCGTAGCGATTACGCCGGCCATGCCGGGAGGCTCGGGTCTGCTTGAGTTTGCCAAATTATTTCCGGACCGCATGTACGATGTCGGCATTGCGGAGCAGCATGCGGCCACCTTCTCGGCAGGCTTGGCCAGCCTTGGCTTGAAGCCGGTATTTGCGGTTTACTCCACCTTCCTGCAGCGGGCCTATGACCAGGTTGTGCACGACATTTGCCGGGCAAACCTGAATGTCGTCTTTGCGATTGACCGCGCGGGTTTCGTTGGGCCGGATGGAGAAACCCATCAGGGGGTTTATGATATCGCCTACCTGCGCAGCATTCCGAATATGGTCCTGATGATGCCGAAGGACGAGAACGAGCTGCGGCACATGATGAAAACGGCGATTGATTATGATGACGGGCCGATTGCCGTACGCTACCCGCGGGTTAACGGCTTGGGCGTATCCACGGATGAGCCTGTGAGTCCGATTCCGATCGGCACGTGGGAAGTTTTGCGGCAGGGAAAGGATGCAGCGATTTTGGCCGTCGGACCGATGATTCCGCTTGCGCTTGAAGCGGCAGAGCAGCTTGCCAAGGAAGGTATTCAGGTTCGGGTCGTCAATGCCCGGTTTATCAAGCCGATGGACGAAGCTGTGCTGATGCAGCTCGCGAAGGAAGATATCCCGGTCGTCACGCTCGAGGAAGGCGCCCAAATGGGCGGTTTCGGAAGCGGCGTGCTTGAGTATTATTCTCTGAACAATATATACGGCATGCGGATAAAGCTGATCGGCGTTCCCGATTATTTCGTGGAGCATGGCTCTGTGAAGGAACAGCGTCAAGAAGTGGGATTGACGGCAGAACGGCTGATAACCGAGCTGCAATCGCTCGTCCCGCGCAAAAAACAGCGGGCGTAAGATGTAAGGAGCTATTCATGGCAGCAGACAAAGCGGATAAAGAACGGCTCGACCTCCTGCTGGTCGAGCGCGGTTTGTTTGAAACAAGAGAAAAAGCGAAAGCGGCGATTATGGCCGGCCTGGTGCTTGTGGAGGATGAGCCGGTGGATAAAGCCGGCACGAAAATCCCGCGCTCATCCAGAATTGTCGTCAAAGGGGCGGTGCATCCTTACGTAAGCCGCGGCGGATTGAAGCTGGAAAAAGCGCTTCGGACTTTCAATATTAATCTTCAGGGTATCACTGTGCTGGATATTGGCGCGTCTACCGGCGGCTTTACGGACTGTGCGCTTCAGCATGGCGCAGCTCACGTATATGCCGTCGATGTGGGCTACAATCAATTGGATTGGTCGCTTCGCAAAGACCCGCGCGTCAGCGTAATGGAACGGACGAATTTCCGTTACATACAGCCGGAGGATTTAAAGGGACCGGTGCCCGCCTTTGCCAGCATCGATGTATCGTTCATTTCCCTAAAGCTTATTTTGCCACCGCTAAAAAAACTGCTTGCCCCTTCGGGTCAAGTGGTTGCATTGGTGAAGCCGCAGTTTGAGGCAGGCAGAGAGAAGGTAGGCAAATCCGGAGTGGTAAGGGAGCCGGAAACACACCGGGAAGTGCTGCAAACGGTTCTTCAGTTTGCACAGGAAATTGGATTTGCCGTGAAGGGTATTACTTTCTCCCCGATTAAGGGAGGAGAAGGAAATATCGAGTTTTTAGCGTATTTGACCCAAACCCATACGGACGAGCCCGGATGGTCCGGTTCCGAATTGGAACAGCGCATCCGCGAGGTTGTTGAAGAGTCGCAAAGCATGCAGAGCTCATCTTAATGGATGAGTTTTTTGCCTTTTTAGAGGATTATGAAGGCGGATTCTCGAATAGTAATTTCGAGGTGATTCCATGCAAAAGGGTGACGGAACGGTCGTTGTGCTGATCATAGCAGTGCTCGCCATATGGGCTTTCTATTATATACGTGGCAAAATGCGGGAGACTGTGGATAATGCTTCGCCTTTCGATTTTCTGATTGATGAGGAATTGCCTGATGACGATGCGACGCGTTTGCTGGAAGAGAACGGTTATGAAGTCATAAGCGGCAAAAAGCGCATTCCCATTGAAATCTCAGTAAACGACGGGGAAATGCTGCACAGCCGATTGTTTATAGATTATATGGCTTCGAAGAATGGCCTGTACTATACGGTCAAGCTGGCTAAGGACCGGAAGCCGGTGGAGTGGACGGGAAGCTCGATACGCGAACGGCTGCTGGTGTACCAGCTTGTGTATCCGAACACGGCCGGTGTATTATATGTGGACTTGCCACAGCGGAAGGTTCATTGCTTTGTGTTCGCTGTGCAGCTGTACGATGAATAATATACGCAGCAGGGAGGATACCATGAAAGCCCAACGACATATCAAGATCCGTGAAATCGTTACAAATAACGAGATTGAAACCCAGGATGAGCTGGTGGAGCAGCTTCGAACCGCCGGGTTTCACGTAACGCAAGCAACGATTTCCCGGGACATTAAGGAATTGCATTTAATGAAAGTTCCTCTCGATGACGGGAGATACAAGTATTCGGTGCCTGCCGATCAGCGTTATAATCCGATGCAGCGGCTTCGCAGGGCGCTCAACGATCATTTTGTACATATCGATCATACCGAAAATCTGGTGGTGCTAAAGAGCTTGCCGGGCACAGCCAATGCCATTGGAGCTCTCATTGACAGCCTGGAATGGAACGAGATTATGGGAACGATCTGCGGCGACGATACCATTCTGATTATATGCCGTACGAAAGACCAAAGCGCGCATGTGGTCAATCAAATTCTTGGAATGCTCGGATGAAGCCAAAAGAGGTGTGAACCATGCTGCTGGAAATGTCCATCCGCCATCTGGCGGTGATAGAACATGTTGAATTGCACTGCAAAAACGGTTTTCATGTTTTGACAGGGGAGACGGGAGCGGGGAAGTCGATTATTATCGATGCGCTGAGCCTGATTGCAGGCGGCAGAAGCTCTTCCGATCTGGTGCGCTACGGGAGCGACAAAGCTACTATTGAGGCGATGTTCGGAATAGAGCCCGGCCATCCGGTGTGGGCCGTTCTGGAGCGGTTGGGAATAGAAGCGGACCCGGAAGAGCATCTTATCATACGCAGAGAAATTACGGCGCAAGGCAAAAGCACAAGCCGCATTAACGGACAGCTCGTCAATCTGGCCATGCTGAAGGAAGTCGGCGAATGGCTCGTGAACATTCACGGGCAGCATGAGCATCAGTCCTTGTTTAAGGTGGAGGAGCATCCCCGCTGGCTCGATCTGTTCGGAGAAGCGGAGATTGCCCCTGCCAGACAGGCCTATCAAGAAGCTTATGATGCTTATCAAACCATACGCAAGCAAGTGAGAGAGCTGCAGGATACGAGCAAGCAAAATTTGCAGATGATGGATTTGTACCGTTTTCAGGTTGAAGAAATCCGAGCCGCCCAATTAAAACCGGGTGAGGATGAGGCATTGGCAGAGGAAAAACAAAAGCTGGGAAACGCGGAGAAACTGTATTCGAACGCGGCCGACGCTTATGATCTTCTCTATGGCGGAGGCAAAGGGCTTGACTCGGTGCGCCGCGCCATGCAGAAGCTTCAGGATATTGCCGGGCTGGACCCGGCTAAGCTTCAGTCTATTGCCGAACAGGTACAGAGTTCCTATTATCAGCTTGAGGATGCGGCCTATCAAATCAGGGATTACCGGGACGAGGTGGAATTCAACCCGTCTCGTCTTGATTTTATCGAACAAAGACTGGATACAATATCGTCTCTTAGGAGAAAATATGGAGATACCGTATCCGACATTTTGGCTTATGGGGACAAAATTGCGCATGAGCTGGATCTCATCGAGAATAAAGATGAGAAGCTAATGCAGCTGGAAAAGCAGGAACAAGCGGCATTTGCGGCCCTTCAGCGGTTGGCGGACGATTTGACCGGACTAAGAAAAAGCGTAGCTGATCGCCTTTCGGCGGAGATTGTAGCGGAGCTGCGTGAGCTTCATATGGAGAGGACGCAGTTTCAAGTGCATTTCGCACCGGTGGAAGGGAGGAAGCTGACAAGAGACGGTGCCGATCAAGTCGAATTTCTGATTTCGGCGAATCCCGGAGAGCCGCTTCGCTCTTTAAGCAAAATCGCTTCCGGCGGTGAAATATCGAGGGTCATGCTGGCGTTGAAATCGATAT
Source organism: Paenibacillus sp. JMULE4 (assembly GCF_013337105.1). Classification (NCBI taxonomy): domain Bacteria; kingdom Bacillati; phylum Bacillota; class Bacilli; order Caryophanales; family Paenibacillaceae; genus Paenibacillus; species Paenibacillus sp. JMULE4. Next base: position 686,178 of record NZ_SGWF01000011.1, read on the forward strand.
TTGCCCGGGTGGACCGGATACCGGTTCTCGTCTTTGATGAGGTGGATACCGGGGTAAGCGGACGAGCGGCTCAGGCGATTGCTGAGAAAATGTCCAAGCTGTCGCAGAGCTGTCAAGTGTTCTCGATCACCCATTTGCCGCAGGTGGCCTGTATGGCGGACGCGCATTACCGTATACACAAAACAACGGATGGCGACCGGACATATACGAATGTAGACGACCTGGGTACTGACGAGAGGATTCATGAACTGGCGCGGATGCTAGGCGGAGTAGAGGTCACGGAGAAGACGCTCCAGCACGCACAGGAAATGCTTGCCTTGGCAAATGATAAAAAGGCAAGGATGGTCTAACGGGGGTGGCACCATTTTGGTGTTATAAAAGAAATGGGCGGGGGTTACCTTAAAGGTACACATCAGCGGTATCTGAACCATGTTGGTGTACAGGATAAGATGCCGCTATGCAGAGGAAGCAAGGGAGCGTGAGCGAATTGAGTTCCAACCAGAGAAAAAGATTAATTGGATTACTGCTCGTCCTCTTCGTTTGTTGGGGGAGCTTAACCACCCCTTTCCGCAGCTTTGCCTCATTCCCCGAGGAGCTTCGACTTTTTACCGGACAACAAGCCCATTTACAGCTATCCATGCCGGTGAATGCACAGTTGACCATTAATCATCCGGAAATATTAAAAGTGAACGGAACCGCCGAGCACTCATTTCAAGTGGATCTTCATCATCCTATTTCTTTACAATCCTACAAAGCCGGACAAGCGGAAATGAAGCTGAAATTGTTTGGCAAAATCCCGCTCAAAACGGTAAAGGTCAATGTCGTACCCGATCTCAAAGTCATACCAGGCGGGCAAACCATCGGCGTAAAACTGAAGTCGGCGGGCATTATGGTGGTGGGTCATCACCTCGTAGCCGTTGCGGAGGATAAAAAGACGTCGCCGGGCGAAGAAGCAAAAGTCCAGCTTGGAGATTTGATCGTCAAAATGGACGGTAAACCCGTAAACGATGTGAGCAAGGTAGCTGAGCTTGTCAAGGCGGCGGGCGAAAGTAAAAAACCCATTTCTTTAACGATTTTACGCGGTGATCAAACGTTGGAAATTCCAATTACTCCTGCCTACGATCTGCTGGATAATGCTTACAGGCTGGGACTGTACATTCGTGATTCCGCAGCGGGCGTTGGTACGCTGACATTCTATGCCCCGGATCAAGGCGTGTATGGCGCCCTGGGACATATCATTACTGATATGGATACACAAACGCCGATTGTGGTAGGTAATGGAGAGATCGTTCATTCCAATGTGACCTCCATCTCCAAAAGCCAAAATGGCGAACCCGGTGAAAAAAGAGCCCAGTTTTCCAGAGAAAGCAAGGCAATTGGCAATATTGAGAAAAACACGCAATTCGGCATTTTCGGCAAGATGTACGAAGCTCCTTCCCACAGTCTGAGCGACAAGGTGCTTCCGGTAGCCTTTGCGGAGGAAGTCAAAGAAGGTCCTGCACAAATTTATACCGTGATCGGAGGCCAAAAAGTCGAGAAATTCGATATTGAAGTCATCCATGTGGCCAAACAAGAGTACCCTGCAACCAAAGGAATGGTCATCAAAATTACCGACCGCCGTCTTCTGGAAAAAACGGGGGGAATTGTTCAAGGCATGAGCGGCAGTCCGATCGTTCAAAACGGCAAGGTCATTGGTGCGGTCACCCATGTATTTGTTAATGATCCGACAAGCGGCTATGGTTGTTTTATCGAATGGATGCTGCAGGATGCAGGCATTATGCTCCGGTCAACGGGAAATCAGGAAGGAACAAAAGCAATGAAGGCGAGCTAATCGCCTTCATTTTTTTTTACCTGAACGAAGAAAGGATAGTTGGTGCGAATTCAGATATAGAAAATAAAGTGTTTGTCGAAAAATGTATAATAATGAATTAAATTATTTATTGTAAAATAAAACTGATAAAAAATCCACAAAAATAATATTCGACAGAAGGAATTTTAAAGTGTGTGTCGAAATCATATTATTAGGTAAATAATGCTAACGTAATTGTCGCAAATGAAGGGAGAGCTTTCTGTTGCAAACTATTGAAGTTCTTTTAGCGGATGATAACCGTGAATTCACCAATTTATTATCTGAATTTATCGATGATCAGGAGGATATGAGGGTAACGGGTGTAGCCTATAACGGAAACGATGTTATTCGTTTAATCGAGCAAAGCCCCAAAGTTCCGGATGTGCTGATTCTGGATATTATCATGCCGCATTTGGATGGTCTGGGTGTGCTTGAGAAACTCCGTGAAAGGGATTTAAATCCACAGCCTAAAATTATTATGCTCACTGCTTTTGGCCAAGAGAATATTACGCAGAAAGCGGTTCAGCTTGGCGCCTCTTATTACATTTTGAAGCCTTTCGACATGGAGATTCTGACGAACCGCATTCGTCAATTGGTGGGCCCTAACCAAACGATGTCGATGATGTCATCTTCAATGCAAGCGAAAGCCAATATCGTTCATTTGCCAAAAGCGAAAAATCTGGATGCCAACATTACCTCGATTATTCACGAAATCGGTGTTCCTGCCCACATCAAAGGATACCAATATTTGCGTGAAGCCATTACAATGGTGTACAACAATATTGAAATTCTCGGGGCCATCACCAAAACGCTGTATCCTGCGATTGCCGAGAAATACAAAACCACGCCGAGCCGCGTCGAACGCGCGATTCGCCACGCGATTGAGGTCGCATGGACGCGCGGCAATATCGAGAGCATTAGCCATTTGTTTGGCTACACGATCAATATCTCCAAAGCAAAGCCGACCAACAGCGAATTCATCGCGATGGTGGCGGATAAGCTGCGGATCGAGCATAAGGTTTCTTGAAAGGGTAAGGATTAACTGGAATAGTTGGTTACTGCCATTTAAAAAGTTTATATTCTTCACATCCAATCCATCACCCGATAAATCGAAATGATTTGTCGGGTGATTGGTTGATGGAAATCTAACGGTATCGAAAGAGGATGCCGTTTTTTTGCTGCATACTTGAAAGATGCATGGGGAACGTTAAAAGAAATATTGAAGGAGGCTTCACCCTTATGCAGCAAACAGACATCCTCGGCAAGGCGGATGCTTAGAAGACAGGTGCTGGTCACATGCGAAGAATCTGCCGACTATGGGGAAGCCTACCCGTCAATTTATTTCGTCGGAAAACGGGTGATTGTGATCATGAAATGGAATGGCACACCGGAACGTTGGCCCATGAAAGGAAAAGTGGAAGCGGACCGCAGCACGAAGCAGCTGTTGCAGAGAATTCGTCCAGGCAGCATAGCCGTTATCGCGCACGACGATTTGGACGAGTTGGCGGTACGGGGATTAATCGCTGCCAAGGTTAAGGCGGTGATTAATACAGGCAAAACCACTACCGGCACCTTCGCAAGCCGGGCGGGCTTATTGCTTCTTGATGCAGGGCTGCCGCTGCTGGAAACGGCTCCGGAATTCTTCGAGCTTTTAAGCGGAACCCCCGAACTCGTCATAACCGAGAACGGCATCGATCTGGGCCATGCCTTCCTTCCCTGCAAAAGATTCACCAGACAAATGTGGCTGGAGGCTTATCGTGCCGCACGAAAAGCGGAGCCCGTTCGGCTCCGGGAATTTATCGACAACACGCTTCGGTATGCCAATCAAGAGAAAGATTGGCTGATTGACCCGCTCACCTGCCTGTCTCTCCGAACGAAGCTGAAAGGGAAGCACGCCCTTATCGTCGTTAGGGGAAACGGATATAAGGAAGACCTGGCGGCTTTACATGCTTACATACAGCGAGAGGATCCGGTGCTCATCGGTGTCGATGGCGGAGCTGACGCGCTGCTTGAGCTCGGGTACGCTCCGCGGCTGATTATCGGGGATATGGATAGCGTGACGGATCGGGCTTTATGCTCCGGTGCCGAGCTTATCGTACATAGCTACATCGACGGAACAGCTCCAGGCTTGGAACGGCTGCACAGGCTGCATTTGTCGGGAGTGCTTTTGCCAAGCGGCGGGACCAGTGAGGACGCTGCGCTGTTGCTGGCTTATGACGGGGGATGCGAACAAATCGTTGCCGTCGGCCTGCACAGCCATATGCAGGATTTTCTTGAGAAAGGCCGTAAAGGCATGGGAAGCACTTGGCTTGTACGCATGAAGGTAGGCAGCAAGCTGATTGACGCCAGGGGAATCAGCCGGCTGTTCCCGAACGGCGAGACAATGAAACCGCTCAGAATCGGCAGGGCTTGGCAATCTTTTGTTCGATCCTGGTTCTAGATTTACAAGGAGGGGCGAATGTGACGACACTTGTATCCGTCATTATTCCCGTTTGGAATGGAGCGGAACGTCTTCCCGCAACGCTGAAGGCGGTGGACCGGGTCATATCAACAATAGAAGGGGCGAAGCCCCGCGCGCTTAAGTTTCAGCTTATTGTCGTCGATGACGGAAGTGATGATGACACTAGAGCGGCTGCTTACCCGTGGGCGGATCTGGTTATCGGTTTTCCGGTTAACAGAGGGAAGGCAGCTGCGATGTCAGCGGGCTGCCGGGCTGCCGGGGGGGAGATTTTTGTATTTCTGGATGCGGATTTGGGAGAAACCGCAGCCTGCTTTCCCGTATTGTTGGAACCGTTAGTCCAAAATCAGGCCGACTTGACGGTTGCACGTCTTCCGCAGGTCAACAAGCCCGCAGGCTTCGGACTGGTAAAAGGTCTCGCATCGCGCGGAGTGAAAGCTTTAAGCGGTTATTCATCGTTAGCCCCGTTATCGGGTCAGCGCGCGGTAAGGGCGGAAGTATGGAAGCGCTGTGGACGTGTTTACACCGGATTTGGGGTAGAAGTAGGTATGCTGATCGATACCGTCAAGCTCGGTTATCGTGTGATGGAGCTCGCTGTGCCTTTTGGCCATAGGGAAACAGGAAGGGATTGGGGCGGCTTTGTGCACCGCGGCAAACAGTTCGTTGCCGTCGGTCTCGCGTTATGGGAATGCTGGAGGAAACCGGTATGTTAACTGGTTTTGTCCTGGAGTGGATTTTGCCTCTAACGGCGCTGTTAGCTATCGGCCGCCTGCTTATGCCCGGCAGCTTGCGGTTTTTGCAGGAGCACGGGATTACCGAACGCAACTATACCGGGGACTCCATTCCTACAGCCGGGGGGCTGCTCATCTGGCTTCTTCTTCTGGCCAGTTTTGTCATAGACAATTTCACCGGCATTTGGAATCCGGATGCGGTATGGGTGCTCTCCCTGAGCATCATTTGCTTTGCGGGCTTTCTGGACGATGTGAAGGGCGATAAGCGAACCAAAGGCATACGCGGCCACTGGCTGGCGTGGAAGAGAGAACGCAGCATCACGACCGGAATCCTGAAAGCCGCGGCGGCCGGCCTGGCCGGTCTTCTTGTTCTGCTGCCGGACCAAGACAGCTTGTGGGACCTGCCGCGCCAGCTCCTGCTCGTGCTTCTCGCAACGAACGGCGTTAACCTGTTTGATGTCCGTCCCGGCAGGGCGTTGAAAATGTTTTTCTTTTTCATGGGGATGATCGGCTGGAGCAGCTTTCTTATGGCAGCAGATGCAGCCCCGGGAGGGGCGCAGCTGTGGCATGATCTGGCGCCGGTCCTTGTCGGCGCGCTGCTGCTTGCTCCGCTTGACTTGAAGGGGCGGATCATGCTTGGCGATACCGGCGCCAATCTGCTCGGCTTTGCGCTTGGCATCGGCATCGTAAGACTGACGACGGAGCTCTTTCAAGGGGCTGTCCTTGCTGTGTTCGTCGCCTTGCATATGTTAACGTGGCGCCGCTCTTTAAGCAGCTTGATTGAGACAAACCGGTTTTTGCGCTGGCTGGACGGCGCCGGACGGGAACGGGTATAACGAATGAAGGGACAGCCTTGTACGGCTATCCCTTTTTACGTTTTTCCCGAAATCTGGGGGCGACATAATTGTGCTTGCGGTCGCGAAAAAAAATCCATCCTCCGATAAAGGCGACCCCCACTCCGAATAAAATCAACCCGAGAATCATCTTGCCCCAGAGAATTCCCGGATCGGTAGCCGTTTGATCGAATTGGGCGAACCAGGCATCCTTCATGGCCAGAAATCCGTAGGTCGCCATCAGGCCCGGAATGACCAACAGCAGCATGGCGATAAATCGGTATAAGGTGACTTTCATGTGCGGCTCCTTCTTTTTCCGATAAAACGTTCTATGTCATTAACGTTACCATAACTTCAAGAACATTTCATGCCTTTTCACAAATTGGACTATATTTCTTGAGACGAATATGGTTAAAATAGAAGAATCATAGTTTCGGAGGGAATATAATGACGACGCATGCTTTTGATATCGTAGTCCTTGGCGGAGGCATCGGTGGTTATTCGGCAGCGATTCGCGCTGCTCAGCTTGGAAAGAATGTGGCCATCGTCGAACGGGACAAGCTGGGCGGAACCTGTCTTCACCGCGGCTGTATTCCGAGCAAGGCGCTTTTAAGGAGCGCGGAAGTGTATGCAGCGATGAAGGAAAGTGAGCGATTCGGGATTGAGGCCGACGGAGTCCGGGTCGATTTCGGTAAAGTGATCTCCCGCAAAAACGGGATCGTTGAACAGCTGCATAACGGACTTCAATATTTAATGAAAAAAATAAAATTACCGTATATTCAGGAATAGGCAGAATCATCGGCCCTTCTATTTTCTCGCCGCGCAGTGGCAGTGTATCGGTGGAGCAGGAGGACGGGGAAATCCTGACGCTGGTGCCGGAGAAGCTGATTATCGCCACAGGTTCGCGCCCGCGGAGTCTTCCGGGTTTGGATACGGACGGGGTTCGCGTGCTGAACAGTGACGACGCCCTTCGTCTGGAGAAGCTTCCGGCGTCGGCTGTGATTATCGGCGGAGGCGTGATCGGAGTGGAATGGGCATCCATGCTCAGCGATTTCGGCGTTCAGGTTACGGTTGTGGAATATGCGCCGAGGCTCCTTCCGGGAGAAGACGAGGAGGTATCGCGCGAGCTTGAACGTCTGCTTAAGAAACGGGGAGTAACCGTAAGGACCGGCGCCAAGGTACTGGCCGATACGCTGCAGAAGAGCGATTCCGGAGTACAGCTCGCCGTTGAGCATAAGGAAGCGCGGCATATGCTGGAAGCGGAGATCGCACTCGTGTGCGTGGGACGTCAGGCCAACGTCGAAGGGATCGGCCTGGAGAATACCGACGTCAAAGTTGAAGGCGGCTATATTCGCGTCAACGACGTGATGCAGACGGCGGAGCTGCACATTTATGCGGTGGGGGACTGCGTCGGCGGCTTGCAGCTGGCTCATGCGGCGGGCCACGAAGGCATCGCCGCGGCTGAGCATATATGCGGGCATACAGTCCATCATTACGCTTCCCACCAGATTGCACGCTGCGTGTACTCGCGTCCGGAAACGGCGAGCGTCGGACTTACCGAGCGGCAGGCGATAGAACGCGGTCATCAAATCAAGACCTCCAAGGTGCACTTTAAGGCCCTTGGCAAGGCGCTCGTTTACGGAGAAAGCGACGGTTTTGTGAAGGTGATTGCCGACTCTGCAACAAATGATATACTGGGTGTGCACATGATCGGTCCTCATGTAACCGATCTGATTTCGGAAGCGGCGCTGGCGCAACTGCTTGAGGCGACGCCTTGGGAAGTCGGACAAACGATTCATCCGCATCCGACCTTGTCCGAAATATTGGGCGACGCCATGCTGGCCGTTGACGGGAAGGCAATTGTCGTTTAATCGTACTTGAAATATTGAAATTGTGTTCATAAACCAAACGGTTTATAATATATATAGTGTCAAGTACTAGCACCTGGTAATAATATTAGGTGATGATGATAAGGAGGCGTCCGCCCCATGTCCATCGGACAAATAACCAAACATCGGCAGCTTGGTTTGAGCGACGATCAAATCATTGAGATGTACACATATATGCTGAAGGCCCGAATGTTCGACGAGAGAGGGTTTGTTTTGCAGCGTTCCGGGAAAATTGCGTTTCACGTATCCGGCATCGGACAGGAAACGGCGCAGGTGGCTGCCGCATTCGCGCTGCAAAAGGGAAAAGATTATTTCCTCCCTTACTATCGCGATTACGGATTCGTTCTAACCATCGGAATGACGCTCAGGGAGCTTATGCTTTCGGTCTTCGCCAAGGCTGAAGATCCGAACAGCGGCGGCCGGCAAATGCCGGGGCATTTCAGCCATAAGAAGCTGAACATCGTCACGGGGTCAAGTCCGGTAACGACGCAGGTGCCGCATGCCGTAGGCTTTGCGCTGGCTTCAAAGATGAAGCGTCAAAACTTCGTATCGTTCGTGACATTCGGAGACGGTTCCAGCAACCAGGGCGATTTTCATGAAGGCTGCAATTTTGCAGGCGTACATAAGCTGCCGGTTATTTTCATGTGCGAAAACAATCAATATGCGATTTCGACCCCGCTTCACAAACAGACGGCCGGAAGCATTGCGGAACGGGCTGTCGGCTACGGATTTCCGGGTATCAAGGTAGACGGCCGGGATCCGCTGGAGGTGTACCGCGTGGTCAGGGAAGCACGCGAGCGGGCCATTCGCGGTGAAGGGCCGACATTGATTGAAGCGGTCATGTACCGCATCCCGCCGCATTCTACTTCTGATAACGATCTGCTTTACCGGACCAAGGAAGAAGTCGAGGAGAATCGTGCCAAAGACGGTCTCATTGGATTCAGGCGGTATATGATCGAATGCGGTGTATGGAGCGAAGAACGGGATGCCGAACTGATGGAGCAAATCAAAGCGGAGCTGACCGAGGCGACGAATTACGCCGAGCAAGCGCCGTTTCCGAAACCGGAAGATACGCTGCGGCATGTGTATGCCGATTCAGGGGAGGTATAATCATCGTGGCCGTCATAACCTATTTGGAAGCCATTCGTACGGCAATGAAAGAAGAAATGGAACGGGATGAAGATGTGTTCGTTCTCGGCGAGGATGTCGGCAAGGGCGGCGTCATGAATGCGACCAAAGGGCTGCGCGACCAGTTCGGGGAAGAACGCGTAATGGACACGCCGCTGGCGGAATCGGCCATTGCAGGAGTGGCGATTGGCGCGGCGATGTACGGCATGAAGCCTGTAGCCGAGATGCAGTATGCGGACTTTATTTTTCCTGCTACGAACCAGATCATCAGCGAGGCGGCTTTGATCCGCTACCGCTCCAACAACGATTGGAACTGTCCGATCGTCATACGCGCGCCTTACGGAGCGACAGGGGGTGGGGCCCTTTACCATTCGCAGTGTCCGGAGTCCGTATTTTTCGGCATTCCCGGATTGAAGATCGTTGCCCCGTCTACCCCTTATGATGCCAAAGGATTGCTCAAAGCGGCGATTCGTGATGCTGATCCGGTTCTCTATTTCGAGCATAAAAAATGCTACCTGGGAATCACGGGCGAGGTGCCGGAAGACGATTATATCGTACCGATCGGCAAGGCCGACGTGAAACGGGAAGGCACCGATATTACGGTGATTTCCTACGGCCTGACCGTGCAATATGCGATGAGAGCGGCGGAAGAGCTGGACAAGGAAGGCATCAGTGCGCATATTCTGGATTTGCGCACCCTTCAACCGCTTGATAAAGAAGCGATTCTGAAAGCAGCAAGCAAAACCGGCAAGGTATTAATTATTCATGAAGACAACAAAACCGGCGGAGTCGGCGCGGAGGTATCCGCGATCATCGCGGAAGAGCTTCTGTTCGAGCTCGATGCGCCGATCATGCGGCTGTGCGCGCCCGATGTGCCGGCTGTAGGGATGAATCCTCCGATGGAGAAATTTTTCCTCTTGAATACGGATAAAATCATGGAAGCCATGCGGAAGCTGGCATTGTTCTAAGGCAGGCAGCGAGCCCTTTGAAGCTGACGTATTTAGCCGTCCTCCAGGCCGGCGTTTTCATAGGAGGTTATGCAGCATGAAGGAGAACATGAAGGGGACTGAAGTAACCGTTCCCCATTTGGCAGAGAGTCTGGTGTCGGCGACGATCGGCAAATGGCTTAGGCAGCCCGGGGATTACATAGCGCAATATGATGTGCTTTGCGAGCTGATTACGGACAAGGTAACGGTAGAGATGCCTTCGCCCATTGAAGGCAGGCTCGTTCGGCTTTTGGTGGAAGACGGGGCCACGGCGGCGGTGGGAGAAGCGATCTGTATCATTGAGGAGCCACAGCAGGCGGCGGACGGCGCCGCAGCAAACGGCGCGGCACAAACGGAACAGCCGGGCACTTTATCACGTCCGGCGGCGGAAGCCCAAAATCCGGGGTTGGGCGGCCGTTTCTCTCCGGCGGTGCTGAAGCTGGCGGTCGAGCACGGTATCTCTCTTGGCGATGTGCAGGGAACGGGCTTGGGCGGCCGTATTACCCGCAAGGACGTTGAAGCATTCATTGCTTCCGGGCGTGCAGCCGTCCCGGGATCTGTCATGCCGGCAGCCGAAGCGAATAAGGCCGCAGCTGCCGCAGCCGCAGTCGAGGGGGTATTTATTCCCGAGCCTCCGAAGGTGCCTGTCCGCTCGACTGGCATTCATTTGTCGGAGAATCCGCCATTACCGAAGATCGAGGTGGAAGGACATTCTCTGGAAGGCCGCGGAGAATATTTGATCGACGTGACGCCGATCCGCAACACCATCGCGAGCCGAATGCGTCAGAGCGTGACGGAAATTCCTCATGCATGGACGATGATCGAAGCGGATGTCACGAACCTGGTGCTGCTGCGCAACAAGGTCAAGGATGAATTCATGAAGCAGGAAGGCATCAACTTGACTTATCTCGCGTTCCTGCTTAAAGCGGTTGTGAGCGCCATTAAGGATTATCCGATCATAAACTCGGTTTGGGCCGTCGATAAAATCATCGTCAAACGGGATATCAATATTTCCCTTGCCGTAGGCACTGAGGATTTCGTGGTTACGCCTGTCATCAAGAAGGCTGATCAAAAAAATATTGCCGGCCTTGCCCGGGAAATCGACGAGCTGACCCGGAAGGGAAGAACCGGCAAGCTGACGCTTAACGATTTGGAAGGCGGCACGTTCACGGTCAACAACACCGGTTCGTTCGGATCGATTCTTTCCTATCCGATTATCAACTATCCGCAAGCTGCGATTCTAACCTTCGAGTCGATCGTAAAGAAGCCGGTCGTTATTCAGGACATGATCGCCGTTCGTTCCATGGTCAATCTATGCCTGTCCCTTGACCACCGTATTCTGGATGGGGTGATCTGCGGCCGATTCCTGCAGCGTGTCAAGGAAAATCTGGAAGCTTATAACCAGGATACGAAGCTATACTAGAACTTGCTTGGCAACAACATTTTATAGCAGCATCCCCACGGTGAAGAGCAGCGTGGACAACAGCATGGATATGATCATCACATATACGATAATCTTGAAAATAAGTTTGTTTTGCATAAGACTCAACTCCTGTTCATGGGAATACTATAATGATATTGTAACTCATGCGTAGATTGGAGGAAAGCGAATGATTAATCAAGAGCGATTAGTGGCTGAATTTATCGAGCTTGTCCAGGTAGATAGCGAAACGCGTCATGAACAGGAAATCAGCCGGGTGCTGAAAGAGAAGTTCGCAGCGCTCGGCCTTAAGGTGGAAGAGGACGATACGGCGGCCCAAACGGGTCACGGATCGGGCAACCTGATTTGTACACTGCCGGCATCGCCGGGCAAGTCCGCGGCGGCCAAGCTTTTCTTCACCTCGCATATGGATACGGTCACTCCGGGCAAAGGCATTAAGCCCCAGATCGGCGAGGACGGGTACATACGCAGCGACGGGACGACCATTCTCGGAAGCGATGATAAAGCGGGATTGGCTGCAATGCTGGAAGCGATCCGTGTGCTGAAGGATAACCAGATCGAACACGGTCAAATCCAATTTATCATTACGGCCGGAGAAGAATCAGGCTTGCTTGGCTCCCGCGCCATGGACGCCAAATGGGTGGATGCGGACTTCGGCTATGCGCTGGACTCCAACGGTGAGATCGGGGCCATTGCCGTTGCCGCTCCGACCCAGGCCAAGGTGAACATCACCTTCTGGGGACGTTCCGCACACGCGGGGGTGAATCCGGAGGACGGGGTCAGTGCGATTACGGTGGCCAGCAAAGCGATCTCCCGCATGCCGCTTGGCCGAATCGATAAAGAAACAACGGCCAACATCGGCCGCTTTGAAGGCGGTGTGGAGGGAGCAACCAACATCGTAGTCGAGCGGGTTCGACTGGAAGCCGAAGCTCGCAGCATTACACAGGAGAAAATGCTTGCACAGGTGGAAAGAATGCGCAAAGCGTGCGAAGATGCGGCTGCGGAGATGGGGGCGAAGCTCAACTTCCAAAGCGAGGTGATTTACCCCGCCTACATGTATGACGAATCGGCTCCGGTCGTCAAGCTGGCGATGAAGGCACTCACCAACTCCGGCTGCACTCCGCGCACCTTCCATTCCGGCGGCGGCAGCGACGCCAACATGTTTAACGGCATGGGAGTTCCGACCGTTAATCTGGCGATCGGGTATCTGGACATTCACACCACGAAAGAACGCATCGCAATAAAAGACCTGGTTAAAACTTCCGAAGTGGTAGTAAACATTATTCAGGAAGTTGCTAAGGGATCATAAAGCCGTCTTGGGAAGAACCACTCGCATGAAGAAACGTGCCGGGTGGTTTTTTTTATGGATTCTCCGACGTAAGTTGTATTGTAGGAGGTGTTCCAATGGGTTTGATGATGAAGAAGGGGGTTGTTACGGATGCGGATGGTCATGAGGCATTGCCGGACGCTAAAATTCAAATCGTTGAAGTAAGGCAGCCCGATGGGGCGACGGCCCGGGCTATTCACGATTTGTCCGTCTTTCCCAGGCTGGCCGTAGGGGATACCGTGCTGATGAATACGACGGCAGAAGCGCTTCAATTAGGCACGGGCGGCTACCATTTTATTCATGCGGTACTTGAGCCATCTATGGACGCCGCGGAACCGGGACCGGGCCATATTATGAAATTGCGCTACACGTCGCTGCAGCGCGCGGTGCTTGCGGCAGAAGAGCCGGATAGTCCGCATCATGAGACGCTGGCCGGCCGCAGGACGCTGGAGGGGATGCCGGTGCTTCTCGGGGAACTGCACAGTATGCTGCCTGTGGCGGTATGCTGGCTGCGTCATCTGGCCAATCAAGCGCAGCCCGGGACCAAAGAACTCAGGATTGCGTACATCATGACGGACGGCGGTGCTTTGCCGCTTTCTATCAGCCTGCATGCCGCCAGATTATGCGGCCTGGGCTGGCTTGCCGGTACGATTACCTACGGTCACGCCTATGGCGGGGATCTCGAAGCCGTCAATAAATATACGGCGCTGCTTGCAGCAAGACATGTTCTGCAGGCCGATATCGCCATGGTTATTATGGGTCCGGGGATCGTTGGGACAGATACCGTTTACGGGTACAGCGGGATGGAGGTCGGAGAGCTGATCAACGCTGTCCATGCCCTCGGAGGAACGCCCGTCGCCATTCCGCGGATCAGCTTTGCCGATCCCAGGGAGCAGCACCGGGGGATCAGCCGGCATACGCTGACGGCACTAGCCGTCGCTGCCCTGGCACCATGCAGCCTGCCGCTGCCGCTGCTCCGGGATCCCGGGAAAATCATGCTGCTGAAACGGCAGATGCAGCAGTATGAGCTCGACCGGCTGCACCGCGTTCGCTGGACGGAAGCTCCCTCCGTGGATGAATTGGATGCTGCGCTGGAGCTTTACGGCAGGCCGGTCACTTCGATGGGAAGGGGATTACGTGAAGACCCTTCGTTTTTTGCAGGAGTTTGCGGGGCCGCTTCCGTTGCCTATCGGCAATGCTTGTATGGACAGGACAGACAGGACGAATAAGCCGGTTCTTCAGCTCAGCGGCGCTTCTTGCGTTCAAAAATGCGGTTAAAGGCTGATCGGCCGACATGGTTCCCAGCATCATTTTCAAATATTGTCTTACTTCCCATGCCTTGCCTACAAGACGCAGCTGACCGTTGCCAACATAGGTTTTCATAGTGTTTTCCCCCAAGCTTTGATAGGTTGATATAGTTCACCTTATGCGAGAGAAAAAGCGAGTATGACTTGAATTCATGGTATAATAAATCGATGTCTTATAATTAAAATAACCAAATGGTAAGAAAGGAATCCGGTCATGACTTCAATTTCCCATAAAAAATTTGAAGAGGTTACTATCTCTACCCGATCTGTATTCCAGGGAAGGATCATTTCTCTCCAGGTGGATACCGTCAAGCTGCCAAACGGGTCGGAGGCGACCCGCGAAATTGTGAAGCATCCGGGAGCCGTGGCCGTACTCGCCATCACCCCCGATGATCGGATGCTTGTCGTAGAGCAGTACCGCAAGCCGCTCGAAAAAAGCCAGATTGAAATCCCCGCAGGTAAATTAGAACCTGGCGAGAAGCCGGAAAACTGCGCCCGTCGGGAACTGGAGGAAGAAACCGGCTACACCAGCGCTTCGCTTCAGCTTCTAAGTTCATTCTATACATCTCCCGGCTTTGCCGATGAGATCATTCATCTGTATGTAGCCCAGGGCCTGACCAAAGGGGAGGCCCAACCGGATGAGGACGAGTTCCTTGAGATCGAAGCCATTACGCTCGAGCAAGCGCAGCAGTATGTGGCTGAAGGGCGGATCAGCGACGCGAAGACGATCATGGCGATATATGCCTGGCAAATCTATAAACTGACAGGGAAGTTCTGATATGTCACTGCAGGATTATTATGCCGACCTTCATATCCATATCGGACGGACGGAAGAAGGAGAAGCGGTCAAAATCAGCGCGGCGAAAAATCTGACGTTTTATAACATTGCTCAGGAAGCCTCGGAGCGCAAAGGTATCGATATCGTTGGCATCATTGATTGTCATTCGCCCGGAGTGCAGCGGGAGATGGTGCATTATTTGGAACGGGGCGATATGGAGGAGCTCGATGGCGGAGGCATCCGGTATCACCATACAACCATCATCTTAGGCTGTGAAATCGAGGTGCGGGATCCGGGGTTGGGCACGGCTCACCTGATCGCATATTTGCCCAAGCTTTCCGACATGCTGCAGTTTACGGATTGGCTCGGTAACTATATGAAGAACGTGAATCTGAGTTCTCAGCGCATCTATACTACAGCCCGTGAACTGCAGCGGGAGGTCATCGATCGTGGAGGGCTGATGGTGCCCGCCCACATTTTTACACCGCACAAGAGTGTGTACGGCAGCTGCTCCACCCGGATGGAGCACCTGCTTGATCTGGACGGTATCGCGGCGGTAGAGCTGGGCCTGAGCGCGGATTCGGTGATGGCGGGGTATATCAGCGAGTTGGACCGATATACGTTCCTGACCAACTCCGATGCGCACTCTCTGCCCAAGATCGGGCGTGAATATAACAAGCTTGCGCTAGAGCGCCCGACCTTCGATGAACTGCGCAAAGCGCTGAATAGGGAAGAGGGACGTCGGGTGCTGGCGAACTACGGTTTGAACCCGCGGCTGGGCAAATACCATCGGACTTACTGCAGCAGCTGCAATCATATATTGGACGAACAGCATGCCATCGCGACGGAGCGCTGTCTATACTGCGGCAGTACGAAGCTCGTCAACGGGGTCATGGACCGGATTCTGGATATCGCCGATCGGGACGAACCCGTCATTCCCGCTGACCGTCCGCCATATCATTACCAGGTTCCGCTTGAGTATATCCCCGGCCTCGGTCCCAAGACGCTTCATCGGCTGCTCGCCCGTTTCGGCACCGAAATGAATATGCTGCACCGGGCTGCGTATGAGGAGCTTGCGGAAGCCGCAGGCGAGACCATCGCCCGCTATTTGACGGATGCACGCTCCGGAAAACTGCGGCTCGCAACGGGCGGAGGCGGCAAATACGGGAAGGTGGAAGCCTGAAGTCATAATGGGAGGCGCTTTTTCATATGCTCTAGTAATCGGACAAGGGGGGCATGGCAGCATGTTGCGCAACCGAACGCTAGAGCAATATATGAAGGAGCATTTGTCGCTGTATATTTTTGTCGGTGTAATTTTCGTAACAGGAGTCGTCTTTGGCGCCGTCATGGTAAACGCCCTCTCGCTGGAGCAAAAGCAGGAGATTACAAGGTATCTCGGCAATTTTTTTTCCATTGTAACTCAAGGCGGTCTGGAAAGCGGGACGGCTTCCTCCATCAAGGAGTCTTTCACCATGCACATCAAATGGGTCCTGATCATCTGGCTGCTCGGACTATCCGTTATCGGACTGCCGCTTATTCTTATTCTTGACTTTCTGAAAGGCGTGCTGATTGGATTTTCGGTCGGTTATATGGTGGGCACGCTTTCCTGGAAAGGGCTTTTGTTCGCGCTGGTTTCGGTCGTTCCGCAAAATTTGATTGTCATTCCGCTGCTGATTATTTGCAGTGTGTCCGCGATTTCGTTTTCCATTCTTCTGGTGAAAAACCGGTTTATCAGCCGAAAAGGCACTCTTTACGAGCCTTTTATGCAGCTTTCCGGGACCATTCTCGCTTCCGGTTTCATGCTGATCGGAGTCGCTGTATTTGAAGCCCATGTTTCACCTGTCATGATGAAATGGGTTGCACCGATGCTAATCACAATGCCGCCCTCTTGAGGATAGGGCTAAAAGGTTTGACTTTCTTGCGTTTCACCTCCTATAATGTAAGCATAAGAATCCTGTAGTTAATGCTTATGAAAGGTTTTGCTGCGCAAAACCGAAAGCATTGCTTACGAGTAAGGTTTTGTTGTGCAAAACCCAAAATCACGGCTTACAAGTAAGGCTTTGCTGTGCGAAACCCGAAGCGTGGGCTTACGAGTAAGGTTTTGCTTTCACAAAACCCGTAGGGGGAAAAGCATGGAATCTCGCATCGAAAAAATAAAGCAGCAGCTTCAGTCTCAAGGCTATAAGCTGACACCGCAGCGTGAAGCGACCGTCCGGGTGCTGCTTGAGAACGAGGAAGACCATCTGAGTGCGGAAGATGTCTTCATGCTCGTAAAGGATAAAGCGCCGGAGATTGGCCTTGCTACCGTATACCGGACACTGGAACTGCTAAGCGAGCTGCATGTGCTCGAGAAGATGAATTTTGGCGACGGCGTGGCACGGTACGATTTGCGAAACGACAGTACTCATCATCATCATCACCATCTGATATGTGTGCAGTGCGGAGCCGTGGACGAAATTATGGAAGATTGGCTTGGCATGCTCGAGGAACGGCTGGAGCGGGAGTTCCGGTTTCAAGTACTCGATCACCGGCTGGATTTCCAGGGCATTTGTCACCGCTGCCGGGATAAGAACAAAACATGAACCCGAAACCTTCGGCTTGAGTATCGATTCAGGCTGAAGGTTTTTTGCATACTTTACATATTCACACCATTATGACAAATCCTATATAGTACGTTTTGTCGATGAGGGAGGAGATTGACTCATGATCATAGGAATACCGAAGGAAATCAAGAGTAATGAGAATCGGGTGGCCTTGACACCCGGAGGGGCAGCGATGCTGAAGGCGGCAGGTCATACCGTTATCATTGAAAGGGGAGCGGGTGCCGGCAGCGGCTTTTCTGACGAGGATTATGCCAAAGAAGGCGCCGTGCTGATCCCGGAGGCGGCCGAGGTATGGGCGAAGTCGGAAATGATCATGAAGGTGAAGGAGCCGCTGCCTCAGGAATTCATCTATTTTCGTGAAGATTTGACACTCTTTGCCTATTTGCACTTGGCGAACGAACAGCTGCTGACCGAGGCCCTGGTCCGCACCAAGATGACGGCCATCGCCTACGAAACGATTCAAATGCCTAACGGCAGCCTACCTCTTTTGACGCCTATGAGCGAAGTGGCCGGCCGGATGTCGGTTCAGGTGGGGGCTCAATTCCTGGAGCAATTTTACGGAGGACGGGGCATCCTTCTTGGCGGCGTACCGGGTGTGCCTCCTGCGGACGTGATTATTCTGGGCGGCGGGATCGTTGGCACCAACGCCGCCAAAATGGCGCTGGGTCTTGGAGCCAATGTCGTTGTGATTGAGAAAAACGCCGACCGGATTCGCTATCTGGACGACGTGTTTCACGGACGGATTCGAACACTCATGTCCAATCCGTACAATATTGCCAATGCGGTGCAGAAGGCGGATCTTTTGATCGGCGCCGTTCTTATCCCCGGTGCGAAAGCGCCGAAGCTGGTTACAGAAGAAATGGTAAAACAGATGAAGCCGGGGGCTGTCATTGTCGATGTGGCCGTCGATCAGGGAGGCTCGATTGCCACCGTGGACCGTGTGACTACGCACAGCCAGCCGACATACGTGAAGCACGGCGTGATCCATTATGCCGTTGCGAATATGCCCGGGGCCGTGCCGCGGACGTCTACCCTCGCTTTAACCAATGTGACGATCGCTTACGCTTTGGAGCTTGCCGGTAAGGGAGTCACCCGGGCGTTAAACGGTAACGGGCCATTAAAGCACGGCGTGAACACGTATCGCGGTCATGTGACTCACAGCGCCGTAGCGGAGGCCGTAGGCTTGCCGTACACAGGTCTTGATACGCTTTTGCCTATTAGCTGAAGAGAGCGGCGACCCGCACATAATCGCGTCCGAAAGATCATAGTCTTTTAGAGGAAAGGGGAGAGTACAGGCTATGATCTTTCATATTCGTATCCGTAAGTGGATGGGCCGTATGCGATTCATGCTGTTGTTTCTGGCGTTCACCTTTGCGATGTATCATATACTGCTAATGGTCACCCGTTTTATTGAGCCTATGCCTAAATACAAAGCGCCGGCCGGCGGAGCGGTGAAGGTGTTTCATAATGAGCATGCTGCAATATCCCCGTCTGTCAGTATGGGAGAGCGGCTGAAACTTTTTTATTGGATCGGTGAATAAAAATGCTGTGACGAGGCAGGAAATCCCCCCTTTTTGTTGAATTTTTATGTAATACTGCAGCTTGACAACACAGAAGGGGATCAGGCTCTCATGAAAAACGATTTGAAATCGTTTATCCGATTTTTATCTGAAGAACGAGGCTTAGCCCAAAATACGCTGGACTCTTATGAACGCGACTTGCAGCAATACATCCATTTTTTGGAGCAATCAGGCGTTCATTCGCTGAAGGACAGCGGGAAGGTGAGCATTTCGTCTTACCTGCTTAAGTTAAAACAGATGGGGCGGGCTACGGCAACGCTTTCCCGTAATATGGTATCCATCCGTTCGTTTTATCAGTACATGGTGAAAGAACGGATGCTGGAAAATGATCCTTCCATGCATATGGAGACTCCGAAGCTGGAGAAGCGGGTACCCAAAGTGCTTTCCGTTTCCGAGATGGAGAGGCTGCTGGAATCGCCGCCGACGTCAACGCCCAACGGGATGCGCGATAAAGCGATGCTGGAGGTGCTTTACGCCACCGGGATCCGGGTATCGGAACTGGTCTCGCTTGATGTGGACAGCGTGGACCTGACGGTCGGGTTTATTCGCTGCGTAGGTAAAGCCAAGGAAAGAATCGTTCCGCTGGGAAGCATCGCTTCCCAATATGTAGCGGAATATATCGAAAAGATGCGTCCAAAATTGCTGAAAAAATCCAAGGACGAGGAAGCGCTGTTTATCAATCATTTGGGAACGCGCATGACAAGACAGGGGTTTTGGAAAATCATTAAACGATATGCTGTGGAATCGGATATCCAGATGGAAATCACGCCGCATACCCTTCGTCATTCGTTCGCCGCTCATCTGCTGGAGAACGGGGCTGACTTGCGTTCTGTTCAAGAAATGCTCGGCCATGCCGATATTTCCACCACGCAAATTTACACCCAGGTGGGACGGGGCAAAATGAAAGACGTTTACAACCGCACCCACCCTAGAGCCGGAATTAAATAACGGCTGATTCGCCCGCCTTTCGTGTGAACGGAAGACGGGTTGTTTCCATTCGGCGGATTTTGCAAAAGCCACTATGGTTTGCGATAATAAGCTCATGAGTTAGTCATCTAAAAAGAGAGGTGGGGCAGGTTTGAAATATAAACGCATGGCAGTGATTGTATTGGACAGCGTAGGCATCGGCGAGCTTCCTGATGCAGCGCGTTTTGGAGATACCGGAGCTCATACCCTGGGGCATATTGCGGAGCGGGTGTCCTCGCTGAGATTGCCCCACATGCAGCGGCTCGGGCTGGGGAATATTGCTCCCTTGCAAGGAATTCCACCGGTAGAGAAGCCGCAGGGATACTACGGAAAAATGGCTGAGGTATCGGTCGGCAAAGATACAATGACCGGGCATTGGGAAATCATGGGGCTGAAGGTAGAGACCCCCTTCAACGTATTTCCTGACGGATTTCCGGCAGAGCTGATCGAACGTTTTGAGAAAGAAACCGGTCGCAAGGTCATCGGCAACAAAGCGGCCTCCGGCACGGAGATTCTGGATGAACTCGGTGCCGAACAGATGGAGACGGGGGCATGGATCCTCTATACTTCCGCCGATAGCGTACTGCAGCTGGCGGCCCATGAAGAAATTATACCGCTGGAAGAACTGTACCGCGGCTGTGAAATCGCCCGGCGCTTGACGCTGGATGAACCCTATGCCGTCGGCCGCGTTATCGCTCGTCCGTACATAGGAAAGCCCGGAGCTTTCACGCGGACGCCGAACAGGCATGATTATGCCGTTAAGCCTCCTGCGCCTAACGTTATGAATTTGCTCAAGGATGCGGGATACGACGTGATCTCCGTAGGTAAAATTAACGATATTTTTTCCGGGGAAGGGGTTACGGAATCGAATCCCACCAAGAGCAATCTGGATGGTATACACAAGACGATAGACAAGCTTTCGCAGGCTTTCGAAGGGCTGCTGTTTACGAACCTGGTCGATTTCGATTCCTTGTACGGGCATCGGAGAGATCCCGAAGGGTATGCGAAGGCCTTGAACGAATTCGACGATTGGCTGCCGAAGCTGATGGAGCGGATTGGCGAAGAGGATTTGCTGATTTTGACCGCGGACCACGGGAACGATCCGGTTCATCACGGAACCGATCATACCCGGGAATATGTTCCGCTGCTGGTATACAACCCGGCTTTTCAATCGGCGGGATCGCTGGGCGTTCGTCATACGTTCGCCGATATTGCAGCTACGATTGCCGATAATTTTAACCTGACCGCCGTGAAGAATGGAACAAGCTTTTTAAACGATTTACAATAAACGACGAAGATGAAGGGAGCGTGTTTGTTCATGGAACAAAACGCGTTGCTGCAAAATATTAAGGAGGCCGCGGAATATATCCGCAGCAAATATCCGATTGAACCTGAAATCGGTCTGGTGCTCGGCTCCGGACTGGGCGTGATCGCGGATATGGTGCAGGATGGTGTGGTGATTCCTTATGAGGATATTCCCCATTTTCCGGTGTCTACCGTGGAAGGACATGCAGGCGAGCTGCTGCTGGGCACGGTTAGCGGGCGCCATGTCTTGTTGATGAAAGGGCGCTTTCACATGTATGAAGGTTACAGTGTCGAGACGGTTTCCTTCCCCATCCGGGTCATGAAGGCGCTAGGCGTTAAAATACTGCTTGTCACCAATGCGGCCGGGGGCATTAATACTTCTTATAATGTGGGCGATTTGATGCTGATTAAGGACCATATCAACTTTACGTTCCGCAACCCGCTGATCGGCCCCAATCACAGCGAGCTTGGTGTCCGTTTTCCGGATATGTCCGAGGCATACAGCCGCCGGTTGCGCGATATAGCCAAGACGGTAGCCTCCGAGCAAGGGCAGAAGCTTCAAGAAGGCGTCTATATCGGTCTGTTGGGGCCATCGTATGAAACACCGGCTGAAATCCGGATGATGCGTACGCTCGGCGCAGACGCCGTGGGCATGTCGACGGTAGCTGAAGTGCTGGTCGCCCGCCATGCAGGCATTGAGGTACTGGGTTTCTCCTGCATCAGCAATATGGCTGCAGGCATCCTGGATCAGCCGCTGTCCCACCAGGAAGTGATGGAGACGACGGAGCGGGTGAAGCAAACGTTCTTGAAGCTTATTGTAGGTATTATTCCGCGCATTTAGCGTTCCGGTCTGCGTCTGACATTGAAAGGAGAGGTGAAAGCAATGGAACCTTATTATGCAGAACACATCCAGGAGTCTGCTCAATGGATCAGCGATCGGATTGACCGCCGTTCGCTCGATATCGGTCTTGTTCTCGGCTCCGGTCTTGGCGACATGGCCGCCCAGGTAGAGGATGCTGTCACGATTCCTTATGAACGCATACCGCATTTTCCGGTTTCTACGGTAGAAGGACATGCAGGCCAGTTCGTCATCGGCAGGCTCGAGGGCAAATCCGTCATCGTCATGCAAGGGCGCTTTCACTATTATGAAGGTTATTCGATGAAAAAGGTTGTATTTCCGATCTATGTCATGAAGCAACTGGGGGTCCGATCTTTGGTTATCACCAATGCGGCCGGGGGAATGAATCGAACATTCCAAGCTGGTGATTTAATGCTGATCACCGATCATCTGAATATGACCGGTGACAATCCGCTTATCGGCATCAATCATCCTGAACTGGGGCCTCGGTTTCCGGATATGTCTGAAGCTTACAACCGGGAATACCGTGCATTGGCTAAACAAATTTCAGAACAAATAGGACATGAGCGCAATGAACCTGTACGGTTGCAGGAAGGCGTCTATGCGGGAATCAGCGGCCCGAATTATTTGCCTCCCGCCGAGCTGACGATGCTGGCCCGGCTCGGAGGAGACGCCATTGGCATGTCTACCGTCGGAGAGGTCATCGCGGCCAGTCATGCCGGCCTGAAGGTGCTCGGCATCTCCTGCATCACCGACATGGCGATTGGAGAGGAGCTCGAGCCGCTTACGCACGAGCAGGTGGTCGCCGTAGCGAACCGGACGAAGCCGGTATTCATCGAACTGGTCTGCCGGTTTGTGCGGGAGGTCAGTGTGTAATTGGGGAGCCGCTGCGGAGGCTGCATTCCCATCGAAGACTGCTGTAAAGCAATAACCTGGCCACCGGCCAGGTTATTTTGCCTCAAATCAAGTAAAGGCGCTTTCCGAGAGCTGCCAATGGGGACGCCTTTTTTAAGGTTACTTCGATTTTTTTGCGCCCTTATCGCTTGTTCTTGTCGTTGTATTTTGATTGGCATGTCCTTGTTGTTTAGCGCACATCCGGGACACCTCCCCCTGCAAGAAGCATTCTTCAGCTTTCATATTATGGCTTTCCTGATCACGATTATACGATTCGCAAGTACGCTCCAGTGATAAAGGAACAGGAGGCCAGGCGTCTTGAACGGGGCAGCGGATTCCAGATCCGGGAAGCGCTTCTTAATATTCGAACCGAGCACTCTGTCCATGCGGCGGAGTTTTAGTATCGATGTTTTGTTGCCGTAATAGTTTTATGCTAAAATAGCTTGGGGCATAATAGCTGAAGATGCTGATTAGCTAAATTTGTCACAAATTTTTCACCTGTTCGACCTCAAAGGGCATGTGTAAATTGATGCGTATTTTGTACAATAAGACTATACGTCTTAACGGCTAACAGTAAGGGGGGAATTACCTATGCAAAAATGGGCTATGTTTTCACTATTCATCATCGCTTGTCTCCTCGGTACGGGAGTGCTGTTCCAGAATATCTCGGCGCGTCAAGCGGAGATGGCGCAGGAAGAAGCTGCGGGTCCGACATTGAAGTTCGTTGCTACGAACTATAAGTTCGATCAAGCGGAGTACACCGTGAAAGCCGGCGAAAAAGTGACCGTTTCTTTGCAAAACAAGGAAGGTCTGCATGCGATTGAAATCGTAGGCACGAACGTAAAGCTTGACAACAATACCAAGTCCATGGAAGTGACTTTCGACAAACCGGGCGAGTATGAAGTGCATTGCTCGCTGCCATGCGGTCCAGGCCATGCGGATATGAAAACGAAGCTGATCGTTCAATAATTCAATAACGACTGCACAAGGAAGCTTGAGGGTTTTACCTCGGCTTCCTTTTCTTTTGGTCCTGCGGCGCATATAATACTTGTAATATGGTAAAATGCGAGGTGCGGATTGCGTGAGGACGGTCGATATCATACATAAGAAAAGGGATGGCGGCGAGCTGACAAAGGAAGAACTGGATTTCCTGATTGAAGGCTACACTCGCGGAGACATTCCGGATTACCAATTGTCTGCGTGGGCGATGGCGGTGTTTTTCAATGGAATGACGGCACGGGAAACGGCTGAGCTTACGATGGCGATGGTCCGTTCGGGCGAGCAAGTGGATTTGAGCTCCATTCCCGGCGTCAAAGTCGACAAGCACAGTACCGGCGGCGTCGGCGATACGACGACCTTAATTCTGGCTCCATTGGTGGCGGCTGCAGGAATCCCGGTAGCCAAAATGTCGGGAAGAGGGCTCGGACACACGGGAGGAACCATTGATAAGCTGGAGGCGATTCCAGGCTTTGAGGTGGAACGCACCAAAGAGCAGTTCCTGAATCAAGTGAAGGAAATCGGTCTGGCCGTCGTGGGCCAATCCGGCAATTTGACTCCGGCGGACAAAAAGCTGTATGCGCTGCGCGATGTAACGGCAACCGTCGAATCCATACCTCTGATTGCAAGCTCCATTATGAGCAAGAAAATTGCATCCGGCGCGGATGCCATCGTGCTGGACGTCAAAACCGGCCGGGGAGCGTTCATGAAATCTCTGGAGGATTCCGTCCGGTTGGCGAAGGCGATGGTGGAGATTGGCACGGAGATTGGCCGTGAGACGGTTGCGGTGATCACGAATATGGATGAACCGCTCGGACCGTCCATTGGCAACGCTCTGGAGGTGCGCGAAGCCATAGAGACGCTGAAGGGGCAAGGACCGGCTGAGCTGACGGAGCTTTGCCGGGAGCTTGCTAAGCATATGGTCCTTCTGGGCGGCAAAGCGCAGGATGAAACGGAAGCGAAGCAACTGGTCGACCAGCTGCTAAAGAGCGGAGAGGCGCTGGAAAAGCTGAAGCAGTTGATCAAGGCCCAGGGGGGAGATGCGCGTGTAGCCGATGAACCCGATCGGCTGCCTGAGGCCGCATACCGGGTGCCTGTGCCCTCCCCTGCCGACGGCAGTATTGCCGCGATCGATGCGGAGGCGTTAGGAGTTACTGCCATGCTGCTCGGCGCAGGCCGCGCCACGAAGGAGGACCCTATCGATTTGGCCGTCGGTATCAAGCTGTTCAAACGCGTCGGGGATACCGTAAAGGCAGGGGAGCCTCTGGCCGAGCTGTACATGAACCGGAATGAACCGGCCGATACGGCCCGGATGTGCGAGCGGACTGCTGCCGCGTTTACGATTACGGAGGCTCCGGCGCCAAGATCGAAGCTGATTTATGCCGTTGTGACCCGAAACGGAGTGCGGCATCTATAAAAAACAATGACTCGAGCAAAACGAAGCTCGAGTTTTTTCATGCCAAAATTGCTCATGATGGAATCGCCTTTTTTATGCATTTCTTTGTGCTGGATAAAGCATACTACATAGCGAATCAAATACAAGGAGGGGTTATGTGAATGAAAATTCGTAATAGGCTGTTAAGCACATCCGGAATCGCTCTTTGCTGCCTGGCGATGTTAGCCGCCGGCTGCGCGAACCGGCCGCAGGCGCAAAACGACCGGCAGCAGGTTCAGCAGCAAGCTGCGCCAAGCCAGGAAACGCGTCCCTTGAGTGAAACGGAAGAAAGAGTTGAGGTTGCCGATAAAGCCGCTGAAAAAATCGTTTCCGAGGTGCCGGGCGTCCAATCGGCAAACGTTCTGGTGACCCGCCGCAACGCTTATGTCGCCGCTGTACTCAAGGGCGGTCAAACTCAAGTGTCCCAGGACGTCGAGTCTCAGATTGCGGAGAAGGTTCGTGCCACCGACGCAAATATCCGGAACGTTTACGTTTCGGTCAACCCTGATTTTGTGAGCCGGGTAAACCGCTATGTTGACGATGTGCAGGCAGGCAGACCGATATCGGGCTTCGTGCAGGAATTTTCCGAGATCGTACAAAGAGTGTTCCCGAACGCAAGGTAATCAGCAAACCCATCAGGGTGCTTTTCTAGTGAAGCCAGAGAATCCGCCCGTCGGATCGCTCTGGCTTTTGTACGGCTGCAGGGGTGTCCTCCCTGGATATTAAGCGAGGCGCTTGCAGCCCGCTCCATTTCTTTTCACCATTGGAATATTTTGTTGGGTAATGGTCAACACTAATTACCAGCAATTTAAACTTGAGCTTCAGTCAGGAGGGGTAGAACAGGCTATGATCAGCAAAGTATTGAAACTAGGGTTATCCGTTCAGCTTTTGCTTCTTCTTATGCTTCCAACCGCTATGGCAGAGGAAGGCAAGGCGGCCCAGCCGATTGACCTGGCGCCGAATTCAACGTCTGCCGTTGTCATGGATGCAGATACAGGAACCATTATTTTTGAAAAAAATAAAGATGCCAAGCTGCCTCCGGCCAGTATCACGAAGATCATGACGATGCTGCTGGTTATGGAAGCACTGGATCAAGGGAAAATCAAGATGGACGAAAAGGTGCGTACCAGTGAATACGCAGCCTCGATGGGCGGATCGCAAATTTTCCTGGAGCCAGGAGAGGAAATGACCGTTGAAGACATGCTCAAGGGCATAGCATTGGCTTCGGGTAATGATGCTTCTGTGGCGGTAGCTGAGAAAATAGCAGGCTCGGAGGAAGCGTTCGTGCGTATGATGAATGAGCGGGCCGAGCAGCTTGGCATGAAAAATACCCGTTTCGTTAACCCGAACGGGCTTCCTGCGGAGAATCACTATTCTTCGGCTTACGATATTGCGCTGATGTCCAAAGAACTGCTGAAGCACGAAGAAATTACTAAATACACAGGCCTGTATCAGGACTACTTGAGAAAAGAATCGCCCAGACCTTTCTGGCTGGTGAATACGAACAAATTGGTTCGTTTCTATACCGGTGCGGACGGACTAAAAACCGGTTATACCAGTGAAGCGAAATTTTGTCTGTCGGCCACGGCCAAAAGGGACAATCTCCGTGTGATTTCCGTCGTCATGGGTGAACCCGACACCAAGACCCGCAATGCGGAGGTAACGAAGCTGTTTGATTACGCCTTCTCCCAGTTTACGAGCCTTCCGATTTACAAAACCGGAGATACAATGGGTGAAATGAGGGTAGGCAAGGGTGAAACCCCTATCGTTCCTTTGACGGCCAAGCATCCCTACAGCGTCCTGCTCAAGAAGGGCGATGGCGTAAACGGCATTCGCCATGAACTGCAGTTGCTGCCTAATTTGAAGGCGCCGATCGCTGCGGGACAGCCGATTGGCAAGCTTGTCGTATACAAAGATGATCAGGTACTCACCGAGTTTGCGCTGGAATCGCCGGTAGATGTCAAAAAAGCCGGTTGGTGGACGCTGACGAAACGGACGGCTAAACGCCTGCTTTTCCTGGATTGAAGTTAGAGATACGCTGCTCACACGAATCGACATCATGAGTCCCCGCAGCAGATGAACGCCGCTAGCGGGGATTTGGTTTTATCCGCTTTGCGCAAGGTGTCGCAATTTTTCTAGTTCTGGCGCTTTTCTTCTAGTTTTGTCGGAGGTGCAGGAGATGGTTTCCTCTGTGTAGAAAAGAGTGGGCATAGACGGGAAGGAGTGAGCAGTTTGAGTTTGCAAATTGAACTTGAACATTATCGTAAAATGCTGATTGTAAGGCTTAAAGGCGAGCTTGACCATCATACGGCGGATACCGTAAAGACGAAGATGGAAGAAGCGATTCTGAGGGGCAACAGCAGCCATATCATTTTGAGCTTAAAGGATCTGACCTTCATGGATAGCTCCGGCCTGGGAGTCATACTTGGACGCTATAAACTGATTACGGCCAGAGGCGGGAAAATGGTCGTTTGCGACGTGAATCCGTCCGTGTACCGTCTTCTTGAAATGTCGGGCCTGTTCAAAATTTTATCGATCCAGGATAACGAAAGAAAAGCGATCCAAAGTTTGGAGGTCGTATCATGAGTGAACGCAACTTTATGACGCTTCAGTTTGCAAGCCGCTCTGAGAACGAATCATTTGCACGTGTGGCCGTTGCCGCTTTTGTATCTCAACTCGACCCGACCTTGAATGAATTGACGGATATCAAAACCGTGGTTTCAGAGGCTGTGACCAACTCCATTATCCACGGTTACGATAATCGTCCGGATGGCGTAGTGACGATTACCGCACAAATCGAAGGGGATACCGTTTTTATCACAGTGGAAGATCAGGGAGCGGGGATCGAGGATCTGGATCTGGCTAAGCAGCCTCTGTATACTTCCAAACCGGAATTGGAGCGTTCGGGCATGGGCTTTACGATCATGGAAAATTTCATGGATGAAATCGAAGTCACTACCGCACTTGGCACAGGCACCACAGTCAGGATGAAGAAGCGAATCGAATCGAAAAAAGCTTTATTCAATTAGGGGTCTGATCTTATGGATGTGGATTTGAAGAACGCCTCTCACAGTTATTTGGACGATGCCGAAGTCAAGCGCTTGATCGCGTTAAGCCAATCAGGGGATGCGCTTGCCAGGGAGACGCTGGTGAACTGCAATATCCGTCTCGTTTGGTCGGTGGTACAGCGGTTTTTAAACCGCGGTTATGAAGCCGAGGATTTGTTTCAGATCGGCTGCATCGGCCTGTTGAAGTCGGTTGACAAGTTTGACCTGTCGTATGATGTAAAGTTTTCAACTTACGCCGTACCGATGATTATTGGGGAGATTCAGCGTTTCCTCAGGGATGACGGAACACTTAAAGTCAGCCGTTCACTTAAGGAGCTGGCCAACAAAATCCGCAAAACCAAGGATGAGCTTTCCAAACGAAATGGCCGACTTCCCACGGTGAAGGAAGTAGCCGAAGAACTCCAGATTTCTCCCGAAGACGTGGTCTTTGCCCAGGAGGCGAACAAGCCGCTTTCCTCCATTCACGAAACCGTCTTTGAGAACGATGGCGACCCGATTACGCTGATGGATCAGATTGCCGACGAAGCGCAGGACAAGTGGTTTGATAAGCTTGCGTTGAACGAGGCGATCGGATCATTAAGCGAGCGGGAGCGTTTGATCGTGTATCTGCGGTATTTTCGGGATCAGACGCAGTCGGAGGTCGCAACCCGTCTTGGGATTTCTCAAGTGCAGGTATCCCGGCTGGAGAAAAAAATACTGCAATCCATAAAAAACCAAATTGCACAGTGAGGTTTAAAGAGGACGAGCCGGAGCTCATCCTCTTTTCGTTTATCCGGGAAAAGTTATCCGGCTTTTACGTCGTCGCGAAACAACAGCCCGATGCAGTAAAGGCCGGCAAGTCCGACCAGGGTATAGACAATACGGCTTAAGCCGGAAGATTCGCGGTGAACATCTCCTCCCAGCAGCGCCGTAACCAAATCCCATTCAAATAATCCCACAAGCAGCCAGTTCAGTGCCCCGATAATTACGAGCGTTAAAGCTGTTTTTGTCATGTCCTATGACACCTTCCTTGTGTTGAGAGTGAGTTCATTGTTAATAAGCTTAATTTTTGTTAAAAAATCTCTCATTATGCTGCCTGCGGCAAGTTAAATTATGCCAAAAAAAGGCGTGTTTATGAAAGTGGGTTTTTATTCATACTAAGGCAAACAAGACAAACTGCGTCAAAAGGGAGGAACTGCAACATGCCGTCTGCTTCTGTTCCATCCCTGTATATACGTTTGCGCAAAAAAATGCAAGTGCGCCGCGGTGAACCGGTATATCTGGGACAAATTGCACAATTGCTGGCGGAGCCGGAGTATGAGCAAAAGCTGCAGATGCTGGAGCTGTACCGTCCCGACGAACAGGACGGAAGCCTGGTGCTGATCGATATGATGCTGATTGTCCGCAAGGTGAAGGAGCTGTATCCTTCCATGCAAATCGAGCTTTTTGGGGAACCTCATGCGTTGATTGAAATCCAAGGGCGCTCGAAGCCCTCCAGCCTGGTGTTGATCGTGCTCGTCTGGCTGCTGCTGTTTGTAGGATCGGGGTTAGCCATCATGAACTTTCACGCGGATGTCAGCATGGCCGAAGTGCACCGGCATATTTATAAACTTCTTACCGGCAAGGAGACAGAGCATCCGCTGCTGCTGCAAATTCCTTATTCGATCGGGATCGGCATCGGGATGATGACGTTCTTCAACCATTTGTTCAAGAAAAAATTCAATGAAGAACCGAGCCCGCTTGAAGTGGAAATGTTCATGTATCAGGAAAACCTGAATCATTACATCATTACAGATGAATATGGAAAAATGCAAGCAAAGCATTCTCGGGAGGAGGAGGCGACTTCTCATCGGGATTCTTGATGTCCTGCTTCAGATGTTTATCGGGATCGGCGGCGGACTGGTGGTTGGCAGCGGTATGGTAGCGTTTCTGGTCGTGCTGGATGTCATCCCCCGATTGGCTCAAATTACCAGATCGTATAAAAACATCCGGTCTTATGAAATAGCCGTTATTTTCGGCTCGCTGTTTTTTACGCTGACCGATTTTTTTGAATGGACGTATTTTCTTTTTCCGATGGCTGCGGCAGGGTTCGGTCTGTTTGCCGGTATCTTTGTCGGAATGCTCGCGGCCGCGCTGACAGAAGTGATTAATGTGCTGCCGATTTTGGCCAAGCGGATCCGTATGGAGCCATTTATGATTTGGCTGCTGATGGCGATGATTTTCGGTAAAGTCATCGGGTCGCTAATCGATTGGCTGGGTGTGCTGAAGTGATTCTTATTCGTATCAAGGAGGATAAAGGGATGAAGCCGTACAAAAGAGCGAAGCTTTTGAGGGTCCGAACGGGTTCGGACCCTCAGAAGGAAGATAGGCAAAACGGAAAATCGGAGGAGAAGCTGGCTATAGACAGCGAGGGAAACATTATTGACAACTCCGAAACCGAATCGGAGATGCCGCAGCCTCACATCGAATCAGAAGCTTCATCCGGCGGCAGTCCTAAGGGAGAATCCGGCTCTTTTCATCAAGAATGGACATTGACTGAAGAAGAACGCGAGCTGATGAAGGATACATCCATTTCAAAGGATTTCGGGCGTTTAAAAAGGCAGCTGGAAGAGCAGGTGGGGTTGAATAAAAGCTTCGATGTGGTGTTCCGGGAAATGGTGTTTGGAGGTCAAAATACCGGCATATTTTATTACAACGGATTTGCCAAGGATACGGTGCTGACCGATATTCTGGTGCGTCTATCCTATGCGGATCAAAGGCATCAGGACGACGGGCACACAGCAGGCCAAGGCGATCGGGGCAAGGAACAGTCGGATGTGATCGCGCTTTTCGAGCAAGCGCTGATTCCCCATATTCAAGTGACGAAGACAAAGAAGCTGAAAGAAGCCATTGATCATGCGGCGATAGGCGGAACGGCTTTTTTCTTCGAAGGCTACGAGGAAGCGGTGCTGGTGGATGCCAAAAGCTTCCCTGTCCGCTCCACGGAGGAACCGGATCTGGAGCGGGTAGTGCGCGGGTCGCGGGACGGTTTTGTGGAAACGCTGCTGACGAACGTAACCCTGGTGCGCCGCAGAATTCGCGACCCCCGTTTGAAGCTGGAAATCACCCAAGCCGGTAAACGGACGCAGACCGATATCTGCATTGGGTATATTCAGGATATTTGCGACAAAAATTTGGTGGAAGCGGTTCGCGACAAAATTCAACAGGTCGATGTGGACGGGATGCCGTTAGCAGAGAAGCAGCTGGAAGAGGCCATCATTGGCAAAGGGTGGAATCCTTATCCTATGGTACGGTTCTCCGAGCGTCCGGATGTCGTCTCGGCGCATTTGCTGGAGGGACATTTGATTGTGTTCGTCGATACGTCGCCTTCCGTCATGATCCTGCCGACGACATTTTTTCATCATGTCCAGCATGCGGAAGAGTACCGGCAAACCCCGCTGACCGGAACCTACCTGCGCTGGGTCCGTTTTTTCGGCATTGCCGCTTCGCTTTTCCTGCTGCCGCTCTGGATGCTGATGGTGATCGCGCCGGAACTCAAGCCAGCGGGACTGGATTTCATCGGACCGCAGAAGGAGGGGAAAATTCCGCTGCTTGGCCAGTTCCTGATTGCCGAGTTCGGACTGGATTTAATGCGGATGGCAGCGATTCATACGCCTACTCCGCTGGCGACGGCGATGGGCTTGGTCGCGGCGATTTTGATCGGAGACGTGGCGGTGAAAAGCGGATTATTCGTCAATGAGGTGATTTTGTATCTTGCCGTGGCGGCTGTCGGTACCTTTGCCACACCGAGCTATGAGCTCAGCCTCGCGAACCGGTTGGCCCGGTTGGGTCTGCTGTTGGCGACGGCCGTCTTCAAGGTGCCCGGTCTTGTGATTGGCTCTACCTTGCTTGTCCTTATGCTGGCGCTCCAAAGATCTTATAACACGCCGTACTTATGGCCGTTTATACCGTTTAACGCCAAAGCGATGGCCGACATTATCATCAGACGTCCGTTTATGTCGATGAAAACCCGGTTAAGCATCACCAAGCCGACCGACAGGACGAGGCAGCCGCAGCGCTGACAGACCTGCCTTTAACAAACCTTACGGCTTTGCGCTTAAGGAAAGGTTTTGCTTATTGTCAGTCCGAGTCCATCTGTGTTACTTTAGAAGAAATGTCTAGTTAGGGAAGAGGGAATAACACACGATGTATTTACACGGCACAAGTAAAATCAATGACAATGGGCACCTTGAAATCGGTGGCTGCGATACAGTAGAATTGGCAAAGAAATTCGGCACCCCGCTTTATGTCATGGATGAAGCGCTGATTCGCCGGCGGTGCCGCGAATTTGTAGAGGCTTTTCGCCATTCGGGCCTCCGCTTCCAGGTAGCTTACGCCAGTAAAGCGTTCAGCGTCATGGCGATGTGCCGCATCGTGGAGGAAGAAGGCATGTCGCTGGACGTCGTGTCCGACGGCGAGCTGTACACTGCGCTGCAGGCAGGATTTCCGGCGGAGCGGATTCATTTCCACGGCAACAATAAGACGCCATACGAATTGGAGATGGCCGTCGATGCGAAGATCGGCTGCTTTGTCGTCGACAACTTCGTGGAGCTGCATATGCTTAATGCGATTGCAGCCGAGAAGAAACAAAAGGTGAACATCCTGCTTCGCATTACTCCGGGAGTCGATGCGCATACGCATGAATATATCTCAACGGGTCAAACGGATTCCAAATTCGGATTCGATTTGGAGAACGGCTCCGCTATGCAAGCGGTCAAAGAAGCATCGGATCTGTCTCATTTGATTCTGCTCGGCGTGCATTCCCATATCGGTTCGCAAATTTTCGAGGTGGGCGGATTCCGTTTGGCGGTGGACAAAGTGACGGACTTTGCCTTGAAGGTGCGTCAGGAGCTTGATGTGACGTTTAGCGTCATCAATCTGGGCGGCGGTTTTGGCATTCGCTATGTCGAGGGGGATACGCCCTTGCCTGTGGCGGAATATGTCAAAGCGATCACGGATGCGGTCCGCGGCAATTTCGGGAACCACGCATATCCGCTTCCGGAAATTTGGATCGAGCCGGGGCGCAGCATTGTAGGCGATGCGGGAACGACTTTGTATACCGTCGGCACGTATAAGGACATTCCGGGCGTCCGCAAATATGTAGCGGTGGACGGCGGCATGACGGATAATCCGCGTCCTGCTTTGTACGAAGCGCAGTATGAAGCCATGCTTGCCAACCGCGCGCATGACCCGAATGAAGAAGTCGTCTCCATTGCAGGCAAATGCTGCGAAAGCGGAGATATGCTGATCTGGGATGTGAATCTGCCGAAGGTGCGGACAGGTGATTTGCTTGCCGTAGCCTGCACCGGCGCATACAATTACGCGATGGCCAGCAATTATAACCGCATTCGCCGTCCGGCGGTCGTTTTTGTGAAAGACGGGCAAGCCGACGTGGTCGTTAAACGCGAGACGTTTGAGTATCTTGTGGGGAATGACGTCGTGCCTGAGCGGATGAAGCAGGTAACGAAAACAACATAATGGAAGAGACGCTCAGCTGACGGCTGGGCGTTTTGTTGTCATATTGAAACGGCACACGGATCTACCATTTGTGCGGAGCTGATTTTCATAGTAAAATAGTTGAGGACAACCTGGGATATTTGCTGAAGCATCATTTCCGGTTACATATATGACGAAAATAAGGAGATGTATATACCTATGGCAAAGCAAGCAACCATCAAAATGGCTGACGGAAACGAAATCGTACTGGAACTGTTCGACAAGGATGCTCCGAATACCGTAGCTAATTTCGAAAAGCTGGCAAACTCCGGTTTCTATAACGGCCTTGTATTCCACCGCGTCATTCCTGGATTTGTAGCTCAAGGAGGATGCCCTCATGGAACGGGAACCGGCGGCCCCGGATACACGATCAACTGCGAAATCAACCCGAACAAGCACGAGCGCGGTACGCTGGCTATGGCGCATGCAGGCCGCAACACCGGCGGAAGCCAATTCTATATTTGCTACCAGCCGCAGCCTCATCTGGACGGCCAGCACACGGTGTTTGGCAAAGTCGTAAAAGGCATGGAGCACGTCGATGCCTTCAAAGGCCGCGACAAAATGGAGTCCGTTCAGGTCACTGAAGTATAAATTATTGGAATCGGTATAGACAAAGTTTACTCCAAGCGTTATACTGGGTTTTAAAAATAACATAGCTGGAACCTTCGGGGCAGGGTGAAATTCCCAACCGGCGGTGATGACAAGCGGCGATAGCTGCTTGACTCAGTCCGTGACCCGTGCGGCGGCCATGCGCCTTGTATTAGGCAGGCATCCGTTGCCGGTGGACTCGGTGAAATTCCGAGACCGACAGTATAGTCTGGATGGGAGAAGGGGAAGGCCAAGCAAGAGCAAATCTTGTCATTTGCATATGTGCGTAATTTCACAAGGAAGCTGCCGCGTCCGCCGGCTTGTCGATGTCTGACAAGCTGAAATGGTTTACCGGAGGTAAACGGCGGTATCGGCGTCCTGTTCCTGTGCAATTCCACGGCATTCCCATACGTTAACAATCCCATGCCCCTTTTGTATTGCGAAAGGCGGCTTTTTTGCGTTGGCCGCAAAGTTTCGGCCAGCTGCATCATCAAGAGAATGGGGGGGCGGATCATGACGATGCCTGCGGGCGGTATTAACGATGAATTTTATATGCGGCTTGCCCTGCAGCTGGCCGCTTCCGCCTCGGGACAAACGGGCATTAATCCCGTCGTCGGCTGCGTGCTTGTCAAGGAAGGCCGAGTGGTCGGTATGGGCGCGCATTTGAAACGCGGTGAGGCGCATGCCGAAATTCATGCGCTGCAGATGGCCGGAAGGCAAGCGCAGGGCAGCACGGTTTATGTCACGCTCGAGCCCTGCAGTCATCACGGCAAGACGCCGCCGTGCAGTGACCGGCTCATCCGTGAAGGCGTAAAACGGGTCGTGATCGCGGCGACGGACCCGAACCCGCTGGTGGCGGGGAGCGGCATCGAGAAGCTTCGCGCGAGCGGCATTGAGGTGACGACGGGCGTGCTGGAGCGGGAGGCTGTGAAGCTGAATGAAGCGTTCAACAAGTTCATCGTCACCCGCCGGCCGTTCGTCACCGTCAAGAGCGCCAGCACGCTGGACGGCAAAATCGCCGCCAGAACAGGCGACAGCAAGTGGATTACGGGCGACGGTTCCCGCTCATACGTTCACACGCTGCGCCATCGTCATCAGGCGATTATGGTCGGCATCGGCACGGTACTGGCCGATGATCCGGCCTTGACGACCCGGCTCCCGGTGCCGGGTCTGAATCCCATCCGCGTCGTCGTCGACTCGACGCTGCGCATCCCGCGCGACGCACGGCTCGTGCGGGACGGCGAGGCGCCCACGGTCGTGCTGACGACCGAACGGGCGCCCCAAGCGCGCCGCCGCGAGCTCGAAACGCTCGGCGTCGAGGTCATCGACTGCGGCCCGGGGCCGGCAGTCGATCTACGCGCCGCCATGGAGCGGCTGGGCGAGCGCGAGATCGGCTCGCTGCTTGTCGAAGGCGGCGGCAAGCTGAGCGGCGCGCTGCTGGAAGCACGCCTTGTGGACAAATTGGTGCTCTTCTACGCACCAAAGATCATCGGCGGGGGAGCGGCAGCCCCGGGCAATTTCGATTTTCCCGGATTCGGGAGGATGCGGGAAGCTATAGCATTGGAGCGTCTGGAGGTTGAACGCTTCGATAACGACATCTGCATCTCCGGGTATCCCCGGTATGAAGCAGAGAGTAATACCGAAAATGAAAGCGGGGGGTAACGGATGTTTACAGGCATCATAGAAGAAATCGGTACGCTGCGTCACATGGCCAAGCAAGGGCAGGCCATGGTACTGACAATCGGGGCCAAACGGATTCTCGACGACGTTAAGCTCGGAGACAGCATTTCGGTGAACGGGGTATGTCTTACCGTCGTTTCGTTCGACGAGTCTGCCTTTACCGTGGATGTGATGCCCGAAACGTACCGTCGGACCAACCTGTCCCGGCTGTCAACCGGCGCTCCGGTCAACCTCGAACGCGCGATGCCGGCCAACGGACGCTTTGGCGGGCATATCGTCCAAGGACATGTAGATACAACCGGAGTCATTACAGGAAGAACCCCGGAAGAGAACGCGGTCGTTTTTCGTGTAGAGCCGCGTGACACGGGTATTCTAAAATATATTATTCCTCACGGCTCCATCACGATCGACGGCATCAGCCTCACGGTTGTCGAAGCGGCGGAGAACTCGTTTACCGTATCGATCATACCGCACACGCTTAGCGAGACGGTCCTTCAGTACAAGAAACAAGGGGACGAGGTCAATCTGGAAGGCGATGTGCTGGGCAAGTACATGGAGAGGCTCATGACTTACCGCGGCGGAAGCGGCTCGGCGGTTTCACCGAAGGCAAAGCTGACCGAAGCTTTTCTTGCGGAGAATGGCTTCATCTAAGGCAAAGATCATCGGGGATAGAAAAAAAGTCCAGCGGTAATATGTCAAGTCCCTGATTCGTGGAAATTGGAAATTATTTTGGCCCAAAACGCGATGACTCAGGGAAAAAGGCAACACCAAACTAAACCCAGTCGAAAATCGAGTTAATTACCAGATTTTAACTGGGAATCCGTGAAGGACTTTGGCAAAGGAGGCGTTAATCCTTCGCAGTTGTCACCTTCCTTCCAGGCGTGTAGAGTTGGCCGTTGCGTAGCAGCACATCGACCAGACGCACAAGTTTTCTTGCCGTTAAGACGAGGGCGCGTTTGTGTTGATGCTTAGGCACTTCAACGTACTTCTTCCGGTAATACTCGCCGAATTCCGGTTCGCGGTTTTTCACCGAGTTGGCAGCTTCAACAAGGTAATAACGAAGGAATCGGTTGCCGGAACGAATGCGTTTGGTATCTTCGGCCTCAAAGCCCCCGGACTGATGTTTACGCCATGTCAGGCCTGCATATTTAGCTACGGCGGCCTGATCGCTAAAGCGTTCGATGTCGCCGATCTCCGCCAGAATGCCGGCGGCGTACACCCGGTCGATGCCCGGAATGGAGCGCAGGCACTGAGCGCCGGGGATGCCAGCCAGAATGCGTTCGATCGCCTTGTCCAGCTCTTTCAGTTGGCTCTGAATACTCCGGATGGCCTGTATGGAAGTGCCGAGAACCAGATCAATGGAATCCTCTACGACCTTTGAAAGGCGGTAGGACGCTCGTGCAGCCTTCTGGATGCAGCGGGCGACATGCTCCGGGTCAGGGAAACGGTTCTTTCCCTTCTCCTTGAGATAGTCGGCCAAGTCGGCGACTTCCATGTCGGCAATCTCATCGAGGCTGAACTTTTCCGAGAGCATCTCCATGATGGCGTGGCCGAAAACGGAGCTGTCGACTTCGGAACGAAACGCATTGCATTTGTAGAACAGATTCTGCAGGAAGTACTGCTTCTCGCGTGTCAGGTTGTGAACCAGATGGTACCGCATGCGCGTCAGGCGCTGAAGCGCGATGTACTGCTCCTGCATGACGATGGTCGTCGTGAGACGGCCGAAGCGCAGGCGTTCGGCGATGATCCAGGCATCGATCCGATCGGTCTTGTCCATATCCGCGTAGGCTTCCCGGAACTTGTTGATAAGCTTCGGGTTGATCGTGAACACCTTGGTTTTCCGCTCTTGAAGCGAGGCATCCTCATGCAGGTACATAGCCGGATGCCAGCTATAGACCGAGGTTGCTTCAAGGCCGATATGGATTTCGGAAGCCGGCAGCTTGTCCGCAGCAGCCACGATGCGGTCGCGCAGATGCGAGGCACCGTGTAGATTGTTTTCTACCTTGAGCGTTTCAAGCGTATCGCCTTCCGGATTCATGAAACACGCTTCCAGTTCTTCTGAACTGACGTCAATACCGACAAATAATTTCAAGGGTGATCCCTCCCTTCTGGATTCGGGATTTAGGGAATTGGACTCTTCGGGATGCCCCCAGCGCGCTCGCCGATCAGTCACCCTCGCATATGAGAACTTCCTTCGGTCCATGAGCTGCCTCGAAGCTGCTATCTTCGAGCATGGGTTGCCGAAGGGGACAGCCAGCGGGTAAGAAGTTCAAACGAGTGCTGGGGAAACAGACTTTAGATGTAGTCGAACTACAGGAGTGAGACGAATTTCCCCAAATGACCCTAAGCTCATTGTCTGGGAACATCACGAAAAGTCCAAGACCCTAATTGTATTTTTTAAAGTTGTCAAAGAGCGGTTTTCTCTCTGGACCCCGACTTCCGCTCCTTGCCCTTCGGGCTGCGGTGCGGGTCGGCTACGTCCACCATAGTTTCACTGCAGATTAACTGGAAATTCTTCAAAAAGAAGATTCTAAACATACTATACGAGGAGTGAGAGCAATGGAAGAGCCAATCCGTTTTCATTCGATCGAAGAAGCGATTTACGATCTGATACTCGGCAAAGTCATTATCGTTGTGGATGACGAAGACCGCGAGAATGAAGGAGACTTCGTCGCTTTGGCCGAAAAGGCGACGCCCGAGGTCATCAACTTCATGATCAAAGAAGGCCGCGGTCTGGTATGCGTACCGATTACCGGGGAACGGGCCAGGGAGCTTGACCTGCCGCCGATGGTTTCGCGGAATACGGACTACCATGGCACCGCGTTTACGGTGTCCGTAGACCACATCGAAACGACGACAGGGATTTCGGCTTCGGAGCGTTCGCGGACAGTCATGGCGCTGATCGACAAGCGTACCAAGCCGCAAAGCTTCCGCCGGCCGGGGCATATTTTCCCGCTGATCGCCAAGAAAGGCGGAGTGCTGCGCCGTGCCGGCCATACCGAAGCGGCGGTAGATCTGGCCAACTTATGCGGAGCCTACCCGGCCGGGGTCATTTGTGAGGTGATCAAGGAAGACGGAGAGATGGCGAGGGTGCCTGATCTGATGGAAATCAGCCGGAAGCACGGCATCAAAATCATCACGATTCAAGATTTGATCAAATACCGTAATCATAAGGAAAAGCTTGTTCAGCGTGAAGTCGAAGTCAGGATGCCAACCGATTTTGGCGTCTTCCAAGCGATCGCTTATACGAATGTCGTGGATCAAAAGGAGCATGTGGCCTTGGTCAAGGGCAAGATTGACAGCGACCGCCCTACCTTGGTGCGTGTTCATTCCGAATGCCTGACCGGCGATGTATTCCATTCCCACCGCTGCGATTGCGGACCGCAGCTTGCCGCAGCCTTGAAGCAAATCGACGAAGCGGGCGCCGGGGTGCTCCTCTATATGCGTCAGGAGGGCCGGGGCATCGGGCTGATCAACAAGCTGAAGGCTTACAAGCTGCAGGAGCAGGGATTCGATACGGTAGACGCGAACCTGAAGCTGGGCTTTGCGCCCGATTTGCGGGATTACGGCATCGGGGCGCAAATTTTGAAGGATCTTGGCGTGAGACAAATCCGGCTGCTGACGAACAACCCCCGCAAAATTCGCGGGCTGGAAGGCTACGGTCTCGAAGTCATCGAACGGATACCTATCCAAATGGAAGAAAACGAAGACAACACGGTTTATTTGCACACGAAACAGGCCAAGCTTGGCCATCTGCTCGATTTTGGCGTGAAAAAATAATTTTGAACATGAAGGGATGTTAGAGCGTTATGGCGAAAATATACGAAGGACATTTGGTATCACAGGGATTAAAGTACGGTATTGTGGTTGGACGTTTCAATGAATTTATTACCAACAAGCTGCTGGGCGGCGCTTTGGACGCATTGAAGCGCCATGGCGTACAAGAAGATGAAATCGAAATCGCCTGGGTTCCGGGAGCTTTTGAAATTCCTTTGATCGCACAAAAAATGGCTGAAAGCGGCCGGTACGACGCCGTGATCACGTTAGGTGCCGTCATCCGCGGTTCAACTCCTCATTTTGATTATGTGTGCAACGAGGCGGCTAAAGGCGTCGCAGCGATCGCGCTCAAAACCGGCGTACCTACCATCTTCGGCGTTCTGACGACCGACTCGATTGAGCAGGCCGTGGAGCGTGCGGGAACCAAAGCCGGCAACAAAGGCTGGGAAGCGGCCGCAAGCGCGATAGAAATGGCCAACTTGGCCAAGCAATTCTCAAAATAAACGTTGAAGGCATGACTTAAGGGGGAACGAACGGAAAGTGAAAGTCACGGTAAAACTTGAAACCTTTGAGGGCCCCCTTGATTTGCTGCTCCATTTGATTGATAAGGCGGAAGTCGACATTTACGACATTCCGATCAAAGACATTACGGATCAATACATGGAATATTTGGACGCCATGCAGGAGCTTGAGCTTGAAGTGACGAGCGAGTTTCTCGTCATGGCGGCCACCTTGTTGTCGATTAAAAGCAAGATGCTGCTGCCGAAGCCGCCTGTTGTGGACCTGGAATTTGACGACTATATGATGGATGAGGATTACGATCCAAGGGCGGAACTTGTTGCGAAGCTGATTGAATACCGCAAATATAAAGCGATAGCCGATCATTTACGGGATAAAGAAGTGGAACGCAGTCTGATTTTTACGCGGGAGCCCGAGGACTTAACTCCATACGTCTCTACAGTCATTGAAAATCCGGTGAAGGGACTTCATGTTGCCGATCTGGTTCATGCGTTTCGCAAAGCGCTGCGCCGCATGCACAGCCGGCAAGCCATCGCCAAAATCCGTAAAGACGAAATTTCCGTCAAGGACCGGATGCTTGAGGTGCTCGAAGCGCTGGAGAGCCAGGGAGGCAAAGTGCTTTTCTCCAGACTTTTGCAAGAGGATACGACAAGGGAAGCGGTAGTGGTGACGTTTTTGGCAATGCTGGAGCTGATGAAGATCAAACGGATTATTTGCTTTCAGCACCGGCTTTTTGACGACATTGTGATACAGGCAAGAGAGGATGGAACGGCGAATGGACTTTGGACAGATGAAATCAGTTATTGAAGGCTTGCTGTTTGTGGCGGGAGATGAAGGGCTTGATGCCAAACAGTTGTCTGAGGTGCTGGAGCAGGACGCCAATTTTATCCGCGAGATGATATTGGATTTGCAGTCGGACATGAAGAGGCAGGGCAGAGGCCTTCAGATCGTCGAGCTTGCCGGGACCTACCAGCTGGCGACGCTGCCCGAACACGCACCTTATTTTGAACGTCTGGCTTATTCGCCATCCCGATCATCTTTATCGCAAGCCGCACTGGAAACGCTCGCCATAGTTGCCTACAGACAGC
Organism: Paenibacillus sp. JMULE4; assembly: GCF_013337105.1. NCBI lineage: Bacteria > Bacillati > Bacillota > Bacilli > Caryophanales > Paenibacillaceae > Paenibacillus > Paenibacillus sp. JMULE4. Next base: position 727,777 of record NZ_SGWF01000011.1, read on the forward strand.
CGATTACCCGTATTGATATTGAGGAAATTCGCGGGGTGAAATCGGACCGTGCGCTGCAAACGCTGGTTGCCAAGGATCTGATCCAGGAAGTAGACCGCGCTGACGCACCCGGACGGCCGATATTATATGGAACCACCAAATCGTTTCTGGATTATTTTGGATTGGCCTCGCTTGCCGATTTGCCGGAAACAACGATGTTCGAGAACGAGGATAATCTGGAAGAAGAAACGCGGCTTCTGTTTGAGAAGCTGGACGGAAAGCAAATGACGATCGACGAGATTGATCCGGCGGATCAAATCTGACATGTATGTTTCGCCTAAGCAGGGCTATACTAACTCCTGAGGAAAAAGAAGCGGCAAGCTTCTTGTCATTCAGGGGTTTTCTTATGTTTTCGGGACGATGGCTTACCTGCAGGAAGGGGTTGCTTGATATGTTTTGGGCTTGGGCCGCCGGGATGATCGGCGCGCTGATCGTTCTCTTGGCACTAAGCCAGTTTCGGATCCGGATAACGTTTACCCATCAAGATAAAAATGATGAAATTTTATTGAATCTCCGCGCTCTCTTCGGCCTTGTGCAGGTGAATTACTATGTTCCGACGATTCGCTTCAAAAACTGGGCGGAGGGATTTGAACTGCACACGGCTCAAGTGAATGTGACGGCCGACAGGCTTATGAAGGACCAGAAGAAGCAGATTAATCTGGAGAAAATGAAGGAAGCCTATGAAAAAGTACAGGTCCTGCTTCAGCATTGCTTTCATTTTCAAGAATGGTTATCCGGAACGATGCGCCGAATCCATTGTACGCAGTTCAATTGGAGGACCTCTGTCGGCATCGGGGATGCCCCCGAGACGGCATTACTGGTGGGGAGCATCTGGGGGATCAAATCCATGATCCTCAGATTTCTGTTCCGTTTTATCCAATTGGATACCCAGCCCCAACTTCAGGTTATGCCGGCTTTCAACCAAAAGCTGTTTGTGATCGAAGGAGCGTGCATCCTGCAAATTCGACTGGTATATCTGGTTAGTGCCGGCTTACGGCTTCTGTTGCGCATCCTTAAAGTCAAAGGTGGCCTTAGGGTATGGCGGAACGTTCTGCTTCCTGCCGGAAGCTCGGGATCTACATAATCATACCTCTTAAAGGACACGATATAAGTGTTTAGGTCAAGTCATCTTTCAAGGAGGTATATTTTCATGAGCGAACATCCGATTCAAGGTTTAATGAAAACATCAATGGAAAATATTAAGGCTATGGTCGATGTGAATACGATTGTCGGCGACCCTGTGGAGACCCCTGACGGCAGCGTAATTATGCCTATATCCCGAGTGGCATTTGGCTTTGCTGCGGGCGGCAGTGATTACAATGTTGAAGATGGCAGCAGTGTTAGCCGCAACGATGCGCATAACGCATCCGTCGCATTGCCCTTCGGCGGCGGCAGCGGCGGCGGGGTATCCATTACGCCAATCGCTTTCTTGGTCGTAGGCAAGAACGGCGTGAAAATTTTGCCGCTGGATAACCAGACGCATTTGGTGGAACGGCTGATCGACTCGGCTCCGCACGTGGTCGACCGGCTTCAATCGATGATCAAGGCGAATTCCAAAAAGGATGCAGGAGAAACATCTACGGTAACCTCTGTCGAGAATGAGAATTACATCGTGTAATATTCTTCAGATGAATATTACTTCATCCCTTTCTTGGAACACGATGGCTTTAATCCATAAGAAGCTGCTCCTGCGACCGGGGCAGCTTTACTGTTTCTTGATTCGGTTGCTCTTTGCCGAGGATTTCTTTATATTTACTTAGGAGTCATTTTCATGCGATTTATAGAAGAAGGGAGATGCCAAAATGCATCAACTCGATATGCCTTCGTTAATTCTGCTGCTTTTTGCAGCACTCGGCATTCTATCCAGCAATACCTCCATTACCGTCGCCATGGTTGTCCTGCTTCTCTTGAGAGCGCTCAACCTTCATCAGGCATTTCCGTTTCTGGAAAAGCACGGGCTTACTTTGGGGATTATTATCTTGACGATCGGCATCATGACGCCGGTCGCCAGCGGGAAACTGACGCTTCAAGCGCTAGCGCAGACTTTTTTGCATTGGAAGTCGCTGCTTGCCGTTGCCGTCGGGATCCTCGTCGCTTATCTGGGCGGCCGTGGGGCTTCCCTGATGCTGAATCAGCCTGCGATCACAACAGGATTATTAACTGGTACCATTCTGGGTGTAGCGCTATTCAAGGGGGTTCCTGTGGGCCCGCTGATTGCCGCCGGCATTTTATCCCTTATGATCGGGAGAATGTAATCCGGCCGCAGTTCGTGCATACATATTCCATGGCTATTGAAAGGTTTAAGTATTCCTACTAAAATAATAGGAGTTAGAAGGATATTATGATATAATCTTGATTGTGAATATCGTTCTAAGGTATACTTTTCTCGCTAATAAAAAAAGAATAAGGGAGTAAGATCATGGAAAAAGTACTTATCTTCGGGCATAAAAATCCGGATACGGATTCCATTTGTTCTGCCATTGCGTATGCTGATTTGAAAACCAAATTGGGTCAAAATGTGGAACCCGTCCGTTTGGGTGAGATCAATGGGGAAACGCAGCATGCATTGAAACAATTCAATGTTGAGGCGCCTCGTCTGGTTGAGACCGTAGCCAATGAAGTAAAAAGCGTCATTTTGGTCGATCACAATGAACGCCAACAAAGTGCGACGGACATCGATCAGGTTCGCGTGGCAGAGGTGATCGACCACCACCGTATCGCGAATTTTGAAACCAGCGGTCCTTTGTATTACCGTGCCGAACCGGTCGGCTGCACAGCGACGATTCTCAAAAAATTGTATAAAGAAAACGGGATCTCCATTGATAAACCTATTGCAGGCTTGATGTTATCCGCTATTATTTCCGATTCGCTTCTATTCAAATCGCCGACTTGCACGGAGGAAGATGTGGCTGCGGCACGTGAGCTGGCTGAAATCGCCGGCGTGAATGCCGAGAGCTACGGTTTGGAAATGCTCAAAGCCGGTGCTGATTTGAGCGACAAAACAATCAGCCAACTGATCTCCCTGGATTCTAAGGAATTCCAAATGGGAGGCTCCAAGGTTGAAATCGCTCAAGTTAACGCTGTTGATACGAACGATGTTCTTTCTCGCCAAGCGGAGCTGGAAGCGGCTCTTTCGCAAATCATTTCGGAAAAAGGCTTGGATTTGTTCCTTTTCGTTGTAACGGATATTTTAAATAACGATTCCATTGCTTTGGCCCTCGGCAATAAGGCGAATGCCGTAGAGCAAGCGTACAATGTAAAGCTGGTTGATAATAAAGCCGTTCTTAAAGGCGTAGTATCACGCAAATCGCAAATCGTACCTGTGCTGACCGACATTTTTAACAAAAACTGAATCATCCGCGTTGGATAGATTCCAAGTAAGAAAGGCTGCCGGCCGTTGGGTCCGGCAGCCTTTGTCCGATGATAAAGCGGCAATCGCCAATGTTGAGAAGGGAATGACAGCATGTTGACCATTATCGGCCATAAAGTCGAATGGATCAAAGACCCCTTCGGCATCTTGTCCGGAGAGCGGTATGAGTTTTTGCTTGATGTCGAAGTTTCTGAGGATGATGAGTTATACTCGGAGAACGGTTTATATATTAGGGTCATTTATCGTGTGGACGAAAATAAAACCAATCTCGTGAAATACGAAATTTTCGAAAAAACGACAGAACGGTATCTGGAGTTCGATCTGGAAGAAGATGAAGAACAAACGGTAGACGCTTATTGTAAAGAGCACCTGCCCAAGGCCGTGAAATAAATCTATAAAAAAGATGAGTATATCCGTTCCGGATGTATTCATCTTTTTTTAATGAAAGTATCCGATTCGCCCGGTCGGCCTGATTCGGTCAAGCCATACATAACCTTGTCCTGAATGCATATATATGTACAAGATGAGAAGGAATGGGCCTGCCCTTAGGTGGCGGCGGCTTCGTTTCCAAAGGATGGCTTGCGGGAGGATTTAGGATGAGAAAAGGATGTCTGCTGCTACTTGCTTTACTACTCGTTTGTACGGGAGGCTTGCTGCCTGCAGAGGTCCAGGCGGCGCCCGGCGTATCCACCAGCGCGGAAAGCGCGGCGCTGATCGATGTCACCTCAGGGCGGCTTCTGTTTAGCGTCCAAGGGGATAAGCCAATGAGAATCGCCAGTCTGACCAAGATCATGACTGCAATAGTGGCGATTGAACACGGGAAACTGAGCGATATGGCGAAGGTCGGCAAGAATGCGTTCGGAACCGAAGGATCTTCTATTTATTTAAGGCTGGATGAAGAAATGAGCTTGAAGGACCTTTTGTATGGACTGATGCTTCGATCCGGCAATGACGCAGCGATGACGATCGCCGAGCATGTCGGCGGCAGCGTAGAGGGCTTCGCCTTTTTAATGAATGAGAAGGCGCGGATGATCGGGATGACGAATTCCAGCTTCAAAAATCCTTCCGGGCTCGATGCGGAAGGGCATTATTCCACGGCGAACGATATGGCCAGGCTGACGGCCTACGCGCTCAAAAATCCGGTTTTCCAGGAAATCGTCAAAACGAAAGTGAAAAAAGTGCCTAATCCGAATGAATCCTGGGACTATTCCTGGGTCAATAAAAATAAGATGCTATCGCTGTATGAAGGCGCTGACGGGGTCAAAACCGGATATACCAAGCTTGCCAAACGATGTCTTGTCTCCTCAGCAACCAGAGGAGGGCAGCAGCTCGCTGCGGTGACGTTGAACGATCCGAACGATTGGATCGATCACGCCAGACTTCTGGATTACGGCTTCAAGCATTACCCCCTTGTCCCCCTCATCCGTTCAGGAGAACCCGTGTTAGGCACAGACTTCGCAGCCGGCGGATCGTTCAGCTACCCGGCGGAAGAAGCGGAACGGAGCCGGTTTACGCGGCAATTGGTGATGAATGACGCCGGATCAACGGCATACAGGCTTGGTGAAGCGGGGCATCTGCAGTTCCTGCTGGACGGCAAACCGATCGGTTCCGTTCCTTTGTACGCAAAGGACAGTCCCCGTCTTCATTTGAATGACCGTTCTTCCTTTTCCCTCACGGAAATGGGAATGTTGAATGAAGCGCGCGCCAGAGAATGGCTGTATATTCTTCAGGCATTATCCCGTGTGCTCTTTACCGGTCAAGTCAAGTAAACGGGAAGGAGAGCGAACGTTCATGGTCAATTACATCTGGTTGTTTTTTATGGTAGCCGGCTTTATTGTAGCGGCTTTTCAAGGAAGAATCGATCTGGTGACGGAAGCGGTTTTCGACGGTGCCAAGAGCGGCGTAACCGTATGCTTCGGATTGATCAGCATTATGGTGTTCTGGCTAGGCATGATGCGGATCGCCGAGGACGCCGGACTGCTGCAGAAAATGTCCAGGCTGCTGAGCCCCGTAGTCCGTTCTTTATTCCCGGGGGTCCCCCGGAATCATCCGGCGCTCGGATATATCATGTCGAATATGAGCGCCAACATCTTTGGTTTGGGCAATGCCGCCACACCGATGGGAATTAAGGCGATGCAGGAGCTGCAGAAGCTGAATCCGAACAAGGATATTGCGAGTCCGGCGATGTGCACGTTGCTTGCGCTGAATACCGCCAGTATTACGTTGATTCCTACGACGCTGATCGCCATCCGCATGAGCTACAATTCGGCCAATCCGGCGGAAATCGTCGGAACCACACTTTTGGCTACCTTCATCTCCACCGCGGCTGCCATTATGGTTGACCGCTGGTACCGGAGCAAGAGCTCGCCGCTCGGATCGGGGAAAGGATGATGGCACGTGTATGATTTGGTCAATTTGATTTCCTCATGGGCCATCCCCGTCATTATCGTCTTTATTCCGCTTTATGCGGCTTATCGTAAAGTGCCCGTCTACGAATCGTTCGTAGACGGAGCCAAGGACGGGTTTGATACGGCTATCCGCATTATCCCTCATCTGGTCGGGATGATGGTTGCCATCAGCGTGTTTCGCGCCTCCGGGGCTATGGATCTGTTTACCGGATGGCTGAAGCCGATCTGCGAAGCGATCGGTCTGCCTACCGAGGTCGTTCCCCTCGCTTTTCTGAGACCGATTACCGGCGCCGGTTCACTTGCCTTCACTACGGACCTGATCTCGCAGTTTGGCCCCGACTCCTTGGTAGGACGCATCGCATCGACCATTCAGGGCAGCACCGATACAACACTTTATGTGATTACCGTGTATTTCGGGGCGATCGGCATCCGCAAGGCTAGCTACGCCTTGAAGGTGGGTCTGATCTCCGACGCCGTCGGGTTTATCGCTTCCGTCGTTATCTGCTACCTCGTATTCGTTTGATGGCAAGTCCCGCATGGAACCCCTCCGCTATCCGCACATATACTGTAAGCAGTCAACCCGGAAGAGGTGAGCTGCGTGCAGTTTTACGGAATTATCGTTCATCATTCCGTCTGTCCCGCCATTAACGGAAAAGGGTATGATTTCTTTATCGCCAAAAGCGGCGCCATCATCCCTTCTTCCGAACAAACCGACCCTCTGTACATCCACATTTGCCTCGAAGGTGATTTCTCCGTGCTTCCTATAGAGTACAACACAGAAGAGAAGGAACAGTTGTTTTTGCTGAACAAACTGATTCAAAAGCTCTCCGATTCATACAAGTTTCACCCGGCCGACATATTTCCGCATACGAATTCGTGTCCGGGCCGCTTTTTTCCGTGGTCTCAACTTGTGATTTCGCCTGAGGATAGGTATCATTAGCTTGAGGTGAATCGACAAGATGGAACGTTTGCAAAAAGTATTGGCCGAAGCGGGTGTGGCCTCCCGTCGAAAATGCGAGGAGTTGATTACCGCAGGACGCGTGGAAGTCAATGATCAGGTAGTCACTACCCTGGGCGTCAAGGTTGATCCGTCCCAGGATTTTATTAAAGTGGACGGGCGTCCGATCCGGCGACAAGCGAAGGTATATGTGATCTTTAACAAGCCCAAGGGCGTCATTACCAGCGCCAAGGACCCGGAGGGCCGCAAAACGGTTACCGAATTTTTCAAAAACATGAAAGAGCGCATTTATCCGATCGGTCGGCTCGATTATGATACCGAGGGACTGCTTTTGCTGACCAACGATGGCGATTTTGCCCATCTGCTTACGCATCCGAAGCATCATGTGCCGCGCACCTATCTGGCAACGGTCAAAGGGATCCCGCATGGAACACAATTGGACAAGCTGAGAAACGGCATCGAGCTGGACGACGGCATGACCTCGCCGGCTGAGGTAGAATATCAGGACGTGGATATGGACAAGAAGGAAGCGGTCATCAAAATTACCATATATGAAGGACGCAACCGGCAGGTGCGGCGCATGTTCGATGCCATTCATCATCCGATCATTAAGCTGAAGCGGGTTCAGTTCGGCCCCCTTCAGCTTTCCGGCCTGCCCAGGGGCAAATTCCGTCATTTGACCCCTCAGGAAGTGGAAGAATTGAGGAATGAAGCGCTCTCGGCAGGCGGCGGCAAGACACATAAAATTCAAAAAGGCGAATAATCGTTTATGACATTTTTCGCTATAATGAAAAAAGGATTTACATCCAATGGTTTGAAGGTGAGTGATCATGGGAAAGCATAGACAATGGATCCAAATCACTATTTTTGCCGTGATCGTGGTAATCGGCGCGTTGACCCTCGCAAGCCAGCTGTACTCCGGCGACAAAAAGCCGACCCAAGGGGCTCCGGCTCCCAATTTCAAGCTGCTTGGACTTGACGGGAATACCTATGAGCTGTCCGATTTTAAGGGGAAGGCGGTTGTCGTTAATTTTTGGGGGACATTCTGCGAGCCGTGCCGCAACGAGATGCCTGCTTTGGAACGGCAGCATGCCAAATGGGGAGATCAGCTGGTCGTGCTCGGGCTGAATTTGGATGAACCGAAAGTCGCCGTAGAAAATTTCATTCAGCAATACAAGGTGACGTTCCCTATCCTGATGGACAAAAACGAAGAAATTCGTAAACGTTACGGGGTGTCGCAGTATCCGACGACCTTTTTTGTCGGACCTGACGGCATTGTCAAACACATCCGCATCGGTGAAATGGATGAACCCTTTATCGAACAAACGGTTTCAGCCATGCTGAAGTAACTTAGAGAAAATCTGATGTAACCAAGGAGGTCACATGATTCACAATACAAAATGCGAATGCGGGCATCAGAATCATGTCGGCACGGTTCTGTGCGAATCCTGCGGCAAGCCTCTGACGGATGATGGCGGCGACGAGCCGCTTGAGATGCGGTATGACGGGGTGGCAAGACGTTCCCAGCGGACCAATCCCGGTGTGCTTGACCGGGTGTGGAGTTTTTTTTCCTCGGTCAAAGTTGCCATCTGGCTGATTATCATCACATTGATCGGCGCCTCGCTCGGCACCATTTACCCGCAGGAGAACACGTTCTTGAATATCGATCCGTCGGTATATTACAAGGAGACGTACGGAACCATCGGCCACATTTATTATTTGCTGGGGCTGACGCACACCTTTGAATCATGGTGGTTTATCACGCTTTTGTTTATGATCGGCACCTCCCTTGTCGTGTGCAGTCTGGACAGGGTTCTGCCGCTGTATCGTGCACTCAGCAAGCAGCAGATCCGAAAGCACACCAGTTTCATCACGAGACAGAAGGTATCCTACGTCGGAGAGATTCCGGGAGCGGAGCTCGGAGAGAAGGCGTCGCTGGAATGGACGGAGAAGGCCGCCGGGCTGCTGCGCAAGCGGCGATACCGTGTATATACCGACGGTACGGCCTTGCTGGCCGAGAAAAACCGGTTCAGCCGCTGGGGGCCTTATATTAATCATATCGGTCTCATTATTTTTCTGGCGGCTGTACTGATGCGGAGTATTCCCGGATGGCATATGGACCAGCATCTGGCTTTTCCTGAAGGACAGCTGGTCAAAATACCGGATACGCCTTATTATCTGAAAAACGAAAAATTTACGCTGGAATTATACACAGAAGAAGAAATGTCAGAGGATTTCCGTGAAAAAGGTCAGATCGTACCCAAGGTTTACAAAACGGAGGCTGTATTGTACAAATGTACGGCGGATTGCGATGATCCGGTGAAGGAACCGGTTCTTACGGAGGTGCATCGTCATGACATCCAGGTCAATGAGCCTCTGATGTATGAAGGGCTCATGGCCTTTCAATTCGACTTCAAAATGTCACCGATGCTGCTATCCGTCAAGCCATCGCTAAAAAACAAGCAAACCGGCGAAAACTACGGCAGCTTCGACATCTCGATGAAGAAGCCTGCAGAAAGCTATAAGGCCGGCCCTTACGAGCTGAAATTAAAAGCTTATTTTCCGGATTTTGGAATGGACAACAAGGGAATGCCGCTGACGAAATCCAACGATCCGGTCAAGCCGGCATTCGTTTTTGAGATCAAGGGACCGGGATTGAAGCCGGAAGGCGAGCCTTATATGTACTTCCCTCGGCAGGTAGATAAGGTGAACTTCCGTCAGGATGAAATTAACGGCGCTTTAGCGGACAAGCTGGAGCTATCCGTAGGGTCTATGGACGATGTCCAAATATCGGAGTATATCAGTTTCTTGAATATTAGAGTGGACCGTGCCATGCCGTTCATATGGGTCGGAGCGGCGATCTCCATGATCGGACTGGTGATGGGATTTTATTGGCACCACCGCCGGGTGTGGCTGCGCATTGATAACGGGCGGCTGGCGCTCGGGGCGCACACGAACAAAAATTGGTACGGGATTCGTAAAGAGGTGGCGCAGGTCCTGCAAAAATCGGGAATCGACATCGATCCCAAAATATTGGAAAGAAAGGAGGTCCAAACGTGAGCAGTACTTTCTTGCTCGTTGCTTTTATCATATATTGTATAGCCATGATCGGTTTTGTCATCGGCATCACGGGGCAAAAATCGGTGCGGGTGACGGATCCGGAAAACTATGGCCGGCGTTGGGGCAAGATTGGCATTGGCTTGACGATTTTCGGTTTCTTGTTCCATGTGACCTTCTTCTTCACCCGTTGGATAGAGGCGGGACATATCCCGACCAGCAATATGTTTGAATTTATGACGTTCCTCGGCATGATGATTGTTCTTGCGTTTATTGTGTTATATTTGATTTATCGGGCTCAAGCGCTCGGCGTCTTCGCCCTGCCTGTAGCCATCATTATGATTGGCTATGCGTCGGTATTTCCGCAGGAAATTCAGCCTTTGATTCCTGCACTTCAGAGCTACTGGCTCAAAATTCACGTGACCACCGCCGCTTTGGGCGAGGCCTTCTTTGCCGTTGGCTTCGCGGCCGGTATCATGTACCTGCTGCAAAGCGTCAACTTTGAAGGAACGAGCCGCAGCGAGCGGTGGGAGCAACGCGGCGTCGAATTCACCCTGTTCACCCTGATTATGATTGTGGCTTTCGTCGTATCCGTATTCAGCTTTAAAGCGGCGGGATACGAAGCGGTCTTTACGCATCAAGAGAAGATATTGGACCAGAATAAAGTGGAACAGGTGGTCACGAATCGGGTCGAATATGTGCTTCCGCCGATCGTCAAGCCTTACCAGAGCGAGCTGGTGGAAATGAAGCCGTTTCTGGGCATGACGCAGCCGCTGTTCGAGGCGCCTTCTTGGATGGAGGGAGCGAACGCCGGCAGGAAGCTGAATACGGTGATCTGGTCGATTTTGCTTGGGATCGTACTCTATTCTCTGCTCCGGCGGATTGCAAGAAAGCCGCTTGGCCGGGCTCTGCAGCCGTTGATGAAAGGGATTGACCCGGACGATGTCGATGAAATCAGTTACCGTTCGATTGCCATAGGCTATCCTATTTTTACGCTGGGCGCATTAATTTTTGCCATGATTTGGGCGGAAAAAGCCTGGGGGCGCTTCTGGGGCTGGGATCCCAAAGAAGTGTGGGCGCTCATCGTGTGGCTCTTTTATGCCGCGTACCTGCATTTTCGGCTGTCCCGCGGCTGGCAGGGCAAGAAATCGGCATGGCTTTCGGTTATCGGCTTTCTCGTCGTGATGTTTACGCTTATTGGCGTCAATCTGGTTATTGCCGGGCTGCACTCCTACTCCGGCACGTAGCGGCGCCATATCTTTTACATCTGAAGAAAAGAGGGATATCCATGACAGACACAAATACGCGTATTTTGGTTGTGGATGATGAAGAACGGATCCGCCGGCTCTTGCGGATGTATCTGGAGAAAGAGAATTACCATATCGATGAAGCGGAGGACGGGGAGACGGCGCTTCGGAAAGCTCTCGAAACGGACTACGACTTGATATTGCTCGACATCATGCTTCCGGGCATTGACGGTAATGAAGTGTGCGCACGGCTGCGTCAAGTTAAATCGACGCCCATCATCATGCTGACGGCGAAAGGGGAAGAAACCAATCGCGTACAAGGCTTCGAATCCGGGGCGGATGATTATGTCGTTAAGCCGTTCAGTCCGCGCGAGGTGATCTATCGCGTGAAGGCCATATTAAGGCGTTCCTCGGTTACCGCTTATTTGTCCAAGGAAGTCAATTCCAGCAACAATATCGTATTTCCTAACCTGGTGATCGAGCATGACGCGCATCGGGTGACGGCTGGCGGACAGGAGGTTGCCTTGACTCCGAAAGAATATGAGCTGCTTCATTATTTGGCCGTATCGCCGGATAAGGTATTCTCCAGGGAAGAGCTTCTGAAGGATGTTTGGAATTACGAGTTTTTCGGTGATCTGCGGACCGTTGATACGCATGTAAAACGTTTGCGCGAAAAGCTGAATAAAGTGTCGCCGGAAGCGGCCTCCATGATTACAACCGTGTGGGGCGTGGGCTATAAGCTTGAGGTGCCGAAGTAACGTGTTTATCTTCAAAAGCGTCGTAGGCAAACTGTGGATCACGATTATCGGGCTGGTCGTTGTCGTACTGCTTACGCTCAGCCTTTTTTTATTCCGTTTTATAGAAACCTCATTCCCTAAATCGAAGGACCAGGCGGAAACGCTGAGCAAATTGGCGGTGAAGGTGGCCAGTGAGATTTCTTTGCACCAGGAAGAGCGGCGTTACTTGCAGGTCGTTAATGAGCTGTTAAGCGCTCAGGATACCAGCGTCATCATCGTTACTACGGATTTTAGACAGATTCAGGCGCCGGTCGGTCAACCCGATCATCGGGAAATACGCTATGATGATTTTTTTCTGAATTCGGATCTGCAGAAAGTATTTGCGGGTGAGATTAAGGACAACCGCCTTAGAAATAGCGGCATGCCGAATACACAGCTGGAGAATCAATATACGGCCGTTGCCGTGCCGTTCATGAATAAGGAACAATCGCAGGTGGCCGGAGCGCTGATTCTGTATCAGATTACCCAGTCCTCGGAAGAGACGCAGGCTTATGTGAAAAAGCTTTTTGTGGTGGTTGGGGTTGCCGGCTTTTTAATGACCACCTTTTTCGCCTTTTTCCTTCTTACCCGAATTACCCAACCGATACAGCAGCTTAAGAAGGCGGCGGATCTGATCTCTAAGGGAGAATACGGCACTCGTGTGCCGATTACATCTACGGACGAGATCGGAGAGCTGGCTCAAACGTTCAACCACATGGGCGGGCAGCTTTCCGATACGATTAAAGCGCTCAACCATGAGAAGGAGCATTTGTCCAGCGTCCTGCGAAGCATGACCGATGCCGTCATCACTTTTGATGCGGCCGGGCGTGTCATACTGACGAATCCCCAAGGGGAGAAAATTATTCAGGAATGGAATCAGATCCAGTGGTCGGATGAAAAGCCTGCCCTGACCGGCGGGCAAGCGGGCAATGGTTCGATGAGCACCATTCCCGAGCCGCTCAGGCCGCTCTTTGAATCCGTGATTTCAGAAGCGAAAGAACTGACCTCCAAGGTTCATGTCAGAAGTGATGTATGGTCCGTCGTCATGGCGCCCTTGTACTCCCACGATATCGTACGCGGTGTCGTTGCCGTGATGCGCAACGTCACGGAGGAGTTTCGTCTGGAGAAGCTGCGAACGGATTTCGTGGCCAACGTGTCCCATGAGCTGCGGACGCCGCTGTCTATGATGCAGGGATACAGTGAGGCGCTCATCGATGATATCGCGGCCACGCCGGAGGAACGGAAAGAATTGGCGCAGGTCATTCATGACGAATCCCTTCGGATGGGCAGACTGGTCAGGGATTTGCTCGATCTGGCCAAGATGGAGACGGGGAATATGGAGCTTCATTTCCGGGAACTGGACGTGTTGGCTTTCCTCAGGCGGATACACCGGAAATTTGCGGGGCTGTCTAAAGAACGGGGCATCGCGATAAGCTGTACGCTGCCGGATAAACCGCTGCTGCTTTGTCAAGCGGACGAGGATCGCCTTGAGCAGGTTATGACGAATTTGCTGGATAATGCGCTTAGGCATACACCTGCAGGGGCTCAAATCGAAATCAGAGCGTCGGAAGAGCGTTACAAAGGTGAACATGCCATTCTGATCGAAGTCTCGGATCAAGGCTATGGCATACCGGCGGAGGATATTCCTTATATCTTCGAACGTTTCTATAAGGCGGATAAAGCCCGTACCAGGGGAACCAACGGAGGAACCGGCCTTGGTCTTGCAATTGTCAAAAATATCATCGAAGCTCATCATGGAACCATTCAGGTGAAAAGTCAAACCGGACAGGGAACGACATTTTCTATCACGCTTCCCTGCAAAGGTGTGTAAAACCAAACAAAAGCCTCCGATTCGTCATCGGAGGCTTTATTTTATTTGTTGAATCGTCCAACTTTTTCTTGTTGTTCGTGAAACAACCGGATTACAGGGTCAGTTCGATAACGTCAGTAAGTTCAGGAAGCTGAGACAGCTGCACAATAACGTCCTTAGGCGTCGGTTTGTCGGTTGTCAGCACCATGATCGCCTGGCCGCCAATGACCTTGCGGCCTACCTGCATGGTAGCGATATTCACATCATTGCTGCCCAAAAGGGTACCTACTTTACCGATAATCCCCGGACGGTCATTGTGGGAGATCAGCAGAAGGTTACCGGATGGAGCGATGTCGACCGGGTATTGATCGATCTGCACGATGCGTTCACCATAACCCGCAAGCAAAGTACCGGCGAGCAAGTGCTGCTGCTGCTTCGTTTTGAGCGTAACGGAGACCAGGTTGGTAAACGTCGGCGAAGCCGAGGACTGCTGTACGATCACTTTGACGTCCCTCGTTTTGGCCAAATGCATGGCGTTAACGATATTGACTCCTTCAAGCTGGTTCGACAATATGCCTTTGACGATATGCCGGGTGAGCGGGGACGTATCGACGTCGACCAAATCGCCGGCGTAGTTCACGACGATTTCGCTGACCGGCCCGTCGACGGTTTGGCCGAGGAACAAGCCGAGCTTCTCGCCCAAGTTGAAGTAAGGCTGCAGTGCGTTCAGAACGTTAGCCGGTACCGTAGGCATGTTGACCGCATTTTTGAACGGCTGCTCGCGCAAAATATGCAGCACTTCTTCGGATACGTCGATGGCGACGTTCTCCTGGGCTTCAACGGTGGAAGCGCCAAGATGCGGAGTAACGATGATTTTCGGATGGTTCAGGAATGGATGATCCGGGGCAGGCGGCTCCTGTTCGAATACGTCGAAGGCAGCGCCGGCCACGATACCGGAATCAATCGCCTCGACGAGAGCCTGCTCATCGATGATCCCGCCGCGGGCGCAGTTGATAATGCGAACCCCTTTTTTCATCGTTTCAAACTGAGGACGGCTGATCATATGGCGGGTTTCATTGGTGAGCGGAGTATGCACCGTAATGAAATCCGCTTTGGCGCAAATGTCGTTTACCGTTCCCAGTTTCACCCCGATTTTCTCGGCACGCTCTTCTGTCAGGAACGGATCGTAACCGATCACCTGCATACCGAAAGCTTTCGCGCGTTTGGCTACCTCGCTGCCGATTCGGCCCATGCCGAGAACTCCGAGCACCTTATTGCGCAGTTCGACGCCTACGAACGTTTTGCGGTCCCATTCTCCGCCAACCGTTTTCTTGTATGCCTGCGGGATGGAACGCGCAATAGACATCATCATAGCGAACGTCAATTCACATGTGGCAATGGTGTTGCCGTCCGGGGCATTGATGACCACGATCCCGCGCTTGGTCGCGGCTTCCAGATCGATGTTATCCACGCCCACACCGGCGCGTCCAACGACCTTCAGCTTGGTACCGGCAGACATGATGCGCTCGGTCACCTTGGTTGCACTGCGCACCAACAGTGCGTCATACTCGCCGATGATGGCTGCGAGTTCGTCCTCGGACAAGCCGTTCTTTTTCTCTACCTCTACATCCGGTGCCTCGTACAGCATTTGAATCCCCATGTCGCTGATTCCGTCCATGACTAATACTTTAAACATTTCATAACCCTCCATTAGTATAAAAATAACATTGGAGCATCAAAAAAAGCCCCCCACCCCGACACGACTAGCGTATACAAGGGACGAGGAGCTGGCTCTCGTGGTACCACCCTAATTCACTGTGCGCTCGCGCGAACAGCCTCTTGTGGTCTGCCGAATTCACAGACCTGGAAGGGTAACGGCTTCCGGCCGGCTGCAGCTACTTCAAGTTCGATGCAGCAACTCAGGAGTGCTCCGCATATTGAAATTCGTCCGGTTCGCACCAACCACCGGCTCTCTGAACGTTTCGTCATATGCTTGGCTCCGTCATGGCTTTATTGCAAGTGAAATTTTTCATTAGATTAACACGACCGTTTCGGCCTTGTCAATAGGTGTCGAACTGAAATTAAAATACGAAAT
Source organism: Paenibacillus sp. JMULE4 (assembly GCF_013337105.1). Taxonomy (NCBI): domain Bacteria; kingdom Bacillati; phylum Bacillota; class Bacilli; order Caryophanales; family Paenibacillaceae; genus Paenibacillus; species Paenibacillus sp. JMULE4. The sequence continues at coordinate 743,537 of NZ_SGWF01000011.1, forward strand.
CTTTGTGAATATTTTTTTCCTGGATTTCTATTCCCGTTCGTTTGGACGGAGCGGTCAAACATGCTAAGATAGAGGTTGAAATGAGCAGTGATGCAAGGAGGAACTCATGGAATATCCTTTTGATCGAGTGGGGCCGGAAGACTTCAAGCGAAAGCTGGAGAACGGGGAATTATCAGATTCCCTTATTATTGACGTAAGAGAGCCGTACGAATGGGAGTATTATCGCTGGGAGGAGCTGGTTCTTATGCCGATGAATACCATTCCGGAGAGACTGGGGGAGCTTCCCAAGGATAAACCCATCTATGTCGTGTGCGCCCATGGCGTACGAAGTGCCAATGTCAGCTATTATTTGAAGCAGCAGGGGTTTGATCAAGTGGTCAATGTGGATGGAGGAATGGCTGCGTTGGCTGCGCTGCGCGGGTTTCAGTACGATTAAACCTTTTCCTTGTATAAGCAAAAATAAGTACCCGACAGGGTACTTATTTTTGCGGTACGACCGATAAGGCATAGGGTTAATTGGTGAAGAAAGGAAGCTGGGGCAGCGTCTCATTCGCATATCTGTTTTTGCCCCGGAGGAAATCGCCCGGTCTGACTGCGTTTGTTGCGATCAGAACATCAACGATGCCCTCAATTTCCTGCAAATTCAAATTCTTGGCTTGTCCGGAAGCAAGCATTTCATCGATCCGGGCGGTTAAATCCTGCGGTGTGAACGCTTTGAATAACTTGGAAGTCATCATCATTTGAGCTATGTATTCGTTTTTCATATTCAGGCCAAGACGGCTCCAATCGTTGATGGATACCGGTTTGGTCACGTCAATCGGTTTGAACTGTTCATTCACCGTTTGATTCCATTTGACGATCGATTCGTAGTATTCTTTTTCGGCCCGCAGCGCATAATTTTTCGCTTCCTCAAGGTAAGCGTCTTTATCCAGCTGGGAGACAAGCTCGGTACCGGGTACCGCATTGGCCTTGGATTGGTATCCGCCGAGCGCTTCATTGAACAGTTTTAAGCTTCTCATATAGTTCATATGCGCCTCTTTGAGAAGAGGTGAGGAATCGGGCATCGATTTAGCACCCAGTCCGTCGTAAGTTTCTTTCGCCAGCTTGGCGAGTTCCTTCAGGATCAGGGAAGCGTCCGCCGGACTGTTGGTTTGCAGCTCTTCCATTTTGTCGAACCATCTTTTATGAAATTCCCTGTATGGTTGATAAATGGTATGATAGAAAGACACCAGATACTGTTGGTGGTAAGCGGCAAAACCCTTTTCCGCTTCGTTTTTCTCGGCGAGCATTTTTTCATATTTTACCGCGGTCCGCTCTTGTCCCATCTTCAAGCCGAAGAAAAATGCTCCAAGTGCCACGACAAGCATAAAGATAAAAGTGACGGCGAATAGGTAATCCGTTCGGGTCAACCGTTTGTCCATGTGGTGAACACCTCTGATTCTGTTGTATGCTGATAGTATAGGTGAAAATGTCGAAAAAGGGAATCATGATGAAAAAATTCATAAAGCATTTTAAATTTCAAAAAGTCAATCTGGATGAAGTAGACGATCGTTTTTTGCTGATCAATCTGTATGTAACCCAATTGGTCGTGCTGATCGCGGCTGTGGTGATCCTGTTGTTTCAAAAACCGCAGTTCAGCGCCATCTTTTCCATCGCCGCGGGTACCCGCATTCTTATATGGAGCATTGGTTTCGCGGCAGCGGTGGTCATAGTCGATTTATTGATTTCAAGCAAGGTCCCTCCTGAAGTGACAGATGACGGCGGCATTAATGAAAAGATTTTCAAGAACAGGCCGTTGTGGCATATCGCTTTGCTTTCTCTGGTCGTGGCGTTCTGCGAGGAACTGTTGTTCCGCGGTGCGATCCAGGCTTCCTGGGGGCCTTATTGGACAAGCATATTGTTTGCCGCCATTCATATCCGTTATTTGCAGCACTGGCTGATGACCGGGCTTGTATTTGGCATCAGCTACGGCCTGGGCTGGATTTATATCCAAACGGGCTCGCTGTGGACTCCGATCGCAGCTCACTTTCTCATCGACTTCACCATGGGCTGCATCCTTCGATTCAGGAGTGAGGAAACATGAGCAGGAAACGACAAGCCTTGTTACAACAAGAACGCAAAGAACCGGAGCACGCAGCGGTGGCGGAGTTGGATGATCATTACCTGCCGCCGCGACAAACGGTTCACCCGACCGAGAAAGAAAAGTGGGTATTTATCTTTTATCGGTCGCTGTTGTGGATTTTTGTACTCCTTGTTGCAGGTCTTTTGATTTGGGGCTGGACGCTGTTTAATTCCTGATTTCGATCGTTTCGGGATCTACGAAGGCGTAGCCCTTTTCCTCCAATCGGGTCAGGAGCGTGTCCAGCGCTTGTGCTGTCCAGGGCAGTTCGTGCATCAAGATGTGCTTCCGGGACGAAGCTGTTCCGATACATTTGAGATGATCCGGTCCGGATTATTTTTTTTGACCATCATCTCCCAGTCCTTGGAACCGTTTGACCATGTCATATAAATCATATGCTCCTTTACCTTGGCACGGACTGCCTCGCTGCCCAAACCGAAGGGAGGCCAAAAGGCCGGGGCTTTGCCTGTCAGCTCCTGCACAGCCTTTTGGACGCCGTTTTCGGATTCATCATATATATAGCTTGGCTTTTCCTGTGGGGCTGAAGGCTCAGGCGGCTTCTTTTGTTCCAAAGGAGGGGTTTCCCCGGTCCTTCCCGGATCGGCCGCGGGCGGTGCCGCATGAGGGGAAGCGGGCGTGGCCGCCGGACTTGCAGGGACCGGTGCGGCTGCCGGCGTGTTGGCGTTCGGATTGGCGCAAGAGGTCAGGACCAGCGCCGCCGCGGACAAGATAAGCCAGTTATTCTTCATAAGGAAGCTCCTGTTCTACCGTCATGTTTGTTGGCTTACAGCTTTCCTTATTTTATCATGCATGTCTCCATGTTACATAGAGGAGAATAAATGAGGAAGACGAATCTAAGCGGAGGGATGGACTATGAGAGTAGGAGCTTTTTTGCTCGGAGGACTTGTAGGAGCGGCGGCTGTCGTCTATTTGTCCAATAGAAACAAATCGTTGTTCGGTGCCGCGTTCAGCAGCAGCGATTCGGTAAACCCGTCGATGGGCATGGCGTCATCGTCGGGCACAATAGGTCAAACCAAGTCGGGCGCGTCGGAATCTCAATCCTTTCAATCAGGATCCAAAGAGAAGGCGAATAAGCCGAAAAAGGGCTTGAATGAAGATTTATTTAAAGAAGACGGGTTGAACAAGGTTAGCGATATTGTAAATCAAGATCCCGGACTGAAGGCCGCTGTAGAAAAAATTTTGGACAGCAATGCGGGAAAAGAACAATATGGCGCACATTAATTTTCAGAATTAGATATCGGGCACAGCGTTGTCTTTCAAAGACGGCGGTTGTGTCTTTTTCTTTATTGTGTTATTTTTAGGGGTATAACCGTTCTTTTCTTTCAGGTTTGTGATATAATAGTCATATCATGAAAATACAAGCTCTTCATTTCATGAATCGCAGGGCCATGGCTCACCTTTGTAACCCAAACTTCATAAGATATTATTACAGTCGGCAAGGGAGGAATCCAGTATGAAAATGGAGCGTTTAAGTCAGGACAAGATACGGATTTTCCTCACATTCGATGACTTAACGGAGCGCGGCATTCATAAGGATGACATGTGGAGAGAAATACCTAAGGTGCACGAGCTGTTTAGTGAAATGATGGATCAGGCTTATATGGAGCTTGGCTTTGATGCAACAGGTCCGCTTGCCGTCGAGGTGCTGGCCATGCCGGCACAAGGAATGATGGTGATCGTAACACGGGGCAAGATGAATTTTAGCCACGGTGAAGATGCGATTGACGAAGACTTGGAAGAGGTATACGAGCTTGAAGTGACTATGGATGAAACGGACCAGGTCACCTATGCTTTTCATGATTTCGAAGACCTGCTTCGCATGGCCAAAGTCATTAACCCGTTATTGACGAATGGCGGAACTTTGTATTCTTACAAAAACAAGTGGATCTTGCTCCTTGACGCAGCCGATATGGAAGATAAACAGCTGCAATTGATTGTAGCCGTTTTATCGGAGTATGGGGAGGCGACTTCGGTTACGCAAGCCATGCTTGAGGAATATGGCAAAACGGTCATTGAATCCGATGCCGTGAAGGTGCTTTGCGCTAAATTCTAACTAATCCTGTCTACACAGACTAAGACATGAAGCATTCACAAAAACGTTCGTTTTTGTTGGAATGCTTTTTTTGCGGGGGGAAGTAAGGCGATGTCGGGAACCAATAGAAGCGCGGCCGTAGCTTCCTTTGATTTAGAGGAGCTGGTCGTTCATTATCAGAAACAGCTGCGTGAGGAGGCATTCTTGTATCTGCAGCGGCGGGGCATCGCTCAGGAAACGGTTGAACGTTACCGGATCGGCTTCGAGCCTGGTAAAATCGGTTTTTATGTGAATTCAAACAAACTGGGGGATTATTTTGAAAACCGGGTGATCATTCCGATAGCGGATGCGGAAGGCGCTGCCGTTGATTTAATCGGCCGTTCGATCGATCATCGCGAACCGAAATACAAATCGCTGCTCGGTGTCGATGATATTATGTTTAATGAGCAGATCCTGGAAGAAACGGAGGATGTCATTCTCGCAAGCGGTGTCTTCGATGTTCTTAGCTTGGCTCAGGCCCGGCTCCCGGCGGTATGCGTACCTGTCTGGATGACCTTCAAGGATAGTCATGCGGAGAAGCTTAGGGAGAAGAGAGTGTTTATTTGTCTCGGTAATGATGAGCTCGGCAGGAGTGAAAGCGTAAGAATACTGACCATGCTGCAACCGATAGCCAAGCAGGCGCTCATCGTTCAAATGCCGGAATCCATAAGAGATGTCAACGATTTCTTCGTGCGCGTACAACATCCGTTGGATACCTTCATGAAATTGTTAAATGAAACGATGGAAGAAGCGATGATGTTACCCATCGCCCCCGATGTAAAAATATTACGATATATACGGAAGAATATATGAAAAGACACCGCGGCCAGTCGTCCGGCACTCCTACGGGAATTGCGGAGCTCGACGAAACGTTGTTCGGCGGGCTGCGCAGCGGGCTTTATTTGATTGCTGGAGGCGCCTCATCCGGCAAAACGATGCTGATGAAACAAATAGCCGATCATATCGCTTCCGAGCAAATGCCAGTCGTCTATGTTTCGTGGGATATGACGGCTTTTGAGTTATGGGCTCGAAGCATTGCCCGCATCATCGGCACGGAGCCGCAAAAAGTGCTCAGCGGTAAAATTCCCCCTGGAATAGGATACTATTGAGGTGCGCAATAGAGTTTGCGGAGCATGAATCACTGCGCCGCGACCGATAGAGAGGCTATGCAGAGTGGGACGTGTCTCCCGCGTAAAATTCCCCTGAAGAAGTAAGTGATGCGAACAAGCAGTATGCCCAAATCAGCAAAATGTTGTGGACGATCGAATGCTCCATTGACACGCCCATGGACCGGGTGATGGCTTCCATCGAGCGAATCGGGGCGATGGCAGGAAAAACGCCGGTCGTTTTCATTGATCATCTCAACCGGATTCCTGTGACCGGCTTGCAGCAGACTCCCAAATCGGCAAGCGAGCATCAGACGATGCTGGCTTATGTCCTCAAGCAGTGGTCCAGAGAGCGGGGCGGCCCCGTTCTGGCAGCGATTCCTTCGGATATCGGGGAAGAAGCTCTTCCGCAAGGCGTGGAGGCCTCTGCGGATGTTATTATGCTGTTAAAGCCGCAGCCCGTCGGGGAGCCGAACCAAGGGCGTGGCGTAGCGCTCCATCTGCTGAAACACCGAAACGGTTCTTTAAAGACAATCCAATTGCGTTTTCATGACCAAAAGGCAGTGTTTGTAGAAGCGGCGAACCCATAGATGCCGAGGAAGGCTTGATCTCCTTCCAAGGTTTGAACAGAGGGTGGTTGCTTGTGACCGACAACTTAAACGCTCTTCACACGACACAGCACAGCATTGAACAGGCCCTTACAAAGCTGGGGTATCAAGGGCGATGACCTGCTGGAACCTGATGGGCTGGCTAGTGCAGGAGGCGTGGTGGTGTCCTACTTCGAATGGGTGCAAAATAATCAGGGATATTACTGGACGGAGCAGCAAGTGCATGCCAGGCTGCAAGAAATGATGGAAAAAGGGTTTGAAAATGTCTATAATATTCATGTGACGAGAAATGTCGATATGCGTTTGGCTGCTTATATGGCCGGCGTCCGCAAAATGGCGGAGGCTGCGCGTTTCCGCGGCTGGGCGTAAAGATGGGAGGGCCGCTTTGAGCGTCTTATCTATCCTTACGATGGCTATTGCGCCTGGTGTCGCTCTGCTGTCGTATTTTTATTTAAAAGACCGTTACGATCCCGAGCCGATCTCTCAGGTGTTGAAGCTTTTTTTGTTCGGGATGCTCCTTGTGTTTCCTGTCATGGTGCTTCAACATGCGCTGCTGCAGGGGCTCGGTGAAGATCCGTTTGTCTTTTCATTTGTCGCCTCTTCATTTCCAGAAGAGTTTTTTAAATGGTTCATCATTTATTTTGTTATATTCAAGCATACCTCCTTTGACGAACCCTACGACGGCATTGTATATGCCGTGGCCGTTTCTCTCGGGTTCGCCACGCTGGAGAATGTCATTTACGCTTTTTTGAGCAATCTTCATTTTGCGGATTTGATGATGCGGGCATTCCTGCCCGTTTCGGGTCACGCCATGTTCGGTGTCATGATGGGTTTTCATTTCGGCAAAGCGAGATTTACTCCGGAACGGACCAACCGGCATTTGTTCTATGCTTTCGCGCTGCCGTTTTTCTGGCACGGCATTTTTGACTATATTTTGCTTGCCACCAAATCGTATTGGGTTTGGTTTATGGCGCCGCTGATGTGCTTCTTGTGGCTGCGGAGCCTGTGGAAAGTGAACCGGGCCAACGCCAAGTCGCCTCTCGGGAGGATAACACGGGAAGAACGGATTAAAATATAGCCGGTTTGCCCATAATGGGAGTACAATAACGATTGCGCATACCGGAGGGAAGCCATGACCGCAGCAAGCCCGCGCGTGAAAGTAACGATCCGCTGTAAAAGATGCGGAGAGAAATTTATTTTGAGGGGCCGGAAGGAAAAAGGAAAGATTGATACCGGCTTTAAGCAGTGCATCTGCAATAATGAAATGGATTTTGACATCGAAACACATGATTTCTGAAGTGTCAGGGTCGGCGGAAGCCGACTTTTTTCTTTTGTTGATTGCATAAAGGATCTACCTTCAAGCGCAAACTAAGCCCAAGTTTTTCTGATGAAGGGAGATCTGTCGAAAATGTACAAAAGATTGAGCATCGTCATGTTTCCGTTTCTTTTGCTGGCGCTCATCGGGACCGGGGTGTGGGGGTACCTCGAGCATCAGGAAAAAAACACGATCTTGATGAAGGCGGAAAATCAATATCAACGTGCTTTCCATGACTTATCGTTTCATCTGGACAAGCTGCACACCGAGCTCGGCAATACGCTCGCAGTGAATTCCACCTCACAGGATGCATACAAAAAAGGGTTGATCAACGTTTGGCGCATTACCAGCCAGGCGCAGAATGAGATCAGCCAGCTGCCGTTGACCATGCTTCCGTTCAGCAAGACTGAAGACTTTTTGTCCAAAATCTCCAATTTCGCTTATCGCGCTGCCGTCCGCGACCTGAGCAAGCATCCGCTGGATGAGCAGGAGATCAAGACGATGAACGCACTTTACCAGCATTCCACCGAAATTGCGAAAGATTTGCGCGACGTCCAGACGAAAGTCCTTCAGAACAATTTACGTTGGATGGATGTGGAGCTCGCTCTGGCTTCCAACAAAGAAAACCAAGACAACGCCATTATTGACGGCTTCTCCACCATGGACAAAAAGGTAGGTGAATATCCGGAGATCAGTTGGAGTCCCGCCGTGATGAGCATGTATCAAAGACGGGATATCAGCATGCTCTCGGGACCGGAGGTAACGGCGGAGGACGTAAAGCAAAAGGCGGCAAAATTCCTGGGGATTGATGCATCCGCGCTGAAGGTGGTCGAGAACGGGGCGGGTACCGAGAACCATTCGTTTAGCGTAAGCGCGCCGAGAGACGGTTCGCCGGACGGAATTCAGATGGATTTCTCCAGCAAAGGCGGACAGCTGCTATGGTTTTCGGCCCCGCGCGATGTTCCTGAAAAGAAGCTGGATTTGCGCCAAGCCAGAGATATTGCGGCACAATTTCTGGACGAACATGACTATAAGGATATGACAGCCGTAAGTTATGACGAATACTACAATACAGCCAACTTGACCTTCGCCGCCCGGACGAATGATGTGATCAATTATTTGGAGAAGGTAGCCGTTAGAGTGGCGCTGGATAATGGGGAAGTGACCGGACTTGAGGCAAGCGATTATGTGTTCGATAAGAAAGACCGCCAGCTTCCGGCACCCAAGCTGACGAACGAAGAAGCGCTCAAAACGTTAAGTCCGAACTTCAAGGTTACGAGTGTGGATAAAGCGCTGATTCGCAACGATATTGATGAAGAGGTCTTGTGCTATCAGTATGTCGGACGCGTGAATGGAGGCGTGTACCGTGTTTACATTAATGCGGACTCCGGTGCCGAAGAAAAAATCGACCATTTGGGAGCGGAGGAAGCCGCCGCTGTAAGTCAATAATTCGTGTGGAAAAGCCCGTTACTTCAACAGTAAGGGCTTTTTTTCGTTGTCCCCTTTCCATATGCACCTGGAATGCTATAATAATCAAGTAGGCTGCACAGCACAAAAAGACTTGGCGGTAAGCACACAGGGAGGGGTCGGGCTTTGCTTCCAAAAATAAACCAAATTTTGTACATACAAATCAACTCCATCGATGAGGAAGAAGCGAAACAAGAGTATAAATCCAGGATAGCCGATATCACGGAATCCCATATCAGCATGGAGATTCCGATGTCGGATAAAACAGGACGTTTCAAGCGATTATACCAAGGGGACGAGCTTTCCGTTTATTTCATTACCGAAGACGGAGTGAAAAATTATTTTAACACTTCCGTTACCGGTTTTTCAGATGATGTCATCAGATTGGTGCGCATCAAAAAACCGCAGCCCGAATCCATAACAAAGGCACAGAGAAGAAATTTTTTGCGTGTGCCTGCCGAACTTGAGATTGCCGTGAAATTATCTGAGCAGCTGCAGTTCGTTACGTTGACGGAGGATGTCAGCGGCGGCGGCATTTCCTTTTATTGCGACGGTTACATTCCCGCTCATACCGGGCAAACAGCAAGCTGCTGGCTGCTGATTCACTATAAGAACGGGCAAATCGAGCATGTGCCGTTCAAAAGCGAAATCGTGCGCGTAAAGCCCGTGGAAACGGGAAAGCAGCAGGTCATCCTGCGTTACGCCGAAATCAGCGACCGCGACCGGCAAAAGATTATCCGCTTCTGCTTCGAAAGGCAGCTCGAAATCCGTAAAAATTAAAGGGATATTTTCCTGTCATAGGGTATACTACCATCCAAAATAACAGGGTGGCATGCTCATGAAGCCTAAGAATCATAACGAAACGACGGGCAGATACGAAGACTTGTTTTTGCTGTTTGCTCAAAGGGTGGAAAAAGCGCTGATCGTCATGCTCGTTATACTTATGATGGCATTGGCCGTATCGCAGCTGCTTCTGCAGCATCCGCAGATTCGGCATCTCTTAGTAAAAGTGGAACAGCTCGAAGGCAATCCCTATCCGTCAGCCTCCTCTCCGGCTATAAACCGGATTAGGCACTAGAGTTTTGCTTCATAGGGAAAACTATGGTATAATTTTGATTGCTTAAGGCTTCGGCCTGTTTTTTTTTCAAAATGCTCGTCCGCTTCATTGTATTAAGGAGGCCTCATCTTGGAGAAGTTTAACATCGCCATCGACGGTCCGGCAGGGGCAGGCAAAAGCACCATAGCTCGTCTCGTAGCAAATGCGCTTGGTTTTGTATATGTTGATACAGGCGCGATGTACAGGGCCGTTACTTGGAGTATTTTGCAGCAGGGCCTTCCACTGGAGCAAACGGCGGATTTGATTGCGCTGACGGAAAGATTGGATATCCGTTTGGAACCCGGCGAGCACGGACAATTGGTTTTTGTGGACGGCAAAGACGTTACGGGCATGATTCGTTCGGCAGAGGTGACAGGGAATGTGTCCAGGATTGCATCCATTGCCGAAATCCGCAGTATTCTAACCGCTAAGCAAAAGGAACTGGCCAGCAAGAAAGGTGTTGTTATGGACGGCAGAGACATCGGCAGTCATGTATTGCCGGATGCCGAATTGAAAATCTTTCTGACCGCAAGCGTCAGAGTCCGTGCCGAACGACGACTCAAGGAAATCAGCGGCGACAGACCGGATATTACGCTTGAGCAATTGGAACGCGAAATTGCGGAGAGGGACCGGATGGATGAACAGCGCGAGGCCTCGCCGCTTGTGAAAGCGCCGGATGCCGTATGGATGGATACCACCGAAATGACGATACCCGAAGTGGTGGATCGCATATTGGAGCTCTGCAAGACCCGTGTAAGTGGGGTGAACTAAGATTGCTTTACACTTTTTTTCGCGGTATTTTCCGTCTTTTGTTCCGTATTTTATTCCGATTGCAGGCCGAAGGGAGAGAAAACATTCCCAAGGAAGGCGCCGTGGTGCTATGCGCCAATCACAGAAGCAACTGGGATCCGCCGGTTTTGGGCACGCCGCTTGACCGCAAGGTTCATTACATGGCCAAAGCCGAGCTGTTTCAAGTCCCGGTCCTGGGTTATATTCTTCCGAGAATCGGAGCTTTTCCGGTCAAGCGCGGCGGCGTCAGCAAAGAATCGATTCGACTTTCACTGCAGCTTCTGAAAGACGGCCATATGCTGGGCATATTCCCGGAAGGCACGCGAAGCAACGCCGGAGGCATAGGGAAGAAAGGTGCGGCCAGCTTGGCGATGAAATCGGGAGCGACCGTTATTCCTGCAGCCATCATCGGCAGCTACAAGCCTTTTAGACGGATGAAGGTAGTCTACGGCCCGCCGGTTGACATCAGTGAATTTGCCGACGGAGGTCCGGAAGGATTGGAGCAGGCTACCGACAAAATTATGACCGTCATTCGCGCTATGGTGAAGCAGCACGAATCGAAATGAGAAATTGTGGCATACTTAAAAAACGATGATGAAATTTTTTCTAAAATACATTACTGTGGTTAGGTTGTTAAGGAGGTAATTGATATGACAGAAGAAACAAATGTACAGCAAGAGGCATCTCAAGAAGAATCCATGGCGAATGTCGTCGTTCTTAAGAAAGGCGATATCGTTAAAGGTAAAGTGATTAAAGTCGATTCCGACCAAGCCATCGTCGATGTAGGTTACAAATATGACGGCGTCATTCCTGTGCGTGAATTATCTTCCCTTCAATTGGAAAATGCCGCTGAAGGTGTTGAAGTAGGTCAGGAAGTGGAATTAAAGGTATTGACCATTGACGACAACAAGGAAAAGCTGGTGCTTTCCAAGCGCGCTATCGATAATGAAAGAGCGTGGGATAAGCTGGCGGCCGATATGGAAAATAAAACGATCCTGGAGGCAAAAGTTGCTGAAGTGGTGAAAGGCGGCCTGGTCGTTGACGTAGGTCTTCGCGGTTTTGTGCCGGCTTCCATGGTGGAGCGCAATTTTGTTGAGGATTTCAGCGATTACAAGGGCCGCACGCTGCGTTTGCGCGTGAAAGAAATGGATCGCGAAAAAAACAAAGTGATTCTTTCTCAAAAAGATGTGTTGGATGAAGAATTCGAAGCCCGGAAGAAGGAAGTTCTTTCTAAAATTTCCGTCGGTCAAGAGTTGACCGGTACGGTTCAGCGTCTGACGCAATTCGGTGCATTTATCGATATCGGCGGAGTAGACGGTCTGGTTCATATTTCTGAAATGGCTTGGCACCATGTTGAAACCCCTTCTGAAGTTGTAAAGGAAGGCGAACAGGTTAAAGTTCAGGTGCTGAAGGTTGATCCCGAGAATGAGCGTATTTCCCTGAGCATCAAAGCTACTCAGCCGGGACCTTGGCAGCAGGTGCAGGACAAAATTAAAATTGGCGATATCGTAACGGGGACCGTCAAGCGTCTTGTTCAATTCGGCGCATTTATCGAAGTGGCTCCAGGTGTTGAAGGACTGGTTCATATTTCCCAAATTGCTCATCGTCACATCGCTACTCCGTTTGAAGTGCTGAAGGAGGGTCAAGAGGTTCAGGCGAAAGTGCTTGATATGAATCCTGATGAAAAGCGCATTTCCTTGAGCATTAAAGAAACGGAAGAAGCGCCGGCTCGTGAACCGAAAGCGGATAGAGAAAGAGGATCCAAAAGAGAATCGGTTTCCCATGAAGAGCTTCAAAGCTTGAACTTAACGCTGGGTGAGCGTTTTGGTGATAAATTAAGCAAATTCAAATAAGCCATTTATCTCAAGAAATGAGGAATACGGGTGCGCATATCAAGGAAGATGGAGCATGTACATCATGCTCTGCAGCTTGGTCATAGCGATGAGCATGGCTTTCGCGATATCAAGCTGATCCATAATTGTCTCCCGGGCATTTCTTCGGACCAGATATCGTTACAAACCTCAATCGGCGAACTCAATTTGAGCTCGCCGATTGTCATTAATGCGATGACCGGAGGAGCTCATGAGACGGAAGAAATTAACAGGGAACTGGCAGCGGCGGCGAGAGAGACGGGACTCGCTATGGCCGTCGGCTCTCAAATGTCGGCGATCAAGAATCCGGAAGTGGAATCCAGTTACCGTGTTGTCCGCAAGGTAAATCCGGGAGGAATCGTTTTCGGGAATTTAGGGAGCGAAGCGACGCTGGAGCAAGCTTTACGCGCTGTGGACATGCTTCGGGCAGACGCTCTGCAGATTCATTTGAACGTGATGCAGGAGCTGATTATGCCGGAAGGTGACCGGGAATTCTGCGGGGTGCTGGAAAGGATCCGAACGATTGTCGATCAAGTCGGCGTGCCTGTCATGGTAAAAGAAGTCGGCTTCGGCATGGTCAAGGAAAGCGCGGAGGCTTTGTTTCAATGCGGTGTACGAATAATCGATGTAGGGGGTGCAGGCGGTACCAATTTCGCTGCCATAGAGAATGCACGACGCCGTGTTCCTATGGATTGGCTGAATGATTGGGGCTGCAAGACAACGATCGCACTTCTTGAAGTGTTGGAAGCTAAGCATCGGAATCAAATTGACGCCTCTATTATTGCCGCGGGAGGGATCTCCCGGACGCTGGAGGTTTGCAAAGCTTTAACCCTTGGCGCATCCGCTGTAGGCATGGCAGGATCTCTCTTGAAAGTGCTGCGCGAACAAGGAACGGAGGCGCTTGTGACCCACATCGTGACGCTCCATGAAGAACTTCGTCTCCTGATGACGGCGATGGGTGCAGACTCCATAGAACGTTTGCATGAGATGCCGGTAGTGATAACGGGAGAAACGGCGGAGTGGTGCGCCGCTCGCGGGGTGGATATAAGCTCTTACGCTTTGCGTACGGGATACCGAAAAGTTTGATTAAAACCAAATATGGAAAGCCATACTAAGGTAAAGAGCTGGGTGTTTACATTTGGGGTGGTGCGAATGAACGCGGGCTATCTGTCCTTATTATTGATTGTTGTATCGCTGATTTTGTTCGCCAGTGGCTGGAAAGAGATTATATTAAGAGGTATTACTCATCTGAGTCTACTTCTTTTTTTATTGCTTGGCTGCTTTTACTGGGCTGGAGCTTTACGCTGGATCAATGGCGGATATTCGGCTGCGTTCCTTTACTTTTGGCGGTGTCGTTTCTGGTTATTATGCGAACCCGGGGAATGCTGCTGCGTTTTCATCTATTCTCCGTAGGACTATTGCTCGGGTCGGTTTTTTTCTTTTTGAAGGAAACCATCCATCTGATGCCGGCGATGATCATTCTTAATCCAGAGTGGACGATGGCGATAATCAATGGTTTGCTCGTTTCTGCACTGGTGCGCTGGCCTGCTTTCCAGGTAGCCGCTTTGTCTCTGGGGCTGCTTATTGGAGAGGGAATGTACGCCTATTCCCATCGGGAACAAACGGATATGGTGATAGGTCATGCGGGGTTTCAGGATGTATGGTGGTTGACCCTCTATGCGGCAAGAGGAAGCTCGCTTGTGTTGGAGTCAGCGGCTGCAGGATGCAAAAAAGCGTATTATTATGTTTGGAATGCTATACGGGAGCGCAAGGAGTAAGGGACTTCAACACATTGGTGAATCTGGGCCGGTCAAAAAATCCGGAAGGAAGTGGATTGAAATGTGGGCTTGGATCGTTGAGCAAAAGTATACCGTAGGGATTGTCTTGGGCGTATTGTTTGGGGTAGCCGCCCGGCTTGCCGTGCTACTCCTTCCTCAAGAACGGAATCCCGAGAAAGCGCGAAGGGTGGCCATGAGCTCGCCAATTTTGGAGTGTGCTGTACGGATGCCGAGTGAAGCGGATAGGAAAGACGAATGGGAAGGCGGGAGCGCGAACAATGGGTAAAATCGTGGGCGTGGTGACGATGTACAAAAATAAGGTAGGCGGAGGAGCTCCGATCTTTATTGTAGATAATCCGGATGAACAACAGGATGTAGCGTTTAAGCTGGAGAAAATGTTGGATGCCTCCGCTCATGATTTGCAGAATGGGACATTCATCATCGTCGATCATAAAGCTTATCATGATTAGCGATGTCTCATTTCATTTACTTGCTTGCTATATTTTGTTATAATATCATAGCTTGCGAGCATGGCTCGGAAGCTATGATATTGCGCCAAAAACTACCGCTATACGCGGTCGCTCATCTTCGAATTGCATCGATGGTTTTTGGCTTAATGACCCAAGTTTGCAGAATGGCTCGCATGCTATGATATTGCGCCAAAAACTACCGCTATACGCGTATCACATTATATATAAGGGAATGAAGTGCATGGCAAGACCAATCGTAGCCATCGTCGGGCGGCCTAATGTAGGAAAATCGACGATATTCAATCGTATCATCGGCGATAAGCTGGCGATCGTTGAAGATAAGCCAGGGGTAACCCGCGATCGCCTGTACGGTACAGGGGAATGGCTGAACAGGGAATTTAGCGTCATCGATACCGGCGGGATTGAAATTGATGGCGAAGATCATATTTTGCGCTCCGTTCGCGCGCAAGCGGAGCTCGCTATTGAGGAAGCGGACGTCATTATCTTTATGGTCGATGCGAAAGCAGGGATCACCCCGGCTGACAGCGAGGTTGCAGAACTGTTGTTCCGGGCGAAAAAGCCTGTCGTCGTCGCCGTGAATAAAGTAGATAATTTACAGCGCATGGACGATATCTATGAGTTTTACAGTCTCGGATTCGGAGAAGTCGTGGGCATTTCCGGTTCTCACGGCACAGGCATCGGCGATTTGCTGGAAGAGGTGACTAAACATTTTCCGGATACCTCGGATGAGGAGTATGGAGAGGACGTCATCCGGGTGGCGCTGATCGGCCGTCCGAATGTCGGCAAGTCTTCTTTGGTCAATGCGATTCTTGGGGAAGAGCGGGTTATTGTCAGTGATGTGGCCGGCACGACACGGGATGCGATCGATACGCCATTCGAGAAGGATGGGCAGAAGTACGTCATTATTGACACGGCGGGTATGCGTAAACGAGGCAAGGTATACGAGACGACGGAGAAGTACAGCGTGATGCGGGCCATGAAAGCCATTGAACGGGCCGATGTTGTTCTGATCGTGATCGATGGGCAGGAAGGAATTATCGAGCAGGACAAACATATCGCAGGATATGCGCATGAGGCGGGGAAAGCGGCGATTTTCGTAGTGAATAAATGGGATATCGTCGAGAAGGATGACAAAACGATGCACCAGTTTACCCAGAAAATCCGCGATCACTTTTTATTCATGACTTATGCGCCCGTCGTGTTCCTTTCGGCCAAAACCAAACAAAGATTGCATAAGCTGTTTCCCATGGTGAATCATGTTGCGGAGCAGCATACGCTTCGGATTCAAACCCATGTCCTCAACGATGTGGTATCGGATGCCGTTGCCATTAATCCGCCTCCGACGGATAAAGGAAAGCGCCTGAAAATTAATTACGCTACCCAGGTGGCGGTTAAGCCTCCGACGATCGTCTTTTTTGTCAATGATCCCGAGCTTATGCATTTTTCTTATCAACGGTATTTGGAAAATAAAATCCGCAGTGCTTTCGGTTTTGAAGGAACACCCGTTCGGATGTTTACTCGGCGCAAGTCTGAAGAAGGGTAGGAGAACGTGTCTTGATGAGCTTATTGTCACTTGTGATCGGGTATTTGCTTGGCTCGGTAAGCTTCAGCTGTTTAGCCGGCAAATTGCTGAAGGGAATTGACATCCGTCAGCACGGGAGCGGGAATGCCGGGGCCACCAATACGATGCGTGTTCTTGGCAAAGGTCCGGGAATTACCGTGCTGCTGCTGGATGTGATCAAAGGGATGAGCGCCGTATGGATCGGCAGCTATTTAAGCGGCGGCAGTTCCCTATTCGAAGTACTGGCAGGAATCAGCGTCATCGTCGGACATAACTGGCCGATCTTTTTTGGCTTCCGCGGCGGCAAGGGAATAGCGACAACCATCGGAGTGATGGCGACGCTTGCCTTTTTTCCAGCGCTCTATGCCGGAATCATTGCCATATTATCCATCGTATTGACCAGATACGTTTCATTAGGCTCGCTTTTGTTTACTGCTCTCTTACCGATTTTTATCTGGTTTATGGGCCTGCCTAATGAAATATTAGTGCTCAGTTTGCTTCTTTTTGTTTTTGCGTGGTTTAAACACCGGAGCAATATCGTGAAGCTGCTAAAAGGAAATGAAAATAAGCTTGGTGCCAAAAAGCAACTTTAATCCTATGCTAAAGAGGTGTTCGTACATGCCTGATTCCGGCAAAGTTGCGGTGTTGGTCGCAGGAAGCTGGGGAACCGCGATTGCCTCGGTGCTTGCGGAGAACGGCCGTCAGGTCTGCCTGTGGTCCCGAAACGAGAACCAGGTGGAGGAGATTAACACGGAGCATCGCAACCGCCGTTTTTTACATGACGTGGAGCTATCCCCTCTCATTCGGGCAACGAACTCCATGGAGGAAGCGGTAAACGGCGCGGAGGCCGTGTTCATTGTTTCTCCATCATCGGCGATGAGGGAGATTGCCTCCGCTTTGAAGTCCTATGTAAATGAAGAAACGTTGTTAATCCACGCAACCAAAGGGTTTGAGTCAGGTACCTTGAAACGGATGAGCGAGGTTCTGAAGGATGAGCTGCCAATGTATGACCCAAATCGGATCGTTGTATTGTCCGGGCCGAGCCATGCGGAAGAAGTGATAGAGCGTTGTCCGACTACGGTTGTCGTGGCTGCGCATGATAAAGCAGCGGCTGAAAAAGCTCAAGACCTGCTGATTAACTCGTATTTCCGCGTCTATACGAATCCGGATGTGGTAGGGGTTGAAGTAGGAGGCGCACTCAAAAATATTATTGCATTGGGAGCCGGTCTCTCCGACGGCCTTGGCTTCGGGGATAATGCGAAGGCGGCGCTTCTTACCCGCGGACTGGCCGAAATCGCAAGACTTGGTACGGCTATGGGCGGAAGCCCGCTGACGTTTGCAGGTTTAGCCGGGATCGGGGATTTGGTAGTGACTTGTACCAGCCGGCACAGCCGCAACTGGCGGGCCGGTTCGATGCTGGCCAAGGGGCTTTCCCTTGAGGAGGTTCTTGCGCAGATGGGGATGGTGGTAGAAGGAGTAAAGACGACGCAAGCTGCCTATCTGTTGGCTCGCAAACACGGGATTACCATGCCGATTACAGATGAGCTGCATCAGGTTTTATTTGACGGTAAAGACCCCAAGACGGCGGTAGAGGATCTGATGGGCCGCGGTCCTACACATGAAATCGAGGAAGTGGCCAAGCAGTTGCAAACGGATTGGCTGTGTTGAGGCTTCCGCCTACACGGGTCTAGCAAAAGATACATATAATACCTCAGACTGAAACTTTAGTCCGGCCATGCGGACTATTGTGGTCATTTTCTGTCTGAGGAGGTCGAAATTATTGACTGGCAAGAACACGCCCAAAGAAGTGCTCAATGTCGTGAAAAAGAAGACCGGTAAAAGTGTTTCGGAAAAGGATATATATAAGCTGGCCAGCGGCGTTAAACCGTCAACCATGCAAAGTGAAGCTCAACTGAGAAAGCTGATCAAACAGGTAGCGGGCTTGGTGAACATCCCTGTATCGGAACAAACCACGAAAGAACTCATTCAAGCGATCAAAAGCAGTAAGATGGACCCGAATAATATGGAACAGCTCATGAAAAACATCATGAAAAAGTAACAGTTTTATGGCATAAGCTGCCGTACAAGGGCGCTTGTGCTTTTTTTGTGTTATGATGTAATTATCTATGCAGCATTTTTGGGGGTTGAGGAATTGATATGTCGCCATTGGACAAGATGTGGGCATCTTTTGTTGCCATCGGCTTGATGGTAGTTGCTTCACTGCTGATCACGTATGCAAGAAACAAAACGACCGGCGTGGTCCGGTTTATTTTATCGCTTATTGCTTTTTTAATGTTTATCCCGATCCTGCTCTACATGTTTGTATCCATAATGTAGGGGAGAGACGGAAGCCGTGATAAAATATCAGAACGTCATAACCGCACCGGAGCCGCTTCATAGTGCTCTTAAAGAGCTTGTTGCATCCACCCGTCATATGAACCTGACATGGCTGGTCGGAGGAAGTACGGGGCTGATGCTGCAAGGTGCTGCCCTGTCAGCCGCTCCGCGGGATTTGGATTTGTATATTGATCGCGAGCAGGCGCCTGTCATGCACAAGGCGTTGGCGCATTTTTCCACCGATGAGCAGATCGAAAGCGAGACGGCGATCTACAGCTCGATTCTGAGTCATTATGAGGTCGCGGGAGTCAAGGTGGAATTGGTAGGCGCATTCGAAGTGCGGGCCATGGACAGCGTATATCGGGTAGAAGCCGGTTACTTGGCGGCGGAGCATGCGGTGAGGGGGTCATTACACGACGGGACCGTCATCCATCTTATGCCGCTTATGCACGAAATGATTTTTAATATGCTGAGAAACCGTCCGGACCGCTATCATGCGATTGCAGACATTTGCCGTAAAAGTGGATTGGACATTCACAGGACTGTTTTGGAAAAGCTGGCGGAACGCAATCAGTTCAGTGCCGAGCTGATTGCGCGTTTAAAGCAGCTATTAGAATATACTGGGGAATAAGAAAGTTCTTAGGCCGTGTTCTAACTCAATGAAGGAGGCCGTGATATGGCATCGGAAATCACTTTTATGCCGGATGACAAGTCGATTCAAGCGAGGCCCGGCACCACGGTTCTCGATGCGGCCCGGAAGGCTCGTGTGCACATTCGAACTCGATGCAGCGGCAAAGCCGCTTGCCTGATGTGCAAGGTAAGAGTCATTGCAGGCGGCGAAACGGGTTTGAAGGCGATGAACGTAAATGAACGTTTGAAGCTGGGAAGCCTTTATGAAGAAGGATATCGGTTAGCCTGTCAGGCCAAATTAAGCGGCCAGGAACCCGTAACCGTCTTTGTCCCGGAGGATCCGCTGAAAAGTGCGATACGCCGTCAGTTGGAAAAACAGCAGGAGGAGGAATGGTAATGAGATTATGGCGTCTTTTTGGGACGCTGCTGCTGTCGGCCGTCTTGCTTAGCGGCTGCTTGTACCCTAAGGAACTGCGTAAGGAAAACCAGATGGCGAGCGGTGAATACGTCATGGTTGTACAGAACGCGATTGATCAATACAAAGCGAAGACAGGGGTACTGCCTATCAAAAACAGCACCGAAAATACACCGATCTATGAGAAATATCCGGTTGATTTTAGAAAGCTTCAGGGTCCCTAT
The DNA here is from genome assembly GCF_013337105.1 of Paenibacillus sp. JMULE4. Classification (NCBI taxonomy): domain Bacteria; kingdom Bacillati; phylum Bacillota; class Bacilli; order Caryophanales; family Paenibacillaceae; genus Paenibacillus; species Paenibacillus sp. JMULE4. The sequence continues at coordinate 763,436 of NZ_SGWF01000011.1, forward strand.
CTCAGCTCTATCCCGGTTAATGCCTTTGAGAACGGCGGCACCGCTGCCTATGTTCTTGTCGATGTGGAAACAAAGCCTGCGGTAAAAATGATGGATATTCCTTCATTTCAAAAAACATTGGATCTTCAGAAGGCCGTTGACGAATACAAGATCAAATCAGGAGGCAAGCTTCCGCTGGGGGAAGAAATTTCTCCGGGCTTTTATACCATTGATTACAAAATATTAAACCGCAAGGCGGAAGAAACGGCAAGCATGTATTCACCCGCGATTAAGCTGCCTTTTATCATCCAGGATTCCGGACAAGTCTGGATTGACTACGCGATTGAAATTATGCGGCTGATTGACAGCAAACAGCTGCAGAATCAACTGGACGGTATACAGGATCTTCGAGTGCTGTTGGTACAGGATTCTTATTTCGTCCCCGCCCGCTCTGTTGCTTATCAATGGAAAAACGGTCGTCCTGTTCCCACAGCCGCGCATTTTTGACTATCACCTCTATGAACCTTTTATAAAAGGTCATAGAGGTTTTTCTTTTTCCAAAAAGATAGAATAAAGACTCTCCTGCAAACATATATTTTTCAGGAATGAAAGCTGTGGCGTCTTGCGGAAAACAAGGCAGGCCAAAGAGTGACGAAAATATTTTATGCTCTTGCCATCATATTTTGCTCTGTCATACATATATTTGTACTAGACCGTAGCATGTACGAGTTTCGTCTTAAACAACCTGTAGGAGGGATTCTCATTGGAAAAAGTGGATATCTTTAAGGACATTGCAGAGCGTACTGGCGGGGATATTTACCTGGGGGTCGTTGGAGCGGTCCGTACGGGAAAATCAACGTTCATCAAGCGCTTTATGGAGTCGATCGTGCTGCCGAACATTCAAAGCGAAGCCGATCGTGCCCGGGCAACCGACGAGCTGCCGCAAAGCGCAGCGGGCCGTACCATCATGACGACGGAGCCGAAATTCGTACCAAACAATGCGGTGCAGCTGCATGTTGCGGAAGGGCTGAATGTTAACGTTCGTCTGGTTGATTGTGTCGGGTATGTAGTCGAGGGGGCAAAAGGCTATGAGGATGAGAATGGACCTCGTATGATCAACACGCCTTGGTTCGACGAGGCCATCCCGTTTCAGGAAGCCGCGGAAATCGGGACGCGCAAAGTGATCCAAGAGCATGCGACGCTTGGCGTTGTGATTACGACAGACGGCTCCATCGCCGAAATTCCCCGGGCTTCGTATATAGAAGCGGAAGAGCGTATCATCAATGAACTGAAGGAAGTCGGAAAGCCGTTCATTGTCATTGTCAACTCCACCAAACCGCAGAGCGAAGCGGTGCTGGAGCTGCGCAGCGAGCTGCAGGCGAGGCATGACGTGCCTGTCGTAGCCATGAGCGTAGCCAATATGAATGAAGATGATATGATGTCCGTACTCCGTGAAGTGCTGTATGAGTTCCCGGTACATGAAGTGAATGTCAATCTGCCGGGCTGGGTTATGGTTCTGGGTGATAATCACTGGCTTCGCACGAGCTTTGAAAGCTCCGTTCGTGAAACGGTACAGGACATTCGCAGGCTGCGTGACGTGGATCGTGTCGTTGCGGGCTTCGAGGAATATGAATTTATTGATAAAGCCGCTTTGGCTGGAATGAATATGGGGCAGGGCGTGGCAGAGATTGATTTGTACGCTCCGGATGAGCTGTACGACCGTATCCTGATGGAAGTCGTCGGTGTGGAAATCCGCGGCAAGGACCATTTGCTCCAGCTGATGCAGGAATTCACTCATGCCAAACGGGAGTACGATCATTTTGCCGAGGCGCTGGAGATGGTCAAAACGACCGGCTATGGTATTGCTCCGCCGACGCTTCAGGAGATGGCGCTTGACGAGCCGGAGCTGATTCGCCAAGGCTCCCGGTTCGGGGTAAGGCTTAAGGCCACCGCGCCGTCGATTCATATGATTCGTGTGGATGTGGAGTCGGAATTCTCGCCGATCATCGGGACAGAAAAGCAGAGTGAGGAGCTGGTCCGTTATTTGATGCAGGATTTTGAAGACAACCCGCTCAAAATTTGGGAGTCCGACATCTTTGGCCGTTCTCTTCATTCCATCGTACGGGAAGGCATCCAAGGCAAGCTGGCGATGATGCCGGACAATGCCCGTTACAAGCTTCAAGAAACGCTTGGACGTATTATCAACGAAGGCTCGGGCGGTCTGATTGCCATCATTCTGTAACGAATTTGACTATTTTCGCTAAAAAATGCACTCCAAAGGGTGCATTTTTTGTCTTTTTACTTGAAAATACCTTAGTGCTGTATTAATATAAATCTTGATTTCCTTGTTGTAAACGTAATCTACGTATATTTTTTAATGAAACGGTTAACAAAGAGAGTAACGGCATAATCGATGATTTCGGGAGGAGGTGAATCGCATGAATAAATCCGATTTGATCAACAAGGTAGCTGAAACAAGCGAGTTGTCTAAGAAAGACGCAACCAAAGCTGTTGAAGCTGTATTTGAGGCCATCTCCGAAGCGTTGCAAAACGGGGAGAAGGTACAATTGGTCGGATTTGGTAACTTCGAAGTTCGTGAGCGTTCCGCCCGCAAAGGTCGCAACCCGCAAACTGGTGAAGAAATCGAAATCCCTTCCAGCAAAATTCCGGCTTTCAAGCCAGGTAAAGCTTTGAAAGACTTAGCAAACAATTAATAATTTAGTCATATCAAGTGAATGTACATACTGTAAAGAGTGTAGAATTGCAGTAAAATTCTTCTTCAGAAAAAGAGCGACAGGCTGATGCCTTGTTGCTCTTTTTGTTTTTTACCATGGTTGATCCCTTAAGGTGATTTTCCATACATGAACATTATGGGACACAATGGGACGGCTAAGCCATTTTTTGTATCAACATGACAATGGCAGCTGCATCAGGCAGTTGATTTATCCGGCGGATGACGGGCTGAATGCTTTGGCACGAATATTGCTCACTAAAATTAAGCAAGCGGGAGTCCATCTACAGATCTTCCTTCCCGTAGAGCAAACATCCCAAGCCCTTAAGGAGGAATTTGTATGAATTTCGGATTGTTTCTAATGCCTTCCCATCCCCCGGAAAGAAACCGGTACGATGCAGCCCAATGGGATTTAGATGTCATCCAGTGGGCGGATCAATTAGGATTTTCAGAAGTATGGATAGGGGAACATTTCTCCTCGCCCTGGGAACCCGTGCCTTCTCCCGATCTTATTATAGCTCAGGCATTGCAGCGTACAGAACGGATCAAACTGGCTCCGGGGGCTCATTTGCTGCCATACCATCATCCAATCGAACTGGCCCACCGTCTTGCCTACCTTGACCATTTGGCGCAAGGAAGACTTATGTTAGGAGTAGGCGCAGGCGGACTGCTCGGTGACGGTACGCTGTTCGATGTAGACATACCGGCTGGAGAAAACCGGAAAATGATGAATGAAGCTTTTGACATCATGCTGAAGCTTTGGACCGAACAAGAGCCGTTTAGATTTGAGGGTCAATACTGGAACGTGAACACGCACATCGGCGGAAATTTGCTGAAATTTCACATGTACCCTTATCAGAAGCCGCATATGCCGATCGGCATTACAGGGCTTAGCCCGGGCTCTCCGACACTGAAGCTTTGCGGCGAGCGAGGGTACATTCCGATGAGTCTCGGCTTTAAAAACGAGTATATTGCCAGCCATTGGGACTCGGTAGTCGAAGGGGCCGCACGCACAGGGCGTACGCCGAACCGCGAGGAATGGCGGATTACCAGGGAAGTATTTGTTGCCCGGACGGATGAAGAAGCGTTGGAATGGTCGCTTGGCGGAATGATGGGACGTCAGCATAAAGAATATTGGCTGCCTACGTTCAAGGAGTTGGGCGCCTTAGATATTCTTAAGCAGGATTCCTCGGTCACAGATGATGAGGTAACGCCTGAATACATGGCGCGAACCAGCTGGCTTGTAGGTTCTCCGGATACGGTAGCCAGAAAATTGCAAGCGCTTTACGACACCGTGGGAGGCTTTGGGACGCTCCTGGTTACTACCTATGATTACCTGGATGCGCCGGAACAGTGGAAGCAGTCCATGCAGCTGTTGATGGAAGAAGTGCTGCCGCGCATCCAAAAGTGAAACAACCTTTGTGAATAAGCCTTATGCTCATGGGTGTCTAGAAGACCGATAGCCGTATCCGGTACGTCTTTTAGACACCGCCTTTGTGAAGTGCCCGTACCAGGATAAAACAAGGAGGCATACGATGAATACCCATTTTGACAGCAAAGATTTTCGGGGGGCGTTAGGGATGTTCTCCACAGGGGTGACGGTTATAACTACATCGGACGGATATGCCGTTAAAGGAATGACGGCCAATGCGTTTACGTCTGTCTCGTTGGAGCCTCCGTTAGTATTGGTGTGTGTCGGTAAAAAGGCGCAAACGCATGCTTATCTCGAAAAGAATAAAACATTCGGCATCAACATCCTGAGAGAAAGCCAGCAGGAGCTGTCCGGTCATTTTGCCGGGAAATGTAAAGACTCCGTAGAAGAGCAGATCCAATATGACTATCATGAAGATATTCCTATCATCAGAGACTGCCTGGCCTCCTTAGCCTGCACGTTATGGAGAACATACGACGGCGGCGACCATACCCTGTTTGTCGGGGAGGTCAAGGCCATACAAATGGATGACGGGGATCCGTTGTTGTTTTATAAGGGGGCCTACAAAAAAATAATATAGATATGTTTTTGCGGAACGCTGAACTGTCGAATTACGGCGATGCTTGCTCCATTGCTTCCGCGGGATTCCCGGTTTTAAACATAAGTGATATCATAGAAACTGAAAGAACCGCGTCCCGTCAAGGGCAAGCCATCCGGATATAAAATTGTTTTTTGTCAGAGCCGGGTGCTCGATGTACACGCTCAATGAACCGGATGACCGAAGATGTGAAAGGAGGGGAGTAAGACGATGAAAGAACACTATTGGATCCCAAGCCGTAACAGGCGATTGTCAGCGATAGTTCATACACCCGAGCATCCCGCAGGTGACCTGCTGGTTGTGGTGTGCCATGGGTTTACAGGAGACAAAATCGGCGCGAATCAGCTTCTCCTTCGCCTTGCACTTGCCATGGAATCTGCCGGAATCCATGTGGTGCGCTTTGATTTTGCCGGCTCCGGAGAAAGCGAGGGCGAGTTTGCTTCTGATACCACGGTATCAGGGTGGAAGGAGGATTTGCGCAGCGTTATCGCATGGGCCGGACAGCAGCCGACGCTGGCCGGATTGAAGGTCTGTTTGCTGGGCCATAGTCTGGGAGGTTATTTAGCGTGTTCCTATGACGATTCAGAGGGCCAGGCGGCCGGAAAAATTGCGTTGGCGCCTGTTGTCCGGCCGGTCGAAAATTTTCAGCAGATCATCCTTGGACCTCAACTGTGGGAACAAGCGTTACGTGGAGAGACCATCGCTAATTTTTACGGAAAAGGCTTCACCTTGGACGGAGGCTTTGTACGGGACTTGCTCAAGCAGCCTGATCTGACAACAGAGCCTGGTCTGCAGGGACGATGTTTAATCGTGCATGGTGCAGCGGATATTGCTGTTCCTGTCGCAGGTTCACAGACGCTGCAGCGCGTATCCGGCAGCGGGATTGAACTTCATGTGCTGCCGGACGCCGACCATGTGTTTACAGGCCGCATCCAACAGCTGCAAACCGTGATTCTGAATTGGCTGCACAACCTTTGACAACCCGAAAGGCCGGGGTTACTCCTCAGCAGTTTGATCCGGGAATACAAATATCAATATCCGCATTACATGAAAAGCAGCTCCTTATGTCCATGGGAACCCCTACCTTCCGACATTAGGAGTTTTTGCGTTTTCCTGAAGAGAATTATTCGGGCTAGGCTGCCCTAACAACGTTGAATCAACTAAAACACGATTCATCCCATAGTATCCAAAATACTAATAATTGCATAACGCCATAAGTATGTTTATTGAAGAGATGATTCAATGCAAAATGACAGCGCTATTATTAATTGATGGTGGCAAAACCGGTTTCCCCAAGAATGGAATCGGGCCACGGGGAGGCTCTCCGAATTCCGGCAAAACCAACCGGATATGATAGCAAAGCTGGAGGAATTGTGGGTTTTTCGCAGTTTCTTTGATAAATGAATACATTATGAAAGCTCAAAGCAAGCAGAATTTATTCCGGCTTCTGACGGGAGTCTAATTATACCAGGTAGGGGGATGGTCAATGATTAACGATAAAGTCACAACCCATATATGGGATCGCTTTGTCAGAGAAGGAGTAATGGATAGGTCCAGAATAAGCAAGCGCATCTCGGAATCGTGGTTCCGCTGTCAACAAGCAGGAGTGAATCCGTCTACAGCCGAATGCAAGACGATCCTTGCCGGTGATTTACTCATCCAACAGCAGGAAAAGAATGCGGCCTTGATCGACATTGCGATACCGTATATGCAGAAAATATGCAGGATCATAGAAGGTTCGGGCTCCATCGTATTATTAAGCGATTCTAGCGGCTGCGTTCTTGAGCTTGAGGGAGACCCGGAAACCCTGCAAATGGCAAAGAAGTCCAACATCGTTAGAGGCGTAAGATGGACGGAGGATGTTGGCACGAATGCCGTTGCTACCGCACTGTGCACGGGGGAGGCTTTATTGGTAAACGGTACCGAGCATTACTCGAGTGCTTACCACCATTGCTGCTGTGCCGCTGCCCCGATATATGATGGAGGGGGTACGCTAATCGGCATCCTGAACGTTACAAGCCCCGTGCATCGTTTTCACCACTACACTTTTGGGCTGGTCGTATCGATAGCCTATAACATTGAACAGCAATGTAAAATAGCAGAACAAAACGATGAGATCGAGCTGCTTCAACATTCTATTGGCCGCATTCAAAGCGGCGGGTTGGTCGCCGTGTGCACGAATAAGCAGGAAATCGTTTTAACCAGTAATGAACTTCAATTTTCCGTTCCTCCTCACAGCAGGTTGAAGGTGGACGATATCCTTCAGGAAGGCTACAAGGAGCTATACAGGACTCCCATATCCTCTGCGAACCACGGCAGAATCATTGGATATTCCGTCTATTTTGCGGTTGGTCATCAGCAGTTCACGGTCGAGAACCAACGGAGAACAGGCTTTATTTTCCGGGGGGAATCCGGCTCGAGCAAAGCGTTTTCGCGTACGCTGCGGGAAATGGAATTAGTTGCACCCACCGATACCTCGGTTTTTTTGAACGGCGAAACCGGAACAGGGAAGGAAGTCATCGCCCGCGCTATACACGAGAACAGCTTGCGCAAGGATGCTCCGTTCATTGCTGTAAACTGCGGCGCCATTGCGCCGCAGTTGATGGAGGCCGAACTTTTCGGTTACGTGGAAGGAGCGTTCACCGGGGCAAAACGCAATGGACACAAAGGAAAATTCGAGCAGGCCAATGGCGGAACGCTGTTTCTTGATGAAATCGGGGAGATTTCGCCCGCAGTGCAGGTCGCGCTTTTACGTGTTTTGCAGGAGCGGGAGATTACACCGGTAGGCGGTGATAAAGTGATCCCGTTAAATTTCAGATTGATCACAGCAACGCATCAGGATCTTCGGGAACTGGTCAGAAAAAAGCATTTCGGGAAGATCTGTATTTCAGATTGTTTGTGTATTCCATCAATATACCTCCGCTGCGCGACCGGCGGGAGGATATCCCTCATCTGGTTAGCTATATTTGTAAAAATAACCGTTGGTCCATTCAGTTGACTGAGGACCAGATGCAAACGATGATGCGATACCATTGGCCGGGCAACATCAGAGAGCTAGTCAATGTTTTGGAGCGGTTATCCGTTTTGTCCAGGGGAGAGAATCTTTCCGGCCTGGATATCCGTTCTTTGTTCGGAAATGCATCCGACTGCGGAGAAAACCCGGATTTTGCGGAATCGCCGAATCGTGACCCGGCGGCTTTAAACTACCAGAAGCGTGTTCAAAAAGACCAGATAATATGGGCGCTGGAACAGACGGGAGGAAATGTATCCAAATCCGCGAAGCTGCTGGCCCTGCCGCGGAGTACGTTTTACCGCAGATTACGTACGTTTAAACTTGACCAGCTATAGATTTGCGGTTTGAATCGGTGAATAAGAACATCATCCTTATTCCTTAAGTGTGATGTTCCATCTCCGATGTATTGAAAATGAATGGAGGGCATCGCTATGCTTGAAATCGGCAATAGCGGCTTCAGAGCAGACGGTGAACAAGAAGGAAAAACGGCTTCCAGTCATCAAACGGATTGTTCAAATGAGAAACAGACCAGTACGATTTATTACGAAATCTTTGTCCGTTATACAGCACCGCGCTACTAAAGATAGAAGTGAAATTTTTCATGGAATTGCCACCACCTTAATCCAAATAAGCAACAACTTGATTTAGTTTTTCCAAAGCACTTGGGATTATTTTCAGTGTCGACGTCGGCTCTCCCGTACCACCATAAATAAATGGATAACGGAAAAGTCCTCTATCAACGATACAAGGCAAAGAAAGCACGATAGAGACACTGCCAACAGTGTATCCAGTTATCTCTCGGACTTCTTTTGGGCTAGCCATTTCAATTGATGGCATCCTAGAATTCCCGACACTTCTTCTAAATCTACACGCCCACGACTTCCGGAAACAATCATCGCAAAGTAGCCTTTTTCCGACTTGAGAACTAATGCAGGTGCTGTCTGACCTGTTTCAATTCCAAAAAATCCGCGCCTTCCTGTGCAGTACGAATCTGTTTTTCGTGATGAATGATTTCAAATTGAACTCCGCTTTCTTGCAAAAAGGTTCTTAAATTGTCCATAAGAAGGCTCCCCCTTTAGAATCTCTTCGAGTCATATTTTACCATAACTTACCCGCCGCGCCACATTCATGAGGGTCACTAGTGTGGATTGCGCCATGTTTCGCAGAATAATATTTATTTCGCATGAGTGCGCGTTTTAGTATTGCATGGGTGTGCGGCTACGTGCTATAATGAATCTCGCCGAATAAAGGGCGGGTGAATATGAAAATGCAGAATACCTTGTCCGACAAGCGTTTTTGAACGTAAGGCAGCGCGATGATGCCGGGGTATGGCGCAGTCTGGTAGCGCGCACCCTTGGGGTGGGTGAGGTCGTGGGTTCGAATCCCGCTACTCCGATTATTAGCAAAGATCGTTTCCAATGATGTTGGAGCGATCTTTTTTTCTTCCCAAAAAAGTTTTCAGCTGCAGGAGAAATAGCGTAATAACAACGGTCATTTATTAAAATTTCATGAAGACACTGTTTGTTCTTTTTGGTATACTAATCTCGTCTTAGTTCAGGACTAAACACAAACAATTTCATAGCACATGCAAGAGGGGAAGACCACAATATGTCAGTAAAGTGGAAGCGATGGATGGCATCACAAGATTGGGAAATGTACGGTATTCTGGCCTCGATTTTTTTGGTATGGAGAATCGGGGTGATAGGCAATTGGAGCTTCGGCTGTTGGGTACTTCTTCTCATTTGCTTGATGGGTGTACGCAAAGATCAAGTGGACATGGATTGGAAGCGTTTTTTTGTTGTGGGGATTCCTTTGCTTGGCATTTTCTATTATTTCTATGGATCCGGGAATGGATTGTGGTGGAAAATTGCCAACTGGATGTTTGAAAACAATCGTCATCCATGGAATTGGGATGCCTTTATGCGAAGTATTCCGCTGAACGACGCCGCATGGGCCAGACACTTTCACCACCCGGCTGCAGATCGGATTATGGTGTGGATCTATAATTACGGATTTGTGCTTTCCCTATGGATTTGCATTGTCCGCAGCTTCTGGACGAGAAGTGTTAAAAAAATGCTGTCGTATGCACTTTCCGGCCATTTATTGCAGTTCCCGCTGATCCTGCCGTTCTACAATTTGATTCTGCTTCGGGAAGTATGGTGGGTCAAAGGCCAGCCCGATTTGCTCAGCCGGCAGTTTGCAACGCAAAATGACCTGCTTATGAACGTCATGAACTGTTTTCCGAGCATGCATACTTCGATTTCGTTTGCAATGCTGCTTCTGGCCCTCCGCGAGAAGGACCGCCTGTTCAAATATACGATGGTTGCTTATTGTTCGGCGATCATCTTCTCTACCATGTACCTTCAGATACATTGGGTGCTCGACGTCATTGCCGGAATGGCCTTTGCATATGGGGTGGTGAAGCTGGCGGATCTGTTGATTCACTTGGCGGTCAGGCTGGTTCCGGGCCGTCTCAAAGGATTTTACACGAATAAAGACCCCTTTCAAAACAAAACGATGGCTGCCTGAATAAAGGCAGCCCAACTGCAAGACTCAATTCGTGCTTGCTTTACTTTGTGCAATTAGATGTCTCTCGTTTTGTTTCCATTGCTGTATAGCTTCGAGAGAATCCCAATAAGACACCGTGATGCCTAAACCTTCCCGGATACTTTCCACTCCCAGAAATCCGGGCTGGATTGATGCAAGCTTTAACATTTCGTCTGCCATTTCAGCATAACCATGATCTCCTTCTGTTCGTTCAGAAATTTGCAGAGCCATTCTGTTTGTTAACTTAGAAGGAAAAGCATGTTTAGCGCGACCGCATACTTTTCTTATTCGACGTTGTATTCTCTATTTCTTGCTGTCAAAATAACAGAACCAACCCCAATAATGCTCTGCAACTCCTTCGTTGCAGCCTCATTAAAACGGCCGGTCAATAGGACAATAGGACAAATGTTGTGCCTGCCGAATATCAACCATGTAATTTAACACAGCCTTTCTCTTAAAAAGTTGACATTGGCAAGTTTTTTCTGCATGATTAGGGTTATCTAAGCATAAGTGCGGGAGGACATGGCGGATGGAAACGAACCACAATGATTATTTTATCGTGAAAGCAATGGAAAACGGAGTGCAGGTGATTGGACTTACGAGAGGGCAGGATACGCGGTTTCATCATACGGAGAAGCTGGACAAAGGCGAGGTCATGATTGCCCAGTTTACAGACCATACGTCGGCGGTCAAAATCCGCGGCAAGGCTAAGATTATGACAAAGTACGGCGTAATTGATACGGAGGAATAATTTTTCGGGCAGGCGGAGGCATAGCCTGCTTTTTTTCGTTGTACAATGATAACAGACATGGATTTGGACGGGGCTGCCGTCTAAAGGAGGAAGAAGGCATAGTGAAATGGATTCCTCGTCTGTTGCTCATGACAGCGGTATCGGTCGCAGTTGCCGCCGGGTTGTCTTACTTGTCCAAGCTGGATGCCACCGTCAGCGTGTTTCGTTCTGTACAGGCACAGCCGGTCTCCGAGGCCAACATTGTGGATGTCGTATCCAAAATGCAGCTGCATCAGAGAATCCGGCGTGTGGAACTTAACCATGCGATCGTTTCCATTGATCTGCTTTCCGTTAAATCGACGGAGAAAGCAGATATTTTCGAAGATTTGTATGAAATTCCCAAGGTGATGTTCGGTTCGTCAACCAATATATATCAGGTGTTGATTCGGGTATTGGACGGCTCGCAGGAGGGAAGCGGAAGTCCCGGTCTGCTCGTTGCCGCCGATGCAAGACGTGAGAAATGGCTTGCGAACGAATCGGGGCTTCGTCCGCAAAACGCGAATGAATTGCAGCAGTTTCTCGATGCGCATTATAGAATGACCTATGCTCCGAAATGGAAGGCACGGTTTTTAGAAAAAAGCTGATCCTGGAACATGCGAAAAAAAACACTTTATGCTATACTAATTCAGATGAAGAAAGATTGAGTTATTTTTCGTTCGTTCGGAGGCTTACATATGAACTCTTATCGGATTCCGGAGATCGCTGCAAAATATTTGGAGTACGACATGATTCAAAAGCATACGGATCTGCCTCGTTTTCCCGAATTTCGCAGTCGGCTGCTGTATGCTTTTCTTGATAAACACAGTGCGTTGGCCCAACAAAGCGAACTGTTTACGCTGGTGACCTCACTTGTTCAAATCGGAATGGATACACACGACATGGTCAGCGTCAACAATGATGTGAAGGAACAGGCGGAGAGCCGTTCCAGACAGCTTAAAGTGCTGGCCGGTGATTATTTCAGCAGCCGGTTTTATTACTTGCTGTCGCATGCAGGACAAATCGATTTGATCGGTATGCTTTCCAGGGGGATTTGTGAAGTGAACCGGTTAAAAATGAATTTGTACTTGATGAAAAAGCAGCTCAAGCTGACGGCTGATGAATACATCCGCCAAATGGTTGAAGTAAAAACACAATTGTTCTTATCCTTTTCTTCTCTGCTTGAAGAGCGGTTTTACGGTATTTGGCCGGAGATTCTGAGATTGTTTACCCGCTGCGAAGTGCTGCTGCAAGAGATCATCCGCTCCGAAACGTCCCAGCATTACAGAGAGAGCTGGGGCTTTTGGCATGTGCTGCAATGGGGGACGAAGGAAGAGAAAAAGCTGCTTGAGCATGGGGAAGCAGATCAGGCGAAGCTTCGTTCGATTTGGTTGAAATACAGAGTGACCTCCCAGCTGTACCAATTGCTTGACGCCTGTTTTAAGGAATTGCAGGAAAAGCTGCAGGGGATTCAGCCGGAGAATCTCGGGAAGGAACTCAGCTCGATTGGCGAATCTTTTCGCAGCTACTTATCAGGACCGCGGGCGACGCAGGAAATTTGAGGTGACAAGCGGAATGCAAAGCAAATCCAAAGAACAATTCGTTCACTCCGTATTTGAGAGCATCGCGCCCAAGTACGACTTGATGAACGACATATTAAGCTTTCGCCGGCATAAAGCATGGAGAAGCTTTACCATGAAAAAGATGAATGTGCGGGCGGGAAGCACGGCGATTGACTTATGCTGCGGCACCTGTGACTGGACGATAAGTTTGGCGGAAGCAAGCGGGACGGGGGCAATGGTCGGACTCGATTTCAGCCAAAATATGCTTGATGTGGGCCGGGAGAAAATCCAACGGCTGGGTCTGGACAAGCAGATCCGTCTTGTTCGCGGCAACGCGATGGAACTTCCGTTTGAGGACAACACATTCGACTATGCGACCATCGGCTTTGCGCTTCGGAACGTGCCGGATCTGGTTAAGGTCATTGAAGAGATGCAGCGGGTGGTCAAGCCCGGAGGGCTGGTCGTTTCGCTGGAGCTTTCCAAACCGACTTGGCAGCCGTTCAAATCGATTTATTATTTTTATTTTCAAAAGATTTTGCCGCTGCTCGGAAAATTGATTGTAAAACGCTATGAGCAGTATAAATGGCTGCCGGAGTCCCTGGTTCACTTTCCGGATCATAAGCAGCTCGCAGAGATATTCCGGACAACCGGTCTAACGGACGTTGAGGTTTATCCTCTTACCGGGGGCATTGCGGCCCTTCATATGGGCAAGAAGCCGCAAGCGGCAATCGGAGCTGGGGGAGAATAACGACATGCTGTGGAGAAAGACCAAAATTTATATGGAAATGATCAAGATCGAGCATACGCTTTTCGCGCTTCCTTTCGCTTTCATGGGGGCGCTGCTTGGTTCTGTGGTCATGCTGGGCAAGCTTCCGACATGGGGGCAGATCGGTTGGATTCTGCTTGCGATGATCGGAGCCAGAAGCGCAGCGATGGGACTCAACCGGGTGATCGACAAAGTATTTGACGGCAAAAACCCGCGTACAGCGATGAGGGCGATTCCGGCCGGGCTTATTTCCTCGAAGGAAGCGATTTTGTTTGTTCTCGTTTCATTTATTTTGCTGTTTTGGGCGGCTTCGCAATTGAGTCCTTTGGCTTTTAAGCTGCTTCCGGTCGCTGTTTTTTTTCTTGTCATTTATTCTTATACGAAACGGTTCACTTGGGCATGCCACATTATATTGGGCATGACCGTTGCGCTTGCTCCTTTGGGCGGATGGGTGGCGGTAACCGGTGAAATTACGCTGACGTCTTTGGTATTTTATGTGGCGATCGTATTTTGGCTGGCCGGTTTCGATGTGATTTATGCTTGCCAGGATGCCGAGTTCGACCGGGAGGAAGGGCTTCATTCTATTCCGAGCCGGTTCGGCATACCGAAAGCGCTCAAAATTGCACGCTGGTTTCATATCATCACTGCGGCAGGTTTCATCGGCCTGTTTTTTTTGACCGAATTGACGTGGGTGTATTTGGTCGGGGTATTGATTTCCTATGCCCTTTTGATGTACGAGCATCTGATCGTTAATCCGAAGGATATGACAAGGCTGAATACGGCGTTCTTTACAATGAACAGCACCTTGAGCATCGTTTTATTTGTATTTACGCTAATCGATTTGGTGGTGAATACGGGATGAGCAGACCTTGGGTAATCGGCATTACGGGCGCAAGCGGTGCAGCATACGGCGTCCGGTTATGCCGTTTTCTGCTGTCACGAGGCGAGCATTTGCATCTCGTGATTACGGATGCCGGATGGCGGGTATTGAAAGAGGAGTTGGGCTGGGATGCGGGGCGCAGGCAGGAAAGCCTGAAGAAACATTTGGGCGGGTCTGCCGGTTCCTATGAATACGTTCCTAACCAGGATATCGGCGCCAAGACGGCGAGCGGATCGTTCCTGACCAAAGGCATGGTGATTGTCCCCTGTTCGATGGGGACGCTATCCGGTATTGCCAACGGCGCATCGGACAATCTGCTGGAGCGGACGGCCGATGTGATGCTGAAGGAAGGCCGCAAGTTGATTTTGGTGCCCAGGGAAACCCCCTTGCATGCGATTCACCTGGAAAATATGCTGAAGCTGTCCCGGCTGGGCGTACGAATGATTCCGGCGATGCCGGCGTTCTATCAAGGTCCGCAAACGGTTGACGACATGATTGATTTTGTTGTAGGAAAAATATTGGACACGATGGAAATCGAACATCAATTGTATAAAAGATGGGGTATGCAGACATGACAAAGAAACATCGGGCGATCCGTATCGGCCGCATTGACTTTACCAATGTATGGCCGCTCTTTTATTATTTCCCGTTCTCCTCTTTCGGCAGCGAGCTGGAGGTTATTCAGCAAGTTCCGACTCAGCTGAACCGTGCCATGGCAAAAGGGGAAATCGATATCGGTCCGATCTCTTCGTTTGCTTACGGGGAAAATTTCGAGAATTATATGCTGTTTCCCCATATGTCCGTCAGCGCATTCAGTCATGTAAATTCCATTTTGCTGTTTCACCGCAAGCCTTTGGAAGAGCTCGGGAAAGCGACGATCGCGCTTCCTACGACATCGGCTACATCGGTGAACCTGCTCAAAATCATTTTGACCAAATTTTACGGGCTCGAACCGAATTACGTTTATGCGTCACCCGAATTGAGGCCGATGATGAGAACGGCCGATGCCGCGCTGCTTATCGGAGATCATGCGATTCGCGCCAGTTGGGAAGACAGCGGGTATCTCGTTACCGATCTGGGGGCGGAATGGACGAGATTAACCGGCCAATGGATGTCTTTTGCCGTTTGCACGATTCGGAGACAGACGGTTGAGCAGCAGCCTGAGCAGATCCGGCGCATCTTTGATGCTTTTATGGAAAGCAAACGCAAATCGCTGGCCGATTTGACAAGGCTTGTGCAAGACGCGCAGGCGTTAATCGGGGGTACGGAAGCTTATTGGCGGCATTATTTTTCTACGCTCAGCTATGAGTTCGGCCCTAAGCAGCAGGAGGGACTTAAATTATATTATCGCTATGCGGCGGAGCTCGGTTTTTTGGATCGGGAGGTGTCGCTGAACATTTGGAATGACAATTCTGTAGTACGGGTGACGGAATGAGACTTTTGGATATCTATGCAAAATTTCAAAAAGATATCAGCTTTATCGAGAAAGAGCTGGAGCGAAGCATCGACGTGGAGCATCCGATCCTTCGCGAGGCTTCCTTACATCTGCTTAAGGCAGGGGGAAAGCGGATTCGTCCGGTATTTGTCCTGCTGGGAGCCAAGTTCGGAAATTACGATCTGGAGCGGGTCAAACATGTGGCGGTACCGCTGGAGCTGATTCATATGGCATCGCTTGTGCACGATGATGTGATTGACGATGCCCAAACGCGACGGGGTCAACTGACGGTGCGCTCGAAGTGGGATAATCGTATTGCAATGTATACGGGGGATTACATTTTTGCCAAAGCCTTGACGATTGTGACCCGGCTTCCCGAACCGTCCATTCATCAGATCATGTCCAAAGCTCTCGTGGAAATGAGTATCGGCGAAATGGAGCAAATCCGTATGTTCTTTCATACGGAACAAACGGTAAGGGATTATTTGCTGCGGATCAAACGAAAAACTGCGCTGCTTCTGGCCATCAGCTGCCAATTGGGGGCGATCGCGGCACAAGCATCAGAGAAAACGGCCAAGCAGCTTTTTAATTTTGGCTACAATGTCGGCATGGCTTTCCAGGTACGCGACGATTTACTTGATATTTGCGGTACCGAAAAGGAAATCGGCAAGCCTCCCGGAAGCGATATCAAGCAGGGGAATATTACGATTCCGGTTATCTTTGCTCTGCAAAATCCCGCGCTTCGTCCGGTTCTGCTTCGTGAATTGGAAAGAATTGAAGCCTCCGACGGGCAAACCGACGTCACCGATTTTCTGAACATGATACGCGCCAGTGAAGGCGTAACCCGTGCAGAGGCGATGGTATCTCACTACATTAACAAGGCCATTCGCTCCCTGGAAGGGTTGCCCGATATACAAGCCAAAAAAGACTTGGTCAGCATTGCGCATTTTGTGGGGAACCGTTCTTATTAGAGCATGAGGGGACAGGAAAATGGAAAAATTGTTTGCCATGGTTTAGCCGGAGAGCGGCGAACGGGAGATTGCCCATTTTTACAGGGCGGAAGCATTGCTTAGCTATAATCAATCAATACAAAAGTGGATTTGACAGGACGGGATGGCGTCATGGAGGATACGGATTTTCTGCTGTTTATCAAGAAGGTGAAGGACTATACGTCCATAGACCTGGCGCAGTATAAAGAAGCTCAGATGAAGCGGCGTCTTACCACGCTGCGGATGAAAAAAGGGTATTCCACCTTCGCGGCATTCTTTGATGCAATGAGCAAAGACAAGGCTTTATTCCATGAATTTTTGGACCGGATGACGATCAATGTATCCGAGTTTTGGCGCAACGCGAACCGGTGGGAGGTGCTCGAACAGCGCTTTTTGCCGGAGATGCTTCGCAAAACCGATAGGCTTAAATGCTGGAGCGCCGCTTGTTCCACCGGCGAGGAGCCTTACACGCTGGCGATGATTCTCTCGGAGCTGGGGGCGCTTTCGAACAGTCAGTTGTTGGCCACCGATATCGACGAAGGCGCGCTGGATAAGGCGAAGAAGGGGATCTACTCCGACCGCTCGGTGAAGGATGTGCCGAAAAAATATTTGCGCAAATATTATCGTCAGGACCAAATGACCTATCATATTGACGAATCGCTGAAAAAGGCGGTCCGTTTTCAAAAGCAAAATTTGCTTGTCGATACGTTCGATACACAGTTTGATTTGATTGTTTGCCGCAACGTGATGATTTATTTTACGGAAGAGGCGAAACATATGCTTTATCAGAAGTTTGCCCATGCTTTGAAGCCTGGCGGTCTTCTGTTTGTAGGCAGCACCGAGCAAATTTTCAGTCCGGGCCAGTATGGATTGGAAACGGCGGATACGTTTTTTTACCGGAAGATGGCGTAAGTGAATAATCGCTTCCATGTTGTTCCATACTAAGAATAAATTGCTTTTGAAAGCTGCGCTTGCTTGCAAAGCATGCTGGAGGACACACATGGATAAACGAAAGGTCATTACCGCGTACCGCCGTGGATTTATTACGATGCAGGAATGCGCGCAAATCCTGGGAATCGATTCGGTTCAAATTCTGGGATTGGTCGGCGAGCCCGAGCATAAGGACGGCTCTTCCGTACTTAATAAACAACCCGCAAACGGCTGGCGCTAAACCAGCCGAATCAAGAAAGAGGCGCTGTCTGACTGGCATCATGCCAAAGGACGGCGTTTCTTTTTTTGTGGGGGCGTTTCTTGTCAAAGGCAGACACCTATACTATAATTAGCACAGGAATGGAGTACATAAAAGCGCTAAAGCGACTAAGCGCGCTGAGGCTTATGCTTTCATGGGATAGGATGAAAGGGGACTAATAAGTGAGATATTTAACAGCAGGAGAGACGCACGGGCCGCAGCTGACGGCGATTATCGAAGGTTTCCCAAGCAATGTGTCCATTGATTTCGAGGCGGTCAATCATCAGCTTGCCCGTCGGCAAAAAGGCTACGGCCGCGGGCGCAGAATGCAAATCGAAAAAGATACCGCATCTATTGTCGGGGGCGTTCGCCATGGCAAAACGACCGGAGCTCCGATTGCGCTGGTCGTAGAGAACAACGATTGGAAGCACTGGACATCTGTCATGAACATCGAGCCGATCGAAGGCTCGGATGAAACCAAACGGCGGGTCAACCGTCCGCGTCCCGGACATGCCGATCTGAATGGCGGTTTGAAATACAATCAGCGCGATCTGCGCAATATTTTGGAGCGCTCCAGTGCCAGAGAGACGACGATGCGCGTGGCTATCGGCGGCATAGCCAGAGAGCTGTTGAAGGAATTCGGCATCAAAGTGGCCGGTCAAGTGATCCGTATCGGCGATGTCGAGGTGCAGCGCCAAGACATGCCGATTGACGACCTGATCCGGATCACCGAGGAATCTCCGGTGCGTGTGACGGATAAAGAAGCGGAAGCCCGGATGATTGCGGCCATCGATGCGGCAAAAGAAGACGGGGATACGCTTGGCGGCATTGTAGAATGCATTATCGAAGGCGTTCCGGTCGGTCTCGGCAGCCATGTCCAATGGGACCGCAAGCTGGACGGACGGATCGCGCAGGCGGTGCTGTCGATTCAAGCGTTCAAAGGCGTCGAATTCGGGATCGGCTTCGAAGCGGCGAAGCGCAGAGGCTCCCTGGTTCATGATGAAATCATGTACAGCGAAGCGCGCGGCTTCTGCCGGGCCAGTAACCGTGCCGGCGGTTTTGAAGGCGGGATGACGACAGGGGAGCCGATTGTCGTGCGCGGAGCGATGAAACCGATCTCGACGCTGTACAAGGCGCTGCAAAGCGTCGATATCGATACGAAAGAATCGTTTACCGCACAGGTAGAACGCTCCGACACCTGCGCCGTGCCTGCGGCGAGCGTCATCATGGAGAATGTGATCGCTTGGGAAGTCGCCAGAGCGTTTATGGAGAAGTTCGGCGGCGATTCCATCGAAGAAATCCGCAGGAACTATGAAAGCTATTTGGAACAAACGAAAAGCTATTAATCGGGAGAACCGGATATGATAAAAGAGCTTACGGTTGATTTGGGAGCACGATCCTACCCGATCTATATCGGTGAAGGGATTTTGGAGAATATTGACTCGTATTTCGAAAAGCATGGAATAAGCAAACGCTCCGCGCTGCTGATCGTAACGGATGAGCATGTGGCGAAGAAGCATCTGGAGCCCGTCATCCGGAAGCTGGAACGGGCCGGGTTCAAGACGGCTTCGCACATTGTAGCTTCCGGGGAGAAATCGAAGTCGCTAGCGGTTCTGGAGGAGGTGATTACCTCCTGTCTCAAAGCAGGGCTTGACCGGAATTCATCGGTGATTGCGCTGGGCGGCGGCGTGGTCGGCGATTTGGCCGGTTTTGCGGCGGCGAGCTATATGCGGGGAATCCGCTTCATCCAAATTCCGACGACGATTTTGGCGCATGATAGCAGCGTAGGCGGAAAAGTGGCGGTCAATCATCCTTTGGCGAAAAACATCATCGGCGCATTCCATCAGCCGGAAATGGTTTTGTACGATACGGCTACATTGCGTACACTGCCGGATAGGGATGTGCGTGCGGGCTTATCCGAAATGATCAAGCACGGTCTAATCTGGGATGCGGAATTTACGTCCTGGTGCGAGGACAATGCGGAAAAGCTGATCGGTTTGGACCCGGAGGCGCTGCAATATGGTTTGTACAAGGGATGCAGCGTGAAGGCGGCTGTCGTATCGCAGGATGAGCGCGAGAATGATCTGAGAGCGATCCTCAATCTGGGACACACGATCGGACACGCGTTGGAGGCGGTTGCAGGTTATAACGAGCTTCTGCACGGCGAGGCGATCTCGATTGGCATGGTGGGCGCGGCGAAGCTGTCCGTCCGATTGGGCAACCCGGAGCATATCTATACGACGACGAAGCGGATTTTCAAGAAATTCGGTCTGCCGGTTGCCGTGCCTGCGCATATGGATACGGATGAAATCATGAAGGCCATGATGTATGACAAGAAGTTCAAGGAAGGCAAGATGGTCTTCATCGTTCCTACGGACATCGGCAAGGTAGAGATCAATAAAAATGTATCCGCGGAATGGGTCAGAGACATCGTGGATCAGTTGAAACAGGAGGACTGACTTATGTTTGTACGGGGAATACGCGGGGCAACAACAGTAGAAAATAATGATGAGAACGAAATTTTATCGGCTACAACGGAGCTTTTGAACGAGATTATTGCGGAGAACGGAATCATTCCTGAAGAGATTGCTCACGTGTTTGTCACGGTAACTCAAGATTTAACGGCGACGTTTCCGGCAAAGGCCATCAGGCAGATGGAAGGCTGGGAGTTAGTCCCGCTCATGTGCTCGCTGGAAATTCCGGTGGAAGGCAGCCTACCCAAATGCGTCCGGCTGATGGTGACGGTCAATACGGAGAAGAGCCAGGCGGAGATCAAGCATGTATTTCAGAGGGAGGCCAAAAGGCTCCGTCCCGATTTGTCCAAATTGACAAACGCATAACAGAGGTAGTATAGTTGGTATTAACGTAAAAGGTGTAAGTTTTGGTTTGAGAGCAGAGTAGAGATCAGTTGAGTTCAGTTGAGATGAGATGAGTGAGCGTTTCGCTCGAAGAAAGAATATGCGTTTTTGCGGCACGGTTTTAAAGGGGGAACCATGGTTTCTTCGTGTTTTTTTAGTGCTGCTGAAAAGCTGTTTTCTTTGGGCTTGACCGATCATCGGCTGAATGACCGCCTCTACTCCATGTAGAGGCTTTTTTGTTTTTTTAGAGCAGATGCAAGTCTCAGGTGAGAAGAGGAGAGATGGATATGTACACACCGGAAGTGAAGGAAGTCATCCGGCTGGCGAAGGATTATAACCTGATACCGGTCGTTCGCCATTTGATTGCGGACACGGATACGCCGATTCGCGTGTTTCAGCATTTTTATGAGGAGAATCGGGCGTTTTTGCTAGAGAGTGTTGAGGGTGGCGTCAAATGGGCGCGATACTCCTTCATCGGCACGGACCCTTTTATGATGATCCGGGCCAAGAACGGTGTGACACAGATTGAGGGCCCGGAGGGCCTGAGCACGTCGAAGGAGAAGCCGGTGGACGTATTGAAGGCTTATCTCCGTGATTACAAGAGTCCGTCGCTGCCGGATCTGCCGCGCTTCACGGGAGGAGCGGTCGGATTTTTCGGATACGACCTGCTGCAGTATTATGAGAAGCTGCCGAAGCACCGGGAGGACGACCTGCAAATGAACGACATCCAGTTTATGTTCTGCGACCAGGTCATCGTCTTTGATCATTTTAAACAGCAGCTTAAAATCATCGCCAATGTTCATGTCCCCCCGCACGGCACGGATAGCGAGATTATTCAAGCTTACGAAGCGGCTTGCGCCAAAATTGATGCCACGATCGAACGTTTGAAGCGTCCTTTGCCCGCCATGTCCATGACGAATCGGGCGATACCGGACGAAGTCGATTTGGGCGAAGTGAAGTCCAACCTGACGAAGGAGCAGTTTATTTCAAATGTGAATCGGGCGAAGGAATATATTCGTGCCGGAGATATTTTTCAAGTGGTGCTTTCCCAACGGTTTGAGATTGAAACGGACGTATCTCCGCTTCATGTTTACCGCATCCTGCGGACAATGAATCCGTCTCCGTATATGTATTGTCTCAAAATGGACGACGAAGTCATTGTCGGCACTTCTCCGGAGCTTCTTGTCCGGGTCGAGGATGAGAGAGTGGAGACCCGTCCTATTGCGGGAACCCGTCCCCGCGGGCGGACGCCGGAAGAGGATCTACTGCTGGAGAAGGAGTTGCTGGCCGATGAAAAGGAGCGGGCGGAGCATTTGATGCTCGTCGACCTGGGACGCAACGATATCGGCCGCGTAGCGGAATTCGGGACAGTCAAATGCGACACGTTCATGCAAATCGAACGGTATTCCCATGTCATGCACATCGTTTCCAACGTTTCCGGCCAGCTGGCCGCCGACAAGGATTTCTACGATGCGTTCATTTCCTGCCTGCCGGCGGGCACCGTGTCGGGGGCTCCGAAACTGAGAGCGATGGAGATCATCGCGGAGCTGGAAAACGAAGCGCGCGGCGCATATGCGGGAGCGATCGGATATCTTGGCTTCTCCGGCAATCTTGATACGTGCATCACGATTCGGACGATCATCTTCAAAAACGGCAAGGCTTATGTACAAGCGGGAGCGGGCATCGTATGGGATTCGATTCCGGAGAACGAGTACGAGGAAACGGTGAATAAAGCCAAAGGGATGCTGAAGTCGATCCGGACAGCCGAGGCGGCATTCGCAACCAAGTCGAGCGAATATGTGCCGATCAACCACGATTATTATCAATAAGCATAATGGGGATGACCCATCATGGGGAGGCGAGTACGTTGGACCAACAGCAATTGACTGTACAGCAAGCGATTCATAAAATTGTCGGACAATCGAACTTGACAAGGGCGGAGGCGCGGGATGTCATGTCTCACATCATGGAAGGAGGGGCCACGCCGACGCAGATCGGAGCCATGCTTACCGGACTTCGCATGAAGGGCGAGACGATTGAGGAAATCACCGGGTTCGCCGAGACCATGCGCGCCAAAGCCAATCGTGTACAAACGAGACGGGAGAATTTATTGGATACGTGCGGAACCGGAGGAGACGGAGCCGACACCTTTAATATCTCTACGACGGCGGCGATTGTAGCCGCGGCGGGGGGCGTCCGGGTGGCGAAGCATGGAAACCGGGCGATGTCGAGCAAAAGCGGCAGTGCGGATGTGCTCGAAGCACTCGGAGTCAACATCCAGTTAAACGAGACCCAGGCGGCTCGCTGCCTTGAGGAGGTCGGCATTTGCTTCATGTTCGCGCAGCTGTATCATCAATCGATGAAGCATGTAGCTGCATCCAGAAGAGAGCTTGGCTTCCGCACGGTGTTCAACCTGCTTGGACCGCTCACGAATCCGGCGGGTGCTGACCGGCAGGTACTGGGTGTGTTTGATCGCGGCAAGACAGAAACGATCGCTCATGTGATGCTGGCCCTGGGCGTGAAACGCTCCTTGGTGGTCGCCAGCCTGGACGGGCTTGACGAGATCAGCATTTCGGATGCGACCCAGGTGACGGAGCTGAAGGACGGCGGCATCCGTACGTTTGAAATCACTCCGGAAGAGCTGGGGCTGAAGGTATACAGCCTCAAGGACGTCGTAGGCGGGGACGCAGCGGTGAATGCGGAGATCATCCGCGGCATCTTTTCCGGCGCGCCGGGCGCCTGCAGGGATGTTGTGCTGGCCAACGCCGGCGCATGCTTCTATGTGACCGGCTTCAGCGAAACGCTGCAGGAAGGCGTGAAGCTGGCGGCTCAAGTCATCGATTCCGGCAAAGCGAAGGAAAAGCTGGAGCAGTTAGTCCAATATACGGGAGAAGTGAGCCATGTTTCTTGATCGTATTGTCATGACCAAAAAGCAGGAAGTTGAACAGCTGAAAGAGAGCATCAACATAGCCGCAATGGAGAAGCGCATTGCCGGGCTTCCCGATTGCCTCGGATTTGAGCGGGCGCTGAGCTCCGGACGCAAGCGTTCCATGGGGCTGATTGCGGAGGTAAAAAAAGCATCCCCGTCCAAAGGATTGATTCGCGATGATTTCGAGCCTGTCCGGCTGGCGAAGGCTTACGAGCAGGCCGGGACGGATTGCATCTCGGTTTTGACCGACGTTCAGTACTTTCAGGGCGCTAACGATTACTTAACCAGGGTACGTGAAGCTGTGCAGGTGCCTTTATTGCGTAAAGATTTTACGATCGACCCTCATCAAATCTATGAAGCGCGCTGCATCGGCGCCGATGCGATTCTGCTGATCGCCGCTATACTGACGACGAAGCAAATGAAAGAATTCCATACGATTGCCAAAGATCTCGGGATGGATGTTCTGATCGAGGTTCATGACCGGGAAGAGCTGGAGCGTGTGCTGGAGCTCAACCCGACGATGATCGGGATCAACAACCGCAACCTCAAAACCTTCGTCACCGATCTGGCAACGACGGAGGAGCTGGTAAAGCATATTCCTAAAGGGATTACCGTCGTTAGCGAGAGCGGTATATCCAAGCCGGAGGAAATCGATTGGCTGCTTTCGGCCGGTGCCCATGCGGTGCTGGTGGGCGAGCATTTTATGCGCCAGCCGGATGTATCTGCTGCGGTTCACGGATTGCTGGGAGCTTACTCCGGTGTAGAAGCGGTCAAGGAGTGAAGTATCCGATGGTCAGCGTTAAAATATGCGGGCTGCAAACAGAGGAAATGGCAAAGCAGGTTGCCGGTCTGCCCGTTGATTATATCGGCTTTGTATTCGCAAGAAGCAAACGTCAGGTCACTCCGGGCCAAGCCGCAGCGATACTCCGCGCGATCCGGACGGCGGAGCACCGGCCGCAGGCCGTGGGTGTCTTTGTCAATCCGGGCCTGGATGAGCTGGAAGCCGTGCTCCGCGAGGCGGCGCTTGATGTTGTTCAGCTTCACGGCCAGGAGAGCCCGGAGTTTTGCCGATCCGTGAAAAAATGGTTTCCGGGCGTCAAAGTGTTTAAAGTGATGGCGATTTCCGCGGCCATGTCATCGGAGAATGCAACAGCGTCCGTCCGCGGCAGCCTGGAGCCTTATCGCGGTTTGGTAGACGGCATGCTGCTGGATACATTCGACCCGATGTACGGCGGCGGATCCGGCAAGACCTTTGCCTGGGAAACGATTCCTCCCTATCAGCAATGGTGCCGTGAAGCGGGTATTCCTCTTCTGGTGGCCGGCGGACTTCAGCCTGACAATGTACGGGGGCTGATCGATCGCTACGCTCCTGACGGTGTGGATGTGTCCAGCGGCGTAGAAGTCGACGGAGTAAAAGATATCGGAAAAATTACGACTTTTGTCGAAAGGGTGAAATCGATTGTTTAACGGACCGGATGAGTATGGCCGATTCGGCAAATTCGGCGGGCGGTATGTGCCGGAAACGCTGATGAACGCATTGATCGAGCTGGAGGAAGCTTTTAAGAAGTATGCCAAAGACGAGAAATTTCAGGAAGAGCTGAATTATTGGCTTCATCGTTATTCCGGACGGCCGACCTCGCTTTATTATGCCGGGCGTCTGACGGAGCATTTGGGCGGCGCGAAGATCTACCTGAAGCGGGAGGATTTAAACCACACCGGGGCGCACAAAATCAATAATGCGCTCGGTCAGGGGCTTTTGGCCAAATGGATGGGCAAAACCAAAATTATCGCCGAAACCGGCGCAGGCCAGCATGGCGTGGCGACAGCTACGGTTGCCGCCCTGATGGGATTTGAGTGCAAGGTGTTTATGGGTGAAGAAGATATGAAGCGCCAGCAGCTGAACGTATTCCGGATGAATCTGCTTGGCACGGAAGTCGTGCCGGTCACCTCGGGCACGAGAACATTGAAGGATGCGTGCAATGAGACCCTTCGCTATTGGGTCAGCCATGTAGACGATACCTTCTATATCCTTGGTTCGGCAACAGGACCGCACCCATACCCGATGATGGTCCGCGACTTCCAGCGCATTATCGGCGATGAAGCGCGCAAGCAGATTCTTGAGCGGGAAGGCCGGCTGCCGGATACGGTCATTGCTGCCGTAGGCGGCGGGAGCAATGCAATCGGCATGTTTTATCCTTTCCTGAATGACGAGAGCGTCCGGTTAATCGGCGTTGAAGCGGCAGGGCGCGGTGTGGAGACCGATAAACACGCCGCCACGATGACCAAAGGAAGCAAGGGCGTATTCCAGGGCTCCTACAGCTATCTTCTGCAGGATGAGTACGGACAAGTGCAGGAGGCTCATTCCATCTCCGCCGGCCTTGATTATCCGGGGATCGGACCGGAGCATTCGTATCTGAAGGACACCGGGCGTGCCGAATATATCCCGATTACCGACCGGGAAGCGCTCGATGCGCTGCAGCTGCTCAGCCGCAAGGAAGGCATCATACCGGCGCTGGAGAGCGCCCATGCGATAGCCGAGACGATTAAGCGGGCTCCGGCCATGGGCAAAGATCAAATTATTGTTGTCAGTCTCTCCGGGCGCGGAGATAAAGACGTCGAAGCCATCATGAGTTATTTGGGAGGAAATACCGATGAATCGCATTGACCGGAAGTTTGCCGAACTGCGGGAGCAACAAAAACCGGCCTTTATTCCTTTCCTGACGATCGGGGATCCGGACGTGCGGACCTCGATTGATGTGATCAAGGAGCTTGAAAAAGCGGGAGCGGCTATGGTGGAATTAGGCGTACCTTACTCGGATCCTCTTGCCGACGGTCCCGTCATTCAGCGTTCTTCCATGAGGGCCTTGAAAGTGAACCGCATCACCATCCTGGATTGCATCTCCGCTGCCAAACAAGCGCGCAGCGAGGGGTGCGAATTGCCGTTTATATTGTTCACTTATTTCAATCCTGTACTTCAAACGGGGCTTGACCGGATTTTTTCACTTCTTCAGGAAAGCGACATCAGCGGTCTGATCATTCCGGATTTGCCTATGGAGGAGGATGAAGAGGTCCGGGCGTTAGCCAAGAAGCACGGGATTCATTTGATTCCGCTAGTAGCTCCGACTTCCAGGGAGCGGGTGCAGAAAATCGCCTCGCGGGCAAGCGGTTTTGTGTACTGTGTATCTTCGCTTGGCGTGACGGGGACGCGGACGGAGTTTCACAGCGGCGTGGATGAGTTCCTGCAAACGGTAAAAGCCTCGACGAATCTTCCCATCGCGATCGGCTTCGGTATTTCCACCCCCGAGCAGTATGCCCGATTTGCCAAGACCTGTGACGGCATTGTCGTGGGCAGCGCCTTGGTGAAAAAAGTGGAAGAAGCGCTGCCGCTGCTGACACAAGATGTAACAAAATCACAAGGCCTCTTGCAAATTAATGAATTTGTGCGAAAATTGATGGGTAACTGATTTCATATTTCTGCTCATCAATCTTATAACGAGGTGACTACCGAAGTGCAGCCTAAACAAAATATTTTACATCTTCCGGTGTATCAACCGGGAAAACCGATCAGCGAAGTCAAGCGGGAGCTGGGGCTTACTGATGTCATCAAGCTGGCCTCCAACGAGAACCCATTCGGATGCTCTCCGAAAGTGAAAGAAGCCATTGTTTCATTACTCGATCAAGTCAGCATATATCCGGACGGCGGAGCCGTAGACCTGACGCATGCAGTAGCTGAGCACTACGGCGTAAAGCCGAATCAAATCATATTCGGCGCCGGCTCGGACGAGGTGATTCTGATGATCGCACGCGCTTTTTTAACGCCGAATGATGAAACGATATCCGCGTTTCCGACGTTCCCCCAGTACAAGCATAACGCGGAAATCGAAGGGGCTACCTTTATCGAAGTTCCCGTGGATGAAAACGGAAAGCACGATCTGAAGGCCATGCTCGCCAAAGTAAACGAACGTACCAAGATCGTTTGGATCTGCAACCCGAACAATCCGACGGGCACCATGTTAAGCGAACGGGAAATCGTATCCTTCATTGAATCCGTTCCAAATCATGTCATGGTCGTTCTCGACGAAGCCTATGCCGAGTACACCGTCAACGAAGAGTATCCGGACAGCATTTCGCTGCTGAATAAATACAAAAATATTGTGGTGCTGCGCACGTTCTCCAAAATATACGGATTGGCCTCCCTGCGCATCGGCTTCGGCATTGGACATCCGGATGTGGTTCGTTCGATTAACCAGGTGCGCGAGCCTTTCAATACCACGAGCTTTGCACAGAAGGCGGGGCTTGCCGCATTGCAGGATCACGAGTTTATCCGCACGTGCCGTGAGGCGAACGCCGCCGGTATCCGGCAAGTGACAGCGGAATTGGATAAGCTGGGCCTGCCGTATTTTGAGGCTCATGGGAATTTTATCATGATCGATGTGAAGCGTCCGGGTCAAGCGGTATTTCAGGGCTTGCTTCAGAGAGGCATCATTGTTCGTCATGACCCGGGCTGGGGCTATCCGACCAAGATCCGCGTAACGGTAGGCAGCGAGGAGCAAAACCGTAAATTCCTTGAGGCGCTGGAGCAAGTATTGAGCGAAGTGGCGGTTTCATGACCAAAATTGCAATATACGGCGTAGGGCTGATCGGTGGATCGCTCGCCCTGTGCTTCAAAGGAAAGCCGGGGTTGACGGTCGTCGGTCATTCCGGCAATCCGAGTTCCGTAGAAAAGTATTTGAAACGTAAAGTTGTCGATTATGCTACCACTTCCTTCGAGGAAGCCGCAGAAGGCGCGGATTTTATTTTTCTGTGCGTTCCTGTAGGGAATTTGGAAGAGTACTTGACCAGACTGTCCAAGCTTCCTCTAAAGCCGGGCTGTGTCATCACCGATGTGGGCAGCACGAAAGCGTCTGTGGCGGAATATGCGTCAAGGCTGAACCTGCAAGGCGTATCCTTTATCGGAGGCCACCCTATGGCCGGCAAGGAAAAGTCCGGGGTCGAAGCGGCAACCTCTCGTTTGTTCGAGAATGCGTTCTACGTTTTGACACCGGACAAGGATACCCCCGAAGAGGCATATGCCCGCTTGACCGACCTGCTCCAATGGACCCGGGCGCACATTGTGAAGGTGGATGCCAGGCTTCACGATGAAATCGTAGGCGCTATCAGTCATCTGCCGCATATTATTGCCGTTGCTCTCGTGAATCAGGTGGCGCGCTACAATGAATCGAACGAGCTTTATCAGAATTTGGCCGCGGGCGGTTTCCGCGACATTACCCGGATTGCTTCCAGTGATCCGATCATATGGCGGGATATTCTGATCAGCAACAAAACCGTGATGCTGAATTTGCTCAAGGATTGGAATGAAGAAGTCGGAAGATTCATCAAGCTGCTGGAGACCGGCAACGGCGAAGGGATCGAGCAGGAGTTTCATAAGGCAAACCAATTCCGCGGAGGTTTGCCGGAACGCCGCAAGGGAGTCATCCACTCCTTTTACGATATTTATGTCGATGTTCCGGATCACCCGGGCGTCATCGGTCAAATTACCATGCTGCTCGGCAGCCATCGTGTGAACTTGAGCAACATTCAGATTATCGAAAGCAGGGAAGACGTTCCAGGCGTTTTGAGATTATCGTTCCGGGAGGAATACGATATGGATAAAGCGCTGGAGCTGCTGAAAAAAGATTACACGGTTCACGTGTAATCTTTTTTAAAAACTGGCAGGAAACGTTTTCAAAAAAAACGTTGACTTTTTGTAAACGGATACATATAATAAAAGTACAGTATGGTTTCTCTCCACTCCTATCCGAATAATGGCACAATGTGCAACCGCCTGATGATTCAGGCGGTCTTTTTTTGTAATTTTCACGAGTTGGCGGACATGTTCATGTTGTAAGCTTCTCCAGCATATCTTATTTTGATAAACTAATCGTAGTATATATTGTACATCTTTATCGGGGAGACCCTATGAAGTTGTCGATAAAGAAGGAATTTTGGCCTTATACCACGAATAGTATAGCATCTAAGAGCAGCTAAGTATCATTCTCATTTTTTTTTCGAAACTACCGCAACTTTTATACTCCCCCTACAGTACAAACAAGTAGTATCGCTGGGAGTAAGCAGGAATCACAAGGAGGGTCGAATTGCATGACCGATTCCCAGTTGATCAGAGAAATCAAGGACGGCAACGTCCAGCTATATGATGAATTAATGCGCCGCTACGAACGTAAGATTTTGGCATTCATCTTTCACATGCTGAAAAGCTCGCAGATGGAATCTCTGGCGGAAGACCTTTGCAACGAAACGTTCTATAAGGCTTATAAAAGCCTTCATTCGTTTCGCGAGGTCGAGGCGACCTTCTCCACTTGGCTGTATACCATCGCGCGCAATACGGTGTTAAGCGAGCTGCGCAAACATAAAAATATAAAGGTTTCCTTGGAGCAAAGCGGATATACGCCTCAGACTTCTTTGGACACGCTCCCGGAACAAACCGTTCTGCGGAACGAGAGAGTTTCTATGGTAAGGGATGCCATAAATAATCTGCCTGAGAAGCAGCGATCCGCACTAATATTGCGTGAATACGACCAGCTTGACTACCAGGAGATTGCCAAT
This sequence comes from Paenibacillus sp. JMULE4, assembly GCF_013337105.1. Classification (NCBI taxonomy): domain Bacteria; kingdom Bacillati; phylum Bacillota; class Bacilli; order Caryophanales; family Paenibacillaceae; genus Paenibacillus; species Paenibacillus sp. JMULE4. The sequence goes on from NZ_SGWF01000011.1 coordinate 793,713, forward strand.
ATTCTCGGGCAGACGGTAAGCTCGGTCAAATCTTTGTTATTCAGGGCAAGGGCTAGCGTAAAGCTTCAGTTGGAACCATACTTTCTTGAACCGATATTTGAGGAGTATGAGGGGATGAATCGAAGATGAAATGCGAAGACATACATGAATGGTTCGGCGTCTATTGGGATTTGCCGGAGCACGATTTAATAAGGCAGGCGGTGGATGAGCATATCAAGCATTGCAAGGCTTGTGAGGAAGAGTTCGAGATCTGGCAGGAAAGCACGCAACTGATTCGTTCTACCGCCAATGATGAGCCTGTCGTGTCATTGGAAAAGTCGGTTTCCTCCAGTGTGATGAAGCGGATATACGAGGATGAGTCTTGGCGAATTCCGGCCCACGACCGGCTGCATCCATTCTCATACAAATTCCGCCGCAACCTTACGGCGGTCATCTCCTTTTGTATTGCGCTGTTCGTCTTCACTTTTTTCTTTTCTCTATCTCATGAGATGAGCATAGATGCTGCTCCTCCTCTTGCTCAAGAGTCCAGCGTATTCGGCCGGTTGGGGGACCCGGTTGTGGTGGCGGCTAGCGGCGGGGGGGAATCGTTGAATGTCCACGCCATGCCAACGGCGGTAGCCAGTCTGAAAGGATTTAACGAGCCGTTCATGTATCGTGTCGGACCGATTCAGACGGTGAATGATTATATGTTGTTCGTCTCGTTGTTCGGTTTGACCTGTACTTTACTGATTATGAACTGGTTGACACGCACCAAAATCTAGCGGACTTCGGACTGGCACTACCGTCCCCCGAGGGCCGTTTCTTTTTTTTGACTGAGCTTTTAGAAGGGATGTTGAAGACAGGATGACTGTACTTGGATTCGTAAGGCATGGAACGACAGAGTGGAATCTGGCGGGTCGTATGCAGGGTCAAATGGATACGCCTTTGGCCGAGCTCGGTCGGATACAGGCGCGCTTGTTGGCCGAAAGGCTGCAGGGAGAAGACTGGGACGCGATTATCTCGAGCGATTTGATCAGGGCACGGGAGACGGCGCAGCTGATAGCGGACATTACAGGATCGCCTTTTATAGGGGTAGATTCGAGATTGCGCGAGAGAGCTTTCGGCCAACTGGAAGGGACGACGACGGAGGATCGCCTTTTAAGATGGGGGGAGAATTGGCGCGAGCTGGATTTGGGCCTTGAAAGTGATGATGCGCTTCTGGCGCGTTGGCGGTCATTTCTTTTGGATATGGAGCGGGATCATCGGGGGAAACGGATTCTGATCGTCAGCCACGGGGGATTTATCGCACCTGTTCTTGCTTCTTTCTTGGGTCAGGCCATAGAGGAGCATTTAAAAAATACGTCTCTGACCGTCATCGAACGTGTAGAAGAAAGCTGGCATTGCCGGCTCTTAAACTGTACCTCTCACTTAGTGAAGCTGGAGCAGGAGCAAGGTCAAAGTATTTGAAACCAACGGGTTCTTATGCAAAGCAAGATGCTGCATGGGAATCCGCTTTTTTTTCTACGGCGGCATGAATAACATACATGTTATTTGAGCCATTGGTTTTCTAAATTTTTAAGATAATTTTGTGGATCGCGTTTAAACCGTTTGCGCATAACACTATCGCTCAACCGGTTATTCCATTTTTCTTTCTGTTTCTTGTAGCTTGTGTAGTCGACCATCCTTAAACGGGCGATTAGGTTTTCCTGTTTAAGTCCATCATCAACGAGCACAACCATCTCACCATTCCGTAAGATGTATTCGTTCCAGTTGCGTAGCCCGGTCATCCGACGGTGTCGTGTCTTCGTAGCTCGGAAGAAGCGTTCCAGATCGTTGTTCGTTCTTGGCACATGATAATGATCGTAGCAAGTGAAGAGTCCCTTCCAGAATCCCTTGCTGTAACTAAGGAGATTGTTAACCATTTCCAGATCATTCTCTTCGGTATAGGAAAGCCGAACCCAATCCAACAGCTTTGTCATTTCCCATTCAACTGTCTTGCTTGTCTTATCCATGCTGGGTTCAAGGATTTCTGCAATGTGACGGATTGGCTTCATCCAGCGAGCGACTTTCTCGTATTGTTGCTGAAGGGAATCGACTTTACTAAATATTCTGAAAACGTTTTGAAGTAGGGTGGCCCCCTTTTTTATCCAAGCATTTTTGAAGGGACGCTTGAATGGCTTGGGCCTGTTCATAGATACGCATACCGGGTAAATCTAATGGAGGATTTCCGTCTTCCAAGAGCAATGCACGTACGGCAGCAACGTAACCCTTCGCGATGCTTGCTTCTTGTGAATCCGACTGTTCGATTTTCCGCTCGACTTCACGAATGCCGCGCATGCTTTTCTTGAGCTCGGTCTTTAACTTTCGATCGACATCAACAACCGGTTTCGCGATGTCTTTTAAATAATGGTACTGGCAATATTGATAAGGCACATCGGGCAAAAGCGTCTCCATCGCTAGACGAATGGATTGCTGTCCATCACTAACAATACCGACGATCGGATAGCCTTGCTCGATGATCGGTTGGATGAGCGTTTGTAACTCGGCAGATGAACCACTTTTCATGTTTTTTGCTATTAAGACAGTACCGCTGAATACTTCACGAATTACATAAAGTGTCTCATTGCCTTTCTCTGGCTGGACGCCATCCATAGACAAGATAATACCGCCGTTTTGTTCTGTGACTTCAGCCAGCACTTTCTTCGTATGTTCAGTAAGACTAGCAGCAAGCAATGTTTGATACCGTTCATACAGATTTTGTGCGCTCCGTTCGGATGTCTGAACACCTCTCGCGTTCAATTCATCCGCAATCTCCTTGCGGGTCATATGCCGTTTGAAGCGAAGTTCACCAACTAGGCAAACAACGTCGAAGCCGTAAGGAGAATGCTTCATGCTTATTGCTTCTGCTTCCGCCGATTTGTAGTATACACCTGGCTTCGGGCAATCTGGATTTTCGCAATGGTAGGCCATGCTCCAAACGTGAACGACTTCTTTCAATGTGGCGATTTTCTTATTCCATGCTGTATGTGAACGACGTAATTTCTGTTGGCAGTGAGGACAATTCTTATGTTCAGGTCTAAAGTATATTCTCCGTTGTGGACGCAGACGGTTTTTGGAAAGCAATGCGGGTCAACTCCTTTGGAAATTTTGACCGTAATTACTTCGACAAACCGTTAGGAAGATCCTGTTAGTTATTCATGCCGCCGTAGTTTTTTTTGCAATTTTTTTCATATCGCGTTTAAAACCGGAACATTTTCCTATAATGGGTATTAAGAAGTTCTGGAGGGACAGACGCATGAATCTAGCCGACATGTTAAGCTATGCGGATATCCATGAGCTGAGCCGCATCGCCGTTACGTATCATTGCGAGTGCAACGGCCATTCGAAAAATGAGCTCATCCAGTCGATCTTGTGTGCGGTAGGACGGCGGGAGGTTTTCGATACTCAGGTTGAAGCCTTATCGATCGAAGACATCCGTTTTCTCAACTCGCTCTTGTTTGACCAGCGCGGGTCATTCAGCTTGGAGGAGCTGATTGCCCGGGTGCAGCAAAGCCGATTTACGAAGGATGACGAGAACACGGCTTGGAATCCGCGCGAAATGATTTCACGCTTCAAGCAAAGGGGATGGTTGTTCAGCGGATATTCCCATCAAACGCGATACTTGTTTCAATTGCCCGCCGATTTAAAAAGCAGATTTATTCTCGTACTGGCCAGGCAATTTCAGCAAAAGCTTCAAACGACCGAAGAGCCGCCCGTCTACCGGGACGAGCAAAGATTTCTGGCGGAGGACATCTGGAGCTTTCTTCATTTTCTCCGGAGTCAGGAAGTCATTCTTACTGCTGAGAATGTCATGTACAAACGCAATCTCCAGCAGATTCTGGAACGCTTGGCGGTCAGGGAAGACCCTGTGGGCAAAACCGCGTGGAGATTCGGCTACGGCAGAATGTTCCGTGAGTACCCCAATCGGTTTTCTTTTATTTACGATTACTGCTACTACAACGATCTGATTACGGAACACAACCAGGTGCTGGCACTCACAAGCAAAGGCGAAGCGAAGGTGGACGAAGGCCAAAAAGACGACCCGTTCCAAGTTTACCGTTTCTGGTTAAGGCTGTATAAAGGCCCTATTCCCAACCTTCAATCGTTGGTCCATTGGTTAAGCCGTTTAGGCAAATCATGGGTTACCTATCATTCGCTAAGAGAGGTGTTGACTCCATTGATTCGGCCTTACTACTACGATACGGCCGATTCGATCCTGGACCAGCGGATTATCCAGATGATGATGCATCTTGGACTTTTGAGGATAGGCGAGGACGAAAGGTGGGGACGCGTCGTTCAGGTCACTAAGCTGGGCAGTCACATTATTGAAGGAACGTATGTGCCCGACGAAGAAAAGATTACCATTGATGTTTGACAATTGACAATCTTTGAAGGTCTTGCTACAATCACTCCAAAAATCGAGGCTGCTGTATCGCGGCGGAGCATCCGGCCTTCACAGCGCCCTATCCAAGGAGTGTAACGGTTCATGCTGCACAGTTATAACGGTATTCAGCCCCAGATTCATCCAACGGTGTTTCTGGCGCCCGGTGTACAAATTATCGGTGATGTTATTATCGAAGAAGGGGCGAGCATCTGGTACAACACCGTGCTTCGGGGAGATTTGGCCCCCATTCGGATCGGAAAGCGAAGCAACATTCAAGACGGCTGCATCGGCCATGTGAATACCAATCAGCCCTTGATCATCGAAGATGAAGTGTCCGTAGGACACGGTGCCATCATTCACGGATGCCATGTAGGCAAAGGCACATTAATCGGGATGGGGGCGATTGTACTTAACGGCGCTTCCGTCGGTGAATATGCTTTAATAGGGGCAGGAACGCTTGTGACCGAGAACAAAATAATCCCCTCGTACACGCTTTCTCTCGGATCGCCGTCAAAAGTGGTTCGGGAGCTGCAAGAGAAGGATCTGGAGCGGATGAAGCGGACGATGGAGAGCTATTGCGTCAGAGGTTCTGAGTATCTGAGGGGCAGCCTTAAGCAGTAAGTGGTATAAATGGATGATTATGACCCGGTTTGGAGGTAGGTTCTTATGGGCAAAATGAACGTGACAAACGACATGATGCTGAGTTTGTTTGCAGAAATGTTGCTTGACGAAGCGCTGCGCAAATACAAAGAGGAAATATTATACGAAGAAATAGATCAAGCATTGGCTAATGGTGACGAACAATCCTTTATTGCCCTAACGACCGAACTGAATACACTGAGAGACTTGGGTGAATGAATCCGGAATAAATAGAGCTAGCGCCAATGATGACATTTTTTTGAAAGACATATGAAGATAGTTCATATGTCTTTTTTTCTGTGCTAAAGTGATACAGGGAAAGAAGGTGAAATCATTGAAATTTAGCGACATTGAGGAGCAGACATGGGACGAGCTCCGTCCGTATCTGGATACGGCGGTACTGCCGGTTACGGGATTAAACGGAGGGGAGACGCCTTGGGAGGCCACCAGGGAACTGGAATATTTACGCGATGCGCTCGACTTGATTGAGATTCCGTTCAAAGGCCGTATCGTAACGTATCCCGCCATGCATTTTGTAAGCGCCACAAGGCAGGAGTCTGGCAGCTTGCTGCTGGATCAGGTCTGTGAAGGCCTCAAGAAAACCGGCTTTCGGTTCGTTGTTATCGTAACGGCCAAGTCTGAACCCGAGTTTGGGGAAGGGTTCCTTGAAACGAAACATGCCGATTTGGTTCTGCGTTTTACGCCGGAGGAACTCAGAGTTTCCGGCAGCGAATTGAAGCGCCAAGCGGCGGAATTGATGGCAAACCTGTGGAATGGAAGTCTGACCTAATGACGCATGTATGATTCATGGAAATGTTGAGAATTCTATGTAACAGCCTGGCACATTACCCAACATCGCCAGTTGTGACAATTTCGTTACATGTAGCTTCGACACTTCAGATTACACCTAGGAATAAGCAGACTCCATTCTTGACGCCCATTGAGGTGTAGGCTATTATTAGTAATGTCCTAGTGTATGGTGTAAAGTTATGTCGAACGACTGATATATGTTGCAAAAAGGGGGTAGAACGAGAATGAACGATCACACGAATCAAGAGACGCAGCATCACGGCGATAAACCAGTCAAACGTCGTGAAATGTCCAGACGCCAGTTTCTTTCTTACACCCTCGGTGGAGCAGGAGCATTCATGGGCGCAGGGATGCTGGTTCCGATGGTTCGCTTTGCAGTGGATCCGGTTCTTCAGCCTAAGTCGCAAGCTGAATGGGTAAAGGTTGTGGAAGAGTCCAAAGTTACGAACGAGCCGAAATCCTTCAAGTTCCAAGTGCATCAAGTGGACGGCTGGTACGAAAGCAATCCTGAGCTCGAAGCATGGATTGCAAAAGGTCCGGACGGCAAAATCTTTGCCCTGAACCCGACATGCAAGCACTTGGGCTGTACGGTAAACTGGAATGGCAGTCCGCAATTCCAGAACCAGTATTATTGTCCTTGTCACGGTGCGCATTACACAATTGACGGAAAAGCATTAGCCGTAGCGCCACTGCCGCTCGACGAATATGAAGTGAAGATCGAGAACGGTTTTGTGTATGTTGGTCAGCTCGGACCTAATAAACGGGTGTAATAAGGAGGCGTAGCATCAGATGTTTAAAGCGGTTTATAACTGGATCGATGAACGCCTGGATATCACGCCGATGTGGAGAGACGTAGCGGACCACGAGGTGCCGGAGCACGTTAACCCGGCTCATCACTTCTCCGCTTTTGTATACTGTTTCGGCGGCTTGACGTTCTTTATCACAGTTATACAAATTCTGTCGGGCATGTTCCTGACCATGTATTATGTGCCGGATATCATCAACGCTTATGCAAGCGTAGACTATCTGCAGCATAAGGTGGCTTTTGGCGTGATAGTACGCGGGATGCACCATTGGGGCGCCAGTCTCGTTATTGTCATGATGTTCCTACATACGCTTCGCGTGTTCTTTACTGGATCCTATAAGGCTCCCCGGGAAATGAACTGGGTTGTCGGGATGCTGATATTCTTTGTCATGCTGGGTCTTGGTTTGACGGGATATTTGCTGCCTTGGGACAATAAAGCATACTTCGCAACAAGCGTTACGCTTAAAATTGTTGAATCCGCACCGTATATCGGTCCATATTTAAAAACCCTCCTGCAAGGCGGGGAAATCGTAGGGGCGCAAACGTTAACGAGATTCTTTGCATTGCACGTGTTCTTCCTTCCGGGCGCATTATTGGCTCTGCTTGCAGGACACTTCTTCATGATTCGCAAGCAAGGTATTTCCGGGCCGCTATAAGATTTCCGTAAAATTTGCAGCTTACGGTTTTCTACCAAGAAAACGAGAAGGAGGAGCGTTCCGTGGCTCATGGTCATAAATCGGACGAGAAAATCGTTTACGTTGGGGATTCACGCGTTCGAGTAAAATCGACGAAATTGACTCCGCAAGATTTTTCTGCTTACCCTGGAAAATCGGAAGTATTTGTTCCGAACTTCCTTTTGAAAGAATGGATGGTCGGCGTTGTCGTGCTGGTCGGTATTTTGGCTCTGACCGTGTCTCATGCGGCTCCGCTCGGCTATCCTGCTGATCCGACGAATACACAGTTCATTCCGATGCCGGACTGGTACTTCCTGTTCATGTATCAGCTTCTCAAATACCCGTATACTTCGGAAAATTTCGTGGTGCTGGGTACCGTTGGTGTTCCGGGTATCGCGTTCGGTGCTTTGCTGTTGGCTCCGTTTCTGGATACGGGCAAGGAAAGACGCTTTTACAAGCGGCCGATCGCATCTGCTTTAATGTTTTTGAGCTTGATCGCTTGCACCTATTTGACGGTCGTGTCCTGGAGCCACTATCAGGCAGAGCTCAAGGAGAAAAATATTATTCCGGAGCATATCAAACGTGAAGAAGAAATGCACGCCAACAAAGGCACATCAGGCGGCGCAGGCGGGGGCGGAGCGAAGCCGCCCGCACAACAAGCCGCTGCAATTGTAGCTCCTGATGATCCGGCAGCGCAAATTTATGCGAAGTCGACTTGCCTTTCCTGTCATGGCGGGGACTTGAAGGGAATGCCTTCGGCCAAAATCCCGGCGCTTCGCGGAGTGGGAGACCTTCACTCCAAGGATGAGATTTTGGGAATTATCCATAACGGTATTGGTCAGATGCCTGGACAATATGATGCCAATATTGGCAAAGGTCTGACACCGGCCGAAATCGAACAGCTTGCGGATTGGCTCTCCAGACAGAAAAAACAATAACAAGATAAAACCTGACCGCTAATGCGGTCAGGTTTTTTTAGAAAGAAGAGGAGGAGTCATTGTTGTCAATCAGGGGCTGGACTTACTTTTTCTCACGCGAGTTTCTGGGCAGCCGGCAGATGCTGTGGACCTTGTTTTGGGTGAACTTCCTTGGTACGATTTACGGATACATATGGTATGGCAATCAATTAAAGTTCACCGCAGAAAACATGTCTCCGCTTTATCTTCCCTTTGTCCCGGACAGCCCTACGGCCAGTTTGTTTTTCACTTGGTTTCTGCTGATTTTGCTGCTGAGAAGAGCGAACGATAAAGATACCGGACGGAAGCCGTCTGGCGGATTACGAAGTTTTGTAGAGGCTTTTGCCGTTATTACTTCATTTAAATACGGGATATGGGCAGTAGCCATGATCATGGCAGGAGCGTACCAAGGGGACCGGCTGGTTTGGCAGGATTGGATGCTGACGTTTTCACATCTGGGGATGGCGATGGAAGCATTGCTGTACTACCGTTTTTACCGTTTCCGATGGATGGCGGTTCTTTTCGCAGCCTGTTGGGTGCTTCTGAACGACATCATGGATTACGCCGTCGGCATTTATCCATGGCTCCCGGAGGTGCTGGAGGATGATCTGACTCCGATCGCCTCTTTTACGATGTTATTAAGCTGGGCCAGCATTGCCGTGGCTTTGCTCCTCTGGAGATGGAGGGTACGGAAGGAACGGAAGGAGACCGGTACAAAATCGGTCTAAATGTGGACATCCTCCCATACGATGTTTTTAGGAGGGGATGTACCAATGTTCGGAGCTTACAACGTGAAGCGGCTCGGTCTGATCATAACGGCGCTGCTCGTTGCTGCTTTGCTCGGCGGCTGCAGCGGGAATGACAAGGACAAAAATGAGGCGAAGGCGCCAAAGCCTTCCCAGGAGCAGCTTCAGAAGGCCGATCTGTTGAACCGTACTGCCGATGATATGTATCAAAAACTGCTGCAGGGAGAGGTAGAGGATAGCCGAATCGTATTGCAGCAGCTGACAGACCAAATATCTCAAATTCGTTATGAGGGATTGACTTCGGCTGAAGGAATGACCGCTCTGACCCAAACCGTTACCGATGCACAGCGCATTTTTGGTTTGGCCAAGGTTCAGCCTGAAGATCGGCAAATCGCCGCGGCAAAGGTTCGGCTGGCGGCCGATGCACTAACACACCCCACCCAGCCGTTATGGCTTCAATATTACGACCGGCTTCAGGATGACGTTACCGGTGTGGAACAAGCGGCTAAAAGCCAAAGACAGTCGGATTTACAATCGGCTTCCTCCCGGTTAGAGCATAATTACAGCATTGTGCAGCCCAGCCTGGTTATTGGCCGGATGCCCTCCGATGTGGAGAAAATGGATTCGCTCGTCACGTTCGTCCGGTCACAGTCCCTGCTTCAGGGCGAACCGTTCGATGACGTGCTCAATGCCGTCCCTGCCATGCGGCAAATGCTGGACAAACTGTTTATGAGACAGGCAACGACAGCCTATCTGCCTTATCCGGAGCCGCAGAATCCGATTCTGTGGACGCTGACGTTCGGGTTGATCATTTTGAGTTCACTTGCTTTTGCCGGGTGGCGGCTCTCCAAAAAGAACGACGGTCTTGTGCCGGTTCGCCGCAGCAATGACGATACGCGATAGTTCAATAGGACTTATTTAGGCTTGAAGCCTTCTCCAACGACATCGTGTACCTCCGTTATGATAATGAATGCGAGAGGATCGATGGAACGGACAAGGTCTTTAAGCCTTTTCATTTCACTGCGGGCCACTACACAGTAAACAATATGCTTCTGCTGTTTGGAATAAGCGCCCACAGCCGGTAATAATGTGGCTCCCCGATCGAGTGATTCCGTAATGGCGGCGGCGACAGCTTCCGACTGGTGGGTAATAATGGTGAAGGCCCTGGCGGCGTATGCTCCTTCAATCAGAATGTCGATCATCTTGGAAGCGATAAAAACAACAACAATCGTATACAGGATTTTCTCTTTCGGCAGGAAAAAGAGAGAGGAACCAATCACGATAACGTCCATCGTCAGGATAATCTGCCCTATACGCCAACCTTTCAGCTTATGGATGACCCGGGCCAAAATATCGGTCCCCCCGGTTGTTCCTCCAAAACGGAAGACGATGCCCAAGCCCAATCCCAGTGTAAATCCGGCATAAGCGGTGACCAGAAAGTAATCGTGCTCCGTCCGAAAGGGCACAAGCCAACCGCTGCCGATTAGCCGTTCCATGATCCAGAGAAAAAACGACAAAGAAAGTGTACCTATGATGGTGTATGCCATGGAGGATTTTCCTAATATACGCCAGCCCAAATAAAACAGCGGAACATTCATGCAGAGCGTGGTCAGGGATGGCGGAAAACTGAAAATGTAGTTCAAGAGCAGCGCAAAGCCGGTCAGCCCTCCCTCCATCAGTTCATTCGGAATGACAAAATAATGAAGCCCGAAGGCATATACGGCCGTCCCGATCCAAATCGGGATGATGTTTTTGGCATGGGTGGAAGCTTCAGAAAACCGCATGATTCAACTCCATTCGTTTCAGATGAACATGAAATTCGGTATAATATAACGGTTCCCTTCTTTTTCAAAAAAAATTTGTCATGACGGCGTGTTTTGCGTTAACATGATGATAATGCGCTCTTATGGATAGAGAATGATTTAATGAAGGCAGGTGAACGTTAGGATCATGTCCGATAAATCGTTAAAGGACCTCCAGCAGGAGGTGCATGAATACATATCCCAATTTAAAGAAGGGTATTTCAGTCCCTTGGCCATGATGGCCCGAATGTCGGAAGAGGTTGGGGAGCTGGCCCGGGAAGTGAATCACCGATTCGGGGAGAAGCCGAAAAAAGCTACGGAAGAAGAGAACTCCATCGAGCTCGAACTGGGCGACATTTTGTTTATCACGATTTGCTTTGCCAACTCCCTGGGGATTGACCTTGCCGAGGCACATGACAAAATCATGCATAAGTTTCGCACGCGTGACGCCGATCGGTGGACTCGAGTGGACACTTAACTTCATCTTTGTCATATAGTGTACCATCATCTTATATGCTGCAGACCTCGTCCAGGAGGGAACATGCTTCGGACGGTTTGGAGAGGAGATGGTCATTATGGACGGGGAGAACGCCATAAAAAAAGCATATGAATCGATATTACAGCACGACTTCGAAAGGGCGATTGCATGGTTTGAACGCGCGATTGCCCTGGACCCGCATTGTGCGGCGTATCATTATAAGCTGTCCATCACATTTGCCCGCAGCAATAAGCTCGATAAAGCGATTGGTCATGCGGCGCAGGCCGTTCGGCTTGAGCCGGAGGATGAGCATTATTCGTTTCACCTGCAGCATCTTCAGGCCAGGAAATTGATACTGCATGCTGAAAGGCTGTTCGAGGAGCAGGATGAACGCTTGTGGTTGGCCGTCGCGCTGCTTCAACAGGCTGTGGAGCTTGACCCCCTGGCCATTGAGGCATTCCTTCTGCTGGGTATTGCGTATTATCGCCTTGAGGAATACAGTTCGGCGGTGAAAGCGGTCAAAGAACTTTTGAAGCTGGACCCTCAGCACGCTATAGGCAAAAGACTGCTTAAAGATTATGATTTAAAATGGAAACAATATATGAACAAAGGATGAACTCCAAATCGCAGGAAGAAAGGAACGAAACAACGAAATGACTCGAATTAAAGTGGCTGTGGCCGGTGCAAGCGGCCGTATGGGACGTGAAGTCGTAAAGATGGTGCTTGGCGATCCCGAACTGGAATTAGTGGCGGCGGTTGCACGCTCTACGACAAATATGGATGCAGGAAGACTTGTTGGTCTGGAGCCATGCGGCGTTCAGGTTACGAATGATTTGGAGCTGGCGCTCGTCGAATCAAAGCCGGATGTGCTGGTCGATTTCACGACTCCCCAATCGGCTGTTGTGAACACAAGGCTGGCCATCAAGCACAAAGTTCGCCCTGTAATGGGAACGACGGGCTTTACTCCTGAAGATATAGAGGAGCTGGACAAGCAGTGCAAAGCGGAAGGCATTGGCGGGCTTATCGCGCCTAATTTCTCGATCGGTGCCATTTTGATGATGAAATTTGCCGCTCAAGCAGCGAAATATATGCCTCATGTAGAAATTATCGAGTACCATGGGGATCAGAAGCTGGATGCTCCGTCGGGTACCTCGGTAAAAACCGCTGAATTGATCTCCGAAGTGCGCGAGGAGCTCCGCCAAGGGAATCCGAAAGAGGAAGAGACGATTGAAGGCGCGCGCGGCGGTTATTACCAAGGCTTCCGAATTCACAGCGTTCGGCTTCCGGGCATTTTTGCCCAGCAGGAAGTCATTTTTGGCGCCTTCGGTCAAACGCTGAAAATCCGCCATGACTCATACGACCGCGCGGGCTACATGCCCGGGGTGAACGTTGCCGTCAAAAAAGTGATGGAGTATGCGGGCATGGTGTACGGATTTGAGCATTTTATCGATTAATGAATAATGAGGAGGACATGGATCAGGCCGCAAGGTCCGTTCGAGTGTCCTTGTTTTGTAGGGAAGCGGCAGAGCAGAAGAGGAGCTGGATGACATGCCTATGAATATTGCACTGATTGCACATGATCGCAAGAAGGATGAAATCGTTAATTTTGTAACGGCTTATGAATCTGTCTTTGAGCATCATCGTCTTTATGCCACGGGAACGACGGGAACACGCATTATGGAGAAAACCAAGCTGAACGTGCACCGTTTTATGTCGGGGCCGCTTGGAGGCGACCAACAGATCGGAGCCATGGTAGCCACCAATGAGATGGATCTGATTATTTTTCTGCGCGATCCGTTGATGGCTCAGCCTCATGAGCCGGATATTATCGCGCTGCTCCGGCTTTGCGACGTGCAGGGAATCCCGTGCGCGACGAATATTGCAACTGCTGAAATACTGGTCAAGGCACTGGATCGGGGAGATTTTGCCTGGAGAGAGCTCGTACATAAATATAAGCCGGGTGTAGACGGATGAAAGAATCGTTGGACTTGCTCATATTCGGCGCTCATCCGGACGATGCTGAAATCGGAATGGGCGGCACCATCGCTAAGCATACGGAGCAAGGGCTCCGTGTCGGTGTTTGTGATTTAACTTCAGCTGAAATGTCTTCCAACGGAAACGTGGAAACCCGACGTAAAGAAGCGGCGGAAGCGGCGGAGCGGCTTGGGCTTGCGATGAGGAGCAATCTGGAGCTCCCGGACCGCGGTCTTTATCTGCTGCCGGAATATGTGGAGCGCATTGTGCTGGAAATTCGCAAATGGAAGCCTCGCGTCGTATTCGCTCCTTATTGGGAGGATCGGCATCCCGATCACATCGCGTGCAGCAAGCTGGTGCAGGAAGCTTTGTTCAATGCGAAGCTTAGGAGGTATATACCGCATGTTCCGGCGCATACGGTTCAGGAGAGCTACTTTTATTTTATTAACGATGTCATTCCGCCGGATGTCATGGTAGACGTAACCGCTGTCTATGAGAAGAAGCGCTCTTCACTGAAAGCCTACCGCTCGCAATTCGAGGCGGCAGGCGCCGGGAATGATTACGTCCATACCCCGCTAAATCAGGGCTACCTGGAGCGGGTAGAGGCCAGGGATCAGCTGCTTGGCCAGCAGCGTTCGGTGCCTTATGCCGAAGGCTTCATCAGCAAACTGCCTTACTTGACGAATTTGTTTTAAGACGTATATCGATTGTGATCGAGGGAGGCGCGCAGGATGGAACGGTTGAAAATCGGAATTACGTGCTATCCTACGTTGGGCGGTTCAGGAGTCGTAGCCACAGAACTCGGAAAGCTGCTTGCGGAGAAAGGGCACCAGGTTCATTTTATAACCCACAGCATGCCGTTCAGGCTGGGAAAATTCCATAAAAATATTTTTTATCATGAAGTGGAAGTCAACGACTATTATGTATTCAAATATCCGCCTTACGATCTTTCGCTCGCGAGCAAATTGGCGCAGGTGGCAAAGCAGGAGGAGCTGGATTTGCTCCATGTGCATTATGCGATCCCTCATGCCGTCTGTGCGCTGCTCGCAAAGCAGATGGTGGGTTCTCACCTCAAGGTGGTCACGACGCTGCATGGGACCGATATTACCGTGCTCGCCGAGGACGAGTCTCTCAGTGATTTGATCCGGTATGCGATCAACCAAAGCGATGCGGTGACGGCGGTTTCCCAGGATTTAATCCGGGAAACGCGCCAGCTGCTCGGGATTGAGAAGCCGATTGATCTGGCCTACAACTTCGTAGACAAACGGGTGTATTATCCGCGGGAGGTTACGGCGCTTCGCAAGGAATTCGCCCACCCGGATGAAAAAATATTGATCCATATCTCCAACTTCCGACCGGTAAAACGGGTGATGGATGTGGTGGACATATTCGAACGGGTTCACCGGGACATACCGGCCAGATTGCTGTTTGTCGGCGAAGGGCCTGAGCTTTCCAAAGTACTGTGCAAGGTGAAGGAGTTCGGTCTCCAGGAACGCGTCACATTTTGCGGCAAACAGGATGATGTGGCGCAGCTTCTGTCGCTTGCCGATCTTATGCTGCTTCCCTCGGAAAAGGAAAGCTTCGGCCTGGTGGCGCTGGAGGCCATGGCCTGTGGAGTGCCGACCATCGCATCGAATGCCGGCGGCATCCCCGAGCTCATCACACACGAGGAAACCGGATATTTGGCGGACATTGGCGATGTGGAGCAGATGGCTTCTTATGCACGTATGCTGCTGACGAACAACGAAATGTATCAGCGCATGAGAGAGGCTTGTTTGTATCGTGCGAGATATACCTTCTGTAACGACTTGATTACACGCCAGTACGAAGAACTTTATTATCGGGTGCTCGAACGCCCTGTACCTGAGGCCTTGAGCGCAAAACCTCTGCAATGTTGAAAAGGAAAACGGAAATGATGACCGAATCGTTAAGAGAAAAAGCGATGACCATTGTTCACCGGCTGACGGACAAGGGATTTGAAGCCTGCCTGGTAGGCGGCTGTGTCAGAGACGAACAGCTTGGCCGTCCTGTCAAAGATTATGATATTGCTACATCGGCCAGACCCGAGCAGGTTATAGCGCTGTTCGAGCGGACCGTACCGACAGGATTGCAGCACGGGACCGTCACCGTCATCATCGGCAAAAGGCCTTTTGAAGTCACGACCTTCCGCAAGGAGGCTGACTATGAAGCGTTCCGTCGCCCCAGCGAAGTGGAATACATCGACAGCTTGCTGGAGGATTTAAAAAGGCGGGATTTCACCATGAATGCCATGGCTATCGACCGCGAAGGCCGGCTGATCGATCCTTTTGGCGGCAGAGCCGATTTGCAGCGAGGCGTGCTTCGCTGTGTCGGAGAAGCGGAAGAAAGATTTCGGGAGGATGCGCTTCGCATGCTGCGGTGCATTCGTTTTGCCGCGGAGTATAACCTGCAGGTGGACGGACCGACCTGGGAGGCGCTGATCGCCTGCATGCCTCTTCTGCGGCACATTGCCATGGAGCGCGTGCGTTTGGAGCTGGAGCGGATGCTGGCAGGAAACGATCCGAATCGGGCGCTCGAGCTGCTCTCTCGGTCACGGGCCCTGGAGCATGTAAAACGGGAGCTAAAGCTTGCGGCAGCCATAAGGCCCGACAGCATCACCGATTTAAAACGGATTGCCCGTGATGAGCTCCGGTGGGCCTACCTTTATCTCCGTGCAGGCGTCTCTCCTGCTGAAGCTGCAGAAGATATGAAAACCTTGACCTTTTCCAAGCAAATGATGGAGGAGATCAAGCGGACCGCGGCGGCTGCGGATATGCTGGCACACGGGCTTGAGCGGCTGGACCGCTCTTCTGCTGAAGAGGAAGAGTACAGACGGCTGTGGCTGCGTACCGCTTTACAGTATGGCCGTGAAACGCTTCGAGGCATCCGGGAATTGATGGCTGCTGATGCATTATGGTTTGCAGCGAGGTGCAGCAGTCCGCTGGCCGCCGGGGCGGTTACGCGGTGGTGCGATCACGGACACGGTTGGCTTCAGACGATGCCTGCAGGAGAGTTATCGGAATTATCCGTTACGGGACAAGCTGTACTTGAGCGCCTGAAGGCGAAATCCGGACCATGGACCGGCAAGCTGCTGAACCGTTTGCTGGAGCTAGTCGCCCTTGGAGAGCTTCCGAATGAAACGGAGGCGCTGCTTCAGACGGCGGAGCGGGAATATGTCACGATGCAGAAGAAGGGGACCCTATGACCGATCGACTACTGGAGCTGTTCGAGCAGTCGAATGGAGCTTTTCTGTCGGGGGAAGAGCTTAGCGAACGATTGCAAATCAGCCGGACCGCCGTATGGAAACAAATCGAAAGACTGAGGCAGCAGGGGTATCGCTTTGAGGCTGCACCGCGCAAGGGGTACCGTTTGCTTGCGAAGCCCGACATATTCGATCTGCCTGCTTTTATCGGCAAGCTGCAAACGGAGCGCTTCGGAAAGCATGTCAAATATTACGATGAAGTGGATTCCACCCAAACGGTTGCTTTATCGCTGGTAGCGGAAGGGGCCCCTGAAGGAACGCTTGTTCTGGCTGAGCGCCAAACGGCGGGCCGGGGCCGGATGGGCAGACAGTGGCACTCTCCGAAGGGCAAAGGTCTTTGGATGAGCATGATCCTGAGGCCGAAGCATATCCCCTTATCGTTCACTCCTCAGCTCACGCTTCTGGTTTCCGTTGCCTTATGCCGTGCCATCCGCGCTATAGTCCCTGTGGAGGCCGGCATCAAATGGCCCAATGACTTGCTGATCGGCGGACGAAAAGCGGCCGGGATTTTGCTCGAATCCAGCGCGGAGAATGAGACGCTTCAGCATATTATTGCCGGTGTAGGCATCGGGGTCAACCTGGAACCGGACGATTATCCCCCCGAGCTGCGTAATGTGGCTACATCGCTCTTTATCGAGGCCGGATACCGGATTGACAGAGTGGAGCTGCTTTGCCGCTTTTTGCTGGAATGGGAGCAGTTGTATGCCCTGTACCATGAGCAGGGATTTGCCCCTATAAAGCTTCTTTGGGAGGCACTGTCAGTATCGCTTCATAAGCCGATTCGCTGCCAAACCGCACAAGGCCTTGTCGACGGGTACGCTGAGGGGATTGACGAGCTGGGGGCACTTGCGATCAGACTGCAGGACGGGACGATCAGGAAAATGTATTCAGGCGATGTCGAATTCAGGTGACTTTTCATGTAATGATTGGTATAATCAACACACGGAGGCAGTATCCGGCCGGAATTGCACTCCTGCGTTTTGTGTTTTCCCAACTGAAAAGCTGCTTTATGCTATATGTCGGATTCTGCTCTGAGCCTAACCGGACCGAGACAGAAGGATCATATGACACAGAACATGTGACCTTTTAGCCTCTGCTTTCCCGGCTAAAAGGTTTTTTGCTTTTGCAACAATCCGGCCGTTCTTTGAAATACTATGAACAAAAAGGTGGACGGAGGTGCTTTATGGAAACACGTAAACCGATAACGACGGCGAAACTGCAAAAAATGAAGCAGGACCGGGTTCCGATCAGCATGATGACGGCCTACGATTATCCATCCGCCATGCTGGCGGAGCAGGCAGGCATCGATATGATACTGGTGGGAGATTCGCTGGGCAATGTGGTGCTTGGTTATGATTCGACCATTCCGGTTACGCTGAATGACATGATTTATCATTCCAAAGCGGTGACGCGAGCGGTGAAGACGACCTTTGTCGTAACGGATTTGCCTTTTATGACCTATCACGGAAGTATCGATGAAACGTTGAAGAACGCGGCCAGGCTAATGCAGGAGGGGCACAGCAAAGCGGTAAAAATGGAAGGCGGCACGGAAATCGTGCCAGCCGTGAAAGCCTTGGTGCAAGCGGGGATTCCCGTTATGGGACACATCGGTCTGACTCCCCAATCCATCCATCAAATCGGAGGCTATAAGATCCAGGGGAAAACCCCCGCGGCTGCACAAAAGTTAATGGATGATGCGAAGGCATTGGAGGAGGCCGGAGTCTTTGCGATTGTGCTGGAGCTGGTCACCGATCAGCTTGCGGCACATGTCACCGAACAGCTTTCCATCCCTACGATAGGCATTGGGGCAGGCGCTTCCTGTGATGGCCAAGTCCTAGTATTTCACGATTTGCTCGGGTATGGAGGAGAGCTGCATCCGAAACGTTTTGTCAAGCAGTACGCGTCGATAGGCGAATTGATCCGCAGCGGCATCCGCCAATATGTCGATGAAGTGAAAGGACGCCGCTTCCCGGCTCAAGAGCATACGTTCCGTATGGAAGAAGAATTTGCGGCAAGCTTGTACGGAAGCGCTGCTTCCCCCAGAAGTTAAAAGATCGGAGAAAAGGGACTTATGCATACCGTAAAGCATATACAGGAGCTTAGGCAATTCATCCGTCAGACCCGATGGAATCGGCCGGAGGCTCGAATCGGATTTGTACCCACGATGGGATATCTTCATCAAGGCCATCAATCGCTGCTTGACACCGCGCGGCGGGAGTGCGATGTCGTTGTGCTCAGCATTTTCGTTAATCCCATTCAGTTCGGACCGAATGAGGATTTCAGCCGGTATCCGAGGGATGAAGAACGGGATATGGCTATCGCGCGTGCCGCCGGAACCGATATTGTCTTTTTCCCGCAAGTAGAGGAGATGTATCCTGCTCCCACCAAAACGATCGTTTCTGTCTCCGGAATAACGCAGCGGCTGTGCGGAGCTTCACGTCCCGGGCACTTTGACGGGGTTGCGACGGTCGTGACCAAGCTGTTGAATATCGTGCAGCCGGATTACGCTTATTTCGGAATGAAGGACGCACAGCAGGTGGCTGTCATTGAACAGATGGTTTATGACCTGAATATCCCTGTCACGATCGTACCCTGTCCTACGGTTCGGGAAAGCGATGGACTGGCCATGAGCTCGCGCAACGTATACTTAACTGCGGAGCAGCGGCGTCAGGCTGTCGTCTTGTCTCAGGCGCTCGATACCGCGGAGCGGATGATCCGGGACAAGCGCGACGGACTCTCGGCTGACGAGCTGCGTGAAGCCGTGACCGCAACCATTCGCACGGCTCCGCTCGCCGAGATTGATTATGCGGAAGTGTTGAGCTATCCGGCATTGGAACCGATCCGCGCTTTGTCGGAGGCCGATCGAATCATTGTGGCCTTGGCCGTAAAATTCGGGAGCACCCGTCTGATCGATAACCGTTTGTTTCACCTGAGGGCGTAAGAACATATATGTACAGGAGGCGGAAGCCGTGTTTCGCACCATGCTGAAATCCAAAATTCACCGTGCAACCGTAACGGAAGCAAACCTGAACTATGTCGGCAGCATTACGATCGATCAGGATTTGCTCGATATCGTCGATATGCTGCCGAACGAAAAAGTGCAAATCGTCAACAACAATAACGGTGCGCGCTTCGAAACGTATATCATTCCGGGACCCCGCGGCTCCGGCGTCATCTGTTTGAACGGAGCGGCGGCCAGACTGGTCCATCCGGGAGATACGGTCATCATTTTATCTTACGTAATGCTGTCCGACGAGGAAGCGAGATCGCATACTCCCCGTATTGCGATCATGGGCGATCAGAATAAAGTCATCAGTGTGCTGAAAGAAGAAATTCATTCCACAGTGCTGTAGAGAGAATGAAACAGGGCGGGGAGACAAACAATGAAGATACAATAAGTCGAGGGCCGAGGCAGGGATCAATAAGCCCCTGACTATGGTCAGCGAGAAGCGTAAAGGTGGGTGCTTAGAGAAATGTTTAAACATCTTTTTGCTTCCATGAACGAAATGCTCGATGACGTGATATCGGAATACCCGTCCTCTACAGGCAACAAACGTAAACAATTGCAGGAAAAGCTGCGGGCGCTAAAGGCGATGAGCGACAATTGCATTGAGGAATGGATGCTTTTCGAAGAAAAGCTGGGCAAGCTCATGAGTGTTCCGGGGGTTTCTTTTGGAACGGCTGACCCGCTTGATCCGGAACTTTCCGGTAAACGAACGGATTGGTTTATTCGCGGCCAGGGCTATTATAAGCTCCATATGTTTGATGATGCGATTCAAGAATTCGATAAGCTGGTCAAACACCAACCGGACTTTACCCTGGCGCGCATCTATCTTGCGATGTCTTATCTTCGCAAAGGAGAAACGAATGAAAGCTATGCACACTTTCATTTTTTGACACAGCTCACGGAAAATATGCAGATAAAGGCCATCTCTTATAATGTATTGGGATGCATCCAAGCCGAGCAGCGCAATATGGAGAAGGCCTGCGAATTTTTCAATATGGCTTATCGTACTTATCCCGCCAGCGTTCAACCGCTGCTGGATTCGGGCGTGTGTTGCGAGAAAAAGGGCGGGCTGGAATTTGCTTTTTCCAACTCGCGGGTACCTTCTTAAACCGCAGGTTAAGTTTGCTATTCCCTTTTGCCCGTAATCTTGTTATCCTATAGAAATAGTGGGAACGAAGGGATTGACTAGCTACCAATGAAATTTGCGGTTTTGGATTTTGAAACGACCGGGAGCACGGCTTCGGATCGAATTATCCAAGTCGGGCTCTTTATTATAAACGATTATGAAATTACGGACAGGTATACTTCACTCGTCAACCCGGGCATGAGTATACCTTCTTCTATTACCTCGCTAACGGGTATTGATGACGAGATGGTGAAGAATTCACCGGACATTGAAAGTGTGATCGCGGAGATGGTGCCGCTGCTGCAGGATGCTGTGCTGGTGGGACACAATACGCCTTTTGACTTGGCGTTTCTGCAGCGGGCTTTGGATGAAAGCGGATATTTTGCATTCGACGGCAGAGTGCTGGATACGATAGATGCTCTTCGAATTCTTTATCCCGGCCTGTCCAGTCTGCAGCTATCCATGGTCAGTCATGCCTTCGGGATCAAGCACGACAGGCCGCATCAAGCCGACAGCGATGCCGAAGCTACGGCGCTCATCTGGCTCCAGTGCATGGAACGCTTTCAATCGCTTCCTCTGCTTACACTTCAGAGATTAGAATTGCTCTTCGAGGACTCCGCTAACGATTTTGGCTGGTTTATTCGGGAAATGAGACAGCATAAGGAACTGCATAATCCGCTGGATACGGACTCGGACCGCTATTTCCGCCAGTTTGCTTTGAATGTGAATGATTGGGGGGCGGAGGAGCCGGAAAATGATGAGAAAATGGCGGGCGAACTGCCGGAAGACTTTGATTCGTTCTACCATCAGCTGAAGCAGGTCCTAAAGCAGCGTTTTGACGCCTATGAGGACCGGGAAGCTCAAGTTACGATGCTGAGAGAAGTGGAATCGGCTTTCGAGCAGGGCAAGCATCTTATTATTGAAGCGGGAACGGGAACCGGAAAATCGCTCGGCTATTTGATTCCTTCGCTATATTACGGTTTAAAGCAGGACAAAAAAATACTGATAAGTACCCACACGATCAATCTTCAAGAGCAGCTGCGGGAACGGGATCTGCCGTTGCTCGAAAGCTTATTTCCGGTTCATTTCAAAGCGGCCGTTTTCAAAGGCCGAAGCCATTATTTGTGCTTGCGCAAATTCGAACAAAAACTGAACTCGCTTGATTTTGAACACGGATGGGACGACCGGATCACCGCAGGTCAAATGCTGGTTTGGCTTGGGGAGACAGCGCGCGGAGATGAAGAGGAGCTTCATTTTGGAAACAAAGGCCAACAGTTCTGGCATACGGTGGCAAGCGATGCGGATTCATGCTTGAACCGTGCATGTCCCTGGTTTAAAAAATGCTTTTACCATCGTGCCCGGCATGACGCCAATACGGCGGATGTCATCATTACAAACCATTCGATGCTGTTCACGGATACGAAAGCGGAAAACCGGCTGCTGCCCGCATATAAACATTTGGTGATCGATGAGGCGCATCATTTTGAAGAAGTGGCCGGCAAGCATTTGGGCATTGACCTGCACTACCATGGATTGATGAATACGCTGCATTGGTTATATAAAGATTCCCGGTCCGGCCAGTTGTCCTCCTTGCGCTTGCGGCTGCAGAAATTTGAGGAAGAACGGTCGCAAGGCTGGTGCGCAATGATCGATCAGGCCGTGGAGAAGCTGGTGCAGCTAAAAGAGGAATGGGATCAGCTGACCGAACTGCTCTATCAACTGCTTGTTTCCGGGGGGGATGGCAGCCAAACGGAGGGCAGCTCGTTCGTGTACCGGGTGAAGAAGGACAAGCTGCCCGCCGGCTGGGACAAGCTGCTGATCTTAGAGGAGAACATGCAGCTTCATTTCAATGAAGCATTGCACCGGCTTGACCGGATGATCATGGAAATCAAAGAGGTTCAGGACGAATACGATGTGCAAAGCTCGATCACCGATTTGACCGGAACCGTGAAGGAGCTGTACAGGCATCGGGATGCGCTGCATTTTTTTATGACGATGCCCGATGACAATTATGTCTACTGGCTCGAAGGCGGCATGTACAATAAGAACCGTTCGCTTCAGCTCTTCTGTGTGCCGGTAGATGTCAGCGAAATGCTGCGTCAAACCTTTTTCGGAGTGAAGGACAGCGTGATTATGACTTCAGCTACGCTTTCGGTCGGCAAATCGTTTGATTACACCTGCGAGCAGCTGGGGCTGGCTTACGGGGATCCGGACGGTAAGCTCAAAACCGTTCAGCTGCCATCGCCCTTCAATTACCGCAAGCAGGCGCTGGTCGCCATACCCCGGGATTTTCCGACGCTGCGGGGAGCCAGCGGCGAGAAGGAATTTCTGGACAAGCTGGTGCCGTCGCTGGCGGAAGTGGCGCTCGAAACGCGCGGCCGGATGCTGGTATTGTTTACATCCAACCGGATGCTCAAGGTCGCTCATGCGGGATTGAAGGACATGCTCTCTTCATTCGGAGTGACCGTACTTGGTCAAGGCGTAGACAGCAGCAACCGAAGCAAGCTGACCCGGTTATTTCAAAGCAACCCAGCCAGTGTGCTGCTTGGGACGAGCAGCTTTTGGGAAGGTGTGGACATTCCCGGCGATGCGCTCAGCTGTCTGGCGATTGTGAGGCTTCCGTTTCAGCCTCCGAATCATCCGCTTGTTGAAGCGAAGATGGAAAAGCTGAAGCAAAAGAACCAGAATCCTTTTATGAAGCTGTCCGTACCCCAGGCGGTCATTCGCTTCAAGCAAGGCTTCGGACGTCTGGTGCGAACGGCTTCGGATAAAGGAATTGTGATTATATACGACACTCGCGTTATCGATACGAACTATGGCAAGTATTTCTTATATTCGCTGCCAGGCCCGAAGATCGAGCACATGAATTCGAATCAGTTGGTACCAAGAATAAAGCAGTGGATGGGTGAAAATGCATAATGAAAACTCCGAAAATATCCGAAGCGGTTGTTCGTCGGCTTCCGATCTATCTCCGATTTCTGAATGAACTCAGCAAGAAAAACGTACAAACGGTATCCTCTCAGGACCTGGGGCAAAAGCTGGATTTAAACCCTGCTCAAATCCGCAAGGATTTGGCCTATTTCGGAGAATTCGGGAAAAAGGGCATTGGAT
Source organism: Paenibacillus sp. JMULE4 (assembly GCF_013337105.1). Lineage (NCBI taxonomy): Bacteria > Bacillati > Bacillota > Bacilli > Caryophanales > Paenibacillaceae > Paenibacillus > Paenibacillus sp. JMULE4. The sequence goes on from NZ_SGWF01000011.1 coordinate 817,523, forward strand.
ACGATGTGGACTATCTGATTGAAAAAATCCGGCAAATATTAAAGATCGACAAGGTGATCCCGGTTGCATTGGTCGGTGCAGGGAATCTGGGCCGGGCGTTATGCAATTATAACGCTTATCTTAAGGATAACATGAAAATTGTGGCCGTGTTCGACTCCCAAAAAACAAAAATCGGAGAATCGATCAACAATTTGAAGGTAAAACCGATGGAGGAGCTTTGCGATACGATTCAAGCGCTGAAGGTGCGGATCGGGATCATAACTGTTCCTGCCATGGAGGCGCAGCATGTGGCCAACCAGTTTGTCGAGGCAGGGGTGGAAGCCATTCTCAACTTTGCTCCGATGATTATCAAGGTGCCCAGCGGGGTTCGCGTACACCATGCGGATTTCACGACGGATCTGCAAAGTCTGGCCTATTATTTGGAGGAATAAAAGGAAGCCCGGTGCAATGATCCAGTTGCACCGGGCTTGTCTTTTTTTACGATATAAAGGGGAAAATAATTTTGTAAATCAGAAAGGCCAGCACCATGCTGATCGGGATCGTGATGACCCAGGTCATGACCATCCGGGTGACTGTGCCCCATTTGACATCATGAAATCTCAGGACTGAACCGGTACCGATAATCGATGACGAAATGACATGGGTCGTCGAAAGCGGCATCCCGAGATGGGTGGACGTTTGAATCACGATGGATGAGTTCAGGTCGGAGGCAAAGCCGTTGATCGGTTCAATCTTCAGCAGCTTTTTGCTCACGGTTTTAATGATTTTCCAGCCGCCGATCGAAGTTCCGAGCCCCATAGCGGTGGCCGCGGAAAGTTTCACCCAAAGCGGAACTTCCAAATCCGATTGGTAGCCGAGAGCAACCAATCCGAATACGATAATCCCCATGGCCTTTTGAGCGTCGTTCCCCCCGTGAGAAAAGGACAGCAGCCCGGCCGATAAAATCTGAAAGCCGCGGAAAGTACGGTTAAGCTTGGAGCGTGATTGATTGCCGCTCGCCAATATCAGTTGACGGATAATCCACATAATGATAAAGCCGGTGCCAAATGCAACGATAGGCGATAAAATGAGAATCAGTACGATTTGTTGGAATCCCGACCAGTTGACGCTGCTAAGCCCGCCTCCGGCGATGACCGCTCCGGCCAGCGATCCGATAAGCGTATGAGATGACGATGAGGGAATCCCGTAATACCACGTAAGCAGGTTCCAGATAATGGCTGATAGTAAGGCGGCGATAACAACATACATGCCGTTCTCGATCGTAGCAGGATTCGCTACGCTTCCGCCCACGGTTTTGGCAACTTCTGAAGAAAACAATGCACCTATAAAGTTCAGCACCGCTGCGTAAAATACGGCAAAACGCGGCGATAATGCCCTTGTAGATATGGAGGTTGCGATAGCGTTGGCCGTATCGTGAAAGCCGTTAATAAAGTCAAAGATCAACGCCAAGGCGACGATGATGATAAGTATAGTTAACATAATGTCCTCCTAAGCATGCTGGGGTTCCTTAGCGGCCGGCACAACGGCTGTTCAGGAATATCTCAGCACAACGCTTTCCAGAATGTTGGCTACGTCTTCGCATGCGTCGGTCGTTTGTTCCAAACGCTCGTACAGCTCTTTTAGCTTGAAATCGTGGTACGGGTCCGTTGGATTGGTGAAAATTTCACGGATGCCTTCGCGCATCAGACGGTCGGCTTCATTTTCCAGGCTGTTGATTTGAACCGTATGCTCGTGAGCTGCATATATTTCTTTTGGAAAGCAGCTTGAACGCATCCAGGATGTGCTGGCAGCTGGCGACGATGACCGCCGAGAATTCTCTCATATATTTGTCGGAGACGGTGATGTTCAAATAATCGAATCGTGCAATGGTAGCTTCGATCCCGTCCAGGACGTCATCAACCTTGGCGGCCAGTTCCATGATATCTTCGCGATCTATAGGTGTGATAAACACTTTGTTAAGCCCTTTGAAAATTTGATGCGTGATTTGGTCGCCTTTGTTCTCCAGTTCTTTCAACTGCGGGTAGAAGGCAGCCGGAGGCTGATCTCCCATGACGGCATTGCGAAACATTTGTGCCGCTTGCAGCGTGTTCTCCGATGCGTTAATCAGCAGGAGAAGAAAATCCGTATCATTTTTTTTAGTGAAAAGCATAGCTTTGGCCTCCCGAAATTGTTAAAAATTAATGAAGATCACATCGCGAAGATAAAAAATATGTAGAAACGTGCCGTCAATTTTTTCACAAAATTAAAAATAACACAATCGGCTGATGGAAAGCAATGAAGATTTCTTGAGTTAGGATATGAAAAATTTGTTTCTGATATGTAATGGTAAAAGTGGTTATAAGTACTAGACTCCTTGATTTTGCCGCGCTGAAGTTGTACATTGGAAACGGACTTGTAATTTGCAGGGGAAAGGAAGGGTCTAATGAAAAAAACAATCATTGAGAACGGCACTTTTATTACGATGAATGAGAAAACACCTGTCATTAACGGATATATGACAATGGAAGGTAATCGGATTACATATATAGGAGAGCAGGCTCCCTCGCTAGAGGCGACATTCGATGAGCGGATCGATGGAAACGGGAAGCTGTATATGCCCGGATTGGTCAATACGCATGGTCACGCCGCCATGTCGCTCTTGCGCGGCTATGGGGACGATTTGGCCTTGCAGGTATGGCTGCAGGAGAAAATGTGGCCTATGGAAGGAAAATTTACCGCGCACGATGTACGGACAGGGACCAAGCTTTCGGTTTTGGAAATGCTGAAGGGCGGAACGACAACATTCGTTGACATGTACGACCACATGAACGAAGTGGCGGAGGTTGCGGAGGAAAGCGGTATACGTGCTTGTCTGACCCGCGGCGTAATCGGTTTGTGCTCCCGTGAGGAGCAGGATGCCAAGCTGGAGGAAGCGATCCAATTCGCCAAATCGTGGCACGGACAAGCCGGCGGTCGGATTACGACCATGATGTCGCCGCATGCTCCTTATACATGCCCTCCAGATTATATTGAAAGAATTGTACAGGCCGCGCACGACTTGAATCTTCCGATCCATATCCATATGTCGGAAACGGCAAGAGAAGTGGAGGAAAATGTAAAGCAGTACGGGGCAAGACCCGTGGCTCATTTGGAGAAGCTGGGGGTATTCTCCAGGCCGACGCTTGTCGCGCATGCGGTACACCTGACAGACGAGGAAATCGCCGTCCTGAAAAACCATGACGTGCGCGTATCTCATAATCCGGGGAGCAATTTGAAGCTGGCGAGCGGAGTAGCCCGTGTGCCTGAACTGCTGAAGGCCGGTGTTATTGTTTCGCTGGGGACGGACGGAGCGGCAAGCAATAACAACCTGGATATGCTGGAGGAAATTCGCTTAGCCGCCTTGATTCATAAGGGTGTGTCAGGGGATCCCGTAGCTGTTCCGGCTTGGGACGCATTAAAGCTCGGAACGCTGTACGGCGCCCAATCGATATGGCTTGGGGATGTAGGGGCGCTTAAGGCCGGAATGAAGGCGGATTTCATTGCGCTGGATATGCAGCAGCCTCACTATTATCCTCGGACGAATGTGATTTCTCATGTCGTTTATGCGGCGAGTTCCCGGGATGTTACCGACGTGTGCATCGACGGCCGATGGATTATCAGAAATAATGAGTGCTTGACATTGGATGAAGAAAAAATAAAATTTGAAGCGCAGCAATGTTTTGAGCGGCTAACTGCCGGTTGACGGGGACGGAATAAAGAGGAGGAGAGTCGTCGGTGAGCAAAAGCTGGAAGATCGCCGCAATTGCGGTGTTTGCGGCGGCAGTCCTATGCATCGGAATGATCATAGCCTTTCGCGCGGTGACGGAACGTGAATGGGGCATTCAGCGAATGGCGGTTCAAACAGCGTATGAGAAGACCATATTGGCAAAGGCAAACAAAGTGGAACGATTTGTCGGCGACAAAACATACACCGTCATCTATGGGGAAGATAAAATCGGACAGCCGGTTTATGTGTGGGTGGCTGAAGATGAAATTCGAACCGAAATGGGATCGGCCGGTTTGAGTGCGGGACAGGCCGAAGCGTTGGTGAAGACCAAGCATCCTCAGGCGGATGTGCTCAGAGTGATGCTCGGCGTTCAAGACGGGCAGCCGGTTTGGGAAGTTTTCTACAAGCTGAAACCGGAAAACGCTTCGCGGGATCAATATTTTTACGATTTTTATACATTTAAAGACGGACTGCATCGGGATACATGGAGGTTATCCATACAGTAACGGCAGGCGATGTTATACAGGCCGCGGGAGAGCAAGCTGAAGAAGCAATGCCTTTCGCGGCCTTGTGTTTTGGCTTTCTTTCAGAGCATTTACGTATTTTCCACACATTGCATCGCCATCAGTATATATCATATGATATACTTCGAGTATGGATATTATGATATACTATTTACGAAAGGAGGACGTTGATTCATGAAACTACGTCTTTTGCCTGTTGTATTGAGTGTTCTGGTTTCAGCCTCCTTATTATTCGGCGGATATTTTGCATATCAAAGTTACGCTATGGAAAGCCCTCTTGAAAAAGTCGTGTCAGCTATTCCCGGCGTTGAACTTGAATCTATAAAATTATCGGGTAACGAAGCACAATTGGAGCTTGCGGTCGCACCGGGGACAAGTCTCCGGGAAGTGTACCACCGGATTCAGAACGAAGGGCGTTCGACGCTCGGCAGCAAAGAGTTGAAACTCAAAGTGGTCAATCCACCGTCCGAACGGCTGGAGCAGTGGTGGTCGTCGGCATTGTTCGAGATCGCTCAGGCGATGGAAACAAAGCAGTATGCGCAAATTCCAAAAACGCTTGAAGATCGTACGGCGAAAAGCGAAGGGATTCAAGCAACGACAGAAATGGACGATAAATTCGTATACATTACGATTACGGACGGTAAGGACAGCAAGTATGTGATGCTTCCACGGACGCCTGTCAAATTGGGAGTGTGGCCTAATGAGTAAGTACGGTAAAGAAATCGTGATTGGCGTTGTACCTGTTCTTATAGCATTTTTGTTATTTCTTGGTGTGAATATCATTCCGATCGTATTTATGGCGGCCTTTCTGGGAGCCTTTGTGTATATGACCCGAGTGCGCAACGGCATGAATGTCGGTTCCGAGCGAAAAGCAAGGAGCAGAACGCCTGCTTACATGACCTTTGATGATATCGGAGGTCAAGAACGGGCAAAGGAGGAGCTGAAGGAAGCGCTCGACTTTCTGATTCGCGCGGAGGATATTCAGCGGCTCGGCATCCGTCCGCTTAAAGGCATATTGTTGACGGGACCTCCGGGAACGGGCAAAACGTTAATGGCCAAGGCCTCGGCGCATTATACGAATTCGGTATTTATGGCGGCGTCGGGCAGTGAATTTGTAGAGATGTATGTGGGCGTCGGCGCAAGCCGGATTCGGGACCTGTTTAAAGAAGCCAGAACCCGGGCGGTAAAAGAAAACAAAAACAGCGCCATTGTCTTTATCGATGAAATCGATGTGATCGGAGGCAAGCGGGACGGCGGTCAGCATCGGGAATATGACCAGACGTTAAACCAGCTGTTGACCGAGATGGACGGGATTCATACCGACGAAACGCCGCGCGTGCTCATCATGGCCGCAACCAACCGCAAAGAAATGCTGGATCCGGCGCTGCTTCGTCCCGGACGCTTCGACCGGCACATTGAAGTCGATCTGCCGGATAAAAAGGGCCGTCTCCATATCTTAAACATCCATGCCAAAAATAAACCGCTGTCGGACAATATTGATATGGAGCTGATCGCGAGGGAGACCTTTCACTTCTCCGGAGCGCAGTTGGAGAGCGTCATGAACGAAGCGGCCATTTATGCGATGCGCGATAACGCGGATAAGATCAGCCAGGAGCATCTGTCTCTGGCGGTCGACAAAGTGATGCTCGGCGAGAAAACGGACCGCGAGTCGACAAAAGAGGAGCGGGAGCGGGTAGCCATGCACGAGCTTGGGCATGCTATTGCAGCAGAGCTGGTACGTCCGGGATCGGTATCGCAAGTATCGCTAAGTCCGCGGGGCAAGGCGCTCGGGTTTGTAAGGCATAACCCTCAGCAGGATCAGTATTTGTATACCAAAGAACAAATCGAGCATCAAATCATGATTGCGCTGGGAGGTGCGGTCGCAGAAGAGATGTTCTACGGCGGCCGCAGCACGGGGTCGCGCAACGACTTCGAGCAGGCGTTGAACATGGTTCGGACCATGATGGATTCAGGACTCACAAGGCTTGGCATTATTGACAGAGACATGGTAACCAAGGAAGAGCTGATGAAGGAAAATGCGGCGATCCTGAATCAGTTGATGACAGCTACACGCAACATGCTGGAGCAGCACCGCAAAGTGTTTGAAGAATCGCTCGACATCTTGATTGCGGAGGAAGTGCTGTCCGGCAATCAGTTCAGGGAACTGCTGCAGAGGTCGATAAACCAGCAAATTGCATAGAGAATATAGAAGCAATCGATGGACCGGAGGCGTTTGGCCTCCGGTTTTTTGCGTTTTTTTATGTTTTTCTGCTTGTTTCGCCAAAAGTGCAACTTTTTTGTTTTTTCATAGTCTAATATAATGGTAGATTTCACCACTGTCTTCCTTTTGCCGTCCGAAAGCAACACAATCTTTCGGCATTCTACATAGAACCAATAATATAAATTGAGGTGCATGATGAAGGTTTTCACTGCCTGGTTCACGATGTTGCTCCTGTCATTCCTGTTGCTGCCCGTTATAGGTTTGGCCGCGGCTCAGCCGATCCAATTGTTCATGAACGGCAAGCAGCTGGTCCCCGAGGTTGCCCCCCGTATCGTCAACGATAATACGATCGTGCCGATCCGGATTATCGCGGAATCGCTCGGCTCCAAGGTGTCATGGGACCCTAAATTGCGCAAGGTGTCGGTGGCCAAAGAAGGCACCAGCATCCAATTGTTTATTGACAAAAAGCAGGCGACGGTCGACGGCAAATCCTATATTCTTGAAACAGCTCCGACCATTATTGAAGGGAACACCATGCTTCCGATTCGTTTTGTAAGCGAGAATCTGGGTGTGGAAGTCACATGGGACGAGCCAACCCGCTCCGTATTCCTGTATCAAAAACAAAAAGATAGCCCTGAACCTGATCAGACCGGTTCAGAAGACGGAAAAGTCAAGGAAGAACAAGGCAAGCCGGAAAATGATGCGGCAGCGGCCGGCAATCATTCTGCGGGCAATAATAACTCTGCCGGCGGCAAAAATCCGCAAGAAAGCAAAGATAAAACAGGGGATAAGGAAGCTTCTTCAGGCGGCTCGGGCAATCCGGTAAAAGCCGGCGAGCAGCCTGTTAATCCGGGTGCGAACGCTCCCTCGCCCGGATGCGCCGTACCGCAAAGCGCCACCAGGTCATTGGCGCCTGGGGCGGCCGATGCCAACGCTCCCGCTGTTAAAGATGGAAAAGCGCCGGTTAAGGTGCAATCGATCACATTTGATGGCGAGATGCTGTGCATTCAGACGACCGGCGGTGAAGTGAAGCCTACGATGTTCAAACTGGCCGAACCGGACCGGATCGTACTGGATATCCCGGGAGCGGAGCTTGATGCGACCTTGGCGACGGTTGTCAATGAAGCCAAGGAAGGTACGATTCCTTTAACTGAACCGCATGATATCGTGGCAAAAATTCGCTATTCTCTATTTTCAAAAGAACCGTCTACCGTTAGAATAGTAATTGATTTGCAAAAAAAATCCGAATTGATCTTATCGGATGTGCTGCCTGGCGGTCTGATCTCCGCCAAGCTCGCCAAAGGTAAAGACCGCTACCGGGTGGTCATTGATCCGGGACACGGCGGGAAGGATTCCGGTGCGGTTTCGGTGACGAACCGATTTGAAAAAGATTTAGTGCTATCTCTTGGCCATAAGGTAGCCGATCTTCTTCAGAAGGAGCCTGGCATCGAAGCAGTGATGACAAGGTCCGACGATACGTTCATTGAACTGGCGGATCGGGTAGCCAAAGCGGAAGAGTCCGAGGCCGATTTATTTATATCGATTCACGCCAATACGATTAACAAGGAATCCGTCGGAGGAACGGAAACGTTCTACTGGACGCCGCAAAGCCTGGATTTTGCGAATCTGATGCACAAATCTATTGTTGAAGCAACGGGTTTTACCGACCGGAAGGTCAAACAGGAGCGCTTCTATGTGATTCGTAACACCACGATGCCGTCAGTACTCCTGGAAATCGGCTTTTTGTCCAATCCTGCGGAAGAAGCTCTGATGTATCAGGATGCATTCCAAAATCGGGTTGCCGAATCCATCGTTGCTGCCATTAAGAAGCAGTTGAATCTTGACTAAGGAGTTGGTGACCATGAATCAAAAATGGCATAAAGGATTGGCAGCCGCAGCCGTCTTCACTTTGCTGCTTTCGGGCTGTGGACAGAGTAAACCGCCCGCGCAGAACCCGGGGGCAGCAGCACCCCCTGCAACTACGGAGCAGGGCTCTCAGCAGGGGACGAATGAGCCTCCCCAGACCGCGACGCCTCAACCGAATCAGGAACAGAATAAGGAATTGAAGGTAAAGGCCTATTATACGGATGCCAATTTTGAGAAGTTGGTCGAAAAAGAAGTGACGATCAGCTTTAAACAGGATCAGGACAAGTACAAAGCGGCGCTGGAAAAGCTGGAAACGAGTCCGGACAACCAAACGCTTCCATTGTTTAAAGGCTTTACGTTCCATAAAGTGGAATTGTCAAACGGTCAGCTGACGATCGATTTGTCCATGTCTCCTGAGTCTCATTTGGGTTCAGGAGGAGAGGAAATGCTCCTGACTGCGCTGCAAAACACGCTGTTTCAGTTCACGGAGGTTCAATCGATTCAAGTGCTGGTGGACGGCAAACAAGTGGAAAGCTTGATGGGCCATATGGATCTGCCGCACCCGATCAAACGTAATTAATGCTGATATGTGGATTACCAGATAACTGAGGGGAGCTATTGGATACATGAAGAGCAAGAAACAAAAGCAAGCACGCAGGCTGGCCGCTGCCGTACTGGCGCTCTCTCTTACGGTAAGCGGCTCGGCTTTTGCCGAGCAAACGGGGACGGGCTCCGGCACGACGGGAACATCGGCGGCCTCGACGGCAGGGAACGTTCAGCGGTTCTCTGACGTGAGTCCGCAGCATTGGGCGATCAAGCATATTACGAAGCTTGCCGCCATCGGCATTATTCAAGGCTACGAAAGAGCGGAATACCGTCCCGAAAACTCCGTGTCCCAGCAGGATGTCATTGTGATGGCGATCCGGATGATGGGGCTGGAAAAGCAGGCGCTCGAAAATAAAGCAGAGACGGTGTTGCCTGTTCAGGTAAGCGATTATGCCAAGCCTTATGTTGCCTATGCCTTTGACAGAGGATTGATCCTGACGCAGGAGGAGGCCGGCGATACGTCCTCCAAGACAGCCTGGGGATCCCGCGACGCTACTCGCGAATGGGTGGCGAAGCTGATTATTCGGGCGATCGGAAAAGAAGATCTTGCAAGGCAGGAGGCGGCTTCGTCGTCTATGTTCGCGGATGCCGAGGACATGTCCGACTGGGCCAACGGGTACATTAATGCCGCTGCTGTGCTCAAGATTGTTCAAGGCTTTGAAGACAACGGATTCCATCCGCAAGGCAAAGTGACGAGGGCTCAAATGGCCACGTTCCTCAGCCGTGCGGACAAAGAATTGACCACCCGTTCCGACCGGGTGTCCATCGGTTACGTGATGGAGCTGACCGACCGCAAAATCAGCGTGCTGAATAGTCAGGGAACGACGGACAGCTACACCATCTCGACGAATACGGTCATCTATAACGCGAAGGACGACACCCGGATTCCTTTATCGTCCATTAAGCTTACCAATGAAGTTTATGTTGTACATAATCAAGGCGAAGCTTTGTATGTCGAGCTGACAGACGATCAGGAGCAGATGGAAACGTACGAAGGTACGCTTGGCCAAACCTTCCTGGATCAAATGATGGTATCGATTCAACAAGGGACGCAAAGCACTTTGTATAAGCTTGCGTCCAATGTAACGATAACGGATGCATCGGGCCGGGGGCTCAGCCTGAGCTCTATTGAACCGGGAAGCATCCTGCAGTTAAAGCGGAACATGCTGCTGAAAGAAAATGAAATCTCCCATATCATCGTGAAGCAGGTTCCGCTGAACAAAACGGCGGAAGGTACGGTACTAAGCATTAATCTGGAACAAAAGCAGGTGACGTTCCTTGAACAAACCTCGGGACAAAAGGAGACCTATTCCTTCCCGGTTCTCGCTACGGTAACGCTGCCTGACGGAACGATTTCCGACCTGTCGAAGCTGCGCGTCGGCGATACGGTGGCTTACACCATCAAGTCTAACGAGGCGGTGTCCATCACGATCCGCAAGCAGGCGGACGTTACCCAATCGGTAGAAGGCACGCTGGAAAGCCTCAGCAACGACAAGAAAATTATGACGATCAAAAAAGCCGGCGGCAGCGCGCTCGGAGCTTACTTTATTGCCGACAATGCACTCATATCGATCGACGGATTGCCGAACGCCAGCCTGTACGATATTGAAACCGGCGATACGCTGAAGCTGGACCTTGTCAACGATAAAGTGGTCAAGGTCACTGTGACGAGCCGTTCGGTAAAACAGTATGTTTTTGCTTCTATTGTCGGTTATGACCCCGATAGGAAACTGCTTACGATTGAAGCTGACAACGGGGAATTCGGCGTGTTCCGGCTGACCGACTCCACGGCCGTTCGCATTGGAGATGCCACGCTTCCGGTGTCCAACTTCCAATCGATGTTCATCTCGAATGGAAACAATAAGAGAAAAATCGACCTGAAGGTATCCAAGGATAAAATCGTTCAGGTCGAAATGACGCAGTATATCGAGGGTACCGTCGCACAGATCAACAGTACAACCAATGAGATGACGATCCGGACGGTAAGCGGCCAAAATCTGACGTTCAAAGCGTATGCGAGCACCAAGGTGGAGCTGCAGAACAAAACGAACGGCACGCTGGCTGATCTGAAGGTAGGAGACTCGATCCGCGCTAATATCAACCTCGGGGATCAGACGATGATTTCAGATATCGTGATGAAAAAGGTTGGAGTGTATAAGGTGCTTTACACCACACCGTCTACCCGTCAGGTGAGTGTGAAGGACGAGAACGGAACGCTTCTGACGTTTGTGGTGGACAGCAACGATAAGATCAGCAATCCGGGTAAATCGACGAACGCTTTCGAGGATATCCAGGTGGACGAGTATGTAAAAGCCAGCTTTAACGGTGTGACTTTGGCGAATGTCACTATTCTGAATACACTGCGCGGCAAGGTGACGGCTGTAGACGCCGCGCTGGGAACCATAACGGTACAGGACTTCCAAGGAAACGTTCAGGTGCAGCCGCTCGGGTCTCAATTTACAATCAAGCTGAATGGGACCACATCGGCGGCGATTACCTCTTTGAAGCCGGATGACCGGGTGGAGGTGATCCGCGACGTGAACGATAAAATAACGATTCATGTTGCCACTGCCTCCAAGCGCGTCGTTTCATCGTACATGTATACGGTAAACCAGTTGATTCTGAAGCCAACGGGCAACAATGACAAAACGTCATACAGCTTTTTTGCCAAAGCTTATTTGCATAAAGGCAATCAAACCGTGGCCGCGAATGCTTTCATGGAGAATGAAGAAGTGACCATTTATGTGCTGGACGATAAAATTATCGAGATCGAAAAGCCCTAATCTTTTTTAAGCCATGATGAAACTTTTTTCGCTTATCTGCCGTCTGTGTGGTAAGGAAACCTTACTCACAGGCGGTTTTTTCGTAAAAAGTTCGCATTTTGTCGGCCCGGGTCATTGATTCGTCCTGCTCAATTCGGTAAACTGTAAGAAATGGGCGGAAAGAGGGGCGAGACGATGAAACCAACGAAGACCAGAATCATTCTTGATCAAATCGCCAAAATGTATCCCGATGCCCATTGCGAGCTTCACCATTCGAATCCATTCGAGCTGACGATCGCTGTTCTATTGTCCGCTCAATGTACGGACGAAACCGTGAACAAAGTGACCGCCACGTTGTTTCAGAAGTATAAGAGACCTGAGGATTATTTGGCCGTGCCGCTGGAGGAATTAGAGCAGGATATCCGGCGCATCGGGCTTTACCGGAACAAAGCGAAGAACATTCAAGCGCTTTGCGCGCTCCTGTTGGACAAGTATGATGGAGAAGTTCCCCGTGAGCATGAGAAGCTTGTCGAGCTTCCCGGTGTCGGGAGAAAAACGGCGAATGTCGTAGTCTCCAATGCATTTGGTGTGCCCGCGATCGCCGTCGATACTCATGTGGAGCGGGTATCCAAAAGGTTAGGGCTGGCTGGAGAAAAGGATTCCGTGCTGGAAGTGGAAAAGAAATTAATGAAAAAGGTGCCGCGTGAGGAATGGACGCAGACGCACCATCGGCTCATTTTTTTCGGGCGTTACCACTGTAAGGCGCAAAACCCGAAATGTGAGCTGTGCCCATTGCTGGAATATTGCCGAGAAGGAAAAAAACGGTTGAAAACGAAAACGAACCCGAGCAGTAAATCCATGTCAAAGGGAAAAACTGTAAAAGTGTGAATGAGAAAGGATCGGATAATAGTGAAATGCATATCGGTATATACCAGTAATTTTGAAGTGTTTTCAGATATTTATGAGAAGGTGCTCCAAACTCCGCTTCAGGAAAATGAAGAAAAGCAGGTGGACGGCGTTACCGTTTCGGAGTCCGGCAGCGTGCCGGAAAATTATCTGAACCGAATGAAGCAGCGTCCTGAGGTTGTGGTCATGAAGGTGAAGGATAAAGACATTACCATTTTGCAGCACCGCGATGTATTCGAAATTTTTATCCCTGAGACCGAAAATATGGTACACTAAAACCGAAGCAATTCGGTTTTTTTTCTTTCAAACAGAGGATTAGGGGTAGAGAAACGGATGAAAAGCGTAATGACTTCAGGGGAAGCCATATCGGTTCAAGAGCAAGCGGGGAATATGAATCCGGACGCAACGATGGAGGAGGCCGTCCGTCATCTTCTGACACAAGTCGAACAGGCCGGCGATCAGGAGAACGGCCGAAAATTCAAGCAGCTGCTGGCTAAAGCGGAGAGCGGCCGGCTTCATCTGGCATTCTGCGGACATTTTTCGGCGGGGAAGTCAAGTTTGATTAACAAGCTGTGCGGGCATACGCTGCTGCCTTCCAGTCCGATTCCGACAAGCGCCAATATCGTCAGTATCGTGGATGGGGAAGCCGGCGCCCGGGTCATTTATCGGCATGAATCCCTTGACGGGGACGGCGCCGCGAAAGTGGAGCAGGTGCCATTGGATGATCTGGCGGAACACTGCCGCAACGGTGAAGCGATCGAAACGGTGGAAATCCGTTATCCGATTCCGTTTCTGAAGGGGCATGCGGCGCTTTTGGATACGCCGGGGATCGACTCTACGGACGATGCGCATCAGTTGGCTACGGAATCGGCGCTGCACTTGGCCGATGTGGTCTTTTATGTGATGGATTACAACCATGTTCAGTCGGAAATCAATCTGGCGTTTACGAAAAAGTTGACGGAGTGGGGCAAGCCGCTCTATCTGATTGTCAACATGATGGATAAACACCGCGAGCATGAAGTGTCTTTGGATGTTTATCAGGCCGGAGTGCGCGAGGCGTTCGCGAACTGGGGGGTGACCCCTGCCGGGATCGTCTATACTTCGGTGAAGATGCCGGATCATCCGGCCAGCGAGTGGGGCGAGCTGGAGAGCCTGCTCGGCCGGCTGATCGAGCTTCGGGAGCCGCTGGTGCGGCTCAGCCTCGAGAAGTCGGCGCGCGCTTTGGCGGCGGCGCATGCCGCGAAGATGGCCGAGGCGAACGAGCCGGCCAAGGAGGCGCTGCGCGCCAAGATCGCCGCGGACGAGGGATATGAGGCCGCGCAGGAGCAAATGCGCGAAGCGAGCGCCGAGCTTGCGCGGCTGACCGCTCTGCCGCAGGAGCTGGTGGCGGCGCTGCGTAAAGACGTAACGGCGGTGCTCGAAGCCGCGAACGTCATTCCTGCTGTGACGCGGGACCTTGCGCATGTCTATTTGGACAGCCGGCGGCCGGGCTTTAAGGTAGGCTGGCTGGGCTCGGCGGCGAAGACGGCGGCGGAGCGGCAGCAGCGTCTGGCCGCGCTGCATCGCGATTTTGTATCGCAGGTGGAGACGCAGGTGGAGCGGCATGTTCAGCAGTCGGTCAAAGCGGCCTTTGAAGGCCAGGGTCTGCCGACCGGTTTAGCGGCCGAGGCGGCGGATCGGATTCATGCGGAGATCACGCCCGAATGGCTGGCCGCTCAAGTGAACGAGGCGGCTGTCTTTGGCGGAGAATACACGATGACGTATTCGAAGCAGATTGCGGCGGAGGCCAAGGCGCTCTACCGCAAGCAGGCGTTCGCCGTGGCCGACGAGCTGGCCGACGCCCTTGCGGCGGCGCTTCAGCCGCGCCTCACGGCGCTGCGCGGGCAGGTCGCCGAGCTCGACGCGCGGCTTGCCGCCTCGCGCGAGCTCGAGCGGCTCGCGCAGGCGGAGGCCGCCTACGGCGAGGCGCTGCTGGCGCAGCTCCCCGCCGCGGCTGCGCCTGCGCTGCCCGCGCCTGCGGCAGCGGCTGCGCCGCAGGCCGCTGCGCCCGCCGTGCGCGAGCCAAGCGAGTCCCTCGCCTGGCTCGCGCAGCAGGCGGGCCGCGGCCCGGCCGCCGGCGGCGCTGCGCTCGCCGCGGGCGGCCATCGCGGCCGGCTGCGCGAAGCGGCCGCGCGGCTGAACGCCGCCGCGCAGGAGCTCGACGGCTTGGCGGCGCTGCAGAGCATACGCCGCTCCTTGCAGGAGAAGGCGGAGCGGCTGGCGAACAACCGCTTCACTGTCGCGCTGTTCGGCGCCTTCAGTGCAGGCAAATCGAGCTTCGCCAACGCCTTGATCGGCGAGCGGGTGCTGCCCGTATCGCCGAACCCGACGACAGCGGCGATCAACAAGATCATGCCGCCCGATCCGGAGGCCGGCTGGCCGCACGGAACGGCCAGGGTCCGGATGAAAAGCCGCGACAGGCTGACGTCGGACTTGCTTTACTCGCTTGAAGTACTTGGAGTTCCGGCTGGTTCGCTGGCTGACGCGCTGGAGATCATCCGCCGTCTGAAGGCCGATCAGGTGCCGGGCAAAGGAAAGCCGCACTACGCTTTCCTGAAGGCGGTGGAGAAAGGCTGGGACGAGATGAGCCCGAGCCTTGGGCAGGATCTTCGCGTAACCGCCGACCAGTTCGGCGATTATGCCGCTGACGAAGCGCGGTCGTGCTTCGTCGAGCTGATCGAGCTTTATTATGCGAATCCGCTGACGGAGCAGGGCGTCGTACTGGTGGATACCCCTGGAGCGGATTCCATCAACGCCCGCCATACCGGGGTAGCTTTTGAATATATCAAAAATGCCGATGCGATTCTTTTCGTGACTTATTATAATCATGCGTTTTCCCATGCGGACAAAGAATTTCTGCTTCAGCTCGGACGGGTGAAGGACAGCTTTGAGATGGACAAAATGTTCTTCATCGTCAATGCCGCCGATCTGGCGTCTTCGGCCGAAGAACTGGAGGGGGTCGTGAACCATGTGGAAAACAACCTCCTGCAGCACGGGATTCGGCAGCCGCGGATTTACCCGCTGTCCAGCTACTATGCACTGGAAGGCAAGCTGCGTAAGGATGAGGAAACGGTCAGCCAATCCGGCATCCTCCGCTTCGAGCAGGAGTTTGTCCGTTTCACATTCGAAGAGCTGACGGAAATGGCGATTCAGGCAGGGGATGCAGATATTCGCCGCGCGGCAGAGACGCTGCAGCGGTGGATGGACAGCGCAAGGGAGGATGCGGCGGAACGAAGCCGGCAGGCGGAAGCGCTTCGTGCCTCATGGGCTGCCGGGGCTTCTCTTCTGGAGAGGCAGGACGGAGATGCGGACGCACGGGAGCTGGCAAAGGAAATTCAGGAGCTGCTCTATTACGTCAAGCAGCGGACGCAGTACCGCTTCGGCGAGTTGTTCAACCTTGCGTTCAATCCATCTGTGTTCCGCGAGGACGGGAGAGATATAAAACGGTGCTCCAATCGGCCTGGGAAGATTTGCGCCGCATGATTTCGTTTGACTTGACGCAGGAGGTGCTCGCCACCACGCTGCGGATTGAGAACAAAATCAACAAGCTCGTCCGGCAATCGGCGGTAACGTGGGTGGCCGCCATTCAGGAAAGGGGGATCCCCTCCTTTGACGCCCCGGCCTTTGAACCGATGAAGCTGCGGACTCCGGAGCTGTCGCTTTCACTGGAGGCGGAGGATATTCAAATCAAATGGCTGGCGGGCTACTATAAGAATCCCAAGCATTTTTTCGAGGGTGACGGGAAATCCCAGCTCCGCCGGGAGCTGGAATCGAGATTAAACGGCCCGATAGACCGGTTTGTAGAAGCACAGACCGCTTTGCTGGCAGCAGCATATGAGGCCCAGCTGCGCAGCGCGACGGTTGAGCTTGCGGACCGTCTGCGCCAAGCGCTGGAGGAGCATGCCTCCGGCTTGATCGAAGCGCTTGAGATGAAGCTGGATCTGCATGAGCTGCAGGCCAAGCATGAGCGGTTGCTGAACCGCATCGGGTCATGAGCGTGAATTATTGCGGGCTGTCCATGCGTGGACAGCTTTCTTCTTTTTTGCGCCAGGGCCAAGGCATACAACGAAAAAGGGTTCCAGGCTTTGGAGAGCAAAATACGATGCGCCGAAGCAAGCGGCAGATAGTGAAAGTAAACTTCAGACAGTCCGGCCAAACCTCCCGAATTCCCTTTCAAAAGCGGAATTTAGGGAGTTTTTTTGTTTTCTTGTCTTATCTCGGCATGAACGACATATATATGGTGAGGGTGCCAAACGATATGGCATTTATTTACATATTCTCGTATCACCGTCTGAAGGGGGTAAAAGACATTGAAGAACCGCACGAGCGCAATGGGAAAAACGCTGGCTTTCATTCAATGGTTTACAGCCTTTGCTGTGATTATAGCTGTCGTCATTTCGGGCAGATGGTTTGTGAAGGCCCACAGCATCGTCTTGTACGATGTGTTCCTGGATGACCAATGGGTTGGCACCGTATCCGATACCGACAAGATCCGGCGGTGGAAGGCGGATCGTTATGAAGAAGCAGGGCAGCGGCACTCCTTTTACCGGTTCACGTCCAATTTGGATCGGCTTCGCTTTGAAGAGAGCACTGCGCGCCGCGACGTGATCGACCTTGATGCGGTCCTGGCCGCTCTGAACGAGAAAATCATGTTTACTTACTATGCCGTAGAGATCCGGATTGAGGGGAGAACGGCGGGGATTGTCAAGGATCCCGAGACGGCCGCCGCAATATTGGAACAGGTGAAGGCTCCTTATATGGCTTCCCAAAAGCATAAGGAGGCTTCGGTGTTGTCTGCCGGACAAGAAGGGAATACGCCCGAAGGAAGGACAACCGCCGAATTTGTACAAAGGGTGGAACTGCTGGAGACGGCCGTGACTCCCGGCAAAGTGGAGGCTTATGAGACGGTGCTGAACCGGATTGTGACCGGAGACGTTCAGCCTATGGAATATACGGTGCAGCCGGGAGATTGCATCTCCCTCATCGCACAAAGATATCGTATCCCTTCCGATCTGATTCGGGCGAATAATCCCGGTATTAAAAATGATTTGATCCGTATCGGACAAAAGCTGAACTTGAGCGTACAGCAGCCATGGCTCTCTGTAGTGACGAGAGAAACGCGCACGGAGCAAGTGAAGGTGCCGAGCGGAGTAAAATATGAAAAGGACAGCGGATTGAAATCCGGCGTGATCCAGATTGTATCTAATGGCAAGCCCGGCTTAAAGCAGGTGTCTTACCAAATCGTTCGCGTCAACGGCGAGCTGAAGGAAGAGAAGAAGATTGGCGAGCAGCTCGTGGAGGCCCCTGTGCAAAGCATCGTCCGTCAAGGAACAAAGGTGATTCCCGGAACGGGAACAGGGAAGTTCACCCTGCCGGTGCTGCGTGCCAAAGTGACCAGCGAATTTGGCCTTCGATGGGGTAAAAATCATAAAGGCACGGATTTCGTGTCCGAAGAGCGCGGGATTCTGGCATCGGATAACGGCAAGGTCATTTTTGCCGGCTGGAAATCCGGCTACGGCAACTGCATTATTATTGATCACGGCAACGGGTATGAAACGCTGTACGGACACCTGAGCAAGCTGGGGGTCCGCCAGGACGAGACCGTAAAAAAGGGAGAAAAAATCGGCGTCATGGGCAGCACGGGCAACTCTACAGGCGTTCATCTGCATTTTGAAATCATCAAAAACGGCCGCCAGCAAAATCCGATGAAATATTTCAGTCTATAATGGTTCGCCCCGCGACCGGTCCGTTATTTTTGATCCGGCTTGACGGACCTTCGACGGTATTGGTTATCCCCTGCTATTCCTCCATTTTCCTCTGCAACCCTCCGACTAAACCATATACAAGCATGATACGATACACATGAATTTTACAGCCGTTCAAGGAGTGATGCTGCTTAAACCTTTGCGTGCAAACCCATTTGCGATGACGTACAGCCGATTGGAACCGGGCTTCAAGTTTGCAAATCGCTGCTCAAACCGCTACTCTAAAAAAAGATGCAACTTGATTCAACGAAAGAAATGGGGGAGAGCAGTGAAATCATCACGGTGGTTATGGCGCACTGTCGGGCTGTCGGCGCTATTGTCCACGATCCTGTGCGTTGGCGGCTTTGCGTATGCCGTAAACCAGATTATGTTTCCAAAACCCGCCGTACCGGAGAGTCCGGGGGAGGTTGCTCCGCCTGTAGAGACTAAGCCCCGGCAGGATGCCTGGGAAGCTAAAGAGCAGATACGCATCGTGGCCCTGGGGGATTCGCTGACGGCTGGAACCGGAGATCTGACCGGCAAGGGGTACGTCGGACAAGTCCGGGACAAGCTGGAGGAGCAGCTGGGCAAACCGGTATTCGTTTATAATAATTTTGCTATTCCCGGTTTTCGAACATATGATCTGTTGAAGGATTGGGACGCCAAAAAAGCCGATGTGGAGAAAGCGCTCGGAGATGCGGATCTTGTGCTTTTGACGATCGGGGGCAACGATTTATTTGAGGGCGGGGCGGATATTTTCGACCCGCAGGGCGGACAGGACACACAAGGCGCCGCGGATCCCTCCCGGGGTTCGCAAGGGACAAGCCCGCAGACGTCGCAAGGAACTTCGGATTCGGAGGAAGGGTTCAATCCGGCGGCAGCGGCACAGCGGATTCCGGAGGCGCTGAAGCGTCTGGAGCAGGTGTTCGACCGGGTGAGCAAGGCGAACCCCGGCGCAAGAATCATGTACGTAGGCTTGTATCACCCGTTTCTGGATCTGGATTCGAACCGTGCGGGAGCCCCGGTTATTCAAAGCTGGAACACGGGCGCTTTCGACTTGGCCAGCCGTTATCCGAACATTACGGTCGTACCGACCTACGATTTGTTTCAGTTGAATGTGAACAAGTACTTATATACCGATCATTTCCATCCGAATCAGCAAGGCTATGAGCGGATTGCGCGGCGGATCGTCGATATTTTGAATTAGGATCAGGAGGGGGCTGCAGATATGATAACGGTGAATGCCCAGGATAAAGCGCACGCCAAGGGGAGAGAGGCGCAGCTGGTTTTGTCCGTAAACGACGTGAAGAAGAAAATCGGCAATCGTTTGATTATCAAAGGCATTTCGTTTGACGTGTATGCCGGTGAAATCTTCGGGTTTCTCGGTCCGAACGGTTCAGGGAAGACGACGACAATCCGCATGCTGGTCGATTTGATCCGCCCTACGGAAGGATCGATCCGAATCTGCGGCTATGACGTGCAAAAGGAGCATAACGAGGCGCTTCAGTATGTCGGCTGTATCGTGGAAAACCCTGAGCTTTACGGGTATTTGAGCGGCTGGGAGAATCTGGAGCATTTTGCCCGGATGCTGCCCGGCATTACCGACCAACGTATCCGGGAGGTCGTTGACATTGTCGGGATGGACCAGCGTATTCACGACAAAGTGAAGACCTATTCATTGGGGATGAGGCAGCGGCTTGGCATTGCTCAGGCGCTGTTGAACGACCCGAAGCTGCTGATTCTCGACGAGCCTACCAACGGTCTCGATCCGCAGGGCATCAAGGAGCTGCGCGAATTTATCCGCAAGCTGGCGGATTCGGGTCTCAGCCTTTTCATATCGAGCCATTTGCTTAGCGAAATCCAGCAGATGTGCGATCGTGTCGCCATTATCAGTCAGGGAGAGGTCATCAAGGTCGGCGAGGTGTCCGCGTTAGTGGATGAGTCGGCCAGTACCGTCGTTTGGAGCGTTCAACCGATAGACCGGGCGCTGCACATCTTGAAGGCCGAGCCGGAGGTCGTGATTTTCCCCGGCGGTAACCAGGCTTCGTCTGCAGGCGAAACCGGGACTGGAGCCATTCAGCCGCAGATCGTTACACAAATGAATCTGGACGCCATACCGGATGTATCGCGGCGCATGGTGGAAGCCGGGGTGCGGCTGTACGGTATTGAGATCAAAAATCCGACGCTGGAGGATCTATTCTTGAAGCTGACGGAGGGAGAGCGCATTGGTTAGTTTGTATCCGCTTGTCAAAAACGAGTGCATCAAGATTGTCAAGAAAAAGAGACTTCTGGTCGTGCTGCTCATCCTTGCTGCGATTATTCCTATGTTTACCTATGCCCAGTTGAAAGTGACCCAAAACCACCTCAAGCAGTTCGGGACCAATGACTGGCGGGCGGAGCAGCGTCAGAAAATCGTTGATTATACCCGCAGCCTCGGCAGCAACCGGATGCCCGAGGAGTGGAAGCAGTGGCGCAGGGTCGAGGTCAGCCTCGCGCAATATTATTTGGATAAAGATGTGAATCCGGCCTCCCCGAACGGGGTAACCTTTACAAGAGAGTTTGTGAAAAATGCGGTCGGCCTGTTCATCCCGCTCATGGTGATGGTGATTGCGGCGGATCTGGTGTCCGGAGAGCACACGTCCGGAACGATCAAGCTGCTGTTGACCAGGCCCGTTCAGCGGTGGAAAATCCTGCTGAGCAAGCTGATTGCGCTGATTCTGTTTACTTCCATTATCGTCATTGCCACAGGCTTGCTCGCCTATCTGATTTCCGGCGCTGTCTTCGGTTACGGGGGCTGGGACATGCCCGTCTTTTTCGGTTTTCAGCTATCGGGAACGGAGATCGATTTCTCCCTGGTCCGTCCGGTCGAGCAGTGGCTTTATCTGTTCATGCAGTTCGGGCTGGTATGGTATTCCGCGCTGATTGTGGCCTTGATGACGCTGATGGTATCCGTATTATTTCGCAGCACGGCGGCGGGGATGGGGATCATGCTGGCGGTGCTGATCTCAGGTACGATTTTGAGCAATATGGTGTCCTCATGGGAAACGGCAAAATATTTTTTCATGGTCAATCTGGAGCTTACCGATTATTTGGCGGGCTCGCTTCCGCCCATTAAAGGCATGGATTTGCCGTTTTCCTTAGCCGTTTTGACGGTATGGGGTCTGGTATCCGTACTTGTGTCTTTTGTAGTGTTTACGAAAAAAGATGTATTGAACTAATCCTTTCAAATGTTATAATGCATGTTAGCTGAATGGAGACAAAAGGTGTGTAGGAGGCTTTAATGGCGGAACAACTGGATTTGTTTGGAAATGCAGCGCCGACGGATTACGGTGCTGACGATATTCAGGTGCTGGAGGGACTTGTAGCGGTCCGCAAACGGCCGGGGATGTATATCGGCAGTACCAGTTCATCGGGATTGCATCATTTGATCTGGGAGATTGTGGACAATGCGGTGGACGAGCATCTGGCCAAGTATTGCTCGGAGATCGACGTCATCATTCATAAGGACCAATCGGTGACGGTACAGGATAACGGCCGCGGTATACCTACCGGTATGCACAAGACAGGCATTCCCACACCGCAGGTGGTGTTTACGATTCTTCATGCGGGCGGCAAGTTCGGAGGCGGAGGGTACAAAAAATCCGGCGGCTTGCACGGCGTCGGCGCTTCCGTCACCAATGCGCTGTCCGAATGGCTCGAAGTGGAAATTTACCGTGAAGGCAAAATTCACCGTCAGCGGTTCGAATACTGGGTGGACGAGCAGGGCAAAGAGCACGTCGGAGAGCCGGTTACAGGACTTGAAGTCATCGGCACGACCCGCAAAAGCGGGACGAAGGTGACGTTTAAGCCGGACAAACGCGTTTTTCAGGGCGGCACTGCGATCAATTACGATACGCTATATGAACGCTTACAGGAAATCGCGTTCCTGAACTCGGGTCTCAAGGTCACATTGACCGACGAGCGTGCAGGCAAGCAGGAGACGTTTCAATACGAAGGCGGCGCCAGCCAGTTCGTCCAATTTTTGAATGAGGACAAAGCGGTGCTGCACGACGTGATTCATTTTTATCAGGAGAAAGACGAGATTGAGGTCGAGGTTGCCCTTCAGTACAACGACGGCTATACCGAGACCTTGGTTTCGTTCGTCAATTCCATCCCGACGCGCGGCGGCGGAACGCACGAGACCGGCTTCAAGACCGCATACACACGGGTGATGAACGACTATGCCCGCAAAAACGGGATGCTGAAGGAAAAAGAAAAAAATCTTGACGGACAAGATCTGCGCGAAGGCATGATGGCGGTCATCAACATCAAGATGGGCGAGGTCGAATTCGTAGGCCAAACGAAAGACCAGCTCGGGAGCGCTTCGGCGCGCAGTGCGGTCGATTCGGTCGTATCCGAGAAAATGGCCGTTTTCCTGGAGGAAAATCCGCATGTTGCGCAATTGATCATGAAAAAAGCGATTCAATCGGCGAAAGCCCGCGAAGCGGCGCGTAAAGCCCGTGAAGAAATCCGCAGCGGCAAGAAGGGGAAAAGCGAGAGCTCCAATCTTGGAGGCAAGCTGACACCGGCGCAGTCGAAGGATTTTACCCGCAACGAGCTGTTCATCGTCGAGGGGGATTCGGCGGGCGGTTCAGCCAAACAGGGACGCGATTCGCGCCACCAGGCCATCCTGCCGCTCAAGGGCAAGCCGATGAATCCGGAAAAAGCCAAGCTTCTCGACATTATGAAAAATGAGGAATACAAGGCGATTATCGCCGCGATCGGGGCAGGCGTCGGACCAGAATTCGATGTATCGGAAAGCAATTACGCCAAAATCATCATTATGACCGATGCGGATACCGACGGCGCGCATATCCAGGTCCTGCTGCTGACCTTCTTTTATCGCTACATGAAGCCGTTAATCGACGCCGGCAGAGTTTACATAGCCCAGCCTCCGCTGTATAAGGTGACCAAGAAATCGGGCAAGTCGAGCACGATAAAATACGCCTGGACCGATGAGCAGCTTCAGGCGTTGACCAAGGAGCTTGGCAAGAACATTGAGCTACAGCGTTACAAAG
This sequence comes from Paenibacillus sp. JMULE4, assembly GCF_013337105.1. Classification (NCBI taxonomy): domain Bacteria; kingdom Bacillati; phylum Bacillota; class Bacilli; order Caryophanales; family Paenibacillaceae; genus Paenibacillus; species Paenibacillus sp. JMULE4. Next base: position 840,993 of record NZ_SGWF01000011.1, read on the forward strand.
GTCTGGGAGAAATGAATCCCGATCAGCTGTGGGAGACAACAATGGATCCGGCTACGCGGACGCTCCTGCAGGTTCGGATTGAGGATGCGGCCAAAGCCGAACGCCGTGTATCCACGCTGATGGGGGATAAGGTGGATCCGCGTAAGCGCTGGATTATCGAGAATGTGGATTTTACGGAATTTGAAGAATAAGGATGCCATCCCGTTTATGAAACGCGGCTGACGGCCATCCTGAGAAAATAATATAAGCGTATACGGGGGGCCTTAAGTGAGCATACTCGAAAACTTTTTGCCGGCCTTTTTGGAAGAGGTTGTAGGTGATCGGTTCGGCAGGTATTCTAAATATATTATTCAAGACCGGGCGATTCCGGATGTGCGCGACGGGCTGAAGCCGGTGCAGCGGCGCATACTTTATGCGATGTACGATGCAGGCAATACGCCGGATAAACCATACCGCAAGTCGGCCAAGACCGTTGGCGACGTCATGGGCAACTACCATCCGCACGGGGATTCGTCGATTTACGAGGGCATGGTGCGTATGGCGCAGCCCTGGAAAATGGGTCATGTGCTGGTCGACGGCCACGGCAACTGGGGCTCGCTGGATGACGATCCGGCTGCGGCGATGCGTTATACGGAAGCCCGCTTGTCCGAAATTGCGATGGAACTGCTGCGAGATATTGAGAAGCGTACGGTGCAATTCAAGGATAACTTCGATAATACGACAAAGGAACCGGTAGTGCTGCCTTCCCGATATCCCAACCTGCTGGTAAACGGGGTAAGCGGGATCTCATCCGGTTTTGCAACCGAGATTCCGACGCACAATCTGCGCGAAGTGATCGATGCCTGCATTGCGCTGATCGACCGGCCGGACCTTACGCTGGACGAGCTGATGGGTATCGTCAAAGGGCCCGATTTTCCTACCGGAGGCATCATCATGGGCTCGGAGGGCATCCGTGAAGCGTATCGGACCGGCAAGGGCCGCATTTATGTCAGGGCGCTTACATCAATCGAAGAAGTGCGCGGCGGGCGCCAGCAAATCGTCATTACGGAAATTCCTTATCAAGTGGTCAAATCCCGGCTTGTCACAGCGATGGAAAACATCCGTCTGGAGAAAAAAATCGAAGGCATTGCCGAGGTGCGTGACGAGAGCGGCCGTGAGGGTCTGAGGATTGTTGTCGATCTGAAGAAGGATGCGGATGCGCAGGGGATTTTGGCGTATTTGCTGAAAAAAACGGATTTGCAGGTCACTTATAACTTCAACATGGTCGCGATTGTAAACAAGACGCCAAAGCAGCTCGGCTTGAAGGAAATGCTGGAGGCTTACATCGAGCACCAGAAAGAAGTCGTGACACACCGGTCTCAATTTGAGTTGGAGAAAGCGTCGGACCGCGCGCATGTGCTCGAAGGATTGGTTAAGGCGCTGAATATTCTCGACGAGGTCATCGCTGCGATCAAGGCGTCGAAGAACCGTCAAGACGCGCAAAACAATCTGGTGGAGAAGTTCGGCTTCACAGAACGCCAGGCCGACGCTATTCTGACGCTTCAATTGTACCGTTTGACCAATTTGGAAATTCATTCGCTGGAGAAAGAGCTCGCGGATGTGCAAAAAACGATTGAATATCTGCAGGGCATTCTCGGGAGCGAGAAAAAGCTGCTTGGCGTGATTAAAAAGGAGATCTCGCAAATCCGGGATAAATACGGAATCGACAGGCGTTCCAAAATTCAGGATGAAGTAGAAGAACTGAAGGTCAACCTGGAAGTCATGGTGACCGCCGAGGACGTATTCGTTACGCTTTCGAACGAGGGATACATCAAGCGCACCGGTAAGCTCTCTTTTATTCGTTCGGGCGGGGAAATTGACAAAACGGGACTGAAAGAGGGCGATTACCTCCGCAGCCTGCTGGATGTCAATACGCTGGAAAACCTTCTGATTTTTACGCAAAAGGGCCAATACTTCCTGCTTCCGGTACATCAAATTCCGGAGTTCAAGTGGAAAGAGAACGGTACGGCGATTGTCAATATCATCCCGATTCCCAAAGATGACCGGATTGTTCATGTGCTTCCCGTGAAGGATTTTGAAGAAGCGGGCAAATCGCTCCTGTTCATTACGCGAAGAGGACAAGTCAAGCGGACGGAGCTCAAAGAGTATGCAACGAACCGTTCCACCGGAATTGTTGCCTGCAAGATTGGGGAGCAGGATGCACTGTTGGATGTCAAGCTGAGCACCGGCTCCAAGGAGCTGCTGCTTGTCACCAGGCTCGGAATGGCGATCCGCTTCAATGAAGACGAGGTTAACCCGATGGGGCGCGCCGCGGCAGGCGTTCGCGGCATTCAATTGAAGGAAGACGATGAAGTGGTCTCCGCCGAGTGGCTGGATGGAGACGAAGGAGAAGTATTGGTTGTATCCGATTTGGGATACGCCAAGCGCTCGCTCGTTGTCGACTATCCCGTGCAGGGCCGCGGGGGGAAAGGCGTCTTTACATTTGAATTCAAGGAAGGCAAGCGGGTGAAGCCGAACGGCACAGGAATCCGCGGCGCTTTTGTAGTCAAAGAACCGTTCGACATTACCGCGGTTTTAAGCAGCGGCGATAGAGCCGAATTCTCGACAGAACAAGCTCCGATTGAGGAGCGCAAGTCCACAGGGAAGCAGATCATTCCATTAGGCAAGAACGATACGGTCAACGTTTTGCTCAAATTTACTTAATCATAGCTGGTGTAGTTCGGCTCCACTTTTTCGAGCAGCTCCAGCATCATTTGTAATACGGCCCACACCGGTATCGAATCGTCCAGCTTTTCGAGCCATTGTGGGTCGTTGATTATGCCCTTCTGCAAGGCGGTTTCCCCGATTTTCTTCTTCCAATCTTCCAATGAAGCTCACTCCTTTTTTACACGGTTTGACAAGCTCCGCCGATAGGTGAACGTCCCTAGTGCATTATATGTTGAACTAGGTCAAATGGTACCTGTTTTTATCGTTTTATGTCCTAAAATATTTATGATATTAACCTTTAAAATCACAAGCGGAAGTGTTATAATTTTAGGTAAGAAATGGCTCTGCGGGAGTGATGAATGTGGTAACCCAAGAGTTTGCAAAGCTCTGGTGGAAATTGTCAAAAGATCTGAGAACGCATATGGAAACGGAGTTGGCCCCCACCTTGACGGAAGGGCAGCTTACGGTTCTGGAGCTTTTGATGTTCTCCGGACAGCAGCGAATGAAACCATCGGATTTTACCGACGTTTTGGCGACAACGCCGGCCGCGGTGACGACGCTTCTTGACCGCATGGAAAAATCCGGGTTGATTTCCAGGGAAAGAGATGAGAAAGACCGACGAATCGTATGGGTTCTGGTGACGGATAAAGGGCGGGAGGAATGCGAACGCGGCATACAGATTCGGGAGCGCTTTCTTCAGGCTTATCTCAGCCGCATTTCGTCGCATAACCAGCAGCTTCTCGTCTATTTGCTCGGAAAAGTTGCAAATGCATAAAGTGTTTACATTCGTAAAATACGAAAATATGTTCTCATTTATAGCGCCATATGGTATAATGTGGTGACAATAGAATAGGCACTCAAGGGCGGTTGGCAGATCCTCGCAGCTTACCGGCTCGCGTAAAGCGGGCTTGGAAGGAGGTGATGCCATGGAAGTAAAGGATGCGGTAACCATGATGTTCATGTTCGGCATGTTCATCCTCGCCTTGCTTTCCTACTTGAAAAAGAAGTAGACCTCCCTTGAGCCTTGGTAGCCAGGAGGTCCAGCATTCTTGGTTTGACCTTGTGCCGATCGCCCTTGGGGCAATCTATTGTACCCCGGACCGTGGATGCTGCGAACATCTTCGGTCCTTCTTAGATTTATCAGTTAGGGTGTTATGTAAGATTATATTAACACATTTTGGACTGCTTTGAAAAGACGTTCGGCTATTTTGTTCGACCTATTGTACTATGAAGCAGGCGTTGAGAAGGACGAACGTATAACCTTGGCCTCAATAATCCCATAAGCTCCAGGGATACGTACCGGGAGGGCGGGAGGAAAAACTCAGGGATTCTTTGGTCACCGGATGCTCGAAGCTGAGCATCGTGGACCACAGCGCGATCTGCTGTCCCGGTCGCGCGAAGCGTCCCCCGTACCGCTGATCTCCCGCCAAGGGGCAGCCGATCTCCGCAAACTGTACGCGAATTTGGTGCGGACGGCCGGTTTGCAGCTCAACCTGTACAAGCGAAAGACCGTCCTGATGATCCAGAACCCGATAGTCAAGAATCGCATCTTTGGCACCGGGTTTGGTCTGCGGAACGACGGTTACCGTATTCGTCTTCGTGTCCTTCAACAGATGGTGTCTCAGCGTACCTTGCGGCGGCAGCGGACGCCCGTGAACCACCGCCGTATACACCTTGCGAATCGAGCGGGTGCGAACGGCATCGGAGAGGCGCGATGCCGCCTTGGAGGTTTTGGCGAATACCATGACGCCTCCGACCGGGCGGTCAAGCCGGTGGACCAGCCCGAGGTAAACATTGCCCGGCTTTTGATAACGCTGCTTCAGATCGGCTTTGATCAGCGTCAGCATATCGGGATCCCCGGAGTCATCCTCCTGCGTAGGCACGTTTGGCGGCTTGATGACGACAATCACATGATTATCCTCATACAGCACCTGTAAGGGATGAGAAGCGCCGGACATTCGTTACGCCTCCCATCGGCCAAGAATTCCGCAGGGGAGCGTAAGCTTGGTGGCGGTAATCGGCAGACCGATTTCGCCGCACGATATCGTTCCCCCGTAAGAACGTCCGAGCGACAACGACAAAATGTTATGGAGCACGGTAGCCGAGAGGCCTGTCGTATAAGAGTTGATCAGGAAAAAAAGCGGCTTGTCCGTCAATATGTTCATGCACGATTCAACAAACGGGTACAGGTTCGTTTCGAGCTTCCACGTCTCGCCGTTCGGGCCGCGGCCGTAGGAAGGAGGATCCATGATGATGGCATCGTACTTGCTTCCGCGCCGCTGCTCCCGCTGCACGAATTTGAACACGTCATCGGTGATGAAGCGAACCGGACGATGGCCGAGGCCTGAAAGCTGCAAATTTTCTTTGGCCCATTGCACGACGCCTTTGGATGCATCCACATGACATACCTCAGCCCCCGCTGAAGCGCACGCTACCGATGCCCCTCCGGTATAGGCGAATAAATTCAACACGCGGATCGGTCTTCCGGCGCTGCGTATCTTATCCATCATCCAGGTCCAGTTCACCGCCTGCTCAGGAAACAGACCGGTATGCTTGAAGCTTGTAGGTTTAATGTGAAAGGAAAGTCCGTGATAAGATATGGTCCAGCGTTCCGGAATGTCGTTTTTGTATTCCCAACGGCCGCCGCCGCTGGAGCTGCGGTGATAGTGTGCGTCGGCATTGCGCCAAACGCCGGTTTCCTTGGCCAAAGGCCATATGATTTGCGGGTCGGGACGTCTCAGAATAATGCTGCCCCACCGTTCCAGCTTCTCGCCTCCGCCGGTATCGATAAGCTCGTAATCTTTCCAATCTTGTGCTGCATACATAAATTGCGACCATCCTTTGTTTATGTTCTTATGCTTAACCGGCCTGAGCCGTTATCCATTTTCACATTCTACACGATTCGGACGGCCGAATCCATCGGAGCGTAAAAAAAGAAGCGTTTCCGGGAAAATATCTGTATCTCATGAATCCCTCTCCTTTTTTATCATGGTTTCGTTCAGCGCATCTTCAAACATATCTTTGAGCTTGTTGCAATATACTTCAATCTGAGTTCCTCTCACTTATCGTTTGAATCGGCAAGCCCATGCCGCGGATTCATCAGCAGGTGCAGCTCCTTACGTAAACATTTCCTTACATTTTATCAATCTTTATGCAGGATAATCGAAATCAGGAAAGTGATTTTTCAAAGATGCAGTAGGGGTGTTATCGAACACAGAAATGAAACGAAAAGGGGATGAATGAATGGTAATGAGCTTGATCCCCGGTCCGGAGGATTTGTATTTATTTCATGAGGGCAATTTATTCCAGAGCTACCGCATGCTCGGCGCCCATTTGACGATAGAGGCAGGCGTTTCGGGGGTACGCTTCTCCGTTTGGGCGCCGCATGCCCGGGAAGTGAGGGTGGTTGGCGATTTTAATCGTTGGGACGGCTCCAAACACGTTATGCAAAAAATCAGCCTCTGGGGCGTCTGGTCCTTGTTTGTGCCCGCTGTCAAAGAGGGGGATTATTACAAGTACGAAATTGCGACTTCGGGAGGCGCGACGCTGCACAAAGCAGACCCTTATGCCTTCTGGTCTGAAGTGAAGCCGGGAACCGCATCACGCATCGCATCTCTCGAAGGTTACGAATGGGCGGATCAGGCGTGGAGGGAGAAAAGAAAGACCACATCGGCCTTTCGTGGCCCTATGAACATCTATGAGGTTCACCTGGGCACATGGAAGAAAAAGCCGGACGGAGGCTACTATACCTATCGCGAACTGGCCGAGGATCTGGTCGAATACGTAAAAGATATGGGATATACCCACATCGAGCTGCTGCCTCTGGCCGAGCATCCCTATGATCGTTCCTGGGGCTACCAGGCGACAGGTTACTACTCGGTGACGAGCCGGTTCGGAACGCCGAAGGATTTCATGTATTTTATAGACCGCTGCCACCAAGCGGGGCTCGGGGTAATTATGGATTGGGTGCCGGGGCACTTCGTGAAGGATGACCATGGCCTTCGCCGCTTCGATGGAGAACCGCTTTTCGAATACAATGACCCTGCACGCGCCGACAAACCGGAGTGGGGAACGCTCTCCTTCGATTTCTCCAAGCCGGAAGTGGTCAGCTTTCTGATCTCGAACGCCTTGTTCTGGATGGATATCTATCATATAGACGGCTTGCGGGTGGATGCCGTGGCCAGCCTCCTGTACCTCAATTTCGGTAAACCGCGCGAAATGTGGGTGAAGAATACCCACGGAGGGGACGAGAACCCCGAAGCGATCGAATTTATAAAAAAATTGAATCGTACCGTCTTTGGTTATGATCCGCATGCGCTGATGATGGCTGAGGATTCCACCGCCTGGCCGCTCGTTACAGCTCCCGTTCATGACGGCGGCCTGGGTTTTAACTATAAATGGAACATGGGCTGGATGAACGATATGCTGAAGTACATGGAAATGGATCCGTACTTCCGGGGCGGCAGCCATTCATTGCTGACATTCAGCTTTATGTACGCTTTCTCCGAAAATTATGTGCTGCCGCTGTCTCATGACGAAGTGGTGCACGGCAAAAAATCGCTGCTTAACAAAATGCCGGGCGATTACTGGCAGAAGTTTGCCAACTTGCGGGTGTTATACGGCTATATGATGTCTCATCCGGGCAAAAAATTACTTTTCATGGGAGGTGAGTTCGGTCAATTTGACGAATGGAAGGATTTAGAAGATCTCGATTGGGAGATGCTCGGCTATGACAGCCATCTCAGCATGCACCGCTATGTTCGTGACCTCAATCACCTGTATTTGCGGGAAGCGGCCTTATGGGAGCTAGATCATCAGCCTGAAGGATTCGCCTGGATCGATCCGCACGATCAGAAGCAAAGTGTCGCCACGTTTATGCGGAAGTCCAGTGATCCTGAGGATGTGCTTGTCATCGTGAGCAATTTTACCCCGGTTTACCATGAACACTATCGAATCGGCGTTCCTTATGCCGGTGAATATGTGGAATTGTTCAACAGCGATGCGGGCGAATACGGAGGCTCCGGCAAGCTCAACTCCGGCAAGCTGAAAACCGAGGAAATTGCTTGGCATGACCGCCCGGACAGTCTGCATATAGGTTTGCCGCCGCTGGCTACGGTGATTTTCAAACCGATCAAAATCAAGCGGAAGCGTTCGAAAGCCAATCGAGGAAGGAGCAGAGCCGATGCGTAAAAAAGAGTGTGTAGCCATGCTGCTGGCAGGCGGCGAAGGAAGGCGTCTAGGATTGTTGACGAACAAGCTGGCCAAGCCGGCGGTGCATTTCGGGGGAAAATACCGGATTATCGACTTCACATTGAGCAACTGCACGAATTCGGGCATCGATACCGTCGGCGTGCTGACGCAGTACCAGCCGCTTGTGCTGAATACTTATATCGGTATCGGAACGCCGTGGGATCTCGACCGCAAGAACGGCGGGGTTACCGTGCTCCCTCCCTATATGGAGCAAAGCGGAGGAGATTGGTACAAAGGTACCGCGAACGCGATTTACCGCAACATTTCGTTTGTCGAGCAGTACGATCCCGAGTATGTCCTGGTCATTTCAGGAGACCACATCTACAAGATGGATTACGATGTGATGCTGGATTTCCATAAGCGCAGGGGCGCGGACGTGACCATTGCCGTGATTGAAGTTAAATGGGAGGAGGCCAGCCGCTTCGGCATTATGAGCGCGGATGAGGATCAATGCATTATCGAATTCGTTGAAAAGCCGGAGGAGCCGAAGAGCAATCTCGCTTCTATGGGCATTTACATATTCAATTGGCAGGTGTTAAAGGAATACTTAATCAAGGACGAGGCGGATACCGGATCCAGCAAAGATTTCGGCAAGGATGTCATCCCCGCTATGCTGCGCGACAATTTGAGGATGATGGCTTACCCTTTTGCGGGGTATTGGAAAGATGTCGGTACCGTTCAAAGTTTGTGGGAAGCCAATATGGATCTGCTTGAGAATGAACCCGAATTCAATCTCAACGACAGGGAGTGGCGCATCTACTCGGTCAATCCGCTTCAGCCCGGGCAGTATGTAGCGCCGACGGCGCAGATCAGACGGTCGCTGGTGAACGAAGGCTGCTGTGTATTCGGTGAAGTGGATCATTCTGTGCTTTTCTATGGAGTGGAGATAGGAGAAGGCAGTTTGATTAAGGATTCGGTCATTATGCCGAACGTCAAGATCGGGAATAACGTAAAGATTTATAAATCCATTATTGGTGAAGGAACGCTGGTGGAGGACGGCTGCATCATCGGGCAACCTCAGGAGGAAGGCGATCAGGACATCATTCTGATCGGCAGTAACGAACGCATCAGGATGACTACTTCTTCGGTGAGAGGTGATTTTGCATGAAGCGAATGATGGGCGTGATTAATCTGGTCAACGAACCGGATGATTTGGAGGAACTGACCTATTCCCGCTGCGTTGCCTCGGTGCCGTTCGGTTCGAGATACCGGTTGATTGATTTTACCTTATCGAACATGGTGAACTCGGGGATTGAGAATGCAGCTGTATTCACACAGCACAAATACCGTTCTTTGATGGACCATCTGGGTTCGGGCAAAGAATGGGACCTGGATCGGAAGCGCGGCGGTTTGTTTATTTTACCGGCCATACTTCATGAGACCACTGGAATGTCCCGGGGGGATTTGTTCCAGTTTTACAGTCATCGCGATTACTTTTACCGTGGCCGTGAGGAATATGTGGTGATTTCCCGCAGCCATATTGTATGCAATATCGATTATAATACCGTGTTGGATTTTCACCTGGAGAAGGACGCTGACGTCACGGTTATCTATACAAAAACGGCGAGCGATGAGTATGCCAAACACCGCCGTTTGGCCGTCAAGGATGACGGGCAGGTGACGGTGATCGAGGATTATTCGGGACGTCTTCGGACCGACAACATCTCGATGGAAACGTATGTGATGAGCAAAGAGCTGCTGCTCGACATGGTCGAATCCTGCCTTGCCCAGGGGTATGACCATCTTGTGCGGGACGGCATTATGAAAAATATCGGCAAGCTGCGGGTTTACGGCTATTTGCACGAGGGGTATACCGGCATCGTAAACACCATTCAAAGCTATTATAAACACAGCATGATGCTGCTGAATCCGAAGGTCTGGCGGGAGCTGTTTTTCCAGAAAAATCTGATCTACACGAAGGTCAAAGACGAACCGCCTGCCAGATACGCAGAGAACGCTCATGCCCGGAATTCGCTTATTGCCAACGGCTGCGTGATCGAGGGCAAAGTGGAGAACAGCATTTTGTTCCGCGGAGTCAAAATCCGCAAGGGCGCATACGTCAAGAACAGCATCATTCTGCAAAACTGCGAGATTGAAGAGAATGTCATCATTGAGAATGCCATTCTCGACAAAGATGTGTTTATCAGCAGAGGCCGTGTGCTAACGGGTGACAAACAAGCACCGTTTATTGCTTCCAAAACCAAGGTGATATAGGATATTGCGGCGTGTCCGGTTGATGGGCGTGATGCCGGTTGCTCGACAGGAGCGTACTTTACAGCGGCTGCTGCCGGATAAGGCGTCACCTCCGATTCGCCCTATTTTCCGGACCGCCTAAAATTAAAGGAGTGGGAGGAAGCCATGAAAGTGTTATTTGCCGCATCTGAAGCCGTACCTTTTATCAAGACGGGAGGACTGGCCGATGTCATCGGCTCGCTGCCCAAGGCACTTGCAAAGCAAGGTCTTGATGTTCGTGTCATCCTGCCCAAATATGAGGGTATTCCGCAGCATTTCGTGCAAAAGATGGAGTCCGTCGCCGTCTTTGATCTGCAGATGGGCTGGAGATCGTTGTTTTGCGGTATCTTGAAGCTGGAGCACGAGGGCATTATTTTTTACTTTGTCGATAACGAATATTATTTCAAGCGTTATGGCTGTTATGGCTACGGTGACGATGCCGAGCGTTTTGCCTTTTATTGCCGGGCGGTGATGGATGCCTTGCAGCACATCGATTTTATGCCGGACATTATCCACTGCCACGATTGGCAAGCCGGGATGATCCCCGTGCTGTACCGGGCCCACTTCAGCTACCAGCCGCCGTATGCCCATCTGAAGACCGTTGCAACGGTTCACAATTTGAAATATCAAGGCGTGTTCGGCAAAGAACAATGTAAGGATTACTTTTCTTTGGGGGACGAGCATTTCCATGGATATGCGCTGGAGCAGCACGGAGGGGCAAGCTTTCTCAAAGGCGGATTGCTGTACTCCGACTTCATTACCACGGTCAGCCCGACTTACGCCGAAGAAATCCAAACGCCGTATTACGGCGAACATCTGGACAGTCTGCTGCGCAGCCAGTCGCACCGGCTGACGGGGATTTTGAACGGGCTCGATTATGAGGAATTCGATCCGATGACGGACCCTCATGTGGAGATCAACTACCGCGATTCGTTAGCGAAGAAACAGCAAAATAAAGTAAAGCTGCAGGAACGGCTCGGACTTCCTGTAAACAAAGAGATTCCTCTGATTGCGCTTGTGACGAGGCTGGTGGATCAAAAGGGGCTTGCCTTGATCGACCGGGTCATCGGCGAGCTGATGTCGCTGGATGCCCAGTGGGTCATTCTAGGTACGGGAGAGCCTCGTTTTGAACAATTGTTCCGCTGGGCCGCCAATGCTTTTGAAGACAAGCTGTCCGCGCAAATCTTATTCGATGAAGGACTTGCGAGGCAAATTTATGCGGGTTCGGATCTCTTCCTGATGCCGTCGCTGTTCGAGCCTTGCGGCATCGGCCAACTGATCGCCATGCGCTACCGCAGCGTTCCGATCGTTCGTGAAACCGGCGGACTGCGCGACACGGTTATCCCTTACAACGATAAGACGGGAGAGGGTACAGGCTTCAGCTTCACCCATTATAATGCGCATGACATGCTGTATACGGTGGAGCGTGCAGTCAAGCTGTACCGCGACCCTAACGTTTGGGCGAATTTGATAAGCAATATCAAGAAGAAAGATTTCAGCTGGCGCAAATCGGCTCAGCAGTACGCCGGCTTATACCAAAGCCTGGTGAATTAAGCGTTACCGGCTGCGGGAAAAAGGGACCTTCAAAGGTCTCTTTTTTGCATATGCAGGGCAGGAGGATGGAATAGGGAAGGTTCATTGTAAAATAACCCTATCTTTATTAAACTGAAGATACAGAAGAAACAACAAAGATGAAAGCTGGGATTTGACATTGTGTTTAATTTTGTTTGCTTATCATGCACACGAAACCTACAAGCTGATCGTTGCCGCCAATCGGGATGAATTTTACGATCGGCCGACAAGTCCCGTTCATTATTGGGAGGACCATCCTCATATCCTTGCCGGCCGGGATTTGTCCAAAATGGGGACGTGGATGGGGGTGACCACCGCCGGACGTTTTGCGGCTTTAACGAATTATCGCGACCCGAAGGAAGTGCTGGAGGGGAAACGCTCGCGTGGGGAGCTGGTTGCCGATTTTTTGAAGGATCATCAGGCCCCTGAGTCTTACATGCTTGAAGCAGCGAAAAAGCGCGATCGTTATCCGGGCTACAATTTGCTGGCTGGGGATGCGGATGAGCTGTATTACTATTCCAATATCGAGAATAAGGTAAAAAAGGTGGGTCCGGGTATTTATGGTCTCAGCAATCACTTGTTAAATACCGATTGGCCCAAGGTTCGGCGCGGGAAAGAAGGGTTGGCTGAAATCATAAACGGAGGCCGGGGGGATATGGCAGAACGGATCTTGGCTTTGCTCCGGCAGGATGATCCCGTTTCGGATGACCTGCTTCCCGATACAGGAATTTCCCTGGAATGGGAACGCCTACTTTCTCCTATTTTTATTCAAAGTGAACATTATGGAACCAGGAGCTCCACCGTTTTATTGATGACGGATAAAGAAATTTATGTCAAGGAGCGGGTCTATTCGACGGAAGGAACGAACGACCGGCAATATACGATTACACGATAAGGGATGGGGAGTGAAGACGCTATGATCAATAAACGATTTACCTTGAGCGAGGCGAACGCGATGCTGCCGCGATTGGTCGAGGATCTGCTGCGGCTGCAGGCATTAACAAGACAGTTTGAGGACAAGTTTCAGGAGCTGCAGAAGAAAAAGGCGCTGCACAAACATTTCATACATACGGAGGATGAGAAGGACCCGTTTTTCGAGGATGAAAGTCAGCTTGAATTTATGCGGATCGAAGTGGATCTTTTCATAGAGAACTTCACCCGGCAAGGCGTTCTTCTGAAGATGATCAATCCCGGTTTGCTTGACTTTCCAGCGGTAGTGGACGGGAAGGAAGTGCTGATCTGCTGGAAGCAGGGGGAAGAGCGCATTACACATTACCACGGCTGGCATGAGGGGTTTATCGGCCGGAAAAAGCATCCTGAAGCCCGACGGGCATTTGAAAGCCGGATAAGCTGATGATGATATCCCCATTGCGGGCCGGCTTCCTGAACGGTGTAAATCTAAAAAACGGGCAGCCCGGAATGGCTCTCCCGTCCCGGACTGCCTTTGCGGCGGCATAGGAAATCAGGCCTGAACGGCCTCGTCATAATACATCGTCTCCTTGTTGAAGGAGCGGTTAATGGTTAAAAAGGCATGAAGAAGTTCAAACATTTCCGATTGGTTGAGCTCCAGCTCGATGCGTTCTGCCGTCTCTTTCTGTTCGGATACTCGAAACCGGATCGATTTGTCATTCGAGTTCATTTGTAATTCCAGCTGATCCTTCTTCAGCACGCTTTCCCACATGAAATATCACCCATCCCTTTCCTTTTGCATTCTACGGTAACCCCGTCTGTTGAACACGAATAAATATATGCGTGCGCTGCGGAGATGATGACAGCACATCGGTATTTACTTTGCATGGAAAGAGGGAGCGATAGTAAAATCCTTGCAGCAAGGAGTGGAGCGAATGACGGAGGAAACCTGCAGGCATGAAGCTAAACGAAAACCAGTCAAACCGGGGGGTTCGGAGGAATCCTTCTTTTTGCGTTCGGTTGAAACGTTCAATTGCAAAAAAAATATGGAAAAAACATGTTGTATTTTATAAAGGGATTGATTATAATGGCAGTAGAAATCAGCTAAACGTTTCGCTGAGAAGAGCTCAAATCTATCAGCGGTTTTATTCGGGCAGCGTTTCCGGGCTGGTTAACAATTTTATTAGTTTTTTTACAGGTTTATATTCAGGTTTTATACGATCGATAAATATGGGATTGATTACGCTTAATTTGCCATAGGGCATGGAAAGTTATAGGGTGAAAAGACGCTATTTTGTTTGATTTTTTAATTTGTTAGCTAAACGTTTAGCTAAACGTTTAGCTGGTTGATCGGAGGGTTAGGCGATGGCGACGATGAAAGATATCTCAAAAATGGCCGGGGTTTCCATTGCGACCGTATCGGCAGTAATCAATAAATCCGCATATGTCAGCCCCGAGCTTACGGATAGAGTCAATAAAGCAATCGAGGAATTAAATTACAGGCCGAATGCAGTGGCGCGAAGCTTGAAATTGAAAAGCACCAACACGGTAGGCGTGATCATGTCGGATATTTTAAACCCTTACTATCCGACAATCATCAAAGGGATGGATGATGCCGCCATCCAAAATAACTATAGTCTGATTCTTTGCAACACCTCCAACGAGCAAGGAAGGTTCCTCACCTATCTGGACCTGATGGTGGAAAAGCGGGTGGACGGTTTGCTTCTGGCCAATATCTCGAGTCAAGAGGACTTGCAAAAAGTGGAGAGCACGGGGTTAAAATATGTGCTGCTTAACCGGAAGCCGCCTGCTTATGATAAAAATTATGTGGGAATCAACAATCCGCTGGCCACCGAGCTTTCCGTAAAACATTTAGCTAAGCAGGGGCATAAAAGGATCGCTTATTTATCCGGTGATTTACAGGTTTCAACAGCAAGGGAACGATGGGAAGGCTTTGTCAGCGGAATGAACCAGAACGGGCTCCCGATCGACGATACCCTTATTTTTCATGGGGATTATACCCAGGAATCCGGTTATGCCAATGTAAAGAAAATGCTTGGCGAAGTGAAAGAGCTTCCGGACGCCATCTGTGCCGCAAGCGATCTCGTGGCCTTCGGTGCGGTAAAGGCTTTGAGGGAGGCCGGTATCCGGGTTCCCGATGATATAGCGGTGATGGGAAACGACAATAACCCGTTCTCTGAAAACTTTATTGTTCCCTTGTCCACCATTGCTCACCCTACCTATGAGATGGGGAAAAATGCGATGGAGTTCCTGCTGCAGATGATCGAGAATCAGAATGAAATTCATCACCGGCAAATTATATTAACTCCGTCATTGATTGTACGCGAAAGCTGCGGCAGCTCAGCTTAAAGCTGGCTGTCGCTTCATAATAAACTTTCTGGAGGGAAAAAAATGAAGGATGTTGTTATCGTAGGTGCAGCGCGTACGGCGATAGGAACCTTTGGGGGCTCGCTGAAAGATGTTCACGCCGCGGACCTGGGAGCTATCGTAATCAAGGAAGCATTAAAGCGTGCCCAGGTGTCGCCTGAATGGGTTGAAGATGTGATCGTCGGATGTGTCGGTCAGGTTGCTGAAAGCGCTTTTATAGCAAGGATGGCCGCACTTCGGGCCGGGCTGCCGACCCATAGCAATGCCTATACCGTAAACCGCTTATGCGGGTCGGGCCTGCAGGCGATCAATAGTGCCGCTCAAGCGATCCGTGCGGGAGAAGCGGAAATTATTGTCGCCGCCGGTACGGAGAACATGGACCAATTGCCATATTATGTAAGAAAAGCGAGATATGGCTACACCTTCGGCCACTCTCAATTGGAGGACGGATTATTAACCGCTTTAACCGATCCTTTCGGGAATTACCCCATGGGCATGACGGCAGAGATTGTCAGCAAGCGCTTTAATATTTCCCGTGAGGAGCAGGATCAGTTTGCGTTTGAAAGCCAGATGAAGGCCGCAGCAGCCATCGACCAGGGGAAATTCAGGGGGGAAATCGTACCGGTTCAAATTCCGCAGCGCAAAGGCGAAGCGATTGTCTTTGATACCGACGAGCATCCGAGAAGAGGGACGACGCTGGAAAAGCTGGCTGCGTTAAGACCGGCCTTCCAGGAGGGCGGAACCGTCACCGCAGGC
Source organism: Paenibacillus sp. JMULE4 (assembly GCF_013337105.1). NCBI lineage: Bacteria > Bacillati > Bacillota > Bacilli > Caryophanales > Paenibacillaceae > Paenibacillus > Paenibacillus sp. JMULE4. The sequence goes on from NZ_SGWF01000011.1 coordinate 856,806, forward strand.
AATTCGTCCGGCATCAATGATGCCGCAGCAGCCGTCGTCGTGATGAGCGCCGATAAGGCAAAAGAGTTAGGGCTGCGACCGCTGGCCTACATACGCGAGCAGGCAATGGCTGGCGTTGAGCCCGAAATCATGGGCTTTGCACCGGCTCCCGCTGTGAAGAAGCTGCTTCAAAAATCGGGATTAAGCTTGCAGGATATCGACTTGCTGGAGCTGAATGAGGCCTTTGCATCACAAGCGGTGGCCGTGATCAAGGATTTGGAGATCGATCCGCTCAAAGTGAATGTGAACGGCGGAGCCATTGCTCTTGGACATCCGATTGGAGCAACCGGTTGTATCCTGACAGTGAAAATACTGGCCGAAATGGAACGGCGCGCCTCCAAATACGGAGTGGTAACCATGTGTATCGGCGGAGGCCAGGCGGTAGCTACGCTATTCGAGAGGGCCTGATTTCAAGAAGGCCGGCCTCAACCGTTTACAATACTAAATAAAAAATCGATAGAGGAGAGATAGGCATGATTAATTTAACAGGAAAATCAGCAATTGTAACCGGTTCGGGCAGAGGCATCGGAAGAGCGATCGCGGTGAAGCTTGCCGAGCTGGGTGCAGCAGTAACCATTTGCGATATTAGCGAAGAAATAGCGTCCGCGACGGTGTCCGAGCTTCGCCAAAGAGGATTGGAAGCCGACTATTTCGTGCTAGACGTCGCGAATGCGGATGCGGCACGCGCCTTGATTGAGAAAACCGCAGAAAAGCGCGGAAAGCTGGATATTCTCGTCAATAATGCCGGCATTAACCGGGATGCCATGCTTCACAAAATGGAGCGCAAGCAGTGGGATGAGGTGATTGCCGTAAATCTGACAGGAACCTACAACACGATGCAGCCTGCGAGCATTCAGATGAGAGAACAAAAAAGCGGTCGCATCATCAATATTTCCTCGTCCAGCTGGATGGGCAATATCGGGCAGGCGAACTATGCTGCCTCCAAAGCAGGGGTAATCGGTTTGACGAAGACGGCATCCCGGGAACTGGCCAAATATAACGTAACCGTGAATGCCATCTGCCCCGGATTCATCGATACCGATATGACCCGGGGCGTACCGGATAAGGTTTGGGACTTGATGATCTCCAAAATTCCAATGGGCCGTGCGGGCGCTCCTGAAGATGTAGCCAACCTTATTGCCTTCTTGGCATCGGACACGGCTTCCTATATTACCGGTGAAGTGATCAATATCGGAGGTGGCATGGTGCTTTGACCCGGAAGGTGAAAGTTTCAACCGCTGCGGAAGTGGCGGCGAGCTTGAAAGACAACAGCACGATCCTTAGCACCGGTTTCAGTTTAATCGGAGTGGCGGAGGAAATTTATCAAAAAATCGAGGAGCGCTTTCTGGACACAGGCTCTCCAAGGGATTTGACCTTCGTTCATTCGGCCGGCCAAAGCGATACAAAGCGAGGCATGGAGCATTTGGCGCACGTCCCGCTGCTCAAGAGAATTATCGGTTCTCATTGGGGGCTATCCCCAAAATTAGAACATCTCATCCATCAAAACCAGGTGGAGGCCTTCTGCCTTCCTATGGGCCAGATCCTCTCCATGTACAAGGCGGCCGCTTCAGGAAAGCCGGGGGTACTGTCCAGGATTGGACTTGCAACCTTCGTCGATCCCCGGTTTGAGGGAGGGAAGATGAACCGGAAGGCCCGGGATAGCGGTTTTGAAGTCGTTCAGAATTATACGCTGCATGGAAAAGAGTATCTCTTTTATCCAAGCCTGACCTTTGACTTGTACATTGGCAGGGGGACCACGGCAGATGAGTTCGGCAATATCACAATGGAAGACGAATGCGTCAAACTGGAAGTGATGCCGGCTGTTCAAGCCGTAAAAGCATCCGGCGGCAGGGTCATTTTTCAAGTAAAGCGGCTCGTTAAAGGCCACTCGCTGCCACCGAAGGAAGTGGTTATCCCTGGTATTCTGGTTGATGAAGTCGTCGTTTGCCAAAATCCGTTGGAGAATCACCGGATGACTTCATCCGACTATTATAATCCGTACTTGTTAGGAACAATACAAGAGCCTTACAGCAGTTCTCATCCTGTAACGGACCTCGATATGAAAAAGCTGATCGGTCGAAGAGCCGTGCTGGAGATGAACGCCGGGGATACCGTGAACCTGGGCGTGGGTATTCCCGGAGATTCGATTGGCGCCATCATTGGAGAGGAGAAGCTGGACAGCCAGCTCTCTTTGTCCATTGAAGTGGGAAGCATTGGCGGGATAAGCATTGGCGGAGGCGATTTCGGCGTAGCTAAAAATGCCGAAGCGATCATTGACAATTCATACCAGTTCGATTATTACAACGGGTGTGGCGTAGATATCACCTTTATGGGGGCGGGTGAAATCGACCGTGAGGGGAATGTGAATGTAAGCAAGTTTGGACATCGTTCTCCGGGGTGCGGGGGGTTTATCGATATCACCCAAACCGCTAAAAAGGTCGTATTTTGTTCCACCTTTACCACAGGCGGGCTTGTCATAGAAGTGGAGAACGGCCTGGTCCGGATCAAGCGCGAAGGAAGAGTGAAAAAGTTCGTTCACATGGTCCGGCAGATTACCTTCAACGGGAAGTTTGCAACGGCTCATCGACAACCGGTTCTCTTTGTAACGGAAAGAGCGGTGTTTCAGCTGACGGATCAGGGAATGGAGCTCATCGAGATTGCTCCGGGGATCGATTTGAAAAAAATGTATTGGATCAAATGGAATTCGCTCCTCAGGTTTCTCCCAATCTTAGATTAATGGATGAACGAATTTATTCTTTGGGTCTTATGCATCTCGCAGCCCAATGTAATAAAGATAAAGATCAAGCAGACCAAAAATTGGGGAGGGTTCTGAATGAAAATGTGGTTTAAGAAAGCAACGGCAGTATCGCTTGCCGGTCTGTTGGCAGCAAGCTTGGCGGCATGCGGTGCCGGGAGCTCGGGTTCTTCCGCTCCGAATGCTGCCGGAGGGGCGTCGAATGAAGGCGCGAAAGCGGATGAAGTGTTGATTGGGGTGCTTTATCCCACATCGGGAAGCTTGGCCCGTTTAGGCGGCGCAGCCTTGAAGGCGGTTGAACTGGCTGCCGAAGATATTAATGCGGCCGGAGGAATTAAATCGCTTGGCGGCGCCAAAATTAAATTGGAAATCGTAGATCCGGGTGACAAACCGGAAACGGCAAAATCGGCAACGGAGCGTCTGATTCAAAACAAAAAGGTATCGGCGCTGACAGGAGATTACTCCAGTTCGTTATCCCTGGTCACATCCGAAGTGGCGGAGAGAGCAAAAATCCCTTTTGTAACCGCTTCCGTATCGGATAATTTAACATCCCGCGGAATGAAATACTTGTTCCAGATTTCACCGAAAGGCTCCATGTTCGGAAACACCCAGGTGAAGTTTGCGAAGGAGTATCTCGTAGAAAAGCTTGGCAAGCAACCCAAAGTTGCCATTGTATTCGAAGAAACCAGCTATGGCACATCGACTGCAGAGGGACTAAGCAAAACCGCCAAGGAATTAGGGCTTGAGGTCGTGCTTTCCGAGCCGTATCATGCCAATTTCGCCGACGCTGCTCCTCTGGTAAACAAAATCAAAGCTTCTGGAGCGGAAATATTGTTCCCGGTCTCTTATCTGCAGGATGCGATTCTGATCCAAAAAACGGTTAAACAATTGGGCCTGAACATTACGACCGTTGGCGGAGGGGCCGGCTATCTGATGCCTGAATTCTACAAGGAATTAGGCAAAGATGCAGAAGGCGTTGTTTCCGTAGCCTCTTGGAACCTGGACCTGAACAAACCGGGTATTGAGGATATCAACAAGCGCTACACCGAAAAGAACGGCGAGTTTATCACAGAACATTCCGGTGAAGCTTATTCGGCTACGTGGGTCATCGCACATGCGATTGAAAAAGCGGCGTCCACAGACCCGCAAAAAATCCGTGAAGCCTTAGCTTCTCTGCAATTAAAAGAAGATGACAAAGGGAACATCATGCCGGGCGGCAATATCGAATTTGACCAGACCGGATGGAATAAGAATGTGTATCCGGTGTTGATTCAATGGCAGGAAGGAATTCCCAAAACGATTTATCCTGAATCCGATGCAAAGGCCCAATTTAAGTAAGGAAACCGGGGGAGGGGGACTTTCCTCTCCCCGTCAGGCAAGGAAGATGACCGGCCAGATGAAACGAAACTGAAACTGTACAGGCGGTGAGATCATGGAATTATTCGTGCAGGTGCTGATCAATGGACTATTAATCGGCGGAATCTATGCCCTGATCAGTATCGGATTAACGCTGCTGTTTGGAGTCGTAGATATTGTAAACTTCGCTCATGGCGAATTCGTTATGCTAGGGATGTACACGTCTTACTGGGTTTGGGTCTTTAGCGGAATGGATCCGCTGGTCACCTTATTTATTTCGGTTCCGGCCATGTTTATCGTCGGGGTCGTCATTCAGAAATATTTGTTTACGCACATCATGAAGGCGCCCCCGCTAACGCAAATCTTTTTGACCGTAGGACTGCAGTTGGCTTTACAGAATGGTGCCCTGATGATGTTCGGGTCAACGACCCGCGCCATTAATTTCGGCTGGAGAGAGAGTGTAATCCGGTTCGGCGAGTTCGTTGTTCCCGTCAATATGCTGGTCGCTTTCGTGCTTTCGATCGTCATGGCTGCGCTGCTGTTCCTCTTCCTCTCCAAAACCGATTTGGGCAAGGCGATGAAGGCGGCAAGATTGGATCGTGAAACCGCCATGCTGATGGGGATCAATACGAACCGTATTTTCTTAATCGCAGCAGGCATATCGGCGGCTCTCACAGGTGCGGCCGGCACGGCCATCGGTACTTTTCAGTATGTACAGCCGCTTGCCGGAGCGCATTTTGGGCTCATGGCCTACATTGTTGTCATTCTTGGCGCGCTGGGGAATTTAAAAGGAGCCTTTGTAGGCGGACTCATTCTGGGGATCGCCGAATCGATGGGCATTCAGTATATTAGCGCAAACTCCGGTCTTCTTGCAGCCTTTATCCTTTTCCTTGTTGTATTGATGATCAAACCCAATGGACTATTCTCTTCAAAGGGAGCGACATAAGATGAGCCTTCAAAAAGAGCAATTCAATGATGCCGTGGCGATGAAATCAAACGCGTCAATCAACCTGGCCGATACGGCCGGTTTGAAACGGTTTTCTCTTACGGAGCCCAGGGTGTACGTACCCGTTATCGCACTTATTCTGTTCGCTTTGGTCCCCTTGGCGGTGAACGAATACTATCAAAATATACTGAATATGATTTTGATTTTCTCCATAGCGGGTGTTTCCTGGAATATATTCGGCGGATATGCTAGGCAGGTTTCGATCGGACATGCGCTTTTCTTCGGGATTGGCGCTTATACGTCCACGTTATTGCTAGTCAAGCTGAATGTGAGTCCATGGATCGGGATGCTGGTCGGCGGAATCTTTTCGGTTATTGTCGGTTTTGTGATGGGAATGAGCCTAATGAAGCTAAGAGGCCATTACTTTGCGATTGCAACAATCGTGTTCTCCCAGGTCGCTTTGCTGCTGGTAACCAAATTCCGTGGCTTTACCGGGGGAGCGGAGGGTCTGTCCGTTCCTTACATGGAATCCTTTCTGATGCTCCAGTTTTCCACCAAATTGCCTTATTTCTATATTTTTCTCGCGTTTCTTGTGGGGATGCTCTTCCTTGTGAAAAAAATCGAACGCTCCCGTCTGGGCTATTATATGGTGGCCATGGGGCAGGACGATCAGGCGGCGAAAGCGGTAGGCGTGAATATTCCGCGTGTGAAGCATATCGCATTGGCGATCAGTGCGTTTACGATGTCCATGGTCGGCACATTGTACGCGCAGTATATGTATTTCATCGAGCCCAAATCGGTGTTTGACATTCCTTTGTCCGTTGAGTTTGCCATGGTATCGATTATTGGCGGCTTAGGTACGGTCATGGGGCCGGTCATCGGCGCTATCGTCATGAAGCCTTTCATTGAGATTGCAATTACGATCACCGACTGGCTGGGCTTCAGCTCGGTTCAAGGACTCAATTACTTTTGTACGGTATTATCTTGGTTATCGTGGTTATCGTACTGCCCAACGGTTTAATCAGCCCCCTGGCCAAATTGTACACGAAGCTTCTTGATATTCTTCCGGGCGGAAAAGCAGCGAAGGGAGGCAGTCAAAGATGAGTCAACCGATTCTGGAGGTAAACCACTTGTCGAAACGGTTTCGGGGGCTGCTGGCTGTTAATGATTTGAGCTTTCATGTCAATAAAGGCGAAATCCTGGGGGTGATCGGGCCTAACGGTGCAGGGAAATCCACAACCTTTAACCTCATCACAGGAGTATATTCCCCGGATACAGGAGAGGTGAAGCTGAACGGCCAGAACATTACCGGGTTATCTCCCAATGAAATCTGCAAAAAAGGGCTCAGCCGTACGTTTCAAGTGACCCGCCCTTTCGGGGATATGACTGTGCTGCAGAATGTGATGGTGGGCGCTTTCCTGAACACGCCGAATCCCCGGCGTGCCGAGCAGCAGGCTCTGGAGATGGTCGAATTTGTAGGACTGGGCGATAAAAAACACGCTGTAGCCCGCACGCTTTCGATCATTGATCAACGCAGACTGGAATTTGCCAGAAGCTTAGCTACCGAACCTGCATTATTGCTTTTGGATGAAGCTTTGGCCGGATTAAACGCCATGGAAGTGGAGGAAGCGATCGAATTGATCTGGAAGGTCAAAGACGCCGGCGTTACGCTTGTGGTGATAGAACATGTGATGAAAGTCATTAATACCATCTCGAATCGGGTTGTCGTCTTAAACTTCGGCGCCAAGCTGGCGGAAGGCGTTCCGAAAGAGGTCATGAACAATTCGGCCGTCATCGAGGCCTATTTGGGGAAGGGGTTTGCACAGCATGCTTAATGTGGAAAATCTGCATGTATCCTACGGTGCGATTAAAGCTCTCCAAGGCATATCCTTGAATGTACAGCGAGGGGAGTGCGTGGCGATTGTTGGAAGCAATGGTGCGGGTAAAACGACGCTCCTCAAAACGATTTGCGGTCTCTTGGCTCCGCTTCAGGGACGTGTTGAGCTGGAAGGAGTCAATCTGATCGGCAAACACGCCTACGATATTGCGAATATGGCGGTTGCCCACGTCCCGGAAGGCCGCAGAGTGTTTGCCGAGATGTCGGTATTGGATAATCTGATTCTGGGTTCCTATGTGAAGGAAGCGAAAGCCCGCCGTAAGGAAAGCCTGGATTATGTTTTCAGTCTTTTTCCCCGCCTGGCGGAAAGGAAGGATCAGTTGGCGGGAACGATGTCCGGAGGGGAGCAGCAAATGCTCGCCGTAGCCCGGGGGTTAATGCTAAGGCCAAAGCTGCTTATATTGGATGAGCCATCGTCGGGCCTGGCGCCTATCATCGTGGAACAAATGTACGAGAAACTGGGTGAAATCCACCGTTCTTCCGACATGGCCATGCTTGTTGTCGAACAAAATGTGCCGATCGCGTTATCCATTGCGGACCGGGGATATGTACTGGAGAACGGATCGATCAACCTGTCGGGGACCAGCAATGAGCTGATGGTCGATCCCGAAGTGAAGGCCGCCTATCTTGGCTTTCATTGACAGGTATGGAAGGAGTGTCGCATCATGCCTGGCATCTATTTCGAGGAATATCAAATAGGGCAAACCTTTCGTACGCCCACACGCACCATCACGGAAACGGATGTCGTTTATTTTTCCGCCATGTCGGGGGATATGAACGAGCTGCATACGAGTGAAGAATTTGCCAAAGGGAGCCCGTTCGGCAAGCGGTTGGCTCAAGGCCTGCTGGGATTGTCGATCTCCCATGGTCTGATGTTTCGCCTGGGCTTATTCGACGGCACCGGCATTGCCCTGCTTAACATTGATCAGTGGAAATTTACAGCGCCTATTTTTTTCGGGGATACGATTCACGGGATCGTTACGGTGCAGGAGAAAATCGAAAGCAAGAGCAAACCAGACCGGGGGATTATTCATTTTTTTGTGAAGCTGGTTAATCAGGACGGTACGGTCACACAGGAAGGCATCCAAACGGTGATGGTAAGAAGAAACGCAAGCGAAGGGGTGATCGCATGAATAAAGTGGTAAAAGCCAACGACGTACTGACTTATTTGAAAGACGGTTCGACGCTCGCCACGGTCGGATTCACGTTAATGGGGGCCTGCGGGACCATTCTGAACGAGATCGAGCGCAGCTTTCTGGAGACGGGACATCCGAAACATTTGACCTTGCTGCACGGTGCGGGTCAAAGCGACAGGGTCAACGGGATACAGCGTCTGGCTCATCCGGGACTCGTCAAGCGGATCATCGGATCTCACTGGGGGCTTGCTCCCAAATGGGGGGAGCTGATTCACAACAACGAGGTCGAAGCGTATTGTCTGCCGCAAGGGCAGCTGGTACATCTGTTTCGCGCCATGGCATCCGGCAAACCCGGCAATTTCTCGAAAGTGGGGCTGGGCACTTTTATAGATCCGCGGGTGGAGGGTGGAAAGATTAACGACCGCTCCAAACAAAGCGAGGATATTGTAGAAGTCATTCAGCTCCATAACGAGGAATATCTATATTATAAAAGTCACCCGATTGATGTGGCGGTCATCCGGGGAACGACAGCCGATGAAAAAGGGAATGTGACGATGGAGGAGGAAGCCATCAAGCTGGAGGCGATATCCGTAGCTCAAGCAGCCAAGGCTAATGGCGGTAAAGTGTTCGTGCAGGTAAAATATTTGGCCAAAAGCGGCAATCTGCACCCGAAGCAAATTGTCATTCCGGGTATCTATGTGGACGGGATCATCATTGCGGAGAATCCGATGGAAGAGCATCGGCAGTCCTCATCGTTTTTCTTCGATCCTGTGTACTCAGGGGATGTGCGGGTGCCGGAATCGGCTGGCAGGTCCTTGCCGTTAAACGTTCGAAAGGTTATCGGCCGCCGGGCCGTCATGGAGCTGTTCCCGAATGCCGTTGTGAATTTGGGCACGGGGATTCCGGGTGATGTGGTGGGGCCTATTACCAATGAAGAAGGAATCCATCAGGCGATTACCCTGACGATTGAATCCGGGGTCATCGGAGGCATCCCCGAGGGAGGTATAGATTTCGGAATTACCAAAAATGCAGAGGCGATCATTGAGCATGGCTACCAGTTTGATTTCTATAACGGCAGCGGAGTCGATGTGACCTTTATGGGGCTTGCCGAAGCCGATCGCGAAGGCAATGTCAATGTGAGCAGGTTCGGTACCAAAACCGTAGGCTGCGGAGGGTTCATCGATATTACTCAACCGGCCAAAAAAGTGGTGTATTGCGCAACCTTCACGGCCGGAGGGCTTGAAGTGGCGATTGAACAGGGCAAGCTGAGCATTGTGAAGGAGGGGAAGGCCAAAAAGTTTCTTCAGCGGGTAAACCAGATTACATTCAGTGGTCGTTATGCCCGGGATCGGGGCCAGCCTGTCATCTTTGTGACCGAAAGAGCCGTCTTTGAGCTGAAAAAGGAAGGTCTGGTCCTGACGGAAATTGCGCCGGGGGTAGATATGGACCGGGATATTTTAGGCCTGATGGACTTTAAACCGATCATTTCCGGCACACTGAAGACGATGGATTCACGGATTTTCAAGGATGAGCCGATGGGTATTGCCGATGAATTTTTTCAAACATCTGCTTTGACGGTACGCAAATAAGCGGAGGGAGTTGGCTTGCAATGCTATCTGTCATTAAGAATGTAACCGAAATTGTTTGGGGAATCGGAGCCGTCGAGAAGGTTTCCGAGCTTGTAGCCAAAAACAAGGCCAGGAATGTCCTGGTTATTACGGATAAAGGCATCGTCAATTCCGGGGTGATTCGTGCGGTAACCCATCAATTGTCTCAGGTGACCTATGAGGTGTTTGATGAAGTAGAGCCTAATCCGTCTGTACGGACGGTGGATAAAGCCGTAGAGATATGCCGCCGGTTGAATGCGGATATGCTGATCGGCGTAGGCGGAGGCAGCCCGATCGATGTGGCCAAGGCGGTCGGCGTCCTTCATGCCAATGGCGGATCCATCGTCCAGTATGAAGGGATCGATACTTTTTCTAAACCGATTACTCCGCTGTTGGCCCTTCCAACGACTTCCGGCACGGGAAGCGAGGTGACCTCCTTCACCGTGATTACGGATACGGAGCGAAACTATAAGCTGACGGTCGGCGGCGTGCTTGTAGCAGCAAAATGGGCGGTGGTCGATCCGCAGCTGACGGTCACGGTTCCTGCAAAAATTACGGCAGCGACAGGCATTGATGCGCTGGTTCATGCGATCGAGTCGTATACGTCTTTGGCATCCTTCCATTATTCGGAGGTTCTCGCTTTGGATGCGATGCAGCTGATTAGCGCGAACCTGCGCCAAGCGGTATATCATGGGGAGAATCTGCGGGCCAGAGAGAACATGCTGCTGGCCAGCCTGCATGCGGGGCTTGCGTTTAATAATACCCGGCTGGGCAACGCGCATGCCATCAGTCATCCGTTGAGCGCCTTTTTCGGGATCGCTCACGGAGTAGCCAACGGGATTTTGCTTCCCGTCATTATGGAATTCAATGTCCTTGCCTGCCCTGAAAAATTTGCCCGGATTGCGGAAGCCATGGATTCCTCCGTATCGGGAAATGTACTGGAAAAATCTTACAAATCTATCGAGATCGTTCGTCAGCTGGCAAAAGACATCGGCATCCCCTCATCGATCTCAGAGCTGGGAATCGATAAGGAAGCGTATGAAAAAGCCATTCCCGAGATGGCTCAAGACGCGATGAAGAGCGGGAACATCAAGGTTAATCCCCGCTTGACCAGGCTGGAGGATGTCACCGCTTTGTACCGTCAAATTTATTGAACAGGTTCGGCCAGAACGGGATGAAAGGTGAGGAATTCATGGAAAATTCATTGATGTTTATTGATGGGGCTTGGGTGGAACCGGATAGCGGGGAATACTTCCCGGTTCTGAATCCCGCGACGGGAGAGCTCGCGGGAAGCGTGCCGAACGGGGGCTATGCCGAAGCCGTTCGCGCCATTGACGCGGCGCACCTGGCATTTGCCGATTGGTCCGCACATACCGCGGAGGAACGGGCGGAATATTTGATGACATGGCACCGCTTGATCTTGCAAAATTTGGATGATCTGGCGGCTACGTTGACCATGGAGCAAGGCAAGCCGCTTGCCGAAGCCAAAGGAGAGATCGGTTACGGAGCCAAGTTTATCGAGTGGTATGCCGAAGAAGCGAAAAGGGTCTACGGCAGTACGATTCCGGCTTCTGCCAGAAACAAGCGGGTCGTCGTTTTGCGGCAGCCGGTGGGCGTCGTAGCGGCGATTACTCCCTGGAACTTCCCGGCCGCGATGGTGACCAGAAAAATAGCCCCTGCGCTGGCCGCAGGCTGTACCGTTATTTTAAAGCCTGCCGAACAAACGCCTTTAACGTCCATTAAATTATATCAGCTGCTTGAACAGGCCGGGCTTCCCAAAGGTGTGGCCAATCTGGTTACAGGGGATGCGGTTCTGATCGGCAAAGCCTTTATGGAGGATTCGCGCGTAAGAAAAATCACGTTTACGGGTTCGACGGAAGTCGGCAAGCTGCTTATGAAGCAGGCTGCGGATACGATGAAAAATATTTCTTTGGAGCTTGGCGGACATGCGCCGTTCCTTGTATTTGACGATGCCGATGTGGAAAGCGCCGTGAAGGGCGTGATCGCATCCAAATTCCGCAATGCAGGGCAGACCTGCATTTGCGCTAACCGGATCCTCGTCCAAGAGGGGGCTGCCGACCGTTTTATCGCATTGTTCAAAAAGGAAGCAAGCGCTTTGAAGGTGGGCAACGGCTTAGAGGAAGGAACGGTGATCGGACCGCTGATCGATAAAGCGGGGTATGAAAAGGTAAGCTTGCATGTGCAGGATGCCTTGGCCAAAGGAGCTCATCTTGTCTGCGGCGGAGAAGGTTTTCATCAGTCGGATGAGGAGGATGCGGGCTATTTCTATCAGCCTACCGTCTTATCCGGAGTAACGGCGGACATGCGCATCATGCAGGAGGAAACGTTTGGGCCTGTGGCGCCGGTCGTCACCTTCAAAACGGAAGAAGAGGGCATTCGCATGGCGAACGATTCCGTTTACGGATTAGCCGCTTATGTATTTACCGAATCCCTTTCACGTGCCATTAGAGTCGGGGAGAAGCTGGAATTCGGCATTGTCGGCATTAACGACGGGGCCCCTTCCACGGCGCAGGCGCCGTTCGGCGGGTTTAAGGAAAGCGGGCTCGGACGCGAGGGCGGTAAAGAAGGCATCGAAAGCTTCCTCGAAACGAAATTTATGTCGATCGGCATTTAAGGTGCTGCGTTCAGATGAAACATGGAAAGAGGAGAGAGATGCAGTGAAGATAGGCAATGTAGGCGTGGTTGGTGCAGGACTGATGGGCTCGGGCATAGCGCAGGTGGTTGCAGAGGCGGGCTATGACGTCGTCTGGGTGGACATTTCCGGCGAACAGCTGCACAAAGGCTTGGCTAATATCAAGCGCATGCTGGATCGCAAGGCGGAAAAAGGAAAGATGACGCCGGAAAAGGCAGAGGCTGCGCTAAACAGGCTGAAAACCGAAACGGACATGAGGGCTCTGGCTGATGCCGATCTTGTGATTGAAGCCGTTCCCGAGCATTTGGAGCTAAAGAAAAAGATTTTCAAGCAGCTGGAAGAAGTCACGCGCCAGGAAGCGATCCTGGCCTCGAACACCTCAGGCCTCTCGGTTTCTGCATTGGGGGCGGCTACTCGCAGACCCGAGCAGGTGATCGGGGCCCACTTTTTTTATCCGGCGCCGGTCATGGGGCTGCTGGAAGTCACTCCAGGACTGCTGACTTCAGGCCAAGTGCTGAAGACGGTGATGGCGTTTGCCAAAAGTATCGGGAAGACCCCGGTAGAATGCAAGGATTACCCCGGATTTATTGTCAACCGGGTACTGGTGCCGATGATGAATGAGGCGATCTTTTTGGTGATGGAGGGCGTCAAGCCCGACGACATTGATACCGCCATGAAACTGGGGGCCAACTATCCGATGGGCCCGATTACGTTAGCTGATTTTGTAGGCCTGGATACGCTTCTGGCAACAATGCAAGGGCTTTATGAGGGATTTAACGACTCGAAATACCGTCCCAGCCCGCTGCTTGTCAAGATGGTTGAAGCGGGAACCTTGGGCCGGAAGACGGGTCGGGGCTTCTACAGCTACAACGATAAAGGCGAACGAATCGAATAGAGATATATCAAGTGCAGGAGCCGGTCATTTCATGCCGGCTCTTTTGGCTGTTATTTTATAGAAATTTTTATTATAATAGAAAAATTCCCACAATTAAAAAATATCGAATAAAATCAATGATCAGGGGGCGGAATTTCTGCTTCCCGGCGACATGTGGTTTTTTAAAAATAAGGAGCATGGTGATGAAATGAACCTATACAATGGTTTTTATCTGGTTGAAATACCGATTCCTGTTCCCCTTAAAACAGTGAATTGTTACCTCGCGGAGTCCCCGCTGGGCTGGCATCTGATCGATACGGGCTTTCATACGGAAGAAGCCAAATCGGCTTGGAAAACCGCGCTTCGTCAACTCCATATTGCCCCGCGGGATATCGTTGAGATTGTACTGACGCATTTTCATCCGGATCATATGGGATTGGCGGGTTGGCTGCAGGAATATACGGGAGCGCCCGTCAAAATCTCGGCGGAAGGCCAAAGGATGGTCCAGCATTTATGGATTCAAAAGCAGGAATCGGAACGCTTTACTGACTATGCCCTGAGACACGGCATGCGAACGGAAGAGCGGAAAAAGATTTATGATTATTTAGAACAATTCACTAAATATGTAAGTCCTTTTCCTGAGTTTACGACCTTTGAAGAAGGGGCCACGTTTCAGTGGTGCAATGAGGAATATACAGCGATACACACGCCGGGACATGCGGACGGCCATATGATTTTTTATTCCGCCCGGAGCAAAACGGTATTGGCGGGGGATTTGCTTTTGCCTAAAATCACGCCTAATGTGGGCTATTTCCCCGGATTTAACGCGAATCCATTGAAGGCGTTTATCCACTCCTTGCATAAGATTCAATCTTATCCGATGGATACGGTGCTCCCTGGACACCGGTATATTTTTAATAACGGGAACCAAAGAGCCAAGGAATTGATCCGCCATCACGAAGACCGGCTACGGGAAATATTGCCGATGCTGGAACGGCCCTGCACGGCTCAAGAGGTAAGCGGCAAGCTGTTTGCCCATCTTTCCGGCAATGCGGATCCTTTGCAGCTGCTCTTTGCGCTTCAGGAAACCCTTGCCCACTTGATCTATTTAAGAGAAGAAGGCTTGGTCACCTGCGAATTGGGCCGTGACGGTGTCGTTGTATTTTCGCTTGAAAAATCCAAGATGAACCTGTTGAGTCCTATGGCATGAACCAGCGAGAAGGCAGATTAGTCCGTACGGTCGGTCGGCATCAAAAACAGAAGCAATCCGGGTATTTTACTTCTTCCCCCTATGGAATATAATGGTTGTATAGTTGACTATATAGGGGGCCCTGCCATATTATGAGTGATTATCCTTCAGTTTATCGGATTAAGCAGAAGTTTGCCCGATCGCAGCTTGGCGATTTGGAGGCGGCGGTGGAGCAAGCCGTAGACCGGCTGTTTCCGCCAGGCCAACAGTCTCCGGCTCCCGGTTCAACCATTGGAATAACGGTAGGCAGCCGGGGAATTACCAACATTGTGCCGATCCTGACCTCCATCGTTGCTCAGCTCAAAAGCAGGGAACTGCAGCCGTTTCTTTTTGCCTGCATGGGAAGCCATGGCCGCGGAGAGCCTGAAGGACAGAAAGAAATCCTGGAGAGCTTGGGAATTACACCGGAAAGCATAGGAGCTCCTGTGTCCTGCTCCGGTGAAGTCCGGCTGCTTGGACATACAACCAAGGGAATTCAGGGACTGCCTGTATATTGTGCCGAGGAAGCACTGTCGTCAGACGGAGTGATTGTGGTAAACCGCATTAAAGCGCATACTTCCTTTAGCGGGACGTATGAGAGCGGGATGATGAAGATGATGGCTGTGGGATGGGCAGGGCCAAGGGAGCTTCGATGGTGCACAGCCTGGGCGTCGGTCGTATCGCTGAGCTATTCCGGCTATTGCCGGCGTGATCCTGGAGCGGGTTCCGGTCGTCGGAGGCATTGCCATTGTGGAGAATGAATACGAGGAAACGGCGCTGATCGAAGGGATTCCGAAGGCGGAGCTTTGGGAGAGAGAAAAGGAGCTGCTGATTCTCTCCAAATCCTATATGCCGAAGCTTCCGGTGAAGCATATGGATCTTTGCATCGTGAAAGAAATGGGTAAAAACTACAGCGGCACCGGGATGGATACGAATATTATCGGCCGGTTGCGAATTCAAGGGATCCCCGAGCCAGAGGAGCCTTTCATTCAGTATTTGGGTGTGCTGGACCTCTCCGAGCCTTCGCACGGAAACGCAACGGGAATCGGTCTGGCGGATTATACGACGAAGCGCTTGGTTTCGAAGATTGACAGACAAGCTACTTATTTGAACTGCATGACTTCGGGACTGGTTGTGCGCGCGGCGGTTCCTATGACCTTTGAAACCGATGAAGAACTGATGAAGAATGCTTTGTCCATTTTAAGACTGGCCGAGCCTTCCAGCTTGAAGCTTGCGATCATTCATAATACGCTGCATCTTGACGAGATGTGGGTTTCCGAAGCCCTATGGCGTGAAATTCAGGACGATCCGAAAATCGAACTCGTGGAGGGTCCTGTCCGCATTCAATTCGGGGATGAGGGACAGCTTCAGCTGTAAATAGCATTGGGGCCCGCAATACAAAGTGATCCATCGCAAGAGCCTGTCTTGTCCGAACGGCTCTTGCGTTTTTTTGTAAACCATTTGTTCACAAAGATAACGTTATTTGTAGTGCAAACACGATATAATATGAACAATAAGGTGGTAAGATCTTGATTTTTACCGGGAGTGTGGAACATCTTGAGACAAGTCTACCAAGCTTTACAAAATAGAAAATCAGAACTGATGGGGCATAAAAACTTTTTAAAATATGCGGTGATGGTTCCGCTGGTTGAAAAGAACGGCGAACTGAACATCTTGTTTGAAGAAAGGGCGCATCATCTCAAGAGGCAGCCGGGGGAAATTTGCTTTCCCGGAGGAAAGATCGATGCGGGCGACAAGGATGAAAGGGCTGCAGCCGTACGTGAAACTTGTGAAGAATTGGGGCTGGCTCAACATGAAGTTGAAGTGATTGGGCCATTGGACTATTTGATTACGTCATTTCATATCGTTTATCCGTTTGCGGCGCGGATATCCAACTACGATCAGATCCGGCCCAACCCTGATGAAGTGGCAGCGTGTTTTGCGTACCGATGGAATACCTGCGGAGCCATGCTCCAGAGCTTCATTACGTGGATCTGAGCGTGGCTCCGCGTGAAGATTTTCCATACGATCGAATCCCTAACGGCCGGAATTACAAATGGGGAAAAGGAACCGTTCCCGAGTTTTTTTACTATTATAAAGATCGTGTGATCTGGGGATTAACCGCGAGAATCCTGAACCATTTTCTTGAGGTGACGGAGGCGGCGAAAAGCAATTAACGAGATTGCTCGCCGCCTGATGCTGCCAAGAGCTTGGTTGACAAGCCGCCGCGGCTTGCCCTGCGGCTTTACATACGGATTATTTCGACGCTTTTGCCGAACTTGTTTTTTATCCAGAACATACCGGTGGGCCGATGGTTCTGATATGGCGTATCCACGGAGTAGGCGGTTCCCGCCAGCTCTTTAATCTTCGACGAATAAGCGATGCCTTCCCACTCGGTTACGGCAAAACTGGATATCTTTTTCTCGCGCAGCAGCTCTATGGGCATACGATGGTCCTGATCAAACGAAACGATCGTGACGTCCTCCCCGTCCTCATTTTTGCCGATTTGATAAACCTGAGTCACGAGATAATCATAGTTATCGTACAGCTGTTCGTAAGTGAGAAATTGCGGCTTGGCGTAGGTTACGGCAAACGCTGAAATCCGTCTTCATCGGAAAGCTCATGTAATCGTTTGTTCTGCCCGGCTCTATATTGCTCCAGTTGCTCAGGCGAATGAATGTGCAGAAAGCCGGCATTCAGCCTTCCGCTATCTTTTGCTGTGTAGTTGGTCCAGTTGAGCTTGGCATAGTACATGGGAGTATGATCGGCAGCCTGATGTTGTTTTTGAACGGGATGCGTCCATTGTCGTTCTTTCACTTGATCCCATGTGAAGCGGAATAAGCTGTCCATTGTTCCCCACAAGTTATTTATCATGCCGTTCGACGGCTGCGGGTGACTTAAGAAAGAACTCATGCTTATACTCGGATTGTCTGTTCCCCGATTGCGCCATATGGTAGTCATTTCATATTGTTTTCCCGGAATCAGGCTTGATGGATCGGTGACGTACAGACGAAGCTGATCGTCCACCACGTCCTCATTACTGTCCAATTTCTCTACCTTAACACCGGGCAAGCTGGTCATCACCCCTACGGGCTGAAGGCCGTCAAATTCGCTGTCTTGAAGCACGAATGACGGTATATAAGCGTGGGGAAGCGTGCGATGCAAGTTGTACAGCTGCTCTTTGGACCACTCAAACTTGTATTCCGTAACCAGCAGATCCTTCTCCGGTTTGAATGCTTCGAAATCTCCGGCTGCAGGAAGATCCATATTCCTTTCGTTGGTATTGGAGAGTTTCCCGGATTCAGCGGCGGCGGCGCCGCAAATACTTAGACTCAGCATAGATAAGAGAACGATGGCCGCATATTTTTTCACAGGACAAACGAGCTCCTTTCGAAGAATAGTTTCTATGCATTAGACTTACAAAAAGAGGAAAAGGTTTCACATGTGTTAAAAAATCATTTGTAGCATCGTTCCTCCTGCAGACTTATTGCAATCAAGGGAAGATCATGGTAAAGTAAATAATGACCAAATGACCAAAAATGAATAACGGTCAATTTCAAACGGGAAAAGGGAAGGAAGTTATTCTGATGTCAACGATCGATCGTCGTAAAATGATACTGGCTGCCGCTACGCAATCGTTCGCCCAGTTCGGTTATAAAGCGACGACGATGGAGCTGGTGGCGAAAATTGCGAATGTCGGGAAAGGAACAACCTATACCTTTTTCAGAACGAAAGAAGAACTGTTTGACGAAATCCTGCGCAAGGCCCTTCAGGAAATGAAGGAAGTTTGCGAGAGGGCGATCAAGCGGGAGGACACATTCGATCAGAACCTGATCCGGGTACTGGATGCGCTGCTGGAGTTCAGGGCCGATCACGAGCTGTTCGTCAAGCTGGCCCAGGAAGTTCGCGATATCGGAACCGTTCAGGCGCTGGAGGGCATCAAAAGGCTGGAGAATCTGGTCCTCGAATATATGCGGCAGGAAATCGAGGCGGCGATTGAAAAAGGGGAAATCAAGCCTTGTGATTCCCGGGTCATCTCCTTTATGCTCCTGAAATTTTATATCGCCCTTACAACGGAATGGAGTCAGACCCATGAGCCGCTGAATAAAGAGCAGATCAAGCAATATATGCAGTTATTATTGTCCGAAGGCTTGTTGGCCAAGCCGAATTAGGATCCTCTGTAAAGGAGGATTATTTTTTGGAGCATAATGACCAAATGAACAATACGGTCAATTCGTAATATTTTAATTCTTATGATTGTATAAGTATCTGTTTTTCTGCTTAAATGCAGTGGCAGTGGCAACAACATTAAGCTGGAGGGATATTCATGCGCTTTATTCGACCCATGATATTTATTGTAATGGCACTGGCTATCGGTACGGGCGGTTATCTGCTCAGTACGCATCCCACGGCGGGTAATGCACAGGCCGAATCATCGGCCCTTCCTACGGCTTACATTGAAACGAATGCGGTCAGCGCGAGCTTCAAGTTGGGGGGAAGGATTACTGAAATCCTTGTTCACGAAGGAGATACCGTCCAAAAAGGCCAGGTTCTGGCAAGGCTGCAGAGCTCGGAGCTGGAAGCCAAGCTTGCTCAGGCCGATGCTACAGTTGCGCTGGCTCAGGGCAAGATCGCAGAAGCGCAAGGCGCAAAGGCGGCGGCGCAGGCGAAGAAGCAGCAGGCGGCAGCCGGGGTAACGGTGACGTCGGAGACGGTGGAGCAGCAAATCGCGCAAGCGAAAGCGGCGGTTGATGCGGCTCAGGCCAAAGTGGACGGATTACGTCAAGGTGCCCGCCCGGAGGAAAAGAAGCAGGCGGAGATTCAATACCAGGCGGCAAAAGAAGTGTACGAGATTGCAGAACAAAACTTGAACCGGATGAATGCGATGCTGGAGGAAGGACTTGTTTCCAAAGCGGAGGTGGATAAAGTCCAGGTCAGCTATCAGGAGGCAAAGACCAAGGTAGAACTGGCTGAGCAGCAGCTCCAAATGGTAAACCAGGGGCCTCGGGAAGAAGAAATCCGCGCCGCCGAAGCGATGCTGGAACAGGCAAAAGCGGCGCTTCAGCTTGCTGAGGCGGGCCGTGAGCAGGTCGCTATTCGGCAAGGGGACGTAGCCGCGGCCGAAGCCGCCATTAAGCAAGCGCAGGGTGCGCTGCAGTCGGCCGCTTCGAGCGAAAAGCAGGCGAAGGCCGCCAAAGCAGAGGCGCAAGTTTATGTCGGCTATACGGAACTGACCGCGCCCAGCGACGGGGTCATTATATCGCAAACCGCGCAGCCGGGCGAGCTTGTCGGCTCCGGATTCCCGATTTTTACGATTCAAACGACAGATACGCCGTGGGCCAAGTTTTATATGACGGAAACCAGCGTAGCCGGATTCAAAGCCGGGGACAACATTCGGATGAAGCTGATCGCCACAGGACAAGAGGTGGAAGGTACGATTCAATCCATATCCGCGGCACCTGATTTTGCGGTCAAAAAAGCGACGCAAACCGCGGGACAAACCGACGTTCGATCGTTTGCCGTTAAAGTTGGATTTCGGCAAATGCCGGAGGGCGCTGCAGTCGGAATGACGCTGCAGTGGATCGGGGCAACGGAAGGGTGATCCAGTCATGGACTTGAAGGTAGGCGTCGTCATCGCCGATGAATGGAAAAGCATTGTGAAGGACCGGCGTTTATTCGCTATCTTGTTTATTGTACCGGTGATGTATACCTTGCTGTTCGGGGCGATTTATACGCATCACAAGGTAACGGAATTGAGCACCGTCGTGATGGATGACGATCAAAGTCCGCTTAGCCGTCAAATCATCCAGGCCTTCGATGAAAGCGAAACGTTTCGCATTACCCAAAGGGTACATTCGGAAGAGGAGGTGAAACAAGCGCTGGCTTCGGGAGAAGCGCAGGTCGGTTTATTCATCCCCGACCGCTTCGAAGCGAGTTTAAAGCAGGGCCAAACGCTTCCTCTGCTGACTTGGGTGGACGGGAGTAATATGATTTATTCGAACACGGCGACAAAAGGAGCCAATGAAGTCATCACGACGTTCAGCATGGGTCTTTCCGCCAAAAAGCTGCAGCTGCAGCAGGGATTGCAGGACGAGCAGGTTCTCCATACGCTGTCTCCGATTCCTTACAGATACCGCATTTTATATAATCCCACGGTAAATTATAGCGATTTTATGATATACGGCTTAATCGGAGCGATTCTGCAGCAGGTCCTGTTCCTGGGTATCGCTTTGGCGATAACGAGGGAAAAGGATCAAGGGACCTGGCAGCGGTTTGCCTATTGGCGGCGGGAGCCATGGCGATTGGCATATGCGAAAACGGCTCCTTACTTTCTGATCAATCTGTTCAATACGACCGTTGCGTTGTGCATTGCATTGTATGTTTATCAAGCTCCGTTCGCAGGCAGCGCTGCCCTGGTTTTCCTTACCGTGCTCTGCTTCACGTTCGCCGTCAGCGGCATCGGGTATCTGATCAGTCTAATCTCCGCCAATCAGCTGGGAGCTACGCAAACGGCGATGCTGATCGCCGTCCCGTCGTTTCTGCTTTCCGGCTTCACCTGGCCGTTTGAGGCGATGCCCAAAGCGCTGCAGGCGGTAGGGCATATGCTGCCGCTGACGTATTTTTTGGATGCCATCCGGAACGTCCTTGTAAAGGCCAACGAATTCTCCGTCATATGGCGTGATTGTTTGGCCATGGCGATGATGGGAATGGTCGCATATTTTATTGCACTGCTGCTGACCCGGTTTCTGGTGTTCCGGAAGAAGGAGGAGCTGCAGGCAGAGCCAGGCTTGAATGCGCCCCGTTCCTCCGATTCAACAAGCTTGACGATTTAAAAATAGATAGAGGAGATATGAGAGATGAAAAAGACGATGGCCGGTTTATGCGCAGCTCTGTTAATGTTGTCCGGTGTGCAAACAGCGGCATTGGCCGACGGAGCAAATGAAGAGCTCGATCGGCAGGTTTATGTTTCTGCGAACGATTTGGATTTCGTATCGTCCATCGATTTGCCCGCCGTACTGAAACGGGCTTTGGAAGACTCCGACAACTTGATGCTGCTGCAGTTGAAATATGCGGCGTTGAACGCCAAGGAAAACGATTTGAAGCAGCAAAGCGATTCGCTGCACGGTTCTCTGGTTACAGGCGCACATCTTCCCGATACCCCGGAAGAAATGATCGCGGCTATGAATGCCCAAGGCGTGCAGCTGAAGCCGGAGGAGAACTTGTGGATCGGTCCGATGACGACCGTGACGAATAAAGCCGTCAATCAGTTGATTCAAGGGATGGGCGCCATGAGCGCGGGGATTAACCAAATGATTCATCAGCAAAGGGAACAAATGAAATCGGCAGCCCATCAGCTGCAAACGGACCAGCGCAACACCCGGCTGCAGCAGGAAGAGGCACGGGAGGGAATACGTCTTCAGACGATCGCTCAGTACGTGCAGCTGCTCGGGATGAAGAAGCAAATCGCCTTCATGCAGGAATATCAGACTTTGCTGGAACAGGAACTCAGGAAAGCGACGTTGTTTAAGGAGGAGGGCCTCGCTTCTTCCGAGGATGTGCTGGCAGCGGAAAGAGCGCTGGCAAAGCATAAAGATGAGCTGACGATATTAAACCAAAACTACCGGCTCGCCTTGCTGCAGCTTTCCTTCGATATCGGAATTGCGTATGATCCGAATCTGGAGTTGAAAGAGATTGAGGACCTGTCTACAGCGCCGATTGTCGAAGTGGATACGGAGACGTTATTAAGGCATTCGTTCCAAATGAAAATGAGTGCCAACAACATAGATGAAGCAGCGTGGCAGAGCGATAATTCCGTCACTCAAAACGTGTATGGAGAAGGCGGTTTGGCCGTGAATTATGCGATTGCGGGAACGAAAAACAAGCAGATGCAATTGGAGCTGTCCAAAAAAATTCAAGCCACCTACACGGAAGCGAAAAATGCTTATCAGTCCTATTTGACAGAAGAGCGCAATGCCGAGGAAGCGAAGGCGGACCTGAGCAGGATGAAGTTCCGTTATGAGGTCGGCGTCATATCCCGCCACGATCTCCGGAAGTTCGAGCTCAAAGTGCGCCAAAGCGAAGCCTCGCTGGAGGCAGCGAAGTTGAAATATTATGTGCTGAGGGAAAAGGCGATCGCCATGGAGAAAGGATTCATTCAGTAGATCGGTATAACGATGCACAGGACGAAATCCGCATATGGGGGTCTCCTGCAGCTCTTTTGAATTATGTGCTGCTGGGTTGGCTTATCGGAATCTCGCGTGTGAAAAGCTCGTTGTTTGTGCAGATCTTTATGAATGTAACGAATATGGGCCTCAGCCTTTTCCTCGTCGAGGTTATGGGGATGGAGGTCCGCGGCGTCGCCGTGGCGTGCCTTATTGCGGAATACAGCGCACTTGGTCTGGGACTGATCCTGGTGCTGAAAAATTTGGATTGGAGCATGGCAAGGCCGGCGCTGTCCGGCTCCTCCTCCATAAGCAGCCCTATCCGCATGCTTAGGGTGAACCGGGATTTATTTACGCATGGAAAGAGCGGATTAACCGTCCATGGAGAAGCCGTTAGATAGCCTGAAGCTGGCGACTTTTCCACCTTATTTTTTTTGGAGGATTCAGACATGCTGTGCTGTGACCTCCGATAGGGTACGCGGATTGCCGCCCTGGTTCCCTGATGCGGATGGGAAGTGATCCTAAAGTCTGCCGAGTCTCCGTAGGCCAGCAGAAACCGGCGGTATACGTTGTAAATGCCTGTGTGCTTCTGAAAATAAGGATCGACGATTTCTCCCTTCGAATGAATCAATCGAGTAATCTTGTCCAGAATATGTGCCGGTATGCCGGTTCCTGTATCACGAACATCGATATGAAGCGTCCCCTCTGTCAGCTCCACTGTAACGGTCAACAGGAATTCCTCAGCGCCCATGCTCGGGCTCCATCCATATTTAATCGCATTTTCTACAAAGGGTTGTATGCTCAGCTTCATAATTGGAATATCTGCTGCAGCCGAATCTACGTCGAATTTCGCCATCACATCCTTGCCGTTTCGATAGTGATGGATATTAAGGAAATTTCGGATATAGGCCATTTCTTCTTTTACCGGAGCCCATCCTCCATCGTTTCTCACATTATATCTCATCATCCGGGACACGGATTGCACCATTTCGCCAACCGCTTCTCCATTGTTTTTGACAGCATAAGACTCAATCGTTTCGAGTGTATTGAACAGGAAGTGAGGATTAATCTGAGCTTGCAGCTGCAGCAGCTCCCTCTCTTTTTCTTTTACCCTGGATTCAAACACTTCCTGCTCCATTCTTTGCAGCTCACCGAGCATCTGATTATAGCTTTGTATCAAAAATCCGATTTCATCGTTGCTGTATTTGATCTGAATCGGAACGTACGCCCCTCTGCCCAGACTTACAATCCCTCCCTTAAGTTTAAACAGCGGCCGGAGGACGCTATTCATGACAGGGAATGCAATAATCAAAGCGATGATCAAGCTGACCACGGCAATGAGCATGGTCAATTGAGTGGATTGCTGAACGCCTTTCGTAATGCTGCTGAGCGGAGCCATCCATACCAGCTTCCAATGGCCGTAAGGGATATCTGCATAGACAGCTTGATACTTCACGTTATCGGAGTTAAAAATAAATTCCCTGTTTTGATCAGGATCTAAAGCCAGTGATGTCTGAAAATCCTGCAGCAGGGTGGAATGCATGCTGAAATTGGAAACGACCGTACCGCTGGAAGGTTGATATAGTAAAAGATACCCGTCCTGCCCATAATTGCTTCCGCTTAGCATACTTTTCAGTTTGTCCTCCCGAATCTCGATCACGAACCAGGAATTGATCTGTCCTGTACGCAAATTAACGATGGGCCGGACAAGAGAGAAAACGTTTTCTCTTGGGTTTTGGATATAATCCATCGGATGAGGAGCGATTAATTCTTGTTTGTTTATTTGATAAAACGACCTGTATATATGATTCTCTTGAAAAGAGTATTCATAGTTAAGGCGCTTCTGATACGATTCAAAATACGATTTTCCCATTTGGTCAAGATAAAGAACACCGAGCACCTCGTTCCAGAATTGAAGGGAATTTTTTAGAACCGGACGAAAATTAATAATATAATTGGCTTGCTGAACCAAATCATCGTCGGGTGTCTCCAAAAATTTCTGGAAGTCGGGATTGGTCAGCAGCGAATCGAAGGATTGGCTCAAATCCTGCAAATAACTTGTGATATCATGGGAGACAAATTGAACGTACTGTGAAGAAATGGATGCCGAATGCTCCGTACTGGAACGAAACATAAAATGCTGGGAGCTGTAGCTAACCAGGGAGATGGGAAAAATGGAGATTGCAACCAGAAGGATGAACAGTTTATATTTAAGCGATAAATAGCCTATCCACCGTTGAACAGACTGCAGTAATGGCAGCATGGAATCATTTCCCCTCTTGGTACTGGTGGTTGTTCTTATTCGACAAATTCTAACAAAATCCTTGTAAGGAGCTGAAGATGAACTATGAAAATATGTGTTGCCGATGACGAGAAAGAAGTGCGCGAAAGCATTATATATAAATTAACAATGCTTTTTCCTTCTGCCAAGATCTTTGATGTCGGGTTTGGCAAAATGGCCCTGGAACAAATTTCGCTGGTGAAACCGGATCTTGTCTTTATGGATATACGGATGCCGGAAATGGACGGTCTGGAGATTCTTCGTTCGATCCAAAGAACTTACCCGGCCATGCAGGTTGTTATTTTATCGGGCTATGACGATTTTGAATACGCGCGTAAAGCGCTGCAGTATGGTGCTGTCGACTACTTGTTAAAGCCGGCGGACCGCGAGCAGCTGCGGGAAGTCGTTGAGAAAGTAAAGCTGGAGATGGACGTTTTGCTGCTGAAGGAAATGGAATCGGTGCTTGTCAAATTATCCAACCAATATGTATTTGTTCATGATCTAAAGTGTTATAATACCGGCCTATGGTTCGATGAGCGGGAGTGGAAGGAAATTCTTTTTGGCGATCCTGCAGAGCTATGCAAGACATGGGAAAGCCATCCCGACCGCATCTTATTATCTTTCTCCGTCAATTTTGACTATGGCGGTGTGGTGGTTCACACGCCCTCGGGCCAAAACAGGACGAGTTTCCGAGAGAAGCACGATTTTTTGTCCAGTATCACAGCCGGAATTGAGCAATGGGAAAGTGAGCGTTTTTTTGAGGGGCAGCGGGAACGGGGGGAGGCAGCCTTGGAAAAGAACGGCAAAGAGGCGGCCAGGAAAGCCGTATCCTTGCGGCAGCACATCTTATCGTATGCCAAAATCGGAGACATTCCGCATCTGGAAGCAGCGCTTGACCATTGGTTGAACAGCTTGGAGAAGCTTGAGTTTCACCAACTCAAGAAAGAGTGTGTGAACCTGATGGCCTTGCTTGACGAAGGACTCACCAGTAAAAACGAACTAATTGTATTGGAAGAAGAAAAAATCCATTATTGGACTCAGTGGGTTACCAAGCACAAGACGTGGAGCGAATTGAAGCAAAAGATTTGGAAGTTTGTTTTGGATGGTGTCCGCGCCTTGACGCAGCTGGAGAATCAATCGAGCTTGAGCTGGTTTAGACAAGCGCTTCAATTGGTCGATACTTCCCGCGATCCGAATCTCAGTCTCGAAATGGTGGCCGACGCCGTAGGCGTTCACCCCGTCACATTAAGCCGCATCTTCAAACAGCAGACTGGTATGAATTTTGTCAAATATATGATCCGCAGCAGATTGCGGCATGCGCAGACTTTGCTGCTCCAAACGGACAAAAAAATCAATGAAATCTCTGAAGAAATCGGTTATATGGATTACCGCTATTTCCGAACCTTGTTTAAAAAAGAATTCGGCTTAACGCCTTCAGAGTATCGCAGAGGCAATGGATTCGCCAATACAGGCGATGAAACGGAGTAAACCCTGCAGGTTAAAAAATTCTCCCCTTCGGCTAAATTATTCCGCTGTTTTCGCATGCGCGGATTTTCTATACTCATATTGTAAACGGTTAACTGTTTCATGTTAGGATTATTTCGGAAAGGTAGAGTCGTGCATGGAAGCTATTTGCAGGACTGGCTTTTGTACGAGACGGATTACAATTGACGGTCATCCCCTGATCCATACGGAAGATTATGCGAGCGTGCTGCTGCGCTTTGAAGATGGAACCAGAGGTGTTTTTACGGTTTCCCAAGTCAGCGCCGGACGCAAAAATAGGTTAAGCTTTGAGATCAATGGAAGCAAAAGCTCCGCGTTTTGGAATCAGGAGGAACCCGAGAAGCTGTGGATCGGGCATCGAGAGAAACCGAATGAAGGTGTATTATCGATGCCATTCTGGAAAGTCATGCCACAGGCCAATGGGTTGATGTGGACAATACAAATAAAAAGGGGTAATGCAAAATGAGAAAAATGAAAACGGCTTCAATACTGGTGCTTTCAATGATGATGGTCTTGTCAGCGTGTTCTGAAGCTACACCGCCTGCCCATGAGCAAAACGGAAATGCGGCCGATAGCGGGAAACCCCAAGTGTTGAAAGTGTTATATGCTACGGTCGAGGCAGGCTCGGAGGCTATCATCGACGCCGCGCAAAAATACGAAGAGCAAACGGGCATTCGGATTGAAGTGAATACATTCCCATATAACAACCTTCAAGAGAAAGTATTTTCGGAACTGGCCCAAAAGAGCGACCACTATGATTTGATTGCGATCGATACGCCATGGATGCCCAAAATTATCCAGCACATTGAACCCATGACTTCTTATATAAAGTCTACGAAATCGCCGGATTCGTTGAAGCTGGATGATTTTATCGCCAAAGCGTTTCTGGATACTTCTGTATTCAAAAAAGATGCGCCGCAAGCCAATCCACCACAAATGGATGAGATTCATCTGGATAACATTGTTTCACAGGGATTCGATATCTGGAGCCTTCCGGTTCAATCCAATGTGTTGACCGTGAGCTACAGAAAGGATCTTTTTAACCATCCGAACAACAAGGAAGAATTTAAAAAGCAGTACAACCGTGAATTAACCATTCCCCAAACGATGGATGAGTATCTGGATATCGCTAAATTTTTCACCCGCGATACCAACAACGACGGCAAAATCGATCTGTACGGTACGACTTTGATGGGGAAGAAGCATGAAGCCAATTTTGTTGACTTCAAGTCGTTCTTAAGTGATTTTGGCGGGAAAGTCTTTGACGATGATCTGAAGCCGGTGTTCAATGATGAAAAAGGAGTAAAAGCGCTGGAAACCTACGGCAGCTGGATCGGCCAACATAAAGTGACGCCTCCTGGCGTACTGACATACACCTGGGATGAAGTGGCGACCGTCTTCGGCTCCGGACAAGTGGCCATGGGGATGAATTATCACGATATGAAGCTGGATCCCAAAGTAAAAGGCGAAGCCGGATACTTTGTATTCCCCGGTGTAAAAGACGGCGATAAGCTTGTGAGAGGGCCGCACTTCGGATCTTGGGGGATTGGCATCAGCAAATATTCCAAAAACAAACAAGGCGCTTACGAGCTGGCGGAATATTTGACAAGCCCGGAGGCTCAAAAAGGCTACTTGAAATTTAACCAGCACGTGACGAGAAAATCCGCATATGAAGCTGCGAAGTCTTTGCCCGAGGCATCTCTTAAAGAGTACTACCAAGTTCTCGGCGAATCTCTAAAAGTGGGCGTGGGCCGTCCGAGAATTACGAATTATGATCAGGTTTCCGAAGCTGTCCAAATTGCAGTCAGCGATTATTTGTCCGGTAAAAAGGATGCGAAGACGGCGCTGAACGATGGCGCCAAACAAGTCGAAACCCTGATGAAGCAAGCAGGTTATTAAGGTTGAATCCCAGCGGACGCATGAGCATGAACATTCGGCGACAAGCGTCCGCTTTAAACGGAGTTGAAATTCCCTCATGAGAAATCAAGATAAGAGTAAGCTGAAATACCTTTTGTTTGTTCCGGCCATGGTTGTTCTGATTTCCATGACCATTGTCCCGTTCATCTTTTCTTTGCTGACCAGTATGACTAATTATAAAGCTACGGAACCAGAGAAGTGGAGCTTTGTCGGGCTGGATAATTTCACCCGCGCTTTAACCGACCCCGATGTCCAGGCTTCATTCATCAACACGCTGATTTATGTGGGCTGCGCCGTTTTTTTGGAGTTTGTGCTCGGCATTCTGATTGCGCTGTTATTAAACCGCCAAATGAAAGGAATCACCGTGATCCGGATGCTGCTGCTTCTGCCGATGATGGCCACACCGGTAGCGGTTGGTCTCATGTGGCGATGGCTGTTTAATACCGATTTCGGCATTATTAATCATTATTTGAACTCGTGGTTCGGCATCACAGGTCCGAATTGGCTTGGAGACCATACGCTGTCCATGCCTGTCGTTATTCTGGTCGATGTCTGGCAGTGGACTCCTTTTATGGTGCTTTCTTTGCTCGCGGGACTGCAATCTTTGCCTGACGATCCGGTGGAAGCCGCCTGGATGGACGGGGCCTCGCCATGGCAATTGTTTTGGCATGTCACCCTTCCGCAGTTAAAGCCCGTGATTCTGGTCGTGCTGTTAATCCGGATGATCGATGCCTTCAAGTCCTTTGATGTGGTCTGGACCTTAACGAATGGAGGACCCGGGATCAGTACGGAATTATTGAGCCTGCGCGTTTATCGTGTAGCGTTCAAGTTCTGGGAGACAGGGTATGCTTCGGCGATTTCCTGGCTGTTCTTAATTATGGTCATTTTGATTACCTCTCAGTTTATCCGGTTTCTTTACAGGGAAACGCCAAAATAATTCAATCGATCCGATCTACATAGTATTGGGGATGATATGATGGGAATTTTACCGTATAAAACAAAGAAAACCGCGGTTAACCGGTTCCTGGATCTATTGACTTACATTATTCTGTTTGTCGCGATCTTCCCGGTGGCGTGGATGGTGTTAACGTCGTTAAAAACATCCTGGGATGCGCAAGCCTTACCGCCGGTGTGGTTCTTTCTTCCGACCTTTGAGAACTACGGGTCTTTATTTTCAAGTAAAGGATCGTCAAATCAATTCAGCAGCCTGCTGTGGAACAGTGTGGTTGTCTCGCTTGTATCCACCTTTTTGTCCATTGTATTCGGAGCATTGGCTTCCTACTCCTTGTCGAGATTTAACTTGAAAAGAGGAAAGGATCTGGCAATTTGGATATTGTCCACCCGGATGTTTCCGCCGGCCGCTACGCTGGTACCCGTATTTATGATGATGAGCTGGTTTGATTTGATCGATACGTATACCGCTTTGATTATTCCTTATACGGCATTCAATCTTTCGTTTGTGGTGTGGATGCTGAAGGGATTTTTCGATGACATTCCGATCGATCTGGAAGAAGCGGCGATGATGGACGGCTGCTCCCGGATGACCGCTTTTTATAAAATCATTCTGCCGTTGATCGCTCCCGGTTTGGCTGCAACCGCGATTATATGTCTCATGTTCAGCTGGAACGAATTTATGTTTGCGTTGGTGCTTTCCAGAAATGATGCCGTCACGGCTCCTGTGATCGCCAACCAATTCATTACGATGTATGGGGTAAAATGGGGCGAGTTGACTGCGGCCTCGACCTTAATGACGGCTCCGGTTCTGTTCTTTGCCATTCTCGTAAGGAACCACATGATTAAAGGCTTAACGATGGGTTCCGTAAAATAAACAATCCAAAGGGTATGGAGGGCATATGGATGAAAACAATGAAGGGCGTAGTATTTCCAGGGAATAAGCAAGTGCTAGTCAAAGAGTTTCCGGTTCCCGCTCCGGGTCCCAACGAGGTTTTGATCGAGATGAAGGCATCGGCGATTTGCCGCAGCGATATGAGCCTTTATTATGGAAACCCGGTGGTTGGCGGCGAGGCGACCAAATCGGGAGCTATCATTCCGGGTCATGAGCCGGCAGGATTGGTGGTCCAAACCGGAGAAGGCGTCGAATCGATTAAAGCAGGAGACCGGGTAGCCGTATATTTGGCTGTCGGGTGTGGAGAGTGCTCAAATTGCAAAAGCGGGTATATGATGTTCTGCACCTCCTGGAAATGTGTCGGCTTTGACGTGCATGGCGGAGATGCCGATTATCTTGTGGTTCCCGAGAAAAATTGCATGAAGCTTCCGGATTCGTTAAGCTATGTGGCCGCTGCCGTATCCACAGATGCGGTGGGAACGCTGTACCATGCTCAAAAAAGACTGAACATTTCCGGGAAGGATACCTTGGTCATTTTTGGCCTGGGACCGATGGGCGGAGCCGGCATTTTGGTCGCCAAAGCTTTGGGCGCAACCGTCATCGCTGTCGATATGATCGAAGAGCGGCTGGAGCTTGCCAGAACGGAACTCGGAGCCGACTACACGATCAACGGCAATACAGAAGACGTCGTCAGCCGAATTCGCGAGATCACGAATGGCAAAGGCGCGGATGCGGCTATCGATTGCTCGGGCAGTCCGATTGCGGAAAATCAGGCGTTGGACAGTGTGAGAACCCACGGCAGAGTGGCGTTTGTCGGGGAGTGCAGGGAATCCACGATCAAACCAAGCGAGCAGCTCATTCGTAAACAATTAACCTTAATCGGCTCGTGGTATTTCCCGATCCAGGAATATGAAGAGATTACGGAATTCATTGTACGCAAAAACGTCCCGGTTGAAAAACTGGTTACACACACCTTCCAGTTGGAAGAAGCAGAGAAAGCGTTCCGGTTGTTCGATGAAAGAAAGACCGAAAAAGCCGTATTCGTTTGGTAGGTTGACACCAATTTCGTATCCATAGAAGGGAGCATGAACATATGAAAGGAATCTCGTTTAATACATGGGTGTATAGTTGTTTTCCAAGCTGGCTTCCGTCATATCCATTGGATGAAGTCATTAAAAGATTGTCCTCTATGGGCTATGACGGGATCGAGATCGGCTGCGCCAGTCCCCATGCTTGGCCGGATCATTTATCGCACGGGCGGAGAAAGGAAATCAAACAGCTGCTCAGAACGCATCAACTGAACGTATCGTCGATGCTGCCCGCTCCGGGCGGGGGGCCGGGGAACAACCCAAGCTCTCCGATTAGAGAAGAACGGGAGTTCACAGTTCAGCATTACAAGGATATTATTCTCCTTGCGCATGAATGGGAATGTCCTACCGTGATTTGGATTGCGGGATGGGCCGTCTATGGGACTCCGCAGCAGGAGGCATGGAATTACAGTCTTCAAGGGCTGGTGGAGTGTGCCCGATATGCAAAGGAGCTTGGCGTCACGCTGGTAGTGGAGCCGACGCCTACAGACAGCAATTTGGTCGAGACCGCAGACGACGCCCTCTTGCTGGCGGAGCAAACCGGTGAAGATAACGTCAAAGTGATGTTTGATACCTTCCATGCGCTCTATCGGAGCGAGGTATCCAGTGACTACGTGTACCGCATGAAAGATAAGCTTCACCATATCCATATATCCGATGCCGACCGTCTTCCGCCGGGACAAGGAAACTGCAATTTCGACGCTGTGTTGAAAGCTTTGAAAGAGATCGACTATCAAGGCTATTTGACGATGGAGGTCGGCTTCCATACCCGCAAAGCCGATCCCGATTGGTATGCGGCCGCATCGATCGACTATTTGAAGAACAAATTAAAAGAGATTCAATGGGGTTAAACCGCCATCAGAACAAGCTGTCGCCTAATATGCCTAAATGACAGCTTGTTTTGTTTGCTCAATATTTAGAAAAGGATGTTGTCGATAAGAGCGAACCCTGACAAATTTACACCGGCGGGAGAAGGATTGCTGAAGCCGACCGGGGCGATCATACTGACCGTATCCGTCGGAGCGCCCCAAGGCAGGGCATAGCTAAGCTTATTATTGATGACCTGAATTTGCCCTGTAGCGGGTACCGAAGTACCGCCAAATATACGGCCAACCGGTTGGGATTAGGCTGAATGAGGATATTGTCTTCAATCAGTATCGTAACCAAGTTCTTCGAAAAAGTTAGCGGCTATGGGTAAAAGAATAATCGAGCTTCCGCTTCTTGTCATATGATCGGCGTAGTTCTCCTGAATGAACAGCGATTGATTGGATTGATGTTCTGGGTATTCACCGATTCGTACAATATTTTCGGATCGGATGGCTGTCCTAACCTCGAAACATCAGGTTTTGAAAATAGGACTTGCAGGAAAACGATCCGGTTTAATAGAATGGTTATACATTGTTTGAATAATGCGACATATCTATTTTAGCCAAGGGGGAAATACCTTTGAATGTCACGCAATCATGGCAGCAATTCGTGCTGAAAGGGGAAGCGGACGCGAATATTCGCAAGGAAGTCCTGGATTCATGGTATAGGTGCAGGCAGATCGGTATTTCTTATGAATTGGATCAGGTTGCTTCTCATATTGGCAGAGATGAGTTTATCGATAAGCGCAAAAAAAACGAAGAGCTACTGGCAGCCGCTATCCCGGTGATGGAAGAAATGTACAGTTATTTAAAGGGTGGAGGTTACCTGCTCCTTCTTGCCGATGCAGATGGATATTTGATCGAAATGATGGCCGATGCGAAAGCGCAGCATGTGTGCGATCGGGGAGGAATTACACCCGGTGCCAGATGGATGGAGGATAACGTAGGTTCTACTGGACTTTCCATTGCGCTAAGGACACGTATGGCTATAGCCACATCCGCCAATGAACACTATTGCACCGCTTTCCGGGTATGGGATTGCTCGGCTTGTCCCATATTTGTCGACGGAGAATATATGGGGGTGTTCGACATCTGCCGGGTAGGTCCGGGCAATGACATCCGCGAGCTGTACACGTTGGCGGTCTCCGGAGCACGGTCTGTTGCCGAGAGATTGCGTTATGACCGAAACAGAGTAAAAGAAGAAATCCTGTCGGAAATTCTCCTGCGTTCCTGGGATATCAATTTGCAGTCCACGGGTATTTTTTCCTTCGACAAGTGGGGGAAGATCATTCATAAGAATAAACGGGCATCTGAATTTA